>NZ_AP026678.1:642500-1285000 GCF_025998815.1 Ignavibacterium sp.
AATATCTGAGACATATTTGTAATTATCTTTCAATTTTACTGCGGTTGGTTGAAATGATTTTTGCATATCTGAATGCAGCTAACAAACTCTTGTAATCTGCAATTCCTTTTCCGGCAATATCAAAAGCAGTTCCGTGGTCTGGTGAAGTTCTGATAATTGGTAATCCTGCAGTGAAATTAATGCCGTTGTTAAAGTTCATCATCTTAAATGGAATTAAAAGCTGATCGTGATACATTCCCAAAACCGCATCAAAATTTTTATAAAGGTGATTTGCAAAAAAAGCATCGGGAACAAAAGGACCTGAAACATTTTCACCAAATGATTTCAATGCAGGAATAATTTTATCTCTTTCTTCGTTGCCTATTCTTCCCTTTTCACCTGCGTGAGGATTTAATCCAAGAACTGCTATTTTGGGCTTATCAATTCCCAAATCTTTTTTCAAAGTTTGTAATAAAATCTGAATCTTAACTTTGATAAGATTAACTGAAAGCGACTTGCTGACATCTTTTACTGGAATATGAATAGTTGCAAGTGCAGCATTCATTTTCCTTGAAAGAAACATCATCATGTAGTTTTTAGAATTGCACTCATTGGCAAGAATTTCAGTTTGTCCGGGATAGTATATTCCGGCAAGTTCAAAAGCATGCTTTGAAACCGGAGAAGTGATTACAGCATCAGCAGTTTTTGCTTTGAGAATTTTAATTGATGTAATTAGTGATTGATATGCAGTCTTTCCTGATGATTTAGTTGGCTTGCCTATGTTAAGTTCAGAATTGTTAAGTGCTATAAGATTAATAATATTTTGTTCAGATTCTGTAACATTTGATATGACTTTGTATTCGAGTTTAATTTTTAACAATTTCTGATAGTACTCAAATACATTTAAGGGACAAATAAAAATGTAATGGTCAGTGTATTTCTTTTTAAGAAGTTGATTGAAAAGCTTTAAAGATATTTCCGGACCAATTCCGTTTATATCACCACAAGTAAATAAAAATTTTTTTTTCATTGTGATTCAAGTTTAAAACTTCCATCACCTCTTCTATCAACAAATACAAAAACTCTTTTGGGATTTTCATAGTACCAGGTTTCTGTAATCTTTCCATCAAAGTTTACACCTCGTTCTATTCTGTCAGGCGGACCATTTTGAATATAAATTCTTCCTCTGTCTGATTTGGCTCCTGATGTTCCGGAAAGATTGAGAAAGTTCGATTCAGCATAATCGACTCTTCTGTAAAAAACTTCCATCAATTCGTTAAACGAAGTTTCAGGTGTTGGATCTTTTGAATTCCAATATTGTTTTAATAATTCTTCACTGCTCAGATTTTTTTTCAACAGATTATCAAAAGCATTTTCTGATTCGATGTTTGAAATCATTTCTAAAGCAAAATCAACATCATTCAGTGAGAAAGGTTTATTAAACCAGTTAACTTTTAATGAGGCAGTATTAATTTCTTCCCCATCATCTGAAAGCAATTTTAATTTATACTCACCTTCAAATAATTTTTTATTCACATCCCTGATAATAATTCCATTTAAAGCATAAGTTGAATCAAAGCTAACAGAAATTTTATCATTCACTTTTTCAAATACTGGTTTACCAAAAACTGAAGCAGTTAAGTTCTGTTCTGAGTAAACAGAATCTTTCTGCAGGATTCTGACAGTGTATTTTTCGCTTGCGAGAATTTTATCAGAGAAAAAAATTAAATCGTAATTTTCTTTACTGAATGGTATTATTCCGGAAAAGTTAGCTACTGAATATTTTCCGTTCGATTGTTTGTTATTTATCAGAATAGGCGAATAATTAGTAACCGAATCGCCAATTGAAATTTTTATTGGTGGCTGAGGTCTTTGTCTGTTGGTTAATTTATCTTCAAAAATTATCTGAAAAGTATAAACATCTTTTGGTAAATAAAGAGTTATAAAATTTTCAAGAAATTTGTTGTGTGAAATAGTTTCATCAAAGTTATAAGACACAAGCTTATCTTTTACAAATTCTCTCTTTACAATTTTATTTTCTTTATTCTTAACTTCAATAGCCAGTTCAAACTGAGATTCAAAATGATCATTTACTTTTTCAAATACCAGTCGTGAATAAGGAATTTTATAAAGATAAGTTATCTGATAATCATCGTTTAATTTATAGATTAGAAATTGAGTGTGAATGTTTGGTCTGAAAACAGGAATTTCTCTTTTGTAGAAAAAACCATTCTGCCCGAAAATTATCGGGCAGAATGAAATGAAAAGTATCAAAAATATTTTTTTCATCAATCAATGATTGAATATTTAGCTATTCATATTTGCTAAGAACTCTTTGTTGTTCTTCGTTCCGCGCATCTTATCAAGCAGCCATTCCATTGCTTCAACAGGAGAATATTCGCTTAGTATCTTTCTCAGAATCCAAATCTTCTGTAAGTCTTCTTCTTTCAATAACAACTCTTCCCTTCTTGTTCCGGAACGGTTAACATCAATTGCAGGGAAAATTCTTCTGTCACTCAAATCACGATTAAGAACAAGTTCCATATTTCCAGTTCCTTTAAACTCTTCAAAGATAACATCATCCATTCTGCTTCCTGTGTCAATCAATGCTGTGGCGATAATAGTTAAACTTCCTCCGTCTTCAGTATTTCTTGCGGCACCAAAAAATCTTTTTGGTTTGTGAAGTGCATTTGAATCAACACCACCTGAAAGAATTTTTCCGCTGTGAGGGACAACGAGGTTGTGTGCTCTTGCCAATCGGGTAATTGAGTCCAGTAGAATAACAACATCTTCTTTAGCTTCAACCATTCTTTTTGCTTTTTCAATCACCATATCAGCAACCTGAACATGTCTTTCAGCAGGTTCATCAAATGTTGAACTTATTACTTCAGCTTTTACAGAGCGTTCCATATCAGTTACTTCTTCCGGTCTTTCATCAATCAGCAATATTATAAGTTTTATTTCAGGATGATTTCTTGTAATTGAGTTTGCAATTTTCTGAAGAAGTATAGTTTTACCACTCTTAGGAGGAGAAACAATCAAACCTCTTTGACCTTTTCCAATCGGCGCGAGTAAATCCATTATTCTCATCGAGTATTCACCAGGTGCAGATTCAAGTTGTATTTTTTTAGTAGGATAAACAGGGGTTAAGTTATCAAATAAAGTTCTTTCGCGAATTGCTTCAGGTGGAAGACCGTTTACAGCTTCAACTCTTAGTAAAGCAAAAAATCTTTCACCTTCTTTTGGTGGTCTCACCTGACCACTAACAAAGTCGCCGGTTCTTAAAAGAAATTTTTTAATCTGCGAAGGTGAAACATAAATATCATCAGGCGATGGCAAATAATTATAATCTGATGATCTTAAAAATCCGTATCCATCCGGTAAAACCTCAAGCACACCTTTTGAGAAGGTTAATCCATCTTTAGCAGTTTGTGCTTCGAGAATTTTGAAAATAAGTTCCTGCTTTCGCAAGTCGCTATAACCGGAAATTCCTAAGTCTTTTGCAATCTGGTTTAATTCAACAATTTTCTTCGACTTTAATTCAGAAATGTCCATCGGCATTTTTGTTTATCCTGTAATTTGTTTTTGATTTAGTTTTTTGATTATAGTTGATTTCAAATTGATTTATCCTGATAAGTTCTCGGGGATTTTCATAAATGTTGAAAGGAACCTGAGGACTACTTCAAACATAAAGTAAGAAGTTTAATTTGTCAAGATTCAAAGTTCCTCTAATATTGATTTAATTTCTCCAAGCAGATACATACTGCCTGTAATTACCAGACAATTGTTCTTATCCCCTTTAAGAAAATCCGAGATAAATTTTCTTTTATCAATAACCGTTTCAGCTTTTATGTTAGATGCTTCAAATCGTTTCTTCAAATCATCCAGCTTTTCAGCTCTTTCATAATTGATTTCAGTCAGATAATAATTATCAAATTGATCAGACAACAATTTTATCATCGAGTCAATGTCTTTATCCTTGAGTGCACTGAAAAGTAAAAATACTTTTGAATAATTTTTTCTCTCTTGCTGAAACTCATTCAGAAATACTTTTAATCCATCCGGATTATGTGCAGAATCAAGTAATATAAAAGGTTGCTTGCGAATATATTCATATCTTCCCTGAATCAAAGTGTTTTTGATTACATTCTTAATTCCGTCATAAACAATTCTGGGGTCATCTATATCGAGTGTCTTTGTAACAGAAAGAACAGCAAGCGCAGCATTATATCTTTGATATTTCCCTTTTAGAGGTATCTCCCAATCCTGAAGTTCAATTTCTTCTGTATAGAGTTCAACTATTCCGTTTTTCTCGATAAGGTAATCTTCCAATCTGAAAAGTTTTGCTTTAACTGATTCACATTTCTTTTCCACTACTGATTCCGCTTCATCCGATAGTTTACCAATGAATACTTTGGCGTGAGGTTTAATGATTTCAGCTTTCTCAAAAGCTATTTGTGAAATTTTATCACCAAGAATGTTAGTATGTTCAAGCGAGATGGATGTAATTATACTAGCAAGTGGATTTAGTACATTCGTAGCATCCAATCTTCCACCTAAACCAGTTTCAATAACTACATAATCAACTTTCTTTGTTTTGAAGTATTCAAAAGCCATTGCAGTGGTAACTTCAAAAAATGTTAATTCGTGTTTATCAATAAAGTCATTGTGCTTATTTATAAAATCAGCGATGAATTCATCTTCAATATACTTCCCGTTAATAATTATTCTTTCATTAAAACGAACGAAATGAGGAGATGTATAAAGCCCTACTTTATATCCGGCTTCCATCAGTATGCTTGCAATGAAAGCAGAAGTACTGCCTTTTCCATTTGAGCCAGCAATATGAAAGGCCTTTAATGATGTTTGTGGATTACCGATGTGCTCCAAAAACTTTCGGATGTTATCGAGACCTAATTTTATTCCGAATGTATGAAGAGAAAAAAGTTTTTCGAGAGATTGTTTTAAGTCCATTTTATATGATGTATGATCCGGTTAATTCTGAAATTGAATTAATTTTCATCTGCTTACAATAATTTTCCAAATCATCTAAAATTTTTATTGGCGCTGTTGGATCAATAAAGTTTAAAGTACCAATTTGTACTGCTGATGCACCAACAATCATAAATTCCACAACATCTTTCCAGTTCATAATACCACCAATTCCGATTATAGGAATATCAACTTTCTGATGTATCTCTAAAACTTTTGCAAGAGCTATTGGTTTAATCGCTGGACCGGAAAGTCCGGCGAATACATTGTTAATCTTCGGTTTCTTCGTAAAAATATTAAATGCAGTTCCAACCAAAGTATTTATAGCGCTAACTGCATCACCGCCGGAATCTTGAACAACTTTTGCAAATTCGTGGATATAAGAAACATTTGGTGAAAGTTTTATTATCAATGGTTTATTTGTAACCGCTCTGACTTTTTCAGTTACTTTTCCAACCGCACTAAGATTATTTCCAAATTGCAATCCACCTTCTTTAACATTTGGACACGAAACATTTATCTCAAACGCTTTGATAGTATCTTCATCAGTTAAAATTTTTGTGCATTCAACATACTCCTCAACAGAGCTTGCAGCAATATTACAAATTAAAGGAACATCATACTTCTTAAGAAAAGGAATTTTTTCTTTAAGAAATACCTCAACTCCAACATTTGCAAGACCAATTGCGTTTAACATTCCAGCCGGAGTTTCAGTTATTCTTTGTGGTGCGTTTCCTTTCCTTGGTTTCAAACTCAATGACTTTGTAACTATTGCTCCGATTTTATTTAAGTCAATAAACTCTGCAATTTCATTTCCATATCCTACTGTACCCGATGCAAGCATTATCGGATTACGAAGTTTAAGCGACGCAATACTTACGGATAAATCAACCGTGCTCATATTTTCACATCCTTCACATTAAAAACAGGACCATCTTTGCAAACAAGCAGATACTTATCTGATTGTTCAGTTGATTCAATTGGACAACCCTGACAGATTCCGAAACCACAAGCCATTGCGCACTCAGTTGAAACTTCACAATTGATATTGTGAGCAATGCAAACTTCTTTCAAAGCTCTTAACATTGCATTTGGTCCGCAACCGAAAACTTTAATTCTCTTTGATTTGAACGATGGAAGATTTTTTTCAAATAACTGAACTACATTTCCATTAAAGCCGAGCGAGCCATCATCTGTTGCTGTTTGCACATTTAACAGATTATAAGTAATCACATCGTTTTTAGATCTTCCACCGACAAAGCTGTAGATATCGAACTTATCCTTTAGCAATCTGGTGAGGAAAGGAAATGGTGCTGAACCAAGTCCACCTGCAACAATTATAGCAGTATCAAAATCATTTGTAAAATTAAAGCCATTACCAAGTGGCCCAAGAATATCAATAGTGTCATCAATATGTTTATGCGAAAGTATTCTTGTTCCTTCGCCAAATATGTTAAACATCAGATAGATGTAATCCTCATCAACATCGCAGATACTAAAAGGTCTTCTTAATAATGGAGAAACAGTTTCGCTGACACGAATATTAAGAAACTGACCAGGTTTAATCTGTCGTGCAATTTCGGGTGAATAAATTTTTTGAAGAAAAATATCTTTTTGTATCTCTTTTATCTCTTTAACCGGAGAATTAACAATAAGCAACTTGTCCTCAATTGAAATAATGAATTGAATTTAAAGGCAAGTAAAAAAACTTTTTGAACTGCCATACAAATTTAGAAAAGAAAATCATATCGAAAAAAGTGTCAACAATACTCATCCATTTTATTCATCTTTAAGTATTCAACAATATTTTTAACATCCTGAGCTCTGTCTCTTCTGCATACAAGTAATGTATCATCGTAGTTTATTATGATAAGATTATCAACTCCAATTACTGCAGTAAATTTATCCGGTGAATAAATATACGAATCAATTACTTTGTCAGTATAAACTTTACCAACCAGCGCATTACCGTTCGAATCTTTTTCGGATAATTGATAAACCTCTTCCCAACTTCCTACATCACTCCAGGTAAAAAATCCTTTTGTAAGATAAACTTTAGTTGATTTCTCCATAATTCCATAATCGATGGAAATCTTTTTCATTTGTCCATAAGTTTTTACCAGAACATCGTGAAAGTCTTTTTTGTTAAGATGATTTTCAATTTCAACAAGACCTTCAAATAAATCAGGCATATAAGTTCTTATTTCTTCAAGAATTGTATCAACACGCCAGATAAACATTCCACTATTCCAAAGAAAATCACCGCTTTCAAGAAATCTGACAGCAGTAGCGTAATTCGGTTTTTCAGCAAATGTTAAAACTTTATAAATGTTATCCTGAATTTTCTTGTCATCAATCTGAATATATCCATAACCTGTTTCAGGTCTTGTTGGATGAATTCCTATTGTTACTAATGCTTTCTTTTCAAAAGCAAACTTAGCAGCATTATGAAGAGTGTTTCTGAAAATTTCTTCTTCTTTTATTATGTGATCTGCCGGAAGAACGATTGTAACAGCTTCCGGATCTTTTGCTTTTATGATGATTGATGCCAAACCAATTGCAGCGGCAGTGTTTCTTCCGAATGGTTCAACAATAATATTTTCTTCAGGAATATCTTTTAACTGATTCTTAACTTCCGGTGCTTGTATCTCATTAGTGATAATGAAAATTTTATTTCTGTCAATAAGATCATCGATTCGTTCAACCGTTGCCTGAATCATAGTGCTATCACCAAAAATTTTCAGCAACTGTTTTGGTAATGCTTTTTTGCTTCTTGGCCAGAAACGGGAACCAACTCCTCCCGCCATTATAACAGCATAAATGTTCATCAGTATGAATCCTCTATTTTATTTTGGAAATTTTTTGTTGTAATTCGTCTGCCCGATTAAGATAATTTGTAATATCTACCTCTTTACCTTTAACAACTGCAACTATTACGATTAAACAAGCTCTTAATCCTTCAATTATTTCTTTCCCGGGCATCAGCTTTCTGTTTTTGATAAGTGTGAGTGTTTGAGCAATTGTTTCGTGCATATCTGATATGATTTCAAATCCGATTTTCTTCGACAATTTTCCGTTATCAGACATCACTTTGATGAAAGATGAAATTTCTTCGTAATCAAAATCATCCTTTGCTAGATTTTTTAACATCAGGTCTAACGGTTTGATGGGTTTTAAAATGTTTGTTTCAAAATTCTGAATGAATAGTTCTTCGTTATCACTTTCATCATCAAGAATTATTTTTTCTTTAATCTTCTCTGTTTCAGGTTTCAGAAAGATTTCATCATCAAATTTTCTTTTTGAGAGGTCTACTTTTATTTCTTCATTGTTTTCAGTTAAAGATTCTTCTTTAGGATTTAATTTTTCGAGTGCATTCTTGAATGATAATGGAGTTGTAGTATCAAGAAGATGGTTTAAATCTTTAATCAGATTTCTGCTATGGTCTTTGAACTGATCGGAAATTTTAAAGAAGTCAATTGTATTTTGATTAAGAAAATTATAAATCTCATTTAACTTAATTGCGAGCGTTGAAAGCTCAGTTATTTTTTTCATTTTAATCAAATCATTACCCAAATTATCCGATTTGATAATAGCATCTTTCAGCAAAGCTACAATTTCAATTTGATGTGTACTCAGCCTTAAGCTGTTTGCTGCAGCACTGATGCTTTGAGTAATGTATTGTTTAATAAATTCCATTATTCGATATAAATTCTTGGAACTCTTTTACTTATGTTGCAGGTAATTTCATAAGGAATGGTCTTTAAAATATTGCACCAATCCCAACCCGAAATTTCGTGTTTTTTAGATTTACCTAAAAGTATTACTTCATCACCGATATTAATTTTATCATTTCCAACATCAAACATAATTCTATCCATCGTAACTACACCAACCTGTCTGTAAATTTTTTCATTGATAATTGCAAAAGATTTGTTGGTCATTTTTCTTGAGTATCCATCTGCATATCCTAAACTTACTGAAACAATATTAGTCGGTTTTGAAGCTTTGAATTTTCTACTATAACTAACTGTATCACCTTTCTCAATTCTTTTGAATGAAGCAACTTTGGAAATAACTGACATTACAGGAAATAATTTGATTGATTCATTTGTTTGCTGTGAAGGATAATAACCATACAAAGAAATTCCCGGTCTAACCATATCAAAGTATGAATCAGGCATATTAATTATTGCTCCACTGTTTGCAGCATGAATTAATCCGGTTGAAAAATTTTTTGCACGAAGTTTTTCAATTAACTCTTTAAATCTTTTCAGTTGGAGTTTAGCAAACGAATCATTGTAAACATCAGAAGTTGCAAAGTGAGTATAAATTCCATCTATTATAAAATCTTTTTGATAAGAAAGATATTCTATGAAATCAAAAGCGTGTTTGTAGTTGACACCAAGTCTGTTCATTCCTGTATCAACTTTTACATGAACACAAATATTCTTTCTGTAATTATTTTTTTTTCTGGCAACTTTTAGAAAATCTAAATCTTTGATTGTGAAAACAGTCGGAATCAAATTATAATTGAGATAATCTTCGACATTATTATTAGCTACTGCATCAAAAACAAGAATTGGTTCTTTAATACCATATTTTCTTAGCTCAATACCTTCATCAACTAATGCAACAGCATAGTACTCTGGTTTATCATTAAGTGATTTTAAAGTATTAACTACTTCTTTCACTCCATGACCATAAGCATCAGCTTTTACAACAGCCATTACTTTAGCAGGATAAACTTTTTTTCTAATGTTTGAGAAGTTCTTTTTTAGATTTGATAAATTTATTATTGCCTGAGATGAACGCATGCTTAATTTTTACAAATTTTTTCCAATTATTAACAAAAAAATTACTGGCGCAAAATTAGTTAGAAATTTGCTTTCAAACTATCTTGAAGTGTGTTATTTGTAAATTCTTGACATTACTAACAAGTGAAACTAATTTTGTCAAACAATTTTTAGAAAATAATGATAACAGAATTCGGCAAAGTCTTCATCTTTCTCCTGATTGCAATTCTCTTTGTGATTGTTGCAATTGCCGTATCAAGATTAATCAGACCTGCCCGCCCTACTTACGAAAAGCTCACAACTTATGAATGCGGTGAAAACCCTGAAGGTTCTCCGTGGATAAAATTCAATATCAGGTTTTATGTTGTTGCTCTCATATTTTTAATTTTTGATGTTGAAGTTGTTTTACTCATTCCCTGGGCTTTGGTTTACAAACAATTCGGTTGGGCTGGATTTCTTGTTGGTGGATTTTTTCTGATCTTACTTGCAATTGGTATGGCTTATGAATGGAGGAAAGGTGACCTTGAGTGGGATAGACCGAGACCACAACCTCCCGTAATAAAGAAGACCAAATCAACTCAAACTGTCATTAAAAATGAAGCTGTGGAAGTTTAAGTATGGGATTATTAGATAAAGAATTTTCTGATGGCAATATTATCATAACAACTACCGAAGATCTATTCAACTGGGCAAGATTATCTTCTTTGTGGCAAGTTGGTTTTGGTTTGGCTTGTTGTGCAATCGAAATGATGGCAACTTCAGCTTCGCATTATGATTTTGATAGATTTGGTGTTATTCCTCGTCCTTCTCCAAGACAATCGGATGTAATTATAGTCTCCGGAACCGTTACTCTTAAAATGGCTCTGCGTGTTAAAAGATTATACGAACAGATGCCTGATCCGAAATATGTAATTTCGATGGGAAGTTGTTCTAATTGTGGTGGACCTTATTGGGAACATGGTTATCATGTCCTGAAAGGTGTTGATCGTGTTATTCCTGTGGATGTTTATGTTCCTGGTTGCCCGCCAAGACCAGAAGCTTTACTTGAAGGATTATTAAAGTTGCAAGAAAAAATCCGTAATGAATCAATGGTAAAGAAAAGCGCATGAAAACTACTGAAGAAATTTTTCAGATATTAAAAAATAATTTTCCTGATTCAGAACTTACACTGAAAACAGATATTCCTTTAGAACAATTCATTATCATATCACCTTTGGATGTTGATAAGATTTCTCTTTTTCTAAGAGATAATCCTGATTTGCAGTTTGATTCGTTAATGTGCCTTTCAGGAGTTGATGATTTTAATGGTCAGAAAATTAAAGATGAAGCTGGCAATGAAGTTATGCAAGGCGGAACTTTAAGCGTTTATTATCACCTCGAATCAACCTCACTCAGACATAAACTTGTATTAAAGACATCAACATCAAGAGAAAATCCGGAAGTTGTTTCGGTTTCTGAAATTTGGCAATCAGCTAACTGGCACGAACGCGAAGCTTATGATATGTTCGGAATTAAATTTATCAACCATCCTGATTTAAGAAGAATATTAATGCCTTACGATTGGGAATTTGGTTACCCGTTAAGAAAGGATTATCAGAATCCTGAATTTTATCAAGGAATGAAAGTACCTTATTGATATGAGTGTTAGAACTGAAGAAATGGTTTTGAATATGGGTCCGCAGCATCCGTCAACACACGGAGTGCTAAGACTCGAACTTACTCTCGAAGGCGAAATTGTAACTAAAGTTGTCCCTCACATTGGTTACCTTCATCGCTGCTTTGAGAAACATTGTGAAGCGATGACTTATCAACAAGTGGTTCCTTACACAGACAGAATGGATTATCTTGCTGCAATGGGAAATGAATTAGGATATGCAATCGCTGTAGAGAAATTATTAAACATTCAGGTTCCAGAACGCGTTGAGTACATAAGAGTAATAATGGCTGAGCTTCAAAGAATTGCCTCACATCTTGTAGCAATTGGAACTTACGGTGCTGATATTGGTGCTTTCACACCATTCCTATATTGTTTTCGTGATCGTGAAAAAATTCTACATCTTTTTGAAATAACCTGCGGTGCAAGATTACTTTATAATTATATCTGGCCCGGTGGTCTTTCACACGATCTTCATCCGGATTTTGAAAGACTTACGAGAGAATTTATCAAAGAATTCAGACCTAACCTTGTTGAATTAAACAACTTACTTACATATAACAGAATTTTTATCGATCGTACTGCCAATGTTGGAATTCTTCCTGTTGAAACAGCAATTAACTTTGGAGTTACCGGACCAATGTTGCGTGGCAGTGGAATGAAATGGGATTTGCGAAAAGATGATCCATATTCAGTCTATCATAAATTTGATTTTGAAATTCCTGTTGGCGAAGGTAAAATGGGAACTGTTGGTGATAGTTGGGACAGATATTTTGTCCGTGTTCGTGAAATGGAAGAAAGCTTAAAGATAATTGAACAAGCACTTGACCAACTTCCTGAAGGTGATGTTACTTCTGCAATTCCAAAAAGAATTAAGCCACCTGTTGGACAAGTTTATGCAAGAGTAGAAAACCCTCGTGGTGAACTTGGTTACTTTTTAATTAGTGATGGTTCTACAAGTCCTTTCAGAGTTAAAGTTCGTGCTCCTTCTTTTGTGAACTTACAAATAATGGATGAACTCTGTCGGGGACATATGGTTGCAGATGTTGTAGCAATCCTCGGAAGTGTTGATATAGTTTTAGGAGAGGTTGATAGATGATTTACGAATTCTTTAATAATCTCATTGGAAACGAAATCATTGCTGGATTTATTGCCGCAAGTCTTCCACTTTTGATTTTCATACTTCCCTTTGCATTGATTGCAGTGCTTCTTGAAAGAAAAGTTGCCGGCCATATGCAGGACAGATTAGGACCAATGAGAGTTGGCTATCACGGAATTTTGCAAACTATCGCTGACATCATAAAACTTCTTCAGAAAGAAGACATTATTGCAAGAGAAAATGATAAGTTACTTTTCAATATTGCACCTGTGCTTGTATTTGCAGGAAGTTATGCAGCATTCGCAGCTATTCCATTTACAAGTGCTTACATAGGCGCTAACATTGACTTAGGAATTTTCTACATTATTGCGGTTACTGGCTTAGTTGTAGCCGGAATTTTGATGGCTGGCTGGGCATCGAATAATAAATATTCTTTGCTTGGTGCAATGCGTTCTGCTGCTCAAATCGTTAGTTATGAAATTCCTACTATTCTTGTTGTACTTACTCTAGTGATGTTCACCGGTACAACAAATCTTATGACGCTTTCTGAAAATCAAACAGCTTACTTTTGGAACTGGAATATATTTGGTGGTCCTGAACTTGGTCTTGCGAAGTTTCTCTTAATTCCGTTTATGATAATTGCATTTTTCATTATTTATATCAGTACTCTTGCTGAAGTAAACAGAACTCCATTCGATATTCCCGAAGCAGAATCAGAATTGGTTTCAGGTTATCATACAGAATATTCAGGAATGAAGTTCGCAATGTTTTTCCTGGCTGAGTATGCTAATATGTTTGCTGTATCTGCAATCGTTTCAGCATTGTTCTTTGGTGGATATCATTCGCCATTCGGATATTTGGGTAATACATTGGATATGCAGTGGCTAATTCCTGTAGAACAATTTTTCTGGTTTACTTTCAAAGGAGTTTTCTTTGTCTTCGTTCAAATGTGGTTAAGATGGACACTACCGAGACTTCGTGTAGACCAGCTTATGACAGCAAGCTGGAAATATCTTATACCAATTGCTTTTGTTAATCTCTTAATTGTTGGAATAATTACTTTAATCTGATGAAAGAATATTTTAATAACATATTTACTGCTCTGTACACGATTTTTGTTGGAATGAAAATTACTTTCAGACACTTATTCATTCCTGCTGTTACTATTCAATATCCGGATGTTAAGTTAAAACTTCCTGAGAGAGAAAGAAACCGATTATATGTAAATATGGATGATTGCATTGGTTGCGATCAATGCTCAAGAGCTTGTCCTGTTAGTTGTATTGAAATTGAAACTGTAAAATCAGTTCCGGGTGAAGACCTTGGTAAGACTTCAAACGGTAAGAAAAAAGTTTTATGGGTTACAAAGTTTAACATAGATTTTGCAAAATGTTGTTATTGTCAGTTATGCGTATTCCCTTGCCCGACTGAGTGTATTTATATGACAGATGTTTATGAATTTTCTGAATATGAAAGAGAAAATCTTATATATGATTTTGTTACTTTAACTCCCGAAGAAAGGGAGCAGAAAAAACTTAATTACGAAAAATTTATGGCTGAAAAAGCTGCAGCAGACGCTGCTGCTAAACAAGCACCAAAAGAAGAACCTAAAAAAGAATCTTAATATTTGAAATGAATATTTACGACTTAATATTTTATTTATTCGGAGCATTAACACTAATTTCAGCTTTCTTTGTTGTAACTAATAAAAACATTGTTCATTCAGCATTTTATTTATTATTTACTTTTTTCGGAGTAGCAGGAATTTATGTTTTGCTTGGAGCTGACTTCGTGGCAATTGTTCAATTGATTGTTTATGTAGGTGGAATACTTATATTGCTTCTATTTGGAGTAATGCTTACCAATAAAATTACAAATGTTGAAATTAAAACAGGTACAATAAATATTTTCTCTGCCACAATTGGAGTCGGATTGTTTTCAGGTGCATTGTTAGCTGCTGTTATTTATGCTCCCTGGAAAGTTACAACTGTTCAGGAACCATTTCCTACAACGGGAATTCTTGGCTCTTTGCTTATGAATGAATATGTACTTGTTTTCGAATTACTCGGAATAATTCTTTTAATTGCACTTATTGGTGCAGCATCAATTGCGAGAAGATAAAATGGTTACAGTTGGATTAACACACTTTTTAATTATAAGCACACTGTTATTTTCGATGGGGATTTATGCAATCATCACAAGAAAAAATGCTGTGATGGTTCTGATGGGAGTTGAACTGGTTTTAAATTCAGCTAATATTAATTTCATTGCATTCTCAAGGTTCGGAAATTTTGGTTTCAATGGTCAATTGATTGCTTTATTTGTTATTGTTCTGGCAGCAGCCGAAGCCGCGATAGCATTAGCAATTGTTCTAAACATTTATAAAAATCTTTCCACAGTTAATGTGGACGAAGTTGATAACTTAAAAGAATAGAAAATATGGATAGTCAGTTTTTAATAAATACTTCTCTTTATGTTTTGTTTCTTCCATTGCTTGGATTTGTTGTAACACTTTTACTTGGAAAGAAAGTTAAATCAATTTATTTGTTTGAGAATCTAATTCTCATTCTGACTTTTATTGCATCAGTTTTTATACTTTATAATAAACTCACCAACTTTCCCGATAGCAAAATAGTATCTGAAGTTGAGTGGTTTAGTTTCGCAAACACACCTTTGTTTGGTGATATTTCCATAAAACTTGGAATTATGATTGATAACATCACTGCGATGATGTTATTTGTAGTTGCACTGATTAGTATGCTTGTTCATCTTTACTCAATTGCATATATGAAGGGAGATGAACGATACAACAGATACTTTGCCTATCTTGGAATTTTTACTTTTTCAATGAACGGAATTGTACTCACCCATAACATTCTGATGATGTACATTTTCTGGGAGCTTGTTGGTTTATCTTCTTATCTTTTAATCGGATTCTGGTTTGAAAAGAAATCTGCTTCCGATGCAGGTAAAAAAGCTTTCATAGTGAATCGTGTTGGCGATATTGGAATGTTCGCTGGTATTCTGATTCTTTTCTTTACTTACAGAACATTTTCATTCGATGAAATATTTAATTCAATTTCTTCAGGTGTTCTTCCATTCAACAGCACATTCTGGTTAAGTGTTACAGGAATACTTTTATTCTGTGGAGCAATCGGTAAGTCCGCTCAGTTTCCGCTACATGTCTGGTTACCCGATGCAATGGAAGGTCCAACTCCTGTAAGTGCTTTAATCCACGCTGCAACAATGGTTGCTGCAGGTGTTTATCTTGTTATAAGAATATTTGGATTGCTCACAGCAGATGCAATGATGTTTATTGCAGTAATCGGAATGATTTCTTCTTTCATTCCTGCAACAATTGCCTTAACACAAAATGATATTAAAAAAGTTTTGGCTTACTCAACCATCTCTCAGCTCGGATATATGATAATGGCACTTGGAGTTGGTGCTTATCAGTTTGCTTTCTTTCATTTAGTTACTCACGCATTTTTCAAAGCTGCATTATTTCTTGGTTCTGGTTCTGTTATTCACGCTATGCATCACGAACAGGATATCAGATATATGGGTGGACTGAGAAAGAAAATGCCGTTGACTTACTGGACATTTGTAATATCATCACTTGCAATTGCAGGAATTCCATTAACTTCCGGATTTTTAAGTAAAGATGGAATACTTGCCAGCTCACTTGCTTTTGCAAATTTGACCGGACATTGGCTCTTCCCTATTACCGGATTTCTGGTCGCTTTGCTTACAGCATTTTATATGTTCAGACTGATTATCATTACATTTCACGGTGAACCAAGAGATCATCACAAGTTTGAACACGCACACGAATCTCCGTTTGTAATGGTTATGCCTTTGGTTGTTCTCGCAACATTATCAATTTTTATCTGGTATACACCAAATCCACTCAATGCTGATCAGGGTTGGGTTCTTTCAAAATGGATTGAGAAACCTGTACTGCATACACCTGTTGAAACAAGATTCGATTTTATGAAACCTGATAGTGAATCATTTAAAGACATTCCTGAACATGTTATCTACTCAACGATGTATTCCGAAGCAATGCATCACGCTCACTATCCTGCAATGTTCATTTCACTATTTGTTGCAATAAGCGGAATCTTATTAGCATTTATTTTTTATCATTGGAAGAAAGTTAATGTTGATTCACTTACTGAAAAGATTAAACCTCTTTATACTTTTTCGCTTAACAAATGGTACTTTGATGAATTGTATGATAAAACCTTTGTAAGTGGAACGATTTTACTCAGCAAAGCTCTTGGTTGGTTCGATCTGAAAATAATTGATGGAATAGTTAACGGAGCTGCATCAATAACAAAATCTTTGTCTTTCTTCATTGGAAATTTTGATAAGATTGTAATTGATGGACTTGTTAATCTTACAGCATACTTGAGTGGATTTTTCGGTTTAATATTCAGAAGAATTCAAACGGGAAAAGTACAGACTTATATCGTATTGGTAATTTTCTCAATAGTTATTTTATTATTCATATTTAGATAAAAAGAAAATCAGGAATTGAGATGACAAATTTTCCTATACTTTCGCTAATCACTTTTTTACCCATTCTGGGTATGATTGTAGTTCTGCTGATTCCTAAAAAGCAGGAATTGGCAATTAAAAGTCTTACAATTGTAATAACTGCTGTTCAGGTGGTTCTTGCAATAATTTTACTAATGAACTACAATTATTCTCTTGGAGGAATCAATGATATAAAATCATTTCAGTTCATTGAAAAGTTCAGATGGATTGAAATTACTGGTTTCTCCTGGATTGGTAAAATTAAAATTGATTATTTCCTTGGTGTCGATGGTCTAAGTATGCCAATGGTATTACTGACTGCAATTGTAACTTTTATCGCTTCAATTTCCTCGTGGACAATTGATAAATCGTTAAAAGGTTATTTTGCAATGTTCTTGCTACTCGATACCGGAATGATGGGAGTATTTGTTGCACTTGATTTCTTCCTTTTCTATGTATTCTGGGAATTAATGTTGCTTCCAATGTATTTCCTCATTGGAATCTGGGGTGGTCCGAGAAGAGAATATGCTGCAATTAAGTTTTTCCTTTATACTTTGCTTGGAAGTGTTCTCATTCTTCTTGTGATGATTGGTTTGTATTTCAGCTCTATGGAAACTCTTGCAGATGGAACAAGAGTATTCACTTTCAATATGCTTGAAATGATGAATCCTGCTAACTACACAGTTGGCGGAATTCTATCTCCACTTAATCCAAACAACTTGAGATTTATAGCTTACATTGGATTGTTTATCGGTTTCGCAATTAAAATCCCAATGTTTCCATTCCACACCTGGCTTCCTGATGCACATGTTGAAGCGCCAACAGCAATCAGCGTTATACTTGCTGGTGTGCTTTTGAAAATGGGTACTTATGGAATTCTCAGAATCTCGTATCCAATATTTCCTGAAATTACTAAACAGTTAGTTTGGTATATAGCTCTGTTCGGAATGATTAATATTATCTATGGTGCATTCTGCGCAATGGCTCAGAAGGATTTCAAAAAACTTATTGCTTATTCGTCAGTTTCTCATATGGGTTATGTAATGCTTGGAATGGCTGCATTAAATACAATGGGAATTTCAGGAGCGATATTACAAATGTTCAATCACGGAACTATAACTGCAATGCTCTTCTTGATAGTTGGAGTTATTTATGATCGTGCACATATCCGTGACCTCGATTCATTTGGTGGTTTGGGAAAGCAAATGCCTGTTTACACCGGATTTGTTACAGTTGCTTTCTTCGCTGCTATTGGATTACCAGGTTTAAGTGGGTTCATTTCCGAAGCATTGGTATTCCTTGGTGGATTTGGAAATGATATTACAAGAGTGCTGGCAGTTGTTTCTACACTTGGAATTTTATTAGGTGCTGGCTATATGCTTTGGACATTACAAAGAGTATTCCTTGGTCCTTTGAATGAAAAATGGGCTAACCTAAAAGATATGGACTTCAGGGAATTTGCAATGTTAGTTCCACTTTCACTGATAATAATTTTCCTTGGTGTATATCCCGGACCAATGCTTAGCTTAATGAATACATCAGTAAATACAATGGTTGAGTTCATTGAGAAAGCTCAGGCATTTTATCAAACATTAGGATCACTTTAATTGAGAGATTAAAATTGGATATTATGAATTTTACATCAGATTTATTTTTAATCTATCCTGAAATTGTTTTAACAACTACTCTGATTGTAGTAGTTTTATTTGACCTTATTTTCAAAAAGTCACAATCTTGGCTTCCTGTATTAAGCTTAGCAGGAATACTTATTACTTTTATTTTTGTTGTAATGCAATTCGGAACAAATCTTCCTGCTTTTGAATACAGCACAAAAAATAATTTATTATCAATTGATAATCTTTCAACCTATTTCAAAGGTATTATTTTAGTTACCTCATTCTTCATCGTTTTGTTTTCAATTTTTTCAAGTGAAATAAAATCCTGCAGAGAAAGACACGGAGAATATTATTCCCTGCTTGTTGGAATGATGATAGGAATGTTTTTCCTTGTTTCATCAAATGATCTGATACTTATTTATCTTTCAATGGAATTGCTTTCACTTTCATCTTATGTTTTATCAGGGTTTGTAAAAAATTCCATCAGAAACAGTGAAGCATCATTGAAATATGTTATCTATGGTTCGGTTTCATCTGGAATTATGTTATTCGGAATTTCTTTGCTTTATGGATTAACCGGGACAACCAATCTTAATGAAATAAACACAATACTTCGTGGTGCAACAACAATTGATATTACTTTCATCCTTTCTATGTTCATGATTCTGGCAGGATTTGGATTCAAAATTTCAGTTGTACCCTTCCATTTCTGGACTCCTGATGTTTATGAAGGTGCACCAATAACAATTACTGCATATCTTTCGGTTGCCAGTAAAGCCGCAGGTTTTGCAGTTTTAATCAGATTCATAAAATCAGTTTTCTTTTCGGGAATTTCGCAAGGTGGATATTGGAATCTTTTATCTTATTTTGATTGGCAGGCAGTATTGGTTCTAATTGCGATAGTCACTATGACTCTTGGTAACTTTACTGCTCTCTGGCAGGATAATCTTAAAAGAATGTTAGCATACAGCAGCATTGCTCATGCCGGATATATTTTGCTTGGTGTTGCTGTACTTTCCGATCAGGGTATCACCGCAGTTCTTATATACTTCGCAATTTATATGTTTATGAACCTTGGAGCATTTCTGATAGTAATGCTCATTGCTAACAAAATTGGCTCAGAAAATATTGATGACTACAAAGGTCTTGGATATTCAATTCCATTTCTTGGGACAGTATTAGCAATATTTCTTGTTTCTTTAACCGGACTTCCTCCAACAGCTGGCTTTATAGCAAAGTTATATCTCTTTGTTGCTCTTGTTGACGCCAAGATGATTGTTGTTGCGATTATAGCTTTACTTAATACAGTCGTTTCATTGTATTACTATATTCGTGTTTTGAAGAATATGTATTTGGTAAGAGATATTAATAAATCAGTTCATATCGAACTTAAACCACTAAGTTTCATTACAATCCTTTTACTGGTAATCCCGGTTATCCTGTTTGGAGTCTATTTTACTCCAATAGTTGATTTTGCCAAATTATCAATTCAAATCTTAGGTTTATAGAAATTATACTTCACTTGAATTTGCCAAAACTTATTATTAAGTTAAATCCGACAAATTTAGTCTTATTTTATGCTTAAGCTATCAAAGAAAACAGAATACGCTCTAATGTCAGCCAGATATATGGCTTTGAATGAAAATGGCAAATATGTTACAGCAAGAGAAATTGCTAATAGCTATAAATTGTCCTATGAATTAGTAGCTAAGGTCTTGCAAATCCTCGCTAAAAATAAATTAATTCATTCTTATCAGGGAGTGAAAGGCGGTTATTCATTAAACAAACCAGCAGAAAATATTACTCTTGCAGAAATAATTAAAGCGATTGAACCCGCTTACGAGATTACAGAATGCATGAGAAATGGGTTTGAGGAAGATAGTTGTTCTTATTTCAACTGTTGCAAAATAAAAGATCCGCTTGCAGAAGTTCAAAAAAAAATTGATAAAATATTTATTGAAACGAAACTAAGTGATTTGATATGAATTTTAAGTTGCCTATTTATTTAGATAACAATGCTACAACTCCTGTTGATCCAAGAGTATTGGAATCAATGCTTCCCTATTTCTCTGAAAAGTTTGGAAATCCTTCGAGTAAACATACTTTTGGTTATGTAACTAATGCTGCAGTTGATTTAGCCCGAGAGCAAATTGCTAATTTAATCAATGCAAATAAAAATGAAATTTACTTTACAAGTGGTGCTACGGAATCAATAAATTTAATTCATTTTGGTATTGCAGATAAACTTTCTTCAATTGGTAATCATATTATTTCGTCTTATGTTGAACATAGTGCATCTTACGAATCTTTGCTTCAACTTCAGAAAAAGGGTTTTGACATTACTTTTTTGAAGTGTGACAGTAAAGGTTTTATTCATCCTGAGCAGATAATTGAAGCAATCAGACCTGAAACTATTCTTGTCAGCATTATTGCCGCTAATAATGAAATCGGAACTATAAATAATATTTCAGAAATTGGAAAAGTATGCAGAGCAAATAATATTTTATTCCATTCTGATGCTACTCAAGCTTTTGGAAAAATTAAAATTGATGTTAATGAAATGAACATTGATTTTCTTTCTTTCTCTTCGCATAAAATTTATGGTCCAAAAGGCATCGGAGGACTATTCATCAGAAAAGGACTTGAACAGAAAATTACTCCATTAATTTTTGGTGGTGGTCAGGAAAAAGGAATCAGAGCAGGCACTTTAAATGTTCCAGGAATTGTAGGTTTTGGCAAAGCTGCAGAGATTTGCCATTGCGATTTTGAAAAAGATTTTAATCATACAAAAAGTTTAAGAGACAGACTTTATAAAAATCTTTTATCTGCACTTGATAATGTTATACTAAACGGAGATAAAGAAAATCGGTTACCTGGGAATCTTAATCTTTTAATCAAAGGAATTAAAGCAGATTCTTTAATTTCGAGTATTCGGAATATTGCGTTCTCTTCGGGAGCTACCTGTTCATCAGAAACCGGTAAACCGAGCAGAATATTAAAAGCAATCGGATTAAGCGATGAGGATGCAAAGTGTTGTATCAGAATTGGTCTGGGTCGTTTTAATACGATTGAAGAAATTGATTATGCTTCAGAAAAATTTATTGAGGCAATAACAAATCTTAAATTAAAAAGAAATTTACAATCAACAATTTAAGGACATTTATGGCGAAAAATGATGTTAATAAACTTTACAGCGAATTAATAAATGAAATAAATGTTTTGCTTGAATTTTTAAGAGCGAAATTTCCAGTGTTTCATAATTCCAACTTTTTCTTCAGAGATTTACAATTCGGTATTAAAAGTTTTTTTGAAAAAAGAAATATAAAACTTTCATACTCTGAATCAGAAACTCTGGCTAAGCAGATAGCAGAGTTTCTAAAAAAGGAAGGGATTTTCGTTGAGACAAGCTCTCAAAGCTGGAAAGTAAATTATCCTGAATTTGAAACTTCTAAACCCGGTGATCCGTTTAGTTATTAAAACAAAGGAGAAATATTATGACAAATATTCAAATTGAACAGGAAATCAAAGTAACTGAAAAAGCTGCAAAAGAAATCAAGCGCATAATGGATGAAAATAAAATTCCGGAAACATTTGGATTGCGAGTTGGAGTTAAAGGTGGTGGTTGCTCTGGTTTAACTTATACACTCGGATTTGATGGTGAACAAAAAGAAAGCGACACAATAATTGAATCTAATGGTATTAAGCTTTTTGTTGACGGAAAAAGTTTGTTTTATTTATCCGGGACTGAACTTGATTTCTCTGATGGTTTAAATGGCAAAGGTTTCGTTTTCAATAATCCGAATGCAAAAAAGACTTGTGGTTGTGGTGAATCTTTTGGTGTTTAATAAAAAAAAGGAAGTAAAATGAAAAGAAGAAATTTTATTACAACTTTGGCTGCGTTATCTGCAGTTAATGTTATAGAACCTTTTACAAAGAAAATTGAATCATTAAATAATAACTTAATTGAAAGGAGAAATATTATGGGAAAATTTGAATTGCCTCCATTGCCTTATTCTTATGATGCATTAGAACCATACATTGATAAGATGACGATGGAAATTCATCACACAAAACATCATCAGGCATATATCAATAACCTTAACAAAGCTATTGAAGGAACTGATATGGAGAAGATGTCTCTCGAAGAGATGTTTGCTTCAGTTTCAAAGCTGCCTGTAGCAGTAAGGAATAATGGTGGTGGACATTGGAATCATTCATTATTCTGGACATTGATGAAACCAAATGGTGGTGGAAATCCATCAGGCGCATTGGCAGATGCTATCAATGCTCAATTTGGAACTTTTGATGATTTCAAAAAGAAATTTTCTGATGCCGCTGCCGGAAGATTTGGTTCTGGTTGGGCCTGGTTAGTAGTTTCAGATAACAAATTGGTAGTTACCTCAACACCAAATCAGGACAATCCTTTGATGGATGTTGCAGATGTTAAAGGTAGTCCGATTCTTGGTCTTGATGTTTGGGAGCACGCATATTACCTGAAATATCAAAACAGAAGACCAGAATACATTGAAAATTGGTGGAATGTTGTTAACTGGGATAAAGTTGCTGAGTTGTTCTCAAAAGCTAAATAATAACTAATCCGATTCATGAATAAACCGGAGTAGAATTCTCTATTCCGGTTTTTCTGTTATTACTGTTAAAATTTTATGTCTAAAATAATACCTCTGTTTCCCCTTCAATTGGTTATCTTTCCGGGTTCTCAATATCCACTTCATATTTTTGAACCAAGATATAAAACTCTTGTCACCGAGTCTTTAGAAAGAGATACCGGTTTTGGAATCGTTGCAAAGTTTGAAAATAAGATTTCAGATGTTTGTACCTATGTTAAAATTGTCAAAGTTTTAAAGAAATATCATAACGGTGAATCTGATATTGTGGTAGAAGGTTTTCATCGATACTTGATAAATGGTGTAACAGTTCACCCTGTTGGCTATCTGGTTGCAGAAGTTGAACCTCATAATGATAAACCGGAAAATGTAAACAATGATTTGGTAATTCAACTGATGATATTATTTGAAGGGCTTCTGAAAAGGATAAATTATGAATTGCCCGAAGAATTTTGGACTAATCTTTCTGAAAGTAAAAATAAATCTTTTAAAATTGCCGAAAAGGCAGGACTAACTTTAGAGCAACAACAAGAATTACTGATTAAGCAAAGCGAAAATGAAAGATTAAAATATTTGATTGAACATTTGGAGTTTCTTGAGAAAAAATATTCAGATGAAATGACATTAAAAAAATTGATTATGTCGGATGGGTATTTAAATGAAAAAAAAGGATAGCTTAAATGCTATCCTTTTTTATTAATCACCGTAATTTTCTTTCACTTTAATTCTGTTCAGAGCTCTTGCTAAAGCTGCTTGTGCTCTTTCAACATCAATCTCATGAGACTTTTCAAATAATCTTTTCTCGGCACGCTCTTTCGCTCTGAGTGCTCTATCCAAATCAATCTCATCAGAAGACTCTATAGAATCAGCTAATACGAGAACTTTGTTATCCAATACTTCGATTGTCCCTCCAGCAGTAGCGAAATATTTTGGTTTATCGTTCAATTCGACTTTAATCATTCCAATCTCAAATGTAGAGATTATCGGGGCGTGATTTTTCAAAACCTGAAATCTACCTTTTGTTCCTGGAACGGTGATAGATTTAATCTGACCAGAGAATACTTGCTTTGCAGGAGATATTATTTCGAGAAAAAGCTCAGACATTAACTTGCCATCCTTTTAGCTTTTTCTTCAACATCTTCAATTGAGCCACAATACATAAATGCCTGTTCAGGATAATCATCGTACTTTCCATCAATAATAGCTTTGAAGCTTCTTATTGTATCTTCAAGTTTTACATAACGACCTTTATAACCAGTAAACTGTTCTGCAACATGAAATGGTTGAGAAAAGAATCTCTGAATTCTTCTGGCTCGTCTTACAACAATTTTGTCTTCATCGGATAATTCATCCATACCCAATATGTTAATTATATCCTGTAAATCCTTATAATGCTGTAAGATCTCTTTACAAGTTTTGGCTACATTATAATGTTCCTGTCCGATAATTCCAGGTTCAAGAATCCTTGAAGTTGAATCCAATGGATCAACAGCAGGATAAATACCCAATTCAGAAATCTGTCGGCTTAATACGGTTGTAGCATCAAGGTGAGCAAAAGCTGCTGCAGGAGCCGGATCAGTTAAATCGTCTGCAGGAACATAAATTGCCTGAACGGATGTGATGGAACCTTTATCCGTTGAAGTAATTCTTTCCTGTAAAGCACCCATTTCAGTCGCAAGGTTTGGTTGATAACCAACCGCAGAAGGCATTCTTCCTAAGAGCGCACTAACTTCTGAACCTGCCTGAGTGAAACGGAAAATGTTATCAATAAAGAGAAGAACGTCTCTTCCCTCTTCATCCCTGAAATATTCTGCAATTGTTAATCCGGTAAGCGCAACTCTTAATCTCGCTCCTGGAGGTTCATTCATCTGTCCAAATACCAAAGAAGTCTTTGATAGAACACCAGATTCTTTCATTTCTAACCACAAGTCGTTTCCTTCTCTGGTTCTTTCTCCAACTCCTGCAAAAACAGAATAACCTCCGTGTTCCTGAGCGATGTTGTGAATAAGTTCCTGAATGATAACTGTTTTACCAACACCAGCACCACCAAACAATCCGGTTTTACCACCTTTTGAGTAAGGCTCGATAAGGTCAATAACTTTAATACCGGTTTCAAACATTTCAGTTTTTGTCGAAAGATTTTTGAATTCAGGTGCAGGTCTGTGGATTGAATATCTTTTATCAGATTTTATTTCGCCAAGTCCATCTATTGGATTTCCAACAACATTGATAAGCCTTCCGAGTGTATTAGGACCGACAGGAACTGAAATTGGTTTTCCTGTATCAAATGCTTCCATACCTCTTACAAGTCCATCAGTTGAATCCATAGCAACTGCTCTAACTCTATCTTCTCCCAGATGCTGTTGAACTTCAACTATTAAATCTTCTTGAACGCCTTCAACAGATGTTCTTGGAATTCTGATTGCATTATATATCAATGGTAACTGCCCGCCTTCAAATTCAATATCAACAACGGGACCGATAATCTGAATAATTTTACCTTTTAACTGACTCATTTTAACCTTTCTTATTGAATTTTGAGTTACAAAATTAAAAATGTAAGCTCTTTAATACAAATAATTTAGACATAGTTACTACTTAAGCAACATCATTTTTCTTGAAAAATTAACATTTTCACCAATTAGCCGATAAATATAAAGTCCACTTGATAAATCATCCGCCTTAAAATCCACTGTGACCAAACCGACCGGTGCAAATTGATCGAAAAGAACTTTTACTTCCCTACCAAGAAGGTCATAAACTACGAGCTTAAGATTTTGTGCTTTAGCTACTTCAAATCTAATAGTTGTGGTTGGATTGAATGGATTTGGATAATTTTGGTAAAGTTTAAAGTCATCTATCTCAAACGATTTATCATCATTACTGATGATTATTGGAATAATAAATGTATTTGTCCCGCCATCTTCGTTATATCTTCGCTTGAATTCCTGCATATACTGATTAGCGATGAAAATATCATCAATGATTAAAATATTCTCATCGTTATCATTTGATGCCGAATTTGACCAGTTAGCCGAACCTGTTATTACATAAGGATTGCTATATGTCTGAGTTGCATCAACTAATCCATATTTATGATGCATTGTTGCCCCTTGATTTCCAAACATTTCTGCAAAAGTGTTCAAATAAGAATATTGGCTACCTGAAGTACTAACCTGGTCAATCAGACCGCGAATATCAGTAACACCAGCGTTGAAACGATTATTCATTGCTGTAGCTATATCTGAACGGGTAAATGCATATAAAGCAAAGTAAATATCTTTATTAGCAGTGTTAATGGTATTTACAATTTTACCCATTACACCATCGGAAGGACTGAAGTAAACTTTAACTTCTCTGCCACCGATGTTAAATATGTGAGGTGTGTTATCTGATTTCTGAAAACCGAATTTTGCATTTGATGGATTTGGAGAATCTCCTGTGCTTCCCCACATTTCTTCAAATTCAATTTTGTAAGCTTGTGTAATTGTAGGATCATTGATTTCAACAACATTATTTTCCCAATTACTCTCAGTCAATGTAACATTCCAGCTTCCGGTCCATAACCAATCGTTAACTGCAATTGTATCTCTTGCATCAAAGACAAAAAATTTATTATGCATAATTCCATTAAGTCCTGAGGTTCTTTTAATAACCGGAATACCAGCATCAATAAGTGCCTGCATACTGTTTTGAGTTGTACGATTTTCATAAACAACACGAACTTTAACACCTCTGTTTTTTGCTGCAATTATAGCATTAGCAACATCAGGTAAATCTGAAAAACTATATAGAGCCATATCAATTGAATATGTAGCAGCATTTATTCTTTCAATAAGTTTCTGAGCGAAGTTAACATTTCCTTTTGCTGCATTTCCTGTCATAGCTACTGTTGTATCAACAGAAAAGTTAAAATAAACATTGATTGTTCCTGTTTGAGGATTTGCTGATGCGGTAGTAACTGTTTGCAATGAACTGAAACTTGTTCCGGCACTGTTAGTTGAATAAGCCCGGAAATAATATAAAGTGCCTTCCTGCAAGCCAGATACTGGTACAATATGAACAGTCGTATCATTATTTATTACAACTGAGTCAAGTTCAAGAGATGGTGTCAAGCCATATTTCACCTGACTGTTACCATTTCGTGCGGTGTTGAAGTAAACTGTAAATCCTTCAGGAGTAATATTGCTTGCGATAACCGGATTAAGAATAAGAGGTGAGTTATCATAGATAATATCACTCAGAAAACGCGGAAGCAACTGATAACCTGTATTGTAAGGCGCACTAGTTTTGAACTGACCGAGAATTCCAACCAAATCAACAGAAGTTTGTGGAATAGGTTGACCAATTATTGATGTAACATCATTATCTATTCTTAGTCCTGCTGATAATGTTCCGGTAGCATCGGTGATATTATAGTTGGTTGCACTTGCAAAATTTCCTGTAGCTTGAATTGTGACATTATTTATTCTTATCAGTCTGCTTTCAAATTCTTCAAACCCATTCCATTGTTGAGATGCTATATCACTTATCGTAACAATGGTTGTATCAAAGTAATGATTGGAGGAATGTTTAACCAAAACTGAGCCCGCTCTTCGGAAATCGAATTGCGTCAATCCGTTAAAATGTGTTAATGTTGATGTAACAGTTACTGAATCTCCAATTTGAACCTGACCTGCAAAACCACTCCCGAATATTGAAAGTCCGGCAGTTGCATCCTGAATTGAGCCAGGACCATTTGTACCGAACTGATTTGCAGATGTTACAATTCCTGTTACTGTGAATACCTGACCAGTATCTAGAGGAACTCCATTCGGATCGTTCATTTTTAAGTCAGCGATTGGAACGACTGTTTGTGGGAATGAAAAATTGAATGTAAGAACAGCGAGAAATAAAAATAGTTTTTTCATCTTAAATCCGTTGATAATATGAATCTTAATATTCTGTTATTACCCTTATCAACAACATACAATGTTTTATCAAAGTGTGCTACTGCATAAGGTTGATTAAATAATTGAGGACCTCCAAAGGATTGGAGTTCATCTCCGAAAGAATTGAATTTGTAAACACTATCACGGCCAGCATCTGCAACATAAATATTTCCTGAGTTATCAACTGTAACACCTTCTGGTCGGGAAAATTTATTTACACTCATCATCTGATTTGTGCCAGGACTAAGTTTACTTTCATAACCAGGTGTTTCAGATGCGAAATTAAAATATAGCCATTGAGTTTTGAATGTGGAATTTCCAGTAAGCGTCATCACAAAATCTGTATTTCTTTTTTTGAATGAAGCTAATGAACTGATATTAAATGCAGTTAATAGTCCTGTTCCAACTGGTTCGATTGATGGTAATCTGCCTATCAATGTATCTTTCTTTGATCCATCATCCAATAATTTTTTCTGAAAAATCAATATTGAATTATCCGGATCGAAGATGCTTGAATTATTTGGTCCGGTTCGCGCAACATAAAATGAATTATCATAAAAGACTGCAATACCAGTGTATCGAATTCCTGTTTTCAAATCAGAAGGAACATTTGGTCTTGGTAATAATCTTGTAATCGGAGCTTCTGATAAATTATGATTTGCAGCAACCAAATTTATTTTGTAAACCGCTCCGAATGTACTGCCAAGTGTGTCGAACTCTGAACAAACAATCAGATTAAGTTGATAATCCTGAGCAATTGCAACTGGTTTTTTTATTGTTCTTGTTCCAAGGATGGTTCCTGCAAGATTCATCATTACAATTCTATCATTATCAGTATCGGCAACATAAATAAATGGTTCATTACCGATGTAAATGTCCTGCGGATTGTTAAAACCTTCCCAAGGAGGATTTAATTGAACATAAACTGTGTCACCAGCAATATTTCCAGGTCCGGAAGTAGTTGGTAATTCGAATTTATCTTCACAACTGAGAAAGAATAAAATCAGAGAAACCAGAGAAATAGTTCGAAGTATTTTAATTAAAGTTATTTTCATAAGCCTAATAAAATTGAAAATCTATGTGCTGATCCAAGTCTTGAGAAATTTGAGAATGCGTAATCAAGAGTAAAGTTTGCAATATCGAGTGGTACATTTATTCCTGCACCGAAAGAATAATTCTGTTCATCTACATTAAACTTATAACCCGCACGAATGAAAAGCATGTTGTTCCATACATACTCAACTCCGGTGGAAAGATTTTCACTGTTGTCGTTTGGATGATTCAGCTGAAATGATGTTGTAACTTTATGTTGTTCATCTTCATAAGGTTCAAATGCAAAACCTATTCTGAATACTGTTGGTGGTGCAAAATCCTGCCAGGATGAAACTTCCCTTTTTCCGACTAATACAACTTTGCCGTCAGGAGCTAAATTACTTCCGAAGTTGGTAACAGCTACTGCAAATCTGGTTGATCCAAGTCCGGTCCAATAATATGTACCTAGGTCAATCATTACACCACGCATTTTAAGTTTGTCGAGAGTTTCTTCAATATATCGTACAGTTCCGCCAAAACTGAATTTGTCTGTCATCTTTCTTGAGTATGAAACTGCAACTGCAATATCACTGAAACCAAAATATTCACCAGTTCCGAATGGTGCAAACTCAGTAGTTACTGGCATATCCTGCATTGTTAAAGCAGTGAGAGCAATACCGAAAGAATTGGTTTCATCAAGATGATAGACTGCACCAAGAAAATCATGATTTATATCAACAACCCATTTATTATGTGAGAAGAAAACCTGGTTTTGGTTAAACTGAGTTAAACCAGCCGGATTCCAATACAAAGCTGATGCATCATTAGCAATAGCAACGAATGCATCACCCAATGCAGATGCTCTTCCTCCAACTCCTATTTTAAGAAACTGAGCTGTTGAAATGCCCGCACGCTGACCTCCAAGCACTGGAAATAATTGTGCATTGATATCCTTACATAATAAAATCAAAATTAAAGTTATGATGTAATACTTAAATCTCATATTCTCTTTTATCCCTTATGGGATTTTTTAATCATTTAAATAATTTGTTTTTTAAAACCTGAAACTAACTCCAAACTTTACATTTCTTCTTGTTAAATATCTTGCCGGATTAAATGGATACGGATTAATCGGTGCCTGCAAATCCGGATATTTCGGATCATTCCAGCTTGAAGGTACCGGATCACCGTATTCATAAGCTTTTCCGGTAACAGGATTAATGATTGCAGAATTTTTCTGGTCAAGAATATTATTCACTTCTATGAAGAATGAAAATTTCAGGTTATCGATAACAAAATATTTTTCGAAGTTTAAATCTATCCAGAACCAATCATCTCCCAGCTTTGAATTTCTTTCTCTTCTCACAAATTCATAAATAGGTCTGCCATCAGTTTGATATGCACCAGTGAAAACTGCAGGTGTATATCTTTTGCCTGATTGATAGAAGAATCTTAAATAGATATTGTAATCATCAAGTATTCCCGGAAGAAATCCAAAGAGTGGACTTCCCTTTTCAACATAAAAACTTGTTGAGATAGAAGCGTTGATAGGTCTATCCCAGCTAACATATTCTTCTTTAATAGATTCATCTAAATCACCAGTTAAAACCAGAACACCTTCGTCTGCACTTGAGCTTTTTCCGGTTACAATAGAATATGCAAACTGAGCGTTTCCGTTGAACCATTTGCCTATTCTCTTTTTGAATTCAAATTCAATACCTCTGGAACGAGCATAATCAGTATTTACATAAGTGATGAATCGCTGAGTTGCAAATCGTGCTGAAGAAATCTGTGCAGTTCTTGTGCTTACATAATCAAATATATCTTTGTAATAAGCTGTAATTGTAAGCACATCGTCATTTGTAAATTGAGTTCGCAAACCAAGTTCATAAGCTACAGTGGTTTCAGGATTTAGGTTTGGATTTCCAAATCTCTGGAAAGATGATTTTGCGTTTGCAGGACTTAATTTCGCATAAACAAATTGTGGTTTAGGCCATTTACTGAAGTGTCCATAAGAAAAGAATAATGTTTGATTATCTGATACCGGATGTGAAATTCCAAGTCTCGGACTTAATCTTGCTTTAAATCTTCTGTTACCAAACCACTTAAATGAATTAGATCTGTACCTATCTCGTGTTTCATCCGGAATGGTAACAACTTCAGGATTTTCAACTGCATCGTCAACATATTTTCCGGGAAACCAATAATCGAAACGCAAACCAAAATTCAAAATCATTCCGCTGAAATTAATATTATCCTGAGCATAAAGAGAACCAAGTGCGGGATAAACTTTGTATAAATCGTTATTCAAACCAAGTTCACCAATCCAGGGTTTGTATATATCAATAACCTGCATTTCCTGAAATTGCATACTAAAACCGGCTTTAAATTTATTTTTTTCATCGAAGAAACTTGTTAAATCACCACGAACAGAAAACTCCTGAAGAAAGTGATCACGCCAGGTAAATGGATTACCCAAATCCCAGAATCCATCACCGGGAATAACACCAATTGTATCCCGATCAATGTTGTAATATTCTATTGGAAAGTTCGTGATATCTTTTGGTTCCTGATATTCATACCACATCTTGCCATTTGCATCGGCACGAAGATTTGTATAGTAATTACTGAACTTTAACTCATAAAATGTTTTTGTATTTAAGGTATGCGTGATTGTAAATGTATGATACTTATTATTATGTGTAAAAGTATTTGCATTATCCAGAATGTATTGAAACTCGTATTGATAACCCGGACTTGGCTCTACATATTCAAGATTTGATTGAAGCGATTGAGAATTCTGATTAATATTAACCGACTGATTAAAGGAATAATTAAACTTTAATGTAGGTGAATATTTATAAGTCAGTTTTCCCATCCAGAACCAACTGTTTTCAGAGCGAGGTGCAAAGCGAGTACCGTAAAATGTAGATGAATAAAGTTGCTTTGCTTTACCTTTAAAGTAACCCTGGGTTATTCCATCACTAAAGCCAGCATAAAAATTTCCGAAAAAAGTTAACTCACCCGGAATATTAACTCCAATTGCCGGAAGTATGTATGTTGTGATTGGTTCAGGTCCACTAAGATTTGCCTCAGTGATGTCAATATTGAAAACATGATAAGATGATTTATTGCCAAAATTATCTCGCTTATAAGAAAGATAACCATGATATTTATTACCACCCTCTCTTGTTCTGACATTCACAACACCAGAAGTTGCCTGACCAAATTCAGCATTATATCCACCGGTTATTACTTCAACTTCTTCCAAAGCACTTGAAGAAAGTTGTAAACCAAAACCAGTTCCTGCTAATGGATCCTGAACTGAAACTCCATCGAGTAAAAATGCATTTTCATAAGACCTGCCACCACGAATATGAATTGCATTGTCGGATTTGATAACACCAGCTTGTTGACTAACCAAATCAGTAATATTCTCAATAATAGCAATTTCAATATCTTCTTTTGAAATAGTCTTTTTGCTCTGAGTTTCTTCAACATCAAGTAAAGGTTTTTCTCCAACAACTACTACATCCTGACCAAGTGTTAAGACTGTTTCCTCAAGTTCAACATCAATTTTTTTATTCTGACCTGCTGCAATCTGCACACCTGTAAACTGAACTGTTTTATATCCAATTAAAGAAACTTCAACTATATATGTTCCGGGATTGATTGATTGGATAGTATATTTTCCGTTTATATCAGTCGCTGCACCGTAATAAGTTCCTTTCAAAACTACATTAACACCAGGTAGCGGTTCACCATTAGCTTTATCTTTAATTGTTCCGGAAATACTGCCTGTGCCTTGCGGATAGACTGTTAATGATACAAGTAATATTAAAAATGTAATATGTTTAATCATCTTTGAAGTCCGAATTCTTCAAAAAATACTTTATCGAATAAATTTTTAATATTAAACGGATTTCCATTAGCACGATGCAGAGGAATCCCCATATAAATTAATTTAGAATCAGATGTTTTGAATCCGATTATCGGTTCACCACTTAAAGCTAACTTGTAAAGAGTTTTTGCAGCAAAAGGATTTGGATAATAAGTTCTAATGCGTGCAACAGGAACCGTGCTGTCATCAATCGAAAGTAATGGATAGTTTAGGGTGATTCCATCATCTGCAGGATTGATTAAAGTATTCCTCGGAATAAAACTAATCGGAGCAGGACTTAAACTATCAACAGGTAAAAAGTCACTTAATCCTCTTGGATCAAATTGCTGAGGAAATATCATTGAGAAAAATATTTTTCCACCACTGATGATATATTCTCTTACAGAAATTTGTGCTGGTTCAAGTGTCGGATCATTATCAGTGTACCAATAAACAGCTTTGAAAAGTTTTAAGGTTTCAGTGAACTGTGGTGAAATAAATTTTGGTAAAAGTTTAGCTGGAGTTGTAGATGTTTTACCAAGTTTGATATCCCAAACATCAACTCTAGATGATAAATTAAGACTATCTGCAATCTGATAGTAAAATGAAGCAGCATTATCGTTGGTGGCATAATCATCAATTATAAGAATATCTCCGGCTGGTTTTTTAACATACCAAATTAGACTGCTGTTTTCTGATGGCATTGATAATAACTGACTTACGCTGCCTGCAATATCTTCACAATAGACATAGAATTTATTCAGGTCATTTAATTTTAAGCCCGGCAATTTTGTGTGATATGGAGTTGTGATAGAAGTTCCGAGATAAACATCACAATCTACGATATCCGAGTTATAAGGAGGTTCAACTTTAATAGTTACAAATCGTGTTGATGCCGGCAATTGAATTTTCTGCGATGTATCATTCAATGCAATGAAAACTTTACTGATTGTGTTATCTCCATCAAGATCAGTTATTGTCCAACCAAAAGAAGCAACAGGAAAAGTTGTATCGGGAATTAAAATCGTATTATCATTTTTATCAACAAGAAATTTGATTATTGGAGCCGAATTCTTAAGCGGCAGAAGTAATGTTGCAGGTTCTGAGTCAATTGCTCCACAATCAATAAACGGCTCATTATTATCCCATTTTCCATTATTGTTGAGATCGGTGAAAGGTTCCGGTCCGAAATTGATATTGCCCGAAACTAATTGATTATCATAAATACCATTGCCAGAATTATCAACTGCAGCAACTCTGAAAAGATATGTTGTATCAGAACCTAAAAGAGTAAATGAAATAAGTGAATCATTTTTTGATGTGAATGTCCAGTTTATACCGTCAATAGAAATGAAATAACCAATTATCAAACCATCAGAATCATCTCCCCACCAATATAACTTAACACTGCTCGGTTGTTTTGTTATAGTACTGTCAGTAAAAACGGAGATAAAAGTATCTGGAGGTTTATTTCCAACCGGTGCATCAATCAGTTCATCGTAACAAGAAATCAGAAGGACTGATTGAAGAAGAATTATAATAGTTAGTAAAGTTTTTTTCATTTACATCTTTTAAGCTTCAAAAAAATAATTTAGAAATTGTCAGTCCTTGTAAAAATTCAACGCAGACTGACAATTTCATTAAATACTCTTATTTCATCAGAATCATTTTCTTAGTCAGCTGAAAATCATTCACATTAATTTGATACAAATAAACACCTGATGATAAAGAAGAAGCATCGAATATAACTTTATAATTTCCGGGTACCTGATTCATATTAACAAGAGTCATTACTTCCTGTCCGAGTATATTAAATACTTTAATCTGGACAAAACCTTCCTTCGGAATATTGTATTGAATAGTAGTAATCGGATTAAATGGATTAGGATAGTTCTGTTCTAATTTATATTGGTTAACAGACATTATTGCATTATCATTAACATCGGATACATATCCAACAAAGTCATCAGATTTTCTTGGAACCAATTTATAATTTCCAAATGAGTAGAAAAGAATACCTCTTAATTCTTCAAATGTACTGTTCTGCAATACACGTATATTTCCTGGAACTGTATCTAACCCTGCAACCCAAAGATTATGATATTCGTGATTTCCTTCCTGAAGTTCAACTCTGGTATTAATTCCGGAATTATCTGCAACGAGTATTTCACCAAAGTTGCTGTTTCCGCCACCATTTGGACCTGGATTTCCATCTGCATTATCATCTGTTACTGTTACATTAAGATATTTTATCAAGACACCCTCATACTGTTCAGCGGAAATAGTTCCATTTGGCAATGTTCCAATGTCAGCAGTGGAAACAGTAACGAAATCCGGTAAAGGATTGCTGGTTGAATTTACAACAACAGATGTAATACTATCGATAAATGTATTGCTGTTACTTTCTCTGATTAAACCGCTAACAGTTACATTTTGTCCTCTTTGCAACGGATCAGCAGCAAGACCACCAATCCAGATTCCACGCCACGGACCAACTCCATCCTGCATATAAACTCTTCGGCTAACCTGATTTCCGTCTCCCTGTAAATCAGAAGTATCTGCTGTTACAACACCTGAGACTGTTACTCTGTAATTATTATAAGCGCTGAAGCCGCTTCCAAAAGGACTGTATTGAACATCATAAATGGTAACAGGTCTGTTAAGAACTAAATAGAAATATTTGTTTCTTACTGTATCAGCAGGATTTATTGAAATCATTCCATCGTTATCTTTTGCCCAGACATAAAAATCTACTAATGCTGAATCCAATCCCACTGCCGGAATTGTTGCAGACCAAAGATTATTTAAGCCTTCGACCATATTAAGCTCGCTTAAATTTCCACCATTAATTCTGTATCTGACTTTTGCTTCTGTAACATCTCCACCTTGATCAATATCAGTAATTGTTGCTGTGATGGTTACAGCATCATTTGGTCCAACCAAATCAATATTTCTTCTGATATTTGTTATTGATGGAGGTGATTGACCAATCAACAAATCATCAGGGTACATTGGGCGAAGGACATATCTTGAAGGATTATTGAAATGACCTACAACTCCTCTGATATATTGAATAGTTGTTCCATCAATCGGAGGATCAAAAGTTCTAAGTTGATGATTTCTTCTTGTAAAATAGCCCGATTGATCATGAATGAATATCTGATTTCCCTGTCCGTCATTAATTGCAAAAGTACCGGTAGATGTGTTTCTGTCAGATGTGATAACATTTCTTATTATCACATACATTCCTTCATATTTTTCGCCGGTCAATAAATTTCCTACAGGAGGTGTTCCTGTATTCAAATCTGCAATTGTAATTTCAAGAGGTTCGCCTCTGCTTGGTTTAACACCATGAAACTGAATCGGTGTTAAAGGATTAGTAAGAACATTTAATTGCGTTTGTTGGCCAAATTCCGCTACCACACCAGTTATCGTTACTACCTGAGCAGTATCCAGAAGATCCATCAAAGTTCCCTGAGCAGCAGCACTAGTATCATTTTGTATAATATTTAATCCTGCCCATTCGGTAAAAGTGAAATTTGTATCTCGCAGATAAGTCTGCCATCTCGAACCTGCCCACATAATCGGTCTTCTGTCGAAAGTTGGATCAACAACCGGTGAAACCATTACAACACCGGTAACCTGCACAGTATCTCCAACATGCAAAGAACCATCTCTGCCTGCAGATAATGAATCATTCGGAAGAAATTGTATATCTCGAATACTGATGTTCGGATAATTCTGGGCAAAGATCAGAGAACCCGAAACCAGAATCAGAATGAATAATAATTTTGTTTTCATAATGTCACCTTTATTTAACGATTAAAAATTTTCCTGTTTTAATGTTTCCATTGCTCAGGTCTTTAACTGAGAAGAGATATAAACCTGTTGCAATTGCCTGATCATTATCCGTAATTAAATCCCACGCATGTTCACCGCCAGACATAATTTGTTTTCCATCTTTGGAAAAAGTTTGAAACCATCTTAAATCAGAACCATTACTCGACAGGTCATGATTAATTCTTTTTATAACATCGCCGGCCAAAGTATAAATAGTGATTTCACATTCTGCTGGCAAATTATAAAAATAAATTTTTCTAAGCCGCTCAGAATTTCCATCCCAATAAGCATTTGCATAATATGGATTTGGATAAACACCAATCTCAACATTTTCATCTGAAGTTGGAAGCACACCTGGAATTATTTTTATCGCATTAACTAATTTTCCTGATTCCAGACTTTCAAGATTAAATGTAACATCACCTTTATCAAAAGCTGTAACAGAAAAGACATACTGCCATCCATTCAGAAGATTCTGAATTTCAAATTTATACCAATACTCCGTTGTATCGCCAGGAAAAGTAATAGGTTCAGATAATTCAACAAAAGAGAATCCTGTATTTAAGCCAACATCATTACCAAGACTATCAAACTCAGCCATTTTAACAAGAGCAACATTTAAATCCTGACTTGCTGTTAAATCAAAACCGGACATTGTTCTGTAGAGGCGATATCCCTCAAAATCTTTTTCACCTGTAATTGGATCAACCGAAACTTCTGCTCTTTTATCCCAATAAATCGTTGCTTTCTGACTCTCAGGAACAACTTTTACTTTAGGATTTTGAGGTGGTGTCGGCAAAATATAACGAGTTATCTTCCCATCGCCGTCTAAATCTTCACCAACATCAAGAACTCCATTTCTGTTTCTGTCCTCGCCATAGTAGGCTCTTAATGCCCATTCGGCACTGGTGAATAAATTTGTTTTCTGCTCATCATTATCTAATGCTGCAGGATCGGTTCCGAATTTTTTAGCGGTGATAATTGCAAAAACAACATTGATTGAATCGCCCGGAGAAATTTTTCTGAAAGGACCTGCGGTGATTAGAACTGATCTGTTGGAAGGAGATTTTAATGTTGCCGGTGAAACCTGCCATGGAAAGCGATTATTTCCACCGAAGTATCCTTCCATTTTCCTGTACCGTTCAACATCGGTTTGAGGGGCAAATAAGTTTGGATCAGTTGTGTTTCTGAATTGCCAGCTAACAAAATTCACTGAGTCATAAGGTGCTGAAGCTCCTAAGAATTGCATTCCAACATAACTATCAGTAAATCCAATATCACCTGTTGCATCAAATTCGTAAGCAACTCTGAATTCTTGCGAGTATCCATTCCCACCTTTATCAAAAAATGTTGACCCACTTCTTGGTGAAGTGATATTTGTATTTCTGACAACTGCATCAGTCCATAATCCAACAAATACACTATCTAGATATTTGCCAGATACATTTTTAATCCAGTAATTCATTATAACAAAGTTATTGGCAAAGGAAAGATTCCAGGAATATGATTCGTGATGAACAACTACGCCGATGGGATTGTGATCAGGAATAATTTCACCACCAGATAAAGTAGTGCTTGTATCGGAATATTCCATCACAAAGTCCTGGTGTGAAATTGCAAGCGGGCTATAAACTTTTGAATCGAGTAAAGCCGAGCGTTCAACTACTCTGTCACCAGGTTTGTTGGTAAACTCAAATCCTCCGCCTCTTGCAGAAACTGAAGCAGCATCAACTGCAGCAGTAGTTACAAACGGACCTTGTCTTCCACTTCCAAGTGAATCATTTGAAGTGAAAGCGCCAATCCAAAGTCCTCCATCAAAAATGTGTTCGATACCTGAACCGATAGGATATTCGCAACTTGGTTGTCTGGGCCAAAGTGTAAAACCATGTCCGTAAGTTCCGAAGTTAGTTATTGTAAGACCAATGTTACCAACATTTGTGAATTTGGAATTATCATCATCTAAAGATTTAAATATTTTGTCAGGATTTTGCTGTGCAGCAATATAAGAAGTAAAAAACAGAATGAAACAGAATCGTAGAAAATTTTTCATCAATTAATAATTAAACTTTTTGATAGCGGCTGCTAAATTAAAAAAAATTCTTAAATCAAGTATTAAGTTTTGATTAATTAATTCTGATCGAATTTAACTCACATTCAGGGAAAATCTCAAATTTATGATTTGAAATTTAGTCGTTGCTAAAAATCGCCCTCGCATGCTGATCAGCGTGATAAGAACTTCTGACTAAAGGAGCGGATTCAACAATTTTGAATCCCATTTTTAATCCTTCTTCTTTGTACATTCTGAATTCCTCAGGCGTAACAAACCTGTCAACCGGAAGATGTTGTTTTGTCGGTTGAAGATATTGTCCGATTGTAAGAATATCACAGCCGTGACTTACCAAATCTTTCATCAACTCAATCACCTCTTCAGGTTTTTCACCGATTCCGACCATAATTCCACTTTTTGTTTTAAGTCCTTTACTTTTGAACCATCTGATAAGATTCAGACTTCTTTCATATTTTGCCTGTGGCCGGACTGCGTGATACAATCTCGGTACTGTTTCAAGATTATGATTAAGAATATCTGGTGGTGATTGCATAATTATTTCAAATGCATTTTCATCACCTTTAAAGTCAGGGATAAGAATTTCAACAGTGCAATCCGGTTTTCGTTCACGAATTAATCTTACACACTCTTTAAAAATTGTTGCTCCACCATCTTTCAGCTCATCACGATTGACTGAAGTAATTACAACATGTCTCAAATCCAATTCAATAACTGATTCAACAACACGGTAAGGTTCGTTCAAATCAAGTTCATTTGGAATTCCAAGTTTTACATTACAAAAACCACAGCTTCGTGTGCAGGTATCACCTAAAATCATAAAAGTAGCTGAGCGATGATTCCAGCATTCTGCAATGTTTGGACATCTGGCTTCTTCACAAACTGTGTTTAACTTTTGTCTTCGCATCAGATTCTTAACATCAGTGTAGTTTTCACCGGTCGGTAATTTTACTTTAAGCCACTCAGGTCTTTTTCCTAAATCCTGTCTGGACTTTTCAATTTGTTCTTTAAATGCTTTCTGATGTTGATTTATTTTCTGCATATAGAATGATCTTTCATCTAATCAATTTAATATCAAATAACTTAGTTAAAATTTTCCGGATCAAAATTCTCCAGAATATCTTTAATTGATTTCAGGAACAGTCCTCCTAACATACCATCAATCAGTCTATGATCGTGTGATAAAGTTAATGCAACAATATGTCTGACGGCTATTGAATCTAATCCATTAACTTCTACAACAACAGGTTTTTTCTGAACGGTTCCGACACCAAGAATTGCAACCTCAGGTTGATTTATTATCGGTGTTCCGAAAATAGTTCCGAAGACGCCATAATTTGTAATTGTGAAAGTTCCATTGGAAATGTCATCCGGTGTAAGCTTTTTGGTTCTTGCACGATTTGCTAAATCTGCGATTGCTTTTGCTAAACCGATTGTATTTCTTTCACCTGCTCCTTTGATGTTCGGAACTATCAATCCTGTTGGCTCAATTGCTACAGCTATTCCGAGATTAATAAATTTCTTTTGCAGGATTGTGTTTCCATCGATTGTTGAATTAAGAAGTGGATATTTTTTAAGTGACTTTACAACTGCATCGGCAATGAATGCCATATAAGTAAGTTTAACATTTTCTTTCTGCAGATACTCATCTTTTTTCTGATTAATAAAATTATGAATAAGAGTAATATCGGCTTCAATCATACTTGTAACATGAACTGAAGTATCGCGACTATGAACCATATGTTCCATTATCTTCATTCTGATGTTATCCATTGGAATTTTAATAACATCGCTTGAGGAATATGTTGATGAAGTTTCAGGTACAAATGATGGCGCAGGGGCAGCAGTTTTGGTAATCTGTGGCTGAGAAGTCTGCGAGACAACTTCTTGTGTTTTAGTTGTCTTTGATTTTCTTTGTTCTATATATGCAAGAATATCTTTTTTTGTTACTCTTCCATCTATTCCGCTACCAGAAATTTTTCTTAATTCATCGAAGCTTACATTCTCTTTTTCAGCAATGCTTAAAACCAATGGTGAATAAAATCTGTCAGATTCAGTTTTTAATTCTTCTCTGATATTTTCTGTAACTGAAAAGTTATCGTGCATCGAAACTGGTTCTTCTCTTCTAACTTCAGTAACCGGTTCTTTTTCTGTCACAGGTTTTGATATAACTACATCACTACCAACTGCCAGCTTTGCTACGATTGTTCCAACTTCAACTGTTTCCTGTTCACCCACGAGAATTTCAACTAAAGTTCCTTCTTCAGGTGATGGAATTTCTGTATCAACTTTATCTGTACTTATTTCAAAAATTGTTTCATCTTTCTTAACCTTATCGCCAACTTTCTTATGCCACTTGATTATTGTTCCTTCCATAACTGATTCGCCCATTTTAGGCATTGCGATTTCAATTATATTACCGTTAGAGGTTGCGGATGATGTTACAGATTGTGATTCAACTTTTTGCTCAACAACTTCCTCTACTTTTTGAACCGGAGGAACTTCTTCCACGATCTTTGGTTCTGTTTTTTGCACAACTTCACCACCTTCAGTTTGAAGTCTGGCAACAACAGTTCCTACTTCGACAGTCTCACCTTCATTTACCAGGATTTCAGATAAAACTCCATCTTCGGGAGCGGGAATTTCTGTATCAACTTTATCAGTGCTTATTTCAAAAATAATTTCATCTCGTTTTACTTTATCGCCAACTTTTTTATGCCATTTGATGATTGTGCCTTCATTAACACTTTCACCCATCTTCGGCATTATGATATCCATTTTGTAACTCCTATAAAAATTTATTCAGACTTTTAATTGATTATTAGTAGAGAATTAATTCTTTAATACCTCTATAAATTTCTTCGCGACTCGGAAGCACAGCATTTTCAAGAATCGGTGAATATGGAATATGCGCATCTTTAGCTGCTATTCTTTTTACAGGTGCATCCAGAAATCTGAAACACTTATCTGAAATCCGGGCTGCTATTTCTGCACCAAAACCTGCAGTGAAAGTATCTTCGTGAATGATTATAACCTTATTTGTTTTCTTTACCGAGTTATAAATAGTTTCTTCATCCAAAGGAATGATTGTTCTGATATCAATTACTTCTACAGAATAACCATCTTCTTCTTCCAATTTCTTTGCAGCAATCATCGCATCCCAGAAACTCACACCCCACGAAACAACTGTAACATCATTTCCTTCTTTAGCAACTTTAGCTTTTCCAAAAGGAATCAAATACTCTTCATCAGGTTCCGGCGACATTGCAAAACTTTGTCTGTATAATCCTTTGTGCTCACAGAAAAGAACCGGATCTTTAATTCTGCATGCTGTTTTAAGAAGTCCTTTAGCATCGGCTGCATTTGAAGGATAAGCGATAAATATTCCCGGAACATGAGCAAAAATGGATTCGATGTTCTGGCTATGATACAAACCTCCGTGAATGTAACCACCAACTGCAACTCTTGTAACAACAGGACTTTCCCACGCATTGTTAGATCGATATCTTATAGTAGCTAATTCGTCTTTCATTTGCATAAATGCAGGCCAGATATAATCACCAAATTGAATTTCAACAACAGGTTTCAAACCTGTGAATGCCATACCGATTGCAACACCCATTATGCTTGCTTCTGCGAGTGGTGAATTGAAAACTCTTTTCCTTGTGAATCTTGTTGAGAGACCTTTTGTTGCAGTAAATACTCCACCTTTACCATCTTCAATATCTTCTCCAAATATGTACATATCAGGATTTCGTTCCATCTCTTCGTGAAGTGCATGATTAATTGCATCGACCATCACTATTTTATTTCCGGATGGCTCATTCTTTTCATATTCTAATGATTCCCTAAAACCACTTTCATCATATACAAATTTTGTTGCGTCTTCAGGTTTTGGATCAGGTGCTTTGAATGCTCTGTCTGAAGCTTCGTTTATCTCATCAGTAATTTCTTTTTTGATTTCCGAATATTCTTCTTCAGTCAAAATTCCTTTAGCCATTAAAACTTTTGCAAACTTTTCAATCGGACATTTTTTCATATCCTCTTCAATTTCTTTTTCATCGCGATATTTTTTCTGATCATCTGAAGAAGAATGGGATTGAAGTCTTACAACTTCAGCTTCAATCAGTGCCGGACCTTTTCCACTTTTGATATAATCTATTGCTTCCTGAACCTTTTCATAAGATTCAAAAAAATCAGTTCCATCAATTTTTAATCTGTGTAAAGTTCCAAAGCCTGCCATCATTTCAGCAATTGAATGACCTTTGCCTCCGCTTTGAGCACTCACAGGAACTGATATAGCATATTTGTTATTCTGAATTACAAACAACACAGGCAACTTTTCCCTGCTTGCCCAGTTTACTGCTTCGTGAAATTCACCCTGACTTGTAGTTCCTTCACCGCTACTTACATATGAAATATTTCTTTCGCCTCTTTTCACAGAAGCCAATGCAGTTCCAACAGCTTGTAAAAATTGTGTCCCTGTTGGAGAAGATTGAGTTGGCAGATTAATTCTTTTTGAACCCCAGTGCACTGGTAATTGTCTTCCACCACTTGCAGGGTCAGTTGCTTTTGCGAATGTTTGAAGGAATACTTCTTCCGGAGTAATTCCTGATGTCAATACAGTACCTAAATCTCTGTAATATGGAAATAACCAATCTTTATTTGGATTGAGCGAAATTCCAATCGCAACCTGAACAGCTTCGTGTCCGGATGCAGCAATATGAAAAAATGTTTTACCCTGCCTTAATAGGTTCATTGCTTTGTTATCAAGTGTCCTTGTTCTTAACATCATTCTCAAAACATGCAACAGCTCATCCTTTGTGAACTCCTTATTACCGGCTTTTATTTTCGCAATCATAGATTTACCGTTTGTTGGCTTTAGCGATGATTTCACTTTTGTTTTCTGTGTGTTTGTTTTTTTTGTCATCAAAAAACCTTTCAGTTTTTTACAGTTGGATTTAATAAACTTTCTTTAGGAATAAATTCAACTTCTGTATAGTTAAATTCATTCATAAAATGATGAAGCAATTTTTCTTTTACTTCGTTAATTGGAATTCCGCAGCCAAGTTCTTTCTGAAGTGATGTAACACTTTTGTCTGAAATTCCACAGGGAATTATTCCATTAAACAAATCGAGATTAGTATTCACATTGAAGGCAAAACCGTGCATCGTTACCCAGCGACTGATTTTTATTCCTATTGCTGCGATTTTTCTATCTTCAATCCATACACCAGTATATCCCTCAATTCTTCCGGCTGTAAGTCCATAATCATTACAAACTTTTATTATGACTTCTTCAAGTGTGCGAAGATATTTGTGAGAGTCCTGATGCCAGTCAGTTAATTTGATAATCGGATAACCAACAATTTGTCCGGGTCCGTGATAAGTTATATCTCCGCCTCTATCGATATTATAAACAGAGATATGATTTTTCTCGAGAAAATCTTTTCCACCGACTAAATTTTCAATGTGTGCAGTTTTACCAAGAGTATAAGTATTCGGATGTTCAAGTAAAAGTAAAGTGTCTGAAATAATATCCTCTATTCTTTGCTTATGAAGAAGATATTGTAAATCCCATGCTTCTTTATAATCAATAAATTCGAGATCGCAATATGTTAATTGTCTATTCATTCGAAATATATCGATTAGCGTATTTGATAGTTTTATTAATCACATCAATTAGTTCAGGTGTTAGTTTCAAAAGTTCATCAAAATTATCAATTAGGTTTTCTTCAAGGTATTCGTGAACAATTTCATTTCGTAAATCTCTGATTGAATTAAAAATATTAATATCATTGATTAAATTTCTTTTATGAGCATTGTTGACTGTGTCTATTAAAGTTCCTTGAGGTTCAAATTCAATATCATCTAAAGATCTAAAAACTTTACGGACTAAAAAATCAATCGACCGAGCAAATCTTCCTGAGAGAGTTTCAAAATTATCTAATTCAGTTTCGCGGTAAGAATCTTTAATTCCAATTGATTTACAGATGTTAAAAGACCTTTCGAGCCATTTTAATTGTTTATTAAGTGATTCAATATTTTGTTTTAATATTTGATTACTCATAATAAAACTGCTTCTGATCTTACCTTTGTGATAAACGGATCATCTGAACTGCCATTATCAAGAATAATATCTATTCTCTGTTCACCGAATTTATTATAAAATGCTCTTTTAATTTTTCTTAAATCTTTTTTAGTCAACTTTTTAGATACAACAAGTAAATCAATATCTCCACCTCTTCTATCATCGAACAACCTTGAACCAAAAAGATATAATTTGGCATCAGGGTCTATTTCTCTTAAAGCTTCTCGCAAAATTTCTATTTCGGCTTTGCTTAGTCTCATATTCTTTACTCATCAAATATGAATTGCCTCTCCGTAAGCATTTGCTGCTGCTTCCATTATTGATTCAGACAAAGTCGGATGAGCGTGAACAGTTTTAATAATTGAATGACCTGTTGCTTCAAGTGCTCTTGCTAGCGCAACCTCTGCAATTAATTCAGTAGCTTCACTACCAATTATATGTCCACCTAATATTTCACCATACTTTGCATCAAAAATTAATTTAACAAATCCTTCTCTTTCCCCAACTGCAAATGCTTTTCCGCTTGCCATAAAAGGAAACTTACCAACTTTAATTTCGTAACCAAGTTCCTTTGCTTTTTGCTCTGTTAATCCAACACTGGCAACTTGTGGCTGACAATATGTACAACCCGGAATGTTATCATAATCAATTGGTGGATTTTTAATTCCCTTTATGCCTTCAACACAATGTATTCCTTCTGCTGATGCAACATGTGCTAACCATGGTGGACCGATAACATCGCCAATTGCATAAATATTCGGAATATTCGTTTGGTAAGTATTCTTATCAACTTTAATATGATTTTTGAATATCTCAATTCCAAGTTCTTCGAGTCCGAAACCTTCAACATTTCCAACGACACCAATTGCATTTAATAATTTCTCTGCAGAGAGTTCTATCTTCTTACCATTCTGATTAATTGTAACAATTACTTTTTTCCCTTTTACTTCTGCCTTTTCAACGGTTGCTTTAGTATAAATCTCGATTCCTCTTTTCTTAAAATTCTTTTCGAGAGTTTGAGATACTTCTTTATCTTCTATTGGAAGAATATTATCAAGCATTTCAACAACTGTTACCTTTGTACCAAGCACACTGTAAAAGTATGCGAATTCAATCCCGATAGCACCGGCACCAATAACAATCAGTTCTTTCGGCAAATCTTCAAGTATCATTGCCTCTGTACTGGTAATGATATTTTTTCTATCTACAGGAATTTGTGGAATAGTTCGTGGTCGTGCACCTGTTGCAATTATTATTTTATCAGCAATGATAGAATCAATCTTTTTTCCATCTTTATCAAACACATCAATCTGGTTATGACTGATGAGTTTACCAAAACCTCTTATTCTGTCAACTTTATTTTTCTTAACAAGAAGTTCTACATTTTTAGAAATGCGATCTGCGATATCACGACTTCGCTTGATAATGTCTTTGAAAGAGAATGTCAATTCTTTGGCAGTGATGCCGAAATCTTTACCATGATTTTTAAATGTATCGTATATCTCGGCATTTTTTAACAAGGATTTTGTTGGAATACAGCCCCAATTCAAACAAATACCGCCTAAATTATCCTTATCAATAACAACTGTTTTGAAACCAAGCTGACCAGCCCGAATTGCAGCAACATAGCCACCCGGTCCGCCACCGAGGACGGCAATTTGATAATGATTTGCCATTAAAAATTTTCCTGATTAGTTATTAATTGCGAAACAAATATAAAAACTCACTTTTAATAATTAAACCTTATTAACAGGTTTTATGACTTTTGAGTTCAGAAAGATCTCATTTGAGTATTAACCCAACATTTTTTATATAATATTGAATAAAAGTTGCTTTTCCTTAGTTTAGTTAAAGAAAATAAAATCTACATGAAAGATAATTTTACACATTTGCAAAACAATTCTTTATCTGCTAAAGATTTATCCATTTTCCGTATAACAGCGTTATGGGCTTTCAGTGAATCTGCTTTTGGAGGAATACTTCACGCTCTGTCATTACCATTTCGTGGAGCGTTTATAAATGCTGCAGCAGTTCTGTTTATTTCCTTAATTGCTTTGTTCTCGGAAAAAAGTAAAGAAATCCTAAAAGCTACATTGATTGTAATATTGGTTAAAGCTGCCGTTAGTCCACACTCACCTTTAACAGCATATCTTGCTGTTTTTATTCAGGGACTTTTGGGTTTTCTGGTTTTTTACAATAAAAAGTTTTTCAGATTGTCGGCTCTCATACTCGGAATACTTACTCTTTTATATTCCGGTATTCAGAAAATAATTGTGTTAACAGTACTATTCGGAAACACATTATGGAAATCAATTAATATTTTTATAAAAGGAGTAAGCAATGAATTTTTACAAATCGGTATTCATCCTGATTTGAATTATAGTTTAATTATAATTTTAAGTTATGTTGGAATTCATGTGATTGTGGGAATTATAATAGGTTTGTATGCAGGTAAATTGCCAGATAAGATTAAACTTTACTCTGAAACATTGCAAAAAATTAATTTCAGCGACAATGTTGATGCAATACCTAAAAAAGATAAAAGAAAAAAGAAACGTTTATGGATTTTAAGACCAACAGGTTTGATAATAATTATAATTTCTTTAATTGTTTTATTATTAACTTTTTTGTTTCCTGAATATTCCGATACTAGATATGAAGTACTTGTAATGATTATTCGCTCTCTGATCCTGACATTTATCTGGTATGTTTTTCTTTCAACTTTTTTCAGAAAACTATTCCAAAAATTTCTTAACAGGAATAAATCTAAATATGCTGAAGAAGTTAATGAGATGCTGAATCTTTTTCCTCAATTCAGAAAAATAGTTGCCTTCTGCTGGAAAGATTCTCAATCAGAAAGAGGTATAAAAAGAATAAAATATTTTTTATCAAGATCTTTTTATTATCTGTTACTTAGTAATTAAACACAAATAAAGGAGCATTGCAATGAGTGATTTACCAAAAAGATTTGAAAAGTTTCAGAAGGATTTTCCTGATGTAGCAAACGCTTACGAACAACTTGGTAAAGCGGTTCACAAAGCAGGTCCGTTGAATGATAAAACCAGAGCATTAATTAAACTGGCAATTTCTACAGGCGCCAGACTTGAAGGTGCAGTTCATTCACATACCAGAAAAGCACTCGAGGTTGGTTGTTCAAAAGAAGAAATTATGCAGACAGTAATGCTTGCACTACCAACGATTGGTTTGCCTTCAACAATGGCAGCTATGAGTTGGGTTGAAGATGTATTAGAGAAAAAATAAAAGGCATCTATAATCGATGCCTTTTGATAAAAAGAGATAATTGGTTTATTTGATAAGACAGAAAGAATAACCAATTTCAATTTGCCATTGACGCATTGCAATTTCAATGGATTGCTGTCCTGGTGCTTCAAGTGGATTAGCGCCTTTAACACTGTTGTTCAGTGCATACATAAATGCTAATGTTAAATCACTATCTTCGCTGATTTTTCTGGTAACTCCTGCAGTTATATGATTCTGAATTACGGCTGGAGCAAGAATGTTAAACATTACTTCAGATTCTTTTATTGGATTTTCATTATAAGAATATCCGGCCATTAAAGTATAATTTTCGATAGCTTTGTACATCACACCAAATTTCACTGCTGTAATATCTTTCCAACCGAATCCTGCACCATCATCTTTACCAAGTTGACTTGTCTGAAGATTCGGAAGCATCGGATTGCTTACTGATTTTATTCCACTGTAAAGAATTTGTTTTACATCTAATAAAAATGTCCAATCTTTATTCGGAGAAACAGCAACCCCTGCAGTCCAATTTGCCGGAATATCAAAATCACCTTTTTCAGCAAACAAACCAGCATATCTTTCAAACTCACTCATATTAATTTTTGATTGGTAAGTTGCACCAATGCTTAACCAATCGGTCAGCATTCCCTGATATCCAACCTTGAATCCAAAACCAGTTGAAGTTGACCATGAATTACCAGAAAGATTAGCCGGGTCACTTGAGAATGGACTAAAAGCTGCTAAACCTTTTGCAGCAAATCTTTGCCAACCAAAAATACCAGCCACACCAAATGTATGTCCTTTTGTTAATTCAATTGCGTAAGTTAGATTCGCAAACAGTTGCTCGATATTCACTCCTGTGTTCGGTGAAGAAGATTCATAAAAAGTCTGAGCCGGATAGTCAGTATTCATACCCCCATTTCCATAAATTGAAAGTGCAATTGCCATATTATTTGCGATTCCTCTTTTCAATCCAATTGTTGGGAAGAAGAAAATATTTTTATTACTCTCTATTTTGCCTGGAGTTAATCCAAATGTTTGTGGGAAACCACTTGGATTACCGGTAATTGTATAATCACGATTCGGACTAAATACTGAAAGATTAATTTCTATAGAATTGTTAGTTCTGATTATCGAAGCAGGATTAGTAATCGCTCCCAAAGAGCTTAATGAAACAGCAACGCCGGAACCGGCAAGTGCTGAATATTTTATTCCGTAACCGTGACGAAAGTATCCGTCAGTTGCAAATGTTGATTGACTTAAAAATCCGAACAAAAGAATTAGAACAACAAAAGATTTTTTCATTTATCTCTCCTGATTTTAAATGTTATTGTTAAGAACTAGCACCCTTCTCTCTTTTTCTTTTTAGGAGCAGTAAATTTCCTACTTCCTGTAGTTGGCTGTGTTGATTGAGGCGCAACTGTGGAAGTTGGGAGTTTAATTTCTTTTCTTATTTCACTTGAAGAAGTTTCGGTTACAAGATCGCCACCAAAATATTGAGCAACTGCTCTAAGCTTTTCGAATTTTGCCAATTCATCTTTAGTTGGATTAGCAGGTACTTTTGGAAATACGACTTTGTCTTTCCAACCATTTAATCCACCTTCAAGTATGTAAACTGAATTATATTTTTTTGCTTTAAGAATAAACCAGCCCTGAGCGGCAACAACTTCATCATCTGAGAATAAAATAATTTTCTGATTTCTCAACAAATCAGAATTAGGAAGTTCAACAAGCGGAATGTTTTCTGCTTCAGGTAAAGTGTACTCAGCATATTTATCTGGAGTTCTCAAATCAACTAAAACATAATCAGCTTTCCCCTGAATTATCCAGTCAGCTAAGTCAGTTGGATTAATTTTATCTGATTCTTTAACAGTGCTTAATGCAATATCTTTAACATTTACTTTAACAGAAGTTCCATTGTATGGATCGCCGGCAAATAAAGCAACCACACCAAGTAATACTGCAATGATTGCTAACTTATATTTTAAATCGAGTTCTGAGAATAACTTTTTCATAATTGATTCTCCGGATTTCTATGAGCAAATTTCTTTTCACTCCATTCAGCTAATGCGAATGCACCAACTGCCATTACAACAACAAGAAATACAACCATGCCGTAGGAAAGATGGAAAAACTGCGGAAGTGTAACGCTTCCCATATTTGTTGAATAATAAAAATCAGTTATGAAAGGAAAGATTTCTCCGAAAATGAAAATTCCGAACATAACTCCCAGGATATACATCAGTCCATCGAGCTTTCCTGTTGCAAAAGATACGACTGAAGTTCCTGGACAATATCCTCCAATTACAAATCCAATTCCAAGTATTAGTCCACCAATAACCTGAGGTAAAATATAAGTTTCGCTGATGTAGATAAGAGACAAATCAACAAAACCTATTACCGATAGATAATACAATCCTAACATAGCTGTTACGATAGCTGTAAACATTACTTTGAGAACTCTCATATTAGAAAAATAGAATTGAGCTGCAAGAATTCTTGCGCTTCCGAATCCACCTCTTTCGAGTGCGAATCCAAAACCTATACCGATAATAAAAGCAAAAATTAAACTCACATCGGTATTGAATAAACCGAATTTATAAAATGGTGCGTTCATAACCACTGTCTCCTTAAAAAGTAAGCTGCTGCATAACCACCGGCAAAAACCATCATCATAAAAGCCCAACTACCAAGATTCAGTAAAGCACCGCCGGTTAGTGCCTGACCACTTGTACAACCTCTGGCTAGTTTAGCTCCTATTCCCATAAGACTTCCTCCAACAAATGCGTAGAGAAGTCTTTTCTTTGATGTTATATTCGGACCTTTTTCTATTCCCTTTTTAACTCTTCCTGCAAGTGAACCGGAAATAAAACCACCAGCAAGAACTCCAAGCACTTCAAATACCAACCAATCTTTTAGTGGATTTGTAGTTCCATCGCCAAGATACTCCGAATAGAATGGATTTGACTGAGTATGTTCTGGTGCAACAGTGTTAACTCCAACTGCAACTAATGTTGACATTGCACCGGATGCTCCAAGACCTCTGCCCATTATTACAAATGCAGCAAGAAGTACGAGTCCTAATCCAATTCCAGTTAAATAAGGATTGGAATATGGTTTAGTTTTTACTTCGACCACTTCCTTATCCTTGGTTAACACACTGGATAATTTCTGAACTAATGTTGTCATAAAAATATTCTCCGTTATTTAAAGTGAGCGTTGAACCAATGACTATATTGACCAGCTTCAACAATAATAAATCTTAGTATCAAACCACCGATTATAACAAGTATTGGCGCTATCGGTGTATGTTTTATTTTATGATTTACAGCAAGAAGCTGAATGATAAGAGGAATTATTAAACCTAATCCAATAACAAAAACCCAGAAAGCAGGAGCATAAGGACCGGTCAATAAAAGCTGTGCTGCTTCAATATGCGGTTTGGCTGAAGAAAGTAAACCGAGAAACATCATCACAAAAATGAATAACTCAACTGTTATAAAACCATTATCAGCTTTTGCAAGCAACTCACTTTCCTCTTTATTCTTTGCAATAAGATGAACATAAGCAGCAGCAGTTGATAAACCTGAAGTTAAAAATAATACCCACAACAATGATGTATTCCACAAAGGTCGTGAACCCATACTGCTTAATAGAACTCCTGTATAAGCTCCCAGCATTAAGCCAAAGAGCATATTAAGTATTCCTATATTCTTTATTAGAAAAGGATGTTGATTAATTTTTGCGGAGATGTCTGAAAGCTTAGGAATAAATCTTAACATCCAGGGCGAAGGTTTCATTAAAATATTTGCAATCAATGCAGGATAAATTAAAAGAAGTATCCAGGCACCCCACGACATTGGAGATTTAACCTGAAAAGTTGTGTACAATCTCCAGACATATGGTTTATGTGCAAGGTCAAGAAATAATGCAAACATTCCAACACTTATCAGTACCAAAGCAGTAAATGGTATTGAGAAACAAGCACAGTTTGTAACCTTATATCTATTGGAAAAGATAAAGTAACCGGAAATGATCATCATTCCGGCGACCATTCCACCGAGAAAAAGATAAATCGGTATTTGCCATTCCCACATCGCCATAAAAGGATCAACATGTGGATTGTGTCTTGTAGTTGTTAATTCAATTATTTGTTCTGCTAAAATCATATTCATTACCTCAGATTAAATAAAAGATATTTGGTTCTGTTCCTGCATCAGGAAGATTAACATGCCATTTCCTGGATTGTAATAATTTACTTACTTCACTGTTTGGATCATCCAGATCACCAAAGTACATACAATGAGTCGGACAAACTTCTACACAAGCAGGGTTTTGCCCTTTTTCAACTCTGTTAATGCAGAAAGTACATTTGTCAGCGTACCCATCAGGATGGATATATCTTGCATCATAAGGACAAGCTTCAACACAAGCTTTACAACCGATGCACATTTCGTGATCAACTAAAACAATCCCGCCAAATTCATGAATATGGCTTGCGCCAGTCGGGCAGCAAGAAACACAAGGTGTATTTGAACAGTGATTACATCTTTCAGTTCTTATTTCCATTTGAACTGTAGGAAACTTTCCTTTTACTTCTGTTACGATCCAATCTCTGTTATAACCTTCAGGAATGTTGTTTTCAGTTTTACAAGCAACAACACAATCCTGACAACCTACACATTTTTTTGTATCTATCACCATTCCGTATCTTGGCATATTACACCTCCGCCTCAATAGTTACGAAATTTACATTCATTGCTGTTCCTCCCATTAAAGGGTCTGTATTGTATTTAGTAATTAGTTCAGCATCGCTGGCACCTTTTTTATAAGTTGAGCGAAGCTGTCTTGATTTCTGCCCGAAACCGTGAACCATATAAACACAATCTCTTCGAATTCTTTCAGTAGTCTTTACTTTTATTGCATCACTCACAACACCATCCTGATTTCTTAATCTAACTTTCTGTCCATTTTTAATTCCGATCTTTGCAGCCATATCAGCATTAATCCACAATTCATTTTCACTCATCATATCACGCAACAAAGGATTTGATTGTGTTTTCGAGAATGTATGAACCGGCGCTCTGCCATAAAGTAATCTGAAATATCCTTCAGGTGGTTGCTCATGTTTTGTATATCTTGGAACCGGATCAAACCCTGCCTGAGCAAGTTGATCTGAATAAAATTCAATCTTGCCTGATGGAGTTGGAAATTCAGGTTCAACACCATCTTCAAAATAAATTGGTCTTTCAGGTGCTTTGACAATTCCTACTTTCTTTAATTCATCCAATGATAATCCAGCAGCTTTAAGTCTCGTATCAAGATATTCTTCCACATCTTTCCAGGGAAAGTAATTTCCCAGACCAAGTTTCTCTGCGAGCTTTTTTGCAATCCACCAGTTTGGTTTCTGATCATTTGGTTCATCTATAACCGGCTGACGAATTCCTACAAAACCTTCTCTGAATGGTGAAGTATTTAAGTCATCATATCTTTCAAGATAAACTGACTCAGGAAGAACAACATCTGCCCAACCAGCAATTTCACTTGGAACAACATCAACTACAACCATTAAGTCTAAATTTTGTATGGCTTTAATCGTTTCATCTCTGTTTGGTAATGCCTGCATCAGATTTGTTCCATAAACAAACCAACCTTTAATCGGATATGGTTGACCTGTGATAGTTGCTTCTCTGATTCCTGTTGAAATTTGTTCTCCTGTTGCAAAAGGATATTTGCCACCAGGATTATCCAATGGTTCTTTTTTCAATTCAGGATAAGGTGGATAAGGATATTTAGGAATTGAGAATGAATAAGGGACATAAAAACCACCTTTTCTTCCCCAGCTACCAAGAAGTGCATTAAGTAAAGCAATAGCTCTGCTTCGCTGAGTATCATCACCATACCAGGTAGCATGTCTTCCAGGATGAACGAGAGTTGCTGGTTTATAGCGGGCCATCTCTCGGGCAGTTTCAACTATTAATTCAGGTTCTATTCCTGTTTCAATGTAAGCCCATTCAGGTGTGTAATGAGAAACTTCTGCAGCAAACTTATCAAAGCCATAACCATACTTTGCAATGTAGTCAGCATCGTATAGTTTTTCTCTGACTATAACTCCCATCCATGCAAGCAGTAATGCCAAATCAGTTCCTGGTTTTATTGGTAAATAAAATTTTGCTTTGCTTGCAGCGACAGAAAATCGTGGATCAACAACAATGATTGATGCACCTTTCTGAACAGCATGAGAAAATTCCTGTACTTGTGTGTTGTGCATATTTTCACCAAGGTGAGAACCAATCAGTACAAGACATTTTGTGTTTTCAATATCTGTTCTTTCAGGCGATCCAACAACATCTCCGAATGTTAATTCAAATCCTACTTCTCTTGGTCCTCTGCATTGTGCAAAAGATGGAGCAGTTTCATTTGGACTACCATAAGCTCTTAATAAATGCTTAATAAAATTCCCACCAATTCCGTGACTGAACAAAGCTACTGATTCAGGTCCATATTGATTTTTAATCTTGTTCATTTTGTCAGCAATAAAATCGAATGCTTCGTCCCAGGTTACTTCAACCCATTTTTCTTCGCCACGAAGATTCTTTCTTATCAACGGAGTCTTCAATCTATCTTCATCATAATGAGCACCTACTCCGCCTGTTCCTCTCGGACAAAGTCTTCCTTTACTTAATGGATCCATCGGATTTCCTTCAACTTTCCAGAGTTCTCCGTCTTTCAGATAAGCTATGGCTCCACATTTCCAGAAACACAAATCACAATAGGTAGGAATCTTTTGAATACCTTTAACTTTTTCTTTATTTATCTTATCCGCACCTTTAACAAGTGTCTTACTGGCACCTGTTAGTATGGCTGCAGTAGCTATTGTCGCTCCGGAAATTTTTAGAAATCTTCTTCGGGAAATTGAGTTCATTTAACCCTCGTTAAATTTTTTATAAAACTTTTTATGTTTGAACATTCACTGAATTTATTATAAACATCACAATTTCTGCATTCTTTCTTTTCACATACAGTACCTTTGCCTTTTATTGCCCAACAAGGTTCACTATGAGAATGATATGCAGGACAATTTTCTCTTTCCTCATCAGAACAACCGATATATTCCCAGCACGGCATCATAGAATAGATTGATTTAATTCCGTTAATGCTAATCTTTGATTCGTTAATTGCATTCCGAATACATCTTATTCTCTCGATATCTGATTGGGAATACAAACGATGATTAGTCGACTTCTTGAACGGAATAATGAGATTTTCTTTTTCGTACATTCTTAAAGTATGAACAGAAATGTTTAGCATTTTAGCTGCAGTGCTTATCGGATAAATTGGCTCATCTTGTGGTATTTCGTAAAACATCTTTTCAATTTTTAATTTTGATATTTATAAATACCAACTTAATTGCCAGATATAATTCTTAGTTTTTTCTTTGTTTTCGTTAAAAAATCAAATGATTTTTTTCAGAACTAAGAAAATGACAAAAAATTTTTTTATAAATAAAAAATGATTAAGTGAAGTAAAGTATTTTTTAGAATTAAGTATTTACTCTGCTGACTGGAAAAACTCTGTTGGCATTTTTTGAGATTTTATAAGAATGGTTAAAGATTACGGAATTACTTCATCACTAATGACTTAAATACCAAATAAGAATCCTTAATGATTAATATCTCCTCGATTTCAAGAATAAAAATTTTTTATTGAGATCTAAACTCAAATAATTAATCCATTTTAAAGAACTAATCTTCCTTTTCTTCAAATAATGGAGTTCCGATACAAGCGTTTGGTTCATTAATTTTTAATAGGTTAGCAATTGTTGGAGCTATATCAACTACAAACACAGGTTTATTAATCTCTTCAGCAGGAATTTTCCAGCCGTAGAATATTAAAGGTATATGAGTATCGTAAGAATAAGCTGAGCCGTGAGTTGTTCCTTTCTCAAGAAAATTATTCAGATAACCTGGCATTAAGTTATAAGCAATATCTCCTGAACGCGATGGATTCCAGCCATTTAATATTGAATTAGAATTTGTTCTTGAGGCAACCTGAGTTTCCAGGAATTCTCTAGTAACGATTGTTTGAATTTCTGAAAATGTATCTCTCAGATAATTTTTTATTTTTCTTTGAACTAAAGAGATATCCAATCCTTCACGGCTTATGAATTCACGATTCAGAAAAATTTGTCTGTTAGAAAAATTTTCGATTATTTCTTCAGAACTGAATTCTCTTTTAGCATAAGCCATCAATGAATCTCTAACTCTGCTATTTCCAATTCCACCAACAGGCATTCTGTTTTCTTTCAGATAAGCTGGTGTTTCAATTCCTGCATGGTCAGATGTGAGGAATAATAGATAATTATCTTTTCCGATTTTCTGATCAAGAAAATTCAAAAGCTCAGCAATCTGTCGGTCAATTCGCAAATAAATATCCATAAGTTCATAAGAGTAATTCCCTACTTCGTGAGCTATTAAATCAGGTGTAGAAAAACTGATTGCAAGAAAATCCGGATATTCATTTTGTCCGAGCTTTTCACTCACAATTGCCTCTTTGGCTAAATCAAGAACAAGTTGATTTGCAAACGGTGTAAACTGAAATGCATTATACTTTTCATCAGATTTAAGATTTTTGAAAGAATGTGGAAACGATGTTTTACCTTCATTAAATAAATCTTTTTCATATTTCGATTCATCAGAAGGATTATTTTCATATGCCGATTTATCTAACAATAAGCTCCAATCATTTGAAAGATATTTGTTCGGATATTTTTTTGAATTAAAGTTATTAACCCAATCAGGAAGCTTACTCATATAATAAGTTGATGTAATAAATTTACCGGTTTTGTTATCATACCAATAAGCAGCATCGGCCAAATGTCCTGCAGGAAGTATTGCACCTCTATCTTTGATCGAAACAGAAATAACTTTTGATTTTTTATTTGTGAAAAGTTTTAATTCGTCTGTTATAGTTGAAGCAAGAAGATTGACAGGCGACTTTTTACCATTTGAGTTTTCAGTTCCAACTGAGGTTTGTGAATCATCCTGAACACAATTCAGCATCCGTTTATTTCTTTTATCATAAAAATCATTTCCAATTATTCCATGGAAAAACGGAGTTGTTCCGGTATAAATTGATGCATGTCCGGGACCGGTGCTTGTTAATTCATAATTATAATGAGCAAAAGTAAAGTTGCTACCTTTTTCCGCAAGTCTTTTAAAACCATCTTCACCGTAAAGATGATAGTAACGATAAAGATCATTAAAACGCATCTGATCGACTACAACACCAACTACCAATTTTGGTCGTTGAACCTGAGCTAGTAAAGATGAAGTTACTATAAGAATAAAAATGAATGTGATTGATTTGAATTTCATATAAAGTAAAAATTTTATTGAACAATGAGTTGCAAACTTAAATGATTTCTAAAAAACTGTGCAATAAATGATGCGCATTAACAATTTATTAATATTTTGGCAAAACACATTTATTACTGACTTTCTTCAAAACACTTTCCCAATCAAATAAACTTGCTTTCATAATCTCAGAATTTTCATCGTGACAAGTTAAACAGGCACCGACAGTTAAAATTCTTTTCTGCTCATCTGCATTAAATGGTCTTGTTGTTTCTCTTGTTGTTGATGATTTATCTCTTGTTTTGAAAAATCCAATCCATGCATCCATAGGTAAATTATCTTCCGGAAGAAGTTTGAATTTCGGTTTAAAACTCCATTTACCGTCAGAAGAAAATTTCATTTCCCCTTTACCATAACCGAGTGTTAAAGAATTATTATGACACGATTGACAAGTTCTTCCCTTTTTGTTTATTGTATGTGAAAATGTCGGTGCAAAAAGTCTCTTAAATATTTTTTTATTCTTGTCGGATTTAAGTTTCTCAAGTTTTATAATCATTCCGGGAATAAAAGTATCTATAATTTCTTTTCCGGACTTATCTTTTTTAATTCCGAGTGCAGGATAATCCTGATAAAACTCAGATGCATTTTCAATCCAGCTTCCTTTGATATCTTTATTTTCCAACAAATCAAAACCTTCTTCATTCGGATTATATTCCGTATGACAACCAACACAATAAGAAACCCACTGAGTATGACACGAATTGCAGGATAATCTTTGATGTGATTTTCCTTCAATGCAAATAAACGCTGGTGACTTTAGCTGCAAAGAATCATTACCACTTTTTGTTATTAAAAATTTGTTCCCTGCTTTATCAATGAATGAATTTGTTAAGGCAATGTTTCCGTTTTCACTAGAAATAAATTTTGCTTCTGAGCGAGATGATTTTCTTAAATCAATAATTTTTCTTGATTCATAATCCAATTCATTATAACTGATTGATTTAACTTTTTGTGAATGACAATCTGTGCATTGAACTTTTACTTGTTCTTCTTTGTGTTTGTAAAGATTTCCATCTCCCATTACCTCCTGAGCAATATGACAATCAATACATTCCATTCCTGCTTTATGATGTATGTCCTCATCCGTTTTTTGAAATACTCTTCCATCAGCTAATAGTCTGAATTTTTGTTTTTCATTTACTTTATCCCACTGAGTCAATGTTTCATACCATCCTTCATAATTTGTTGAAATTCTTCCTGAACGACTATGGCAACCAAAACAATGATTATTTGAGATGCTTAGATTTAACTGAGGATGTATCGAAGGAATTTTTATTGAACTTTCATTTGAATTCAGAGATTTAACTTTTGACTTCAAATAAATATTTAATTCATCTTCTGCTTCCGAACTGTAATTCAAATGGCAAGCATTACAGCCACCACCACGTGAAAGCTCGTTGATTGGTCCTAGTTCAGTTTTCGGATTTGCTAAATGGCACGATGCACAAAGATTTCGCAAATGTGAATCAGCATCACTCAGCTTAATATCTTTTATATGGTTTAACATTGTTGGTGAATTGCTCTCATCAAAAACAAACCGATTTACACTAACTATTCCACTAAGCGTTGACATAATCGAATTATTAATTCTCGGAACAATATCAGAATGACACTGGGCAGTACCACAAGTAATATGAGCATCTTCAATATTTCCTGGTATCAAAATCATTCCCCGATGTGCAGAATTTTTATTAAGCGTAAATGCATTACCTCGATGACAACTATAGCAACCGATTGCTTCAGGATTGTGTGATGATTCAATTCCTTCCATTTGATGACAAACTATACAACCTTCTTTCCTACCCAAAACTGTTTTAAATTTCTCGGAAGAAATCTCATTCACATCAATATCAGAAAAACTTGCAAGAGGTTGAAAATCAGAGATGAATTTATATGTGTTATTCCAGGGAAATACAAACTCCCAGTTTTCTCCTCTGAAATAATATCCGATAATAGTAAGTAACAAATAAATTAGTCCAAGAAATACGAATGATTTTTTAATAAGTGTTGCGATTTTATCAGAAGATTTTTTTAAGTAATAAAATGCTAAGAGCAGAAGAAAAGTAAACAATAACACTAATTGAGTTTGAGAAATCCAATGAAGGATTTCCTGCAATCCTACAAAGTACCACGGACCTTTGACAACCTGATGTAATCCATCGTTCAACATTGGCGCAAAAACATACCCAAGCAATGCAGAAGAAATTAATGAGTATAAAAAAACTGAAATCTTCGGCCAGATAATTTTAGAGTGCTCGATAATTAATATTGATAAAATTATTGTAGCAGTAGCAATGTGATTCACATATACAATCTGATAATCGCTTTCTCTTCCGAGTAAAGTAAAAGCAATACTATCACCAATAAAAGGAATTTCTTTTAGGAGCGAACTAAATATTGAATAAGCTTGCTGAGAATCGGCGTCACCTTTCAGTATGAATCCGCTGAGCATTACAAAAAAAGTTATTACAATAGAAGCAGTTAAACGAAACCAAACTCCATCTTTTACTTTATACTCAGTCTTTCTTTTAAGATGATCGATTATATGAAGTATTGTAAAGATAAGAAAAATTTGTGCAGACCAGTAATGAACATTTCTAAAAAAAACTCCGGCAGGACTCAGAAGCAATAACTCCGAAACAGACTCATAAGGATTCTTTACATCATACGGAAGAGCGATAAACACTCCACTTACAACAGCAATGATAAATGATGCTGTAGCAACATTTCCAAAAGGAAGATTCCAAAAATCACTAAATGCTTTAAATCTTTTCTTCAACACTTCAGGAAAAAATAATTATCTGATTTTGTTTTGAATCCATTTTGAATTTAAGTTCCGTTAAACTTTTGGCTGCAGGACCCTTTATCGGAATTCCATTTAAATCAAACTGAGAACCATGACAAGGGCAAGTAAAAATATTTTTATTCACATTATTTATTCTGCATCCCAGATGAGAGCACCTGGAACTAAATATTTTTAACTTGTCTTTATTCTTAATTATTATGAAGTCCTTCTGTAAAGTAATTCCATTTGGAAAATCATTGGTAAGGGCTGTTTGCTTTTCTCTAAAATTAGAATCAAAAATATTTTTTGTAAGTCTATCCCAGAGATAAATTAAAATAACTCCGAATGAGGGAAAAAATATTTTAAGAAATTGTTTTCTGTTCACAATAAATTCTGAATATAACTTATTTCAAAATTAGTGATTTATTTCATTAAAGAAACTTTAGTTAATAATTAATTTTGTGATGTAAGTTTAAAACCAAATTAATTCATAATCATCTTATTGCCGATAATTAAATAAAAGGTTAGAAAATGAAATACGATACAGATAATTTTCAGAAAGATGTAATTGAACAAAGTTTCATCACACCCGTTTTAGTTGACTTCTGGGCTGAGTGGTGCGCTCCATGCAGAATTCTCGGTCCTGTTTTGGAACGACTTGCAGAAAAATATAAAGACCAATGGAAACTTGTAAAATTAAATACAGACTTGTATCCTGATATCGCAGCTGAATACGGAATCAGAGGAATTCCAAATGTTAAACTTTTTCATAAAGGTAAAGTTATAAATGAATTCACTGGTGCTTTGCCCGAGCATATGATAGAAGAATGGTTACGCAAATCAATTCCGAGTAAATTTTCTGATATGATCGAGAAAGCAAAAAAGCTTTTGGCCGAAGGTAAAATAGAAGATGCAAAAGTTATTCTCGAACAGGTTCACAATGGTGATATTAACAATGGTGAAGTAAAAATTCTTCTTGCAAAAATTTTAGTTTATGAAAATCCAAAAGAAGCTCTTAGACTTGTTGAAAGTGCACAGCTATCTAACCACACTGTGGAGTTAGCTGAAGCAATAACAACAATGAGTCAGTTATTCGGGAAATTAAATAATCCTGATGAGCTACCCGAGGATTCAGTGAAGAAAATTTATATTGATGCTATAAAAGATTTACGTGATAAAAATTTCGAAAGCTCACTTGAAAAATTCATTGAAGTAATTCGTGAAAATAAAGCATACGATGATGAAGGAGCAAGAAAAGCCTGCATTGCAATTTTTAAGTATCTTGGTGAAGAGCACGAAACAACATTAAAGTACAGAAGAGAATTTAGCAGAGCGCTATATGTTTAATCATCAGAATCGATGATTATAACTTAAGCTTGTTATAAATTCATTAAAACTACCGCCTCTGAAAGTTTTTCCATCAAATCTCATGAATGAAAAAGATAAGGTAATGTTATCTGCATCAGTCAGATTATAACCGTTGCTTAAGCTTGCTCTGTAAGATTTATTTCCTTGATTAAATGCTGTTGACAAATTCAATGCTGAATTCAGTTTATTTGAAAAAGCTTTATTCTGAAAATTAAGTGCGTAATTATGTGTAAATGATTTTACAGTATCAAAAATACTTGAGTTAACAAATCCCGCGCTAAAATTTGAACTTAAATCTGAGGTTATACCAAAACCTAATCCTAAATTCAAAGAATGAATAATTGTTGTATTATTTTTAAGCAGATATGATTTATTGTCAGTATTCTGCAAAGAATAATTTATGTTAATCGTCTTCATAAAACCTTTCGGATCGACAGAAAAATTATTATTGAAATTCAGCACCAAATTATTGAAATCAATCTTAGTTGAGTCATTATTCGAATCGTTAGCCATAAAAAGCAAATTGCCTGTAACAGTACTCGTCCAACTATTTGTTAACCTAACATTAATGCCTGCTGTAATAATGTTTCTTGCTGTTGTAAATATTTTTTGGTCAAGCAAATTATCAGTTTGTCTGATATAAGATAAATTGAGATTTACAGTTGAAATTCTGATGTTATTCATTATCGAAAATTCCTGAATATCATTGTGAAGATAAGCTGTGCCGAGTGAATTATAACCAGGTTGAATTCTTCGATATCCGATTTTTGTACTGAAAGCGCTGAACCTCAAAGCAAGTGAAGTATTGAATGCAAAATCATAATTAGTTCCCACACGAGGTTTATAAATTTTAGATATGAATGAAGGAATATCTGATGAGTCGAGATTTAGTTCAGAAGCTCTTAAATCTCTTGAATAAACACTACCGGCAGCATCGAAATCAAAACTTACAACATTATTAAGAAAAGAAATTTTTCCTTTTGTTCCGAGCACTAAATTTTCCTGTGGGGTTACAGAATTTTGATTTATAATATTATTTTTATTTGAAACAATTGAAGTCTGAACACCAGAACCTATTGAAAAGTAATTATCACTTAAATCAAAAACTGTTGAATCATCCTGACTTGAAACTTTTATCAAAGCTTCAAAAGAAATTGGTCCTGTAACTGTCCAGTTATAAAAACCAACATTAGGTTGATTATCTGCAATAATTTCAAAAGTTGAACCGCCATCTCTTGATAATTCAATTTTAATAGCACCACCAACATTGACTGAATTCCATGTAATTGAAATGAGGGCACCAATATCAAGAACATCATTTCCGTTTGGAGATAAGATTGTGATGCTTTTGTCATTTCGATCTAATGAAGAAATTTCATCTTTTGCACGGAGAAAAATTAAATCAAGAAAGCTGACTGATTCATTTCCATAACCAATTTTGGATGCAAGGAGAAATCTTTTAAAGCTTCCATCCTGCGCACCACCAGGAACTGATCTTCTTGTAAATCCGGCAGCAGTCGAAAATCTAAAATTGCCTGGGTTAAGATTAATTCCACCACCACGAATAAGTACGCCACTAAGGGTGTACCGGGAATATTCAGTGCTGAAATCACCAAGATGTAATGAACCCCAACTCCATTTAGGATTTATTCCGAACTGATTGATATTTTGTCGGGCGGAACTACCTTCAGTTGAAATTAAAAATTCAAAAGGTATCTGAATTAAATCGAATAAGTCAATTGTAGGTCTGAAAAATAATCTTCCTGTAGCATTTGGTCTTCGGGCAAATTCATTATTGGTTGTGTAGTATTCTCCATAGGCGCCAATCTCACCACCTATTCTGAAATTTTCTTTGACAAAATTTGAATTTTCAGATTGTGAATCCTGCTGAGCCAATAAAGGAATAGCAATAATCAAAATTATGATTAGAAAAAATATGACGGATATTTTCATAAGAATTTCTAAGTTTAATTTTTAACTAAAACAGGTGATGAAATTGTTATTGTTGATTCGGCATTACCAGAAACTGCTTTAATTCCATATTGATACTCACCTTGATAGATTAACTCATTATCCGTAAAAATTGTCTTATCAGAATCGACAGAGGCATAATTTTCAAACTTTCCGCCATTCACCTTTCGATAAATCACATAATAGTTAAAGTTGCTCTTTGGCTTTTGCCAATTAAGCATAACCACTTTCTTTTGAGTATCATAACTTGCAGTGAGATTATCTATCTGAAAACCTTTTAAATTTTGTTTTACTTTGACACCAACTGTTGGAGATAATTCAGATTTATTTCCTGAGCTATCAACAGCTTGCAGAGAGTACAAATAATAGTTCGGACCTGTTACATCTTTATCAATAATCCTTTTAGAGAAATCGAAATTATTTTTAAATGCCATAACTTGTGACCAACCAGTTTGCTTTTCACCTTTTCTGAACAGAATGTGTTCAGCCACATCTTCACTTGAGCTTGGGATAATATTTAGTACCACAGCGGTATCTGTTACAAGATAATCGGAGATTAGCGGAGTAACCGGCGGAACAATGTCAGGTTTTATTAATTTCAATATATCAGAGCGAACGCTGTGATTAAAATTTCTATCGACAGCAGCAATCTGATAAAATATTTCTTTTGTCAGTGTATTCAGACTAATCGTATCCACAAAAACAGTATCCTGAATCGGATAAGGTGTGAGATTACTAAACTCGTGGTCTTCAGCATTTGCGAAGTAAACTCTGTAACCGGTTATATCTGGATCGGCTCCCAAAGGCCAGCGAAGAGTTACGATTCCGAGAGTATCAATAGCTCCTGTTAATCCAATCGGTTTAGCTGGTGCAATAGAATCAATTAAAAATCCATAAGCAGGCATAGATGCACTGACATTGCTTGCTGTATCTACTGCGAATACTATGTAATAATTCTCATCAATTCGATCAGGATTTCTATCAACAAATTTTCTCGTTGATGTGCTCAATAAATCAGATGTGATTTGTTCATATTGCCCACCAATTGAACCGCTTCTGCCAATGATAAAACCTTTTAAATCTGATGGAGGATTCTCAAGTTTCCACTCCAATTCTATGTTACCATTTAAATCTATAATTGAAGTTATGACAGGTGGTTCAGGAGATGTTCGGTCTCTTCCCATTGCCTCTATAATGTTTGAAGGTTCGCTTAATTCAGCAAATGGAGTAATTCCTATCAAACGATACTTATATAAAAGATAGTTTCTTGCAATTGTTGTATCGGTGTAATAAATGTATTTATCAGGTTGCTGAGTGGGGTCCTGTGTTGCCTGAAGATAAGGAGTTTGATTTAATCTCTTCCAGTTTTTCCCATCCTCACTTCTTTCAATCCAATAAGCAGTAAATTCAGGTTGATACTCTTCTCTGCTCCACCGCAATTCAATTTGATTTTCCAGTTCATTTTTTTCAAGATCCGGAGCTTTAGGAATTTCATTTGGAAATCTTGTATCAACGAAAACAAATCCTGTATCCATTCTGGATAAATCATATGGTATAATAGCATAAAGGTACTGCTCATCCTTCTCAATGGATTTATCAACTAGTCGTAACCCTAAAGCATCTGCTACATCTGCATCCATATCTGCTGCAAATAATGCAAATGAGTAACGAAGTTCCTGTTCAAGGGACAGAGTTCTTACATTTGCAGCGTCAAAGTTCTGTTCACTAATTCGAAATTGTTTTCCATACAGTGCTTGTGCAGCAATTGGTGCAAACTGATGGTTCTGTGGAAATTTTGATTTCCACGCTTCAAGCGGTAGAGGTTTAATTGTATCATTTCCAATTTGTTGTGCTTCAACAGGTTTTTTCCCTTCTAAATTCACTCTAAATCTAATAACCTTATAACCATTGTCATTTCCTCTTGACCAGGCAATATAATCCGGTGGTGCCCATCGAATAATTACTTCATTCGATTTAATGTTTGCAAGAACAGTAATGTTTTTAATTGAATCCAATGATTCATTTTCAGTTTGAGCAAAAATGTTTACTGCTAAAAGAAAAATTACTGTTGAAATTATTTTTATGCTGAAATTGTTCATACCACCACCTTTTAGTAACTATAATTTTTGTAATGGGTTGGCAAATAAAATTGATCCGGGTCAATACAATGTATTGGGTAATAGTAGAATCCCGCTTTATAAGTACCTCTGAATAAGGGTCTCCATGTAGAACCCAGGAATCTTAGCATCTGAGACCTTAAAGGTTCTGTATAAAATTCTGATGTGTTTGGATGCCCAACAAGTCTGATATAATTAGCTGTCCTTTGTTTCAGAAGTTGATAATCAACCCATACCCAGGTTGCTGTACGCATATTTAATTTTACTTGAGGACCCGTGTATGTTGGCATTGGTACACCACCTCCACCAAATCCAGAAATATTACCAAATCCAAATGAAGTAAATAATAATGCAAACTGAGATGATGGAGATTGGCTTTGAGGCAAATACTCACTTTCCAATAAAGGATCTGAAGGATTAGTAATTTCAATAGTGTTCACTGGTGGTATTCCAGCAGGCAATGGATCACGAAGTCTCCAGGTAACAAAATTCTTCAAAGTGTTGTAATATTCATAAATAATTGGGTATGCAAAGGAATTATACCAATTATTATCTAAGCCATCCAAAACTCTTACTAAAGGTTGAACCTTATAATTTGTCAGAGCAATTCGATATGAATAACCATTTACATCAAAAACATCAAACTTTTCTGAAGTGCTGAATGTTGGTTTAAGCTCTTCAGTCAGTAAAAATAGAGCTATTTGTGAAACTCTATCAGTTGAAAGATTAGCCATTCCATTTACTTTTGTCTGGAGATTTCTGAACTGGCTTGTCCTGAAGAAGAAAACATAATATAGTTTTTCATCGGGACTACTTGCAAGTCTTCCATCGATTCTGTTTTGTCTTACTCTAACACCAGCAAAAACTTCTGTAGTGTCTAGTCTAACTATGTTTTTAAGTTTTTCGTTATAGTTTAAACTAATTGTGGGACCTAAATATCCTTGTAGTTGCTGACCAGGTGTAACTATTTTAGTTCGTTTCTTGATTAATTGTGCTGCATAAGTAGTTGAAGTCTGAAGTGAAGATGGAATTTGGAAATTTATAGATTTTGCTGAGTTGTTATAGGATGCTTCAGTCGTTATTGGTTGACCACCTTCAATCGGAATAAATTTTATTTGATAACTGATACTATAGCCAGGTTCACTAATACTAAATAGGTCAGGTCTTCCTTGTTTCAATATTACAAATCCAAGATTGCATTCATCAATAAGGAAAAATCTTTGTGTATGAAATGGATAAGAATATGCTACTTGATTTGCGGGGATATAATCAGGAACATTACCAGTAGAAAAGTTATGACTTAACTCAGCAGTAATTGCAGAGCCATCAACTTTTCTGGCAACAGCCCAGGTGCCTGTTAAGAAATTATATTCTTCGCCTCTAATTCTTATTGTTACATTATAAGATGTATTTCCGAGTAACATATCGTTAGGGATAATTACAGAACTAAGTTTATCATTAGCAACCTGTCTTTGGCAACTAATTATCTGCGAACCTTTTTTAAGTTCGAACTTTTCAATTATAAACCTGAACCTTCTGTTAACTTTTGTTCCATCATTTCTCACCTGTTCAATATCAAAAGTTTTCTCTACCTCTGCATTAAAAACTGCAAGAGGATTAATATATGGATCTACATTTGTAGCACCATTTGGAGGATCGAGATCAGCTAATATTTTTATATCGGCCAATGGAGATTCCGTTGGAATTCTGCATTCCTGTCCTATTGAGAATTCAAATCTGCAATTTCCTTTTACCAACCCACCTAAAATGCTGTAATAACCACCACAAGCTCCTTTTAACCAGGAAGGATTTGGCAGTCCTCCTTGCATTGCCGCTGCAGCCCCAACTTCAATAATTTTAAATTCACCTGAAGTAAACCATATATCAACATAAATTCCAATATCACCCTGAATGTAAGCATATAGTTGGCCTGTGGCATACCAACCATCAATTCCGATTGGTGTTCCGGGTGGTAATCCTTCACAAGTTAACCCTGGATATTCCTTAAATGCCATATCAAAACCGAGCCCCATACCGAATCGTGCATAAAAAGGTCCAAATGCTAATCTTCCGGTTGAGAAGCTGAATCTTGCACCAAATGCAAAACCATTACCATTTCTTGTTGCGGTTTCGTCTCTACTCGGGAAAGTCATGCTTGTTCCTATTATGCTCATAACATTTTCAGGAACTGGTGCAGGTGGAGGTAGTTGCATACCTACCATAAAGTATGCTTGAAATGTCGCAAGACTTGCAATGTTTAAGTTAATTGGCTGTGTTGGAGTACCAATATGAATATACCAGGTTTCAGGAGAAGCATAAATATTCACTGTACCATTTCCGGTAAGTACTTCATAGACATTTGCGTTTACAGTAAATATCCCGCTAAAAATATTTCTGGAAAAATCATAAGATATATTTGCTGAACCTTTTATTGGAACGTCTCTCCTATCATTTATCTCTGTAATGAAATAGACATTTCCATTAAGGTACATTTGACTGATACCGCCTGATACATTAAACTCGGCACCAAAAGTAACATCAGCATTATAAGTCTGACCACCACCTGTGTTCCCGAATATCAGTGTTGCCTGGAAACCAAAATTTGAGTTATTATCAGGAACGAATGTAACTCCACTTAAAGTTAATCCGGGTCTGCCTCTTCCTGATGTATCAGCTGTTGTTAATGATTGTGCATTTGGAAGAGGCGAGGTTCTTGTCATTTTGTACCAGGCACCACCTCCAAAACCATAAACATCAAGACCTGAGAATACAGTTATTCCAGGATTGAAAACTACTTGAGCATCAACAAACCAATATCTGAAACCACTTTTACTACCAAATTGTGCAGTAACTTGAGCAGCAATAGTCGGGCGAAATGTAGCACGTATGAATCCTTTGATTCCATTACCATAGGTTACATCCTGATTATAAAATCTTAATCCTCCTTCTAATGATACAACTCCTACCGAACCTGAAACATTAACAGAATCAAGATCCACACTATTAAATTCCCAATATTGTCTTCCACCTGAACCACTTAAATTCAATCTCCCCAAAATTGCTAAAGTTGTTGCTGCAGAAAATGTATTTGATTCACCGGTTAAGTTAAGACTCATTGTAAAAACAATACCTGCTAAGGGACTTCCATCGCTACCTGTTCTTGTAGTTATGCCAATATTTTGTATTGAAATCGGAAATCCTCCCGCCTGACCACCATCTGGAGGAATAGGATACTCAGGAGAATAATCATATTGTTCAAGTGCTATGAACTTCTGCGGGCTAGCAGTACCAAATCTAACGCAACTATCCGGACAGACTATATAAGGAGATTTAGTTTGGAAAGCCAGACCTTGGAATCTCATTGCAGTAAAGTTAGTCTGACCTATCGCAGGAAGATTTGCATTGATAGAAAGTCTACCATTTAATTCAGCTCTTGCAAAAAATCCGGAACTATCAATAGTAACACGAATATTGGTAGTTGGTTCTAACTCAAGTGTTGCTTGCCAGATATTAGCATTAATTCTTGAACGAGGTTGAACTATAAAATTATAACTAAAATTTCTGCTGGTGTCCATACTTAATACTGATCTGTAAATAAGGGTTGAATCAGTGAACGAAGTTCCGATCTGTCCGTTAAATCCCGCCTGCGAAAAGGAGGTTTGAGTCATATCAAAATAAATCGTATCAATAGAAAAACTCCATCCATCAAGATTTCCAGCTCTTAAAACATTCTCTGCTCTTACGCTTGCTGAAAAACCGGTTCTATCAATAAGCATATCGTTAACAGCAAAACTTACTCTTTGAGTTGGAGAGTCGTTATTTCTGAATTCGCCTGGAAGTTTGAAAGCTGCTCGCTTAAGATAAAATCCTTTCCATAATAATTGATAATCACCTGCCCCAGTGGTATCACCAAATTCGGTAGGTCTAAAATTATAATTTCTTGGAAAGTTGAATGTTGCAGGATTGTCGCGATCAGAAAAATCTAGCCAGGCTTCCTGAATATGGAATCCAAAACCTTCAATTCCTTTAATCTGGAAAGGTTTATTAAAAGTTAGAGAAGAAATCCAGTTGTTATGCTTTCTTATCGTGGTTCTGAATTCTGCTTTAATCTGGTCGGTACCAATACCACCGTCAGTTAAATCTTCTACCAACAGATTCGTTCCAAAAATTACTTCACCTGAGATAGTCAGGTTAACAAATCCGTTACAGTCCCATCTTACAAAAGTGCCTGAATCAACCACAGTAGTATAATCAGAACTGAATCTGGTCCCTTTTAGTCTGATTGTTAAGTCATCAGACCATAAATAGTCTTTATCAATAGGAAGGTATAGCATTCCTTTGCCTAATCCACCAAGTCCATTCGGATGGAAACAAATTTCTTTTGCACCCAAACCTAACCAACCATGAAGTTCAGGGAAATCCAATGCAACCATAGCGTTTAATTCAGCTCGTTCAGGAGTAAAGTCCAATCCAACTATCGCAATTGTATATCTTCTTCCTTCTATTACCTGATCTAAACCTATAGGCATTCCTATTGGAGTTGTGCTGGTAAATGCACTAACTAATCTGGATGTCTGACTTACAAAGCTGTTTAAATTCTGTAGTTCGGTATCAGTTAAACCTGTTAATAAACCACCTGCTGAAAGTAAAGAAGAAGGAATTACACTTTCATTATCATATTCAGCTTTGACAGTACCTTCGTAAATTTTATTAGCTGCATTTACTCTTATATTGCTGAATGAAACTTTTATTGGTGCTTTTAGGAATGGAACATTAATGGTACCTCTTCCGTTGGCAGTCTGACCAGACCAATTTATTTCAGTTACATTTAATGTAAATAATCCGATTGTTAGACGGCTTCCGACCGATGCAGTTGTTACAGGGACTCTTTCTGAAGCCAGGATTAGTGGAGCTTCACAATCGGCGATACAACTTCCGGGTGTTGGTACTTCGGTAGTATCTCCAGCTCTTGTTGAAGTGTCGCGAGTACCAACATAAAATCTATAAATATCACTAACTCTGTATGCATTGCTAGAGATATTTGAAGGGTCAGATAGCCATTTGACTCGCCAGTAGTACCAACCTGTATCATTTGCAGTGTAAGGAACATTTACATCTTTATAAAGCTGAGAAATGATACTCGATGGATTATCAATAGCTGCATTTAAATCAATACCTGAACCTAAAGTTTCATCTGCTAAATTTGTTCCGCTCGTTAAGAAACTATCTCTTGAAATTTCCAAAATCCATCTTTCATTAATTCCACCATTAAAAAATGTTGCTGGCGTTCTTCCTCTTCCCGATTGAAGAATTGGATACGGTGGTGCAATTTTCCTGGGTGCTGATGATGTTGTAAATAAAAGATTTATTTCACCTGGTGAAATTGTATCATTATTCGCTGGTTGTCTTAAGATTGGCTTTCCCATTCCTACATTGAAGCTGCTATTTAATCTACCACTGATTTCAGTTCTTGCTCTGCTTCTTATTTCAATGTCAGCTGTCCAATTGTATTCCCTTCCGTGAACAAACATTGGTGGAGTTGGAGAGTCATCAAGACGTTTATTTATAGCTAAATGCTGAGATTCTTCCTGAGTTATATTTAAACCTCCTAATGCTTCTTCCTGAGATCTTTCAGGTCCAAAAGGCCACCGGATTTCATTCGATCCGGTTCTGTCTCGTGTATAAAGAGATGAACCATTTTCAAAAAGTTCAAACATAACACTACACCTGTAATATGAGTCAGAATATGGGTCAAATCTGAAAATCACAGGAAAATAATCCCAGGGTATAGTATCATTGTTTGCGGGAAATATAACAGTCAGATTTCCAGTTCCAGAACCAGAACCTTTTACAAATGTGAATATCTCAGACTTGCCATCATTCTGGGTCGGAGGAAAACCAAACTGATCCAATGCCTGAATTTGCCAGGCATAAGTTTTACCAGCTTCAAGTTCAGGTGCATCAAGTGGATATGTAAATGTGCTACCTGATATTTGATTATTTTCATAAACAGGATAATTAGCGCTGATTGCCTGAAGTGGTGTTTGACTCATCATCACTTCAACAATTCTTAAAGTGTATTTTATTTCATAAGCTGAAGGAACAATTACAGGTACCCATTGAAAAGTCGGATAACTAACCATCGGATCTAAATTAGCATTGTCTTCTGGTGAAATTAGTTGTGGAGCAGATGGATAAAGAATTGTAAAATCTGCACAAATATTACTAGCTAAAATTGCACCCGTTAAATTTTCAATGTTTATACAAACAGTGTATTCTCCTTCAAGCAATCTACCTGTTTGTTGAACTGAATTTCTGTAATCGGCATCGGTATAGGAGGCATCTTCAAAACTTATAAGTCTGGTATTATCTATTACCTGAACAGGAGCGCCTGTCAAAGGTATTGGATTCGTCAAACTTCTGAAAACTTCTCCTCTGCCCTGTTTTGTTACTATTGCTCTTAGTCTAACTTCAATTGCAGATGATGAATTGTTAAAAACCGTTAATCCACCAAGTGCTGCAGGATTTGTTTCCCAATCACTAACATACGGAGAAGGATAAGAATTAAAAGTTAAGTTTCCGTTAATTGATTGAGAGTGGGCAAAAGAACTAAGGAAAATTATGATAATAAAGGTAAAATTTTTTATCATTGTGCCTCCCAGAGCTAAAGTAATTAAAGTTCTTTATTTGTATTACGATTGAAGAAAAGTTTACTGCTTTCCTCAATTAAAATATATAAATAAATAATTTTTATTTGCAAATTATTTTTTGTTAAAAAATTATTATAGAAGTTAAATTTCTGATTAGCTCAATAGATGGGTTATGTGAAGAAACTGCTCCAATGATTTTGGATTAGCAAGGGCTTCTTTGTTATCTACTTTTTCACCATTTAATATTTTAGTTACAGCAATTTCTACTTTCTTTCCGCTGATTGTGTAAGGAACTTCTTTGATTTGAATGATTCTGGAAGGAACATGTCTTGGCGTTGTAGCTTTTCTGATTTCGTTTTTGATTTTATTGATAAGCTCTTCATCAAGAATTTGATTATTCTTTGTAACTACAAATAAAATCACCTCAACATCACCGTTAGTATTTTTTCCAACAACTAAACTATCAGCAATCTCTTCCAAGGATTCAACAACTTTATAAATTTCTGCCGTTCCGATTCTAACTCCGCCAGGGTTTAATGTGGAATCAGAACGACCATATACAATTACTCCACCATTCTTAGTAATCTTTATGTAATCGCCGTGCCGCCAAACTCCAGGATAATAATTGAAATAAGCGTTGTGATACTTTGCTCCATCTTCATCATTCCAGAAATAAATCGGTCTTGATGGAAATGGTGCAGCGCAAATAAGTTCTCCTTTTTCTTCAATTAGTGAGTTACCTGATTCATCCCACGCTTCGACTTTCATTGCCAAACCACGACATTGAATTTCTCCTGCGTAAACAGGAAGAATTGGGCAACCAAGCATAAAGCAAGAAATGATATCAGTTCCACCTGAAATTGATGAGAGTAAAACATCATCTTTCACATTCTTATAAACCCAATGAAAATTACTATCAGTTAAAGGCGAACCAGTTGATAAAATTGTTTTGAGTGAACTCAGATTAAATTTTTCTTTTGGAATTAATCCCGATTTTTCAATCAGAGTTAGATATTTGGGGCTTGTACCAAAGATGTTGATTTTTTCATCTTCGATTATTTTCCATAATCTCTCATTTGGATAAACTGGATTTCCATCAATAAGAACAATTGTCGCACCGATTTGAAGAGAACTGACCAACCAATTCCACATCATCCAGCCACAGGTTGTGAAATAAGTAATTGTGTCTTCCCTTTTCAAGTCAGTGTGAAGAGCCAGTTCTTTATAATGCTGAAGTAAAGTTCCACCAGCACCGTGGACAATACATTTTGGTTTGCCTGTTGTACCTGATGAATACATAATGTAAACAGGATAGTCAAATTCATTATAAGTAAATTCAAAATCGTTCTCAGAGTGATTTAACAATTCTGAAAATTTTATGATGTCATTTTTAACAGGTGCATCTTTTAGCACCGAATTGAAATCAAAATATTCATCAATTAATATCACCTTGTGAATTGATGGAATTCTTTTTTTTACCTCGAAAATTTTTTCAAGATTATCAATGTGCTTTCCACCATAGAAATAAGATTTTGTAGCAAATAAAATTTTAGGCTCGATTTGACCGAAACGATCAACTACTCCTTCGATTCCAAAATCAGGAGATGTACTGCTCCATATTGCACCAATTGAAGTTGTTGCTAACATGGCGATAACTGCTTCCGGAACATTACCAATGTAGCCGGCTACTCTATCGCCTTGCTTAATGCCAAATTCTCTCAGTGCATTTGATACTTTTCTTACAATTGAATTAAGTTGTTCGTATGTGATTTTTACCGGAGCATAATTTTCACGGTAAGAAATTAAAGCCGTTTTATCATCATCAAATCTTAAAAGATTCTCTGCAAAGTTTATTTCAGAACCAACAAACCATTTTGAATCTTTTATACCTTTATCAATTAATACTTTATCAAATATTTTTTTGTACTTAATTCCGGAGAATTCCCAAACATATGTCCAGAATTTTTCAATGTTATTGATTGACCAGTTGTAAAGTTGATGAAAATCGGAAAGATTTATTTTTTCTTTTTCAGAAATGAATGAAATGAATTTGGTTATGTTAGAATTTGTTATTCGTTCGTTTGACGGTGACCAGAGTAATTCACTCAAATTTTTACTCCTCTTTTTTAATTAATCTGATTTGAAAACAAGGCAGTTTTCCAAGCAAAGTCAGTATCATTTTTTTCCAAAGCTAGTTTAGCAGTTAATTCGAGTAAATATTTTTTTTGTATGTCAGATAAATTTAAATCAAGTGCACAGCGAAGCATGTATCTGAAATTTCCCAATCTCTTATAACGAAAAAATGCTTCTTCAGAAATCTCATACTCGCTAAGTGTTTCGGATTTAATTTTTTGAATAAACTCTTTCACTTCATTTTCATCTGGTATTCTCTCAACATTTGCAAACTTGCCAAGGTTATTAGCAGAAAAAACAAATGATTCTTTGATAAACTCCGGAAGTTGATCATAACCAATTCCTTTTTTCTGAATTGGCTTTTCAACTTCAAAAATTGCATCACCGCTAGCTCTGCAATAAAAATCAGCTGACATTCTTGCAACCAAATCAATTCTGTTCGGATGAATTACACCATTTACAAATAAATCCTCCGCAACATGAAATTTTAGTACTTCGCAAATTGCTATGTTAGCAGAAGCTCCGCCTTCACCAAAACTTTTTATCTCAAGCACTTTACACTCCATTTGAAATGGCGATTCTTTCACGCGCTTCGGTTTTACCAGATCTGAATCAATCGGAGTTAATCCTGTTTTTATAAATTCATCAACACCAAATTCATATTCTGTAGAAGCAAGACTTATCTGTTCAACCATAGAATATGTAACTGCATTCACAACGCATTCTTTTGTTTCAACCAGATTTAAATAAGTATCTTTTAATGATGCGTCTTTTCCTCTTCTTGAAGGTGAGAAAGCTATTATTGGTGGGTTAGCACCAAAAACATTAAAGAATGAAAATGGAGAAAGATTTCTTACTCCGTTTTTGGAAATAGTTGAAACCAAAGCAATTGGTCTTGGTCCAACCCCACCTTGTAGTAATCTTTGTACTTCAGGGACAGAAATTTCAGAAGGTATTATTGATTTCATTTTTAATCCGAATAAATCTGTTAAATCGGTCTAATTCGCGTTTACATTCACTAACTTTTTCCTGGCAAGAATTGAACGACTAACTTTTGATTTCTTTATTTTATTTTTTAACACACCCAAACCAGTAATTTCAAGTTCCATTTCATCTCCATCCTGCAGCCAAACAGGTTTGAACTCTTCGCCTTTTGCTTTAGCTTCCAAAGCCCAGGTTCCATTAAGTTCGAGATAACATCCGGTACCGACTGTCCCGCTACCAATAACATCGCCGGGATAAAGAGTTACTCCATAAGAAGCGCGTTCAATCAATTCTGCAAAAGTCCAATTCATATCTTTAAGGTTACCATCAGATATTTGTTTGCCGTTATGTCGGGCAACCATCCTCAAATCATATTTGTTTCCGTATGGAGTAGAAATTTTGTATGGTTCAAGTTCATCAACAGTTACTAACCAAGGTCCTAATGATGTTGCAAAATCTTTTCCCTTTGCCGGACCGAGATTCAATTTCATTTCTTCCATTTGAAGTACTCTTGCAGACCAATCATTCATTATCATATAACCAGCGATATAACTATCTGCTTTTTCAGCAGGAATGTTTTTCCCTTTTCTTCCGATAACGATTGCACACTCAAGTTCAAAATCCAGTTGCTGAAGATGATCATCTTCTACTTCAATAATTCCTTCACCAAAAACTGCATTGTGATTTGTAAAATAGAAAACCGGATATTGATCAAACTCAGGAATCATCGGTACGCCACGATTTCTTCTTGCAGTTTCAACATGCTGACGAAATGCATAACCATCACGCATCGATGTTGGATTTGGCACAGGCGATAGCAACTTAACTGATTTAAGTTTCAGTTCAGATTTTATATTTCCTTTTTTTATTTCAGTAAAAACTTTTTTTGCAAGTCTCATCGAAGCATTTTCACCTTCAAGAAATTCTTTCATTGTAGAAGGTAACTTTAGTTTAAATTTACGAGCAGAATTTTGTAAATCGAAAATGAAGTCGTTATAAAAAATTCCAAGTCGTTGTTCGTTATTTTTTTTGTAGGTTACTAGTTTCATATAGTACTTCCTGATAAGTGTTTAACTGGAAATCTAGCATAAGGTATGAGGTATATGGTATATGGAATAAGGATGACACATTTTAATTATTTAACTTTAGATTTAACAAAGTTGATATAACCATTTAAAGTTTTTTTAGCTTCTTCAATCAAGTATTCTCCTTCATTCTTTAATTCAGTATCTATAAAATTTAAATCAAAACAACTAAATAAGTGATCTTTAAGTTCATAAAGCGAAGCACGGGAAATTCGGTAATACTGTATTCCTTCCTGAAAATGAAATCTGCCATAACCCTCGGCTATGTTAGCTGTTGAACTTACTGAAGCTTTTCTAATCTGATTATCCAAATTATATCTTTCCTCTGATGGTAACAGAGGAAGGATTTTATTGTAGAAAAATAATTTTACATCACGACACTTCTGCCAGGCAATCAGAGTCGTAAAATCTTTATTTCCATTATAAAATTCTTCCGGTTCATTCCATAGATCATCATCACTATTGTATTTATAAAATTCTTCAGTCATTTCAACAATCATTAAAAATTTTATTCCCTTTATACTTATTTCTTAAACCTTATACCCTATACCTTATACCTTATTCCTCATACCTTTCAACTACCTCTTCTCCAGCCACGATTGAGCATAATCTTCAACCATTGTTTCCTTTACATTTTTTGTAACCTGAAGTGGTTGGAAAGTATCAATCATCACAGCATATTCTTCGGTTTCTTTTTTGCCAATCGATGCTTCTGTTTTACCCGGCTGAGGACCGTGTGGAATTCCCATCGGATGTAATGTTATTGAACCTTCCTGAACTCCTGTTCTTGACATAAAATCACCGTGCACATAATAAAGTACTTCGTCGCTATCAACATTCGAATGATAATAAGGAGCAGGAATTGCCTGTGGATGAAAATCATATAAACGCGGAACGAAGTTGCATACAACAAAATGTTCTGTTACGAACACCAAATGAATCGGTGGAGGAAGATGAATCTTACCAACTTTGGGTGCATATTCCTTAATGTTAAATGCATAAGGATAAAGGAATCCGTCCCACCCAACAACATCAAAAGGATGATGAGGCAATCTGTACTCAAACATTCTGTTTCTTACTTTCAACATTAATCTGAAATCACCTTTTTTATCAATCGGTTCCATATAAGCAGGCGGACGAAAATCTCTTTCATAGTAAGGAGCATCTTCAGTTAATTGTCCGTATTCATTTCTGAAATGTCTTGGAATTTCAAAAGGTGTGTACGATTCAACAATAAGCAATTTATTGTTCTTATAATCATCAAGCTTTAACTGATAAGTTGTTCCTTTAGGAATAATTAAATAATCCCATTGCTCAAATTTCAAATCACCATATTCAGATAGTAAATGACCACTGCCATAATGAACAAAAATCATTTCGTGCATCTGAGCATTGCGATAAAAGAATTCAGTATCTTCAGTAATTGTTGCAGTTGAAATTGTTATATGATTATTCTTAAGAAATTCATTTCTGGCTGTGATGATATTTCCTTTACTTTCCTTTTTGCCGGTAATGAAATGAAAATACTGCAACGGAGCATCTTTCCAATCATTTGCAGAAGTGTCAATATCCACTTCACTAATTTTTTCGGTTTCAGGTGGCAAATAAAGATGATATTTATTAGAATAAATTCCAGAGAAACCTTTTGTGCTGAATAATTCTTCGCGATATAAAGTTCCATCTTCCTTATAAAAAGTTATATGACGCTTTGGTGGAACTTTTCCAAGTCTAACATAATAAGGCATAAATAACCTCCATTAAAATTTTAATATCCATTTGCTTGATTCAGTTAATCAACCACTCAACCGATCATTTTAAAGTCAAACTTTCGATTGAGTGGTCAAGAAATTACTTTTTATTCTTCCTTATCAAAACTTCCTCTTTGCATTTGATCTCTTTCGATAGATTCAAACAATGCCTGGAAGTTTCCTTGTCCAAATCCTTCGGCGCCTTCACATCTTTGAATTATTTCATAGAAAAATGTTGGTCTGTCGCTGATTGGTTTTGTGAATAGCTGTAGCAGATATCCTTTTCCTTCTGTGTCACAAAGTATTCCGTACTTCTTTAATTCGTTAATATCTTCTTTGACTTTAATGCCTTTTTCTTTCAACATCTCGTAATAAGTATCCGGTGGATTACTCAGGAATTCAACACCATTATTTCTCATTGCCTTGATAGTAGAGATTATATCGTTTGTTGTGATCGCAACATGCTGAATTCCGCTTCCAAGATACTCTTCAATGAATTCTTCTATTTGCGATTTCTTTAATCCTTCATATGGTTCGTTAATTGGATTTTTTACTACAGCTTCTTTTGAACGAACAACTTTTGAAAGCAATGCAGAGTACTGAGTTGAAATATCTCCCGGACCAAATTCAATAAAAGTCTCAAAGTTCAAAGTTGTGTTGATATAGTTTGCCCAAAGATTCATTTCATTTGTTCTTACATTACCAACAATATGATCAATTGTTTGTAATCCGGTTTCTTCTCTTTGAATAGTGATATTCTGAATAGGTTTTCCAAATCCCGGCTTGAATATTCCTTTGTAGTTATCACGGTTTATAAAAACTATTTCGCAATCATCATACAAACGAATTGCAGCTTCTTCAACAAAACCATTTTCATCTTCAAACTTCTTTGGAGAACGAATTGGTATTCCGCCATTCTTTACAGCTACTTCAAATGTTTTCTTTACATCATAAACTTTCAGTGCCCAACGCTTTACACCATCTCCATGTTTTTCGACAAAAGATGCTATTTCATAATTAGTAGGTTTGATTGCAGATGAAATAACAATGTTGATATTGTTTAATGAAAGAAGATAAGATACTTTATCTTTGACACCGGTTTCTGGTCCGCTGTAACCAACAATATTCAATCCCATTGCTTTTGCATGCCAGTAAGCCCACATTTTTGCAGAGCCGACATAAAATTCAACATAATCGTACCCGATTATTCCTGCTTTGTCTGCCATTTTAAACTCCTTGGATTAGTTGAGGGAAATTTTCTTGTTCAAATTTAAATGAATTTTATGGTAATAGAAAAGTTCAAACAGATATCTGCTGAATAATTATTTGATGCTATCAAGTAAAAAGAAGTTATTCTGCTTTATAATTTTTTTTCTGTCAAAATTTTTTTCTTTGTATGCACAGACTCTTTCAAGTGGACATTCGTAACATTTGGGATTTGTTGGTGTACAATATTCCCTTCCCAACCTTAAAAGATTTGTATGAAATGAATGAGCTGCACCTTCCGGTATGTGGGCTTTGATTTCATTAAAAGTCTTTTCAGGGTTTGATGTTTTTACCATTCCAATTCTGTTTAGTATTCTGTGAACATGAGTATCAACCGGACAAACATTTCTGTCAAATGCAAAAAGTAAAACACAATTGGCAGTCTTCACCCCAATACCTTTGTGAGAAGTTAACTCTCCAATAACTTCTTCATCATTCTTTCGCTTAAGATAATTCAGTGAGAGTCTTTCATTTTTATTTTTCAGATTCTTCAAAAGATTTTTAATTGCCATAGATTTTTGTTTTCCCAAGCCGGCAACTTTAATAAGCTTTTCAAGTTGTGAAGTTTTCATTTCAAGTACATCATTCCAACTTTTGATGTTACTTTTGAGATTCAGATATGCTTTATATGAATTTTTATCATTTGTGTTCTGCGAAAGAATTGTTCCAATAATTATATCAAGTGGGTTTGGAAGTTTCTTTTGTCTTTCCGGTATTCCGAAATGATTAATTAAAAGCTGATTTATTTTTTCTATTTGCTTTTTCATATATACAAATTTTCTAAAATCTTAGCAGAATATAAAATCGAAAATAAATTTTCACTTCGAAATTAAGTTCGGGTCAATTAGTTTGATTATTTAAAATTAGTTTTTGATATAAACTAGAATTGCCCGACCTTCAGGGCGGGAATGGGAAAGCATGAATATAATCCATCAATTTTTTGCTTTAGCCAAATATCATTCATTTTCTTAACTTTGAAACAAAAAATTGAGGAAAATTAATGCCCACTTTAATGGTTAGTATTTCTGGAATTCGTGGAATAGTTGGAGATGGTCTTACTCCTGAAGTTATTGTTAAATACACTTCTGCTTATGCTGATTTTATAAAACAAGGAAAAGTGATTGTAGGAAGAGATGCCCGAATCACGGGTGATATGGTTAGTAAGATTGTTATAGGAACTTTGCTCGCAAAAGGTCTTGATGTGATTGATATTGGAATTGTTCCAACTCCAACAGTTCAATTCACAGTTAAAACTCTGGAAGCACAAGGTGGAATTGCAATTACTGCATCACATAATCCGAATGAATGGAATGCGTTGAAGCTTCTGAATTCTACCGGACAATTTATGAGTCCTGAAGAACACGAAGAGATGAAGACTTATTTATCAAAAGAAGTATTATATGAGTCCTGGCAAAAGGTTGGAAGATATTCTGAACATTTTGAAGCAATTGATAATCACATAGAATCAATCCTGAAGCTTAATCTTATAAATGTTGAGAAGATTAAATCGAAAAAATTCAAAGTACTTTTAGATTGTGTTAATGGTGCCGGAGTTTATTCTGTTCCTAGACTGTTGGATAAACTTGGTGTTGAATTCATTCAAATTAATTGTGATAAGTCCGGAATTTTCCCAAGGTTACCAGAACCACTTCCTGAAAATCTTATTGAAACAATGAAGGCAGTTAAAGAAAACAAAGTTGATTTAGGGATTGTCGTTGATCCGGATGTTGACAGACTTGTTTTAATTACAGATGAAGGTGTACCATTTGGTGAAGAAAACACAATCACTCAGGTGGTAAAATTTATTCTTTCAAAAACTCCGGGAAATGTTGTGGTAAATCTTTCAACAACAAGAGCTGTTGAAGATGTGGCAAAAGAATTTGGATGTAAGGTTTTCAGATCACCTGTTGGTGAAGCAAATGTTGTGAAAAGAATGAAGGAAGTTGATGCAGTAATCGGTGGTGAAGGAAGTGGCGGAGTTATTTATCCTTCACTTCATTATGGACGAGATGCATTGGTTGGTATCGCACTAACATTGCAGCATCTGGCTGAAAAGGATATCACTTTATCAGATTTGAAAAGAAGTCTGCCGGAATATTTCATTGCAAAGAAAAAAATTGAATTACAAAATGTTAGTCCGGATGAAATAATCAACAGTTTGATATTTAAGTACAAAAATCAAAACTTAAATACTGATGACGGACTAAGAATTGATTTCGCAGATCACTGGGTTCATTTAAGAAAATCTAACACAGAACCTATCATAAGAATAATTGTTGAAGCAAAGAACAAAGAGCTTGCAGAAAGTTTAGCAGAAAAATATCTGAAAGAAATTCAGGAATTAGTATAATCTTTTTCGTTTTTGGATATAACTGAACAGTGCTTTATCGAATGATGTGGATGTATCAATCAAAGTGTAATCAAAATTTGAATTCAGACATTCGCGTTTGATTTTATCTGTGAATTCATTCATTGCCTGCTGATATGCTTTCTGAATCTGATATGGTTGTGTAGCCATTTCTTCTTCTGTTTCCATATCAATAAAAATTGCGTCTTTACCAAAACCAAAAGTTCTTTCCATCGGATCTAATATCTGAAAAACGATCACTTCATTTTTCATATAAGAAAAATGTTTTAATGCTTTTATCGTTTTTTCAATATCATCAAAAAAATCTGAGATTATAATTACTAAACCTCTTCGCTTAATTTTTTCTGCAACTCTTGAAAGAGACTCTGATGTGTTTGTTTTATCAGAAGCAGATGTTTGATTGAGTTCAAAAAGAATTTGATGTAAATAAGATCTTGATGCTTTTGGTGGCAGATATTTTTTGACTGAGTCGGAGTAAGTTATTAGTCCTGCTGCATCCTGCTGTTTAATCAGGAGATATGAAAGTGCTGCAGCAAGAGTTTTTGCATATTCAAGTTTATTATAATCTTTTCTTGAGGAAAATGACATTGACTTACTGCAATCGAGAATTATGTATGCTTTTAAATTTGTCTCTTCCTCAAATTGTTTAATGAAATATTTTTCTGTTTTTCCGAAGACTCTCCAATCTACATTCTTTAAATCATCGCCTTGCATATATGGTCTGTGTTCACTGAATTCAACACTAAACCCGTGATAGGGACTTTTGTGAAGTCCAACCATAAAACCTTCAACTACAAGTCTCGCTCTTAATTCAAGATTATTTATTCTCGGAATGATAGAAGGATTGAGATAACTTTTATAATCAGTTAACTTAAACTCCATTATTGCTGAGCCATTTTCTTCTTTAGAATTTCCTCAGGAGATAATCCAATGTATTCTAATTCCTGTTTTGCTGAAGCAGCTAATTCGTGATTTGGAAATTTTTCAAGAAAAAGATTATATGTTTTTGTTGCTTCATCATATTTATTTAATTCATTTGCAAGAATAAACGCAGACATAAACAATGATTTTGGAGCATCCGGATTATCGGGATACTTATCATAAATTGTTCTGAAAAAGTATTGGGCTTTATCTGCTGATTCAATGGAGGATATGTTTTTATCCATTCTGTTCTGATAGATTGTAGCAAGCTGAACCAATGCTTTAGGTGCAAAGTTTTTGTCACCACTTTCTGCAATCTTAGTGAATTCGGCAACAGCTTCTTCAATTTTATTTTGCTTTAATAATTCGTTTGCGTGATTAAAATTACTTTCTAGTGACTTTGAACAGGAAATTAAACCCAGAAGAATAAATACAACAAATAATTTTTTCATATTGACTTCTCGTAATTTATTTAATTAAAAACTGTTGAATCTTTTACTTCACCTTTTTCAAATTTTCTTGAAACCCTCAGCTTTCCGTACTGATCAAATGTTTTCCACTCGCCTATTCTTATTCCATTCTTAAAATTTCCCTGCTCAAAAATTTTCCCATCCTGATAATACCAGGTCCAAGTACTTTCAGGCACATCATTTACAAAAATTCCAACTGTCTGAAGAGTTCCATCCGGCAAATAATATTTCCATTCACCTTCATTCTTATCATTAACAATTTTGCCTTTCATTTCAATTTTGCCATCGGGATAATAAAGAATAAAATCACCATTCTTTATTCCGTCTTTAACTTCATACTCAATCACTTTATCCATTACTTTTGATTTGTGTATTCCTGTAAATGGGACAGTTGTCGTGCTGTCTTTGTAAAGCAAACCATTTTTCAGAACAAGTGGTTGCTCGATATCGCTTTTCTTCGCCTGCTCACAGGAAAAGAACAATAATGAAATAAAAACTATAAAAGGTAAAAGCAGAATTCTTGAGTTGTTCATTTATATCCTGTATTAATTTTTTAATTCTTTGAATGCCTGTAACAATTTAATTTTGGTCTCAAGTAAGTCTTGTGATATGACTTTAACCTCTCCGATAACAGGCATAAAATTAGTGTCACCATTCCATCTTGGAACAATGTGAAAGTGAATGTGCTCTTCTATTCCTGCACCACTAACACGACCAATATTAGCTCCGATATTAAATCCATGAGGTGACATTACTTTCCTGAGAGCTAATTCAGATTTCTGAAGTAAATCCATACATTCTGATAATTCTTCTTTAGAAAGATTTGGGAAATCATTTGTATGCCGTTTTGGTACAATCATCAAATGACCATTGTTATATGGATATAAATTTAAAACTACAAAAGCTTTATCTCCATTGTAGACAAGAAGATTATCATTATCATCTGCGTTAAGATCACTCATCTGACAGAAGATACATTTTGATTTATCTTCATCAGATTTGAATGATTCGATATACTTAGAACGCCAGGGTGACCAAAGTTTTTCCATATAAAATTAAGGCGGATTATTCATCCGCCTGATGAATTACTTTTCCTCTTCTCTTGATTTGTTATACTCTTCAATTACTTTTTGTTCTATTTCTTTTGGAACTTCTTCATAATGAGAAAATTTTCTCTTAAATAATCCTCTTCCCTGTGTTAAACTTCTTAACTGGGAAGAATATTTATAAAGTTCTGCTAACGGTACTAATGCTTTAATTACCTGAAATTGTCCATCTGAATCCATTCCAAGAATTTTTCCTCTTCGGCTTGAAATATCTCCCATTACATCACCCATATATTCTTCAGGAACCTTTACTTCTATTTCATAGATTGGTTCAAGCAAGCATGGTTTTGCTTCCATAAATCCTTTTCTGAAACACATTGAAGCAGCAATTTTGAAAGACATTTCATCTGAGTCAACAGTGTGATAAGTTCCATCAAAAAGTGTGACTTTAACATCTACGACTTTGTTACCTGATATCACACCTTTCGCCATAGTTTCCTGAATACCTTTTTCAACAGCGGGAATAAATCTTCCCGGCACTACACCACCAACTATCGCATCAACAAATTCAAATCCTTTTCCTCTTGGTAGTGGTTCCATTTTGAAATGAACATGTCCATATTGACCTCTACCACCTGATTGCTTTTTGTGCTTGTATTCAACATCGTTAACTGTTGCTTTTATTGTTTCTCTGTAAGGGATTTTTGGTTCGACAAGATCAACATCTACTCCGTATCTTTCTTTCAATCTTTTTACCGCAAGTGCCAATTGAAGTTCACCTTGGCCAGATACAACTGTTTGAGCAATTTCCGGATCATATTTTACATTGAATGACGGATCTTCTTCGTGTAAAGTGTGAAGTCCTGCAGAAATTTTATCTTCGTCACCTTTTGCCTTTGGAATTACAGCACCGTGTATAACGGGTTCAGGAAAGACAATTGGTTTTATTATCACCGGAAAATTCTTTGAAGATAATGTATTGTTAGTATGAGTATCTTTTAGTTTAACTACAGCACCTATATCACCTGCTAATAACTGAGGAACTTCTTTTCTGTTTCTACCATTAAGAATTGAAAGCTGGCTTAATCTCTCAACTTTATTGTTTGATTGATTTATTAAATCCATCCCAGGTCTTACAGTTCCAGAATAAACTTTAAATAGAGATAACTCACCAACATGTTGTTCTGACAGAGTTTTAAATACAAATAAAACAGGTTCTCCGCTTGGATCTGGCTTAACCAGAACTTTATCTTTTTTATCTGCTAATGTTGCTTCTTCTCCACCACGATCTAAAGGAGTTGGAAAATATTTGGCAACAAAATCCAGGAAGTTATTTATTCCAACAGCACCGGTTGCAGATACTGCAAATACCGGTGTTAAGCTTCTTCCAATTATTGCAGCTTTAATTCCTTTTGTAATTTCATCTTCACTTAATGAACCTTCTTCGAAATATTTATTCATCAGTTCTTCACTTGTTTCAGCAATTTTCTCGATAAGATAAGTTCTTAATTCTTCGGCTTTGTCTTTTAATTCTGCTGGAATATCTTTCTCAGTAACTTTTCTGCTTCCAACTTCACCGTATTCATAAGCTTTCATTTTAAGAACATCAACAACAGTGTTGAAACCAACACCTTCTTTAACAGGAAAAGTTATTGCTGCAGCACCACTTGTTAATCTCTTCTTTGCTTTTTCTAATGTCTCAAAAAATGTTGAATGCTCATTATCAACTTTATTTATAACTATTGCAGAAGGAAGTGCAAACTCATTTATATAACCACCAGTAAGCTCAGTTCCAACTTCAATTCCTTCAGCTGACTTAAGTAACATAACTGCGGTGTCTGAAACTCTCATTGCCGATTTTACATCACCGATAAAGTCACTGTAACCAGGTGTGTCAAGAATATTAATTTTGCTTCCTTCCCACTCGATATGCATCAGAGAAGTTGATATAGAAATTTGTTTTTCAATTTCATTTGGTGAATAATCTGAAACAGTATTTCCTTCTGTCACAGAACCGATTCTGTTTATTTCATGAGCAGTATATAAAATTATTTCGGACAGTGATGTTTTTCCGGTTCCACCGTGTCCTATAAATGCAATATTACGGATTGTATCTGGGCCATGTTCTTTCACGGAAGTTCCTCCTAATCAGTTAAATAGGTGAGAAATGATTGATTGTAATTATCTTTCTTTGAATTTCCTCCAAAATGTCTCAATACCCTTTCCAATAGCAGATAAGTTTTGAATCAATGGTGTAACAGCGTAATCAATTCCATCACGAACTTTTTCCTCGAGTTCAAGAACTTTATCAACACGATATCTAACATCATCAAGAATGGATTTAGAGACTTGTAATTGTTTTTTAGCAGTTTCAGAAACCTCGTTCAGGTTTTTAGTTAATTCAAGTGTTGAACTGATTAAAGGTTTTAAAGTTGAATTGAGATCTTTAATTTCTTTTTCAAGTTCAAGCATTGAACCAACAATTTTTTTGAAATAAATTATCAGCGCTATGCAAAGCATAGCAGCTGATAAAAGTAAAAGCGCAGTAAGGATCTGAATAATATCCATTTAAATCAACTTATGATTTCTTAGCTTCTTTGTAAGCATCTATTCCTGCTTTAACAGAACTCTTAAGTCTCTCAGCTTCTTCTTCAAGTTTTTCTTTACCTGAGTGTACAACCTCAGAAGTTTTTTCTTTTGCTTCAAGAATTATCTTCTCAGCATCTTTTATAATTTCCTGAGATTTCTGTTTAGCATCAGTAATAATCTTTTCTGATCTTTTCTTGCCTTCATTTATAAGCTCTCGGGCTTTTTCTCTTGCTTCGGAAAGATATCTTTCAGCATCATCAAGATATTCTTCTCCCTTTTGTCTTAAATCAGCACGTAATTCTTTTCCACTTTTAGGTGCGAATAAAAGTGCAATTGCAGCACCAACAGCACCTCCGGCAAGAAAGCCGATAAGAAAACCTTTACCTAAATTATTATTATCCTGTGCCATATCAACTCCTTTGTTTTTTACATTCAAAAAATATTGCTGATGCCTCTTAAAATCAAGGTAAATGACTTAATTATTGCTTTTAATTAATGTCAAAGTAACTACCTCAATAGAGTGTTACTCATTATTGAAATTTATTTTACCGAATTTCCTCTGGAAGAAAATAACTGCAACAACTCCAACCAGAACAGCAAACCATAATGTTGCGACTCTTGTTATGAATGTTGTAGCAGCAGCATCATTTGCTGTTAAACCTTTCGAGGTTAACATCAATAAAAACGAACCTTCTGTTACTCCAAGTCCGCCTGGTAGCATCGACACAGCTCCTACGATGGTTGAAAAACTATAGCTGAAAAATGACCAGCTTACATCAATAGCAGCATTAAAATTATTAATCACTAAATAATATCCAAAGCATTCAAATCCCCACGAAACAACACTAATCATGACCGCAATTATAAGTGGTTTAATTTTTAATAAAGTATAAGTTGAATGATATAATCTTTCGATTGACTCAATTCTTTTTTCAACAAGTTTTATTTTGGATAAAACCGACATTATAGAATCAAAAAGTTTTCTGTTAGTGAGAATTAAAATTCCGATAAAAATTATAATTGTTATTATCAGTGCTGCATCTCTGCCATAATCATAAATGTAAGCTCCGATTAGAGCAAGAATTGTAAGAGAAAGAAAATCAGTTGCACGCTCAGCAAAAATAATTGGAGCAGTTACTGAGACAGGAGTTTTATTAACCGTTTTAACCAGATATGCTTTTAACAATTCTCCTATTTTACCGGGAGTAACACTCATCAATAAACCTGACATAAAAATCAATAACGAATCTTTTTTATCAAGTTTGATTTTCAGTTCTGACAGATAATAATTCCATTTAAAGTATCGAGCGAAATAATTTCCCAGAGAAAGTAAGAGCAGAATTGGAATAAGTAACAAATTAAATTTAGCAAAAGAAAGTAATAACAAATCAAAATCAATATAGATAGTTATTGCAAGGTAAAGAATCCCTGCAAAGGCAATCGAGATAAGAGTTCTCTGTTTTAGTTTTTCAAGCAATTATAAAATCCTTAAAAGTGCATGATAAAATTTTGATAATGGTAAACCAACGACATTATAATAACATCCGTTTATATGATCAACGAATACTGCCCCAAAGTCATCCTGGATGCCATAAGCTCCTGCTTTATCCATCGGACTACCTGTTTTAATATAATCTTTTATTTCCTGATTAGTTAGCTTTCTGAAAGTTACATCTGTTTTAACAAACTCAGTTATAGTTTTTCCGGTTGATGTATTATGAATACAATAAGCAGAAAAAACCTGGTGAGTTCTTCCACTGAGTTTAAGTAACATCCTGAAAGCATCTTTTTCATCTCTAGGTTTTCCAAGAACTTTGTTGTCAAGAAAAACTATTGTATCAGCAGTAATTATGATTCCATTTTTAATTTTCTTCCTGGCAAGCTGCATTTTCTCTTTAGCAATTCTCATCACCGAATGCTGTGGTAATTCATTTGGTTTTACTAATTCATCTGAATCAACAGATAAAGATTTGAACTTAAGATTTAGCTGCTTAAGAAGCTTTCTTCTTCTTGGAGATTTTGAAGCGAGATATATCGGTAAGGCAGTTTTAATCATTCAACTTTTTTATTTCTGTTCCGGGAAAATAATGAGAAAGAATTTCTTGATAAGATTTGCCTGCTCTTGACTGAGCAATCGCTCCCCATTGACAGAGTCCTACTCCGTGTCCGTAACCTTTGCCAATTATCTCAATATTTCCTTCGGGATTGATTTCAATTACAAAATTATTATTCTTCAAAATGCCATTACCAGATTGATTTTTGATAATACTTCTGATTTGGTTTCCAAAAATACTAATTGAACTTATTCCATCATCATTTTTAAGAAGTATTTCTAACTCATTAATTCTACCTGATGGAAATCTTGATTTGATTTTAAATTTTTCGATAGAGTAGTTTTCACTCTTCAGCAGCTTTGCATCAAATAATCTTTTAATAAATGTTTTTTCCGGAATAACTTCTTTCCAATTAAAGTTTGGTGAAATGGAACAGTAAGGTGTATCTCCATCTTTAATAGATTTCAAATATTCTATTTCTTCTTTTGTAAAGACATTCGCAGAGCTTTCGGTATACCCGGCACAAGTTGAATGATAAAAAATAATTGCAGGTTGATTATCAAAAGTTAATATTAAACCTCTGGTTTCATCGACGGCACTATTCGAAAGAGGATGTTCAGAATCTGCTCCTCCATAAACCTGATCACTAACATCTGGAAGCAAGTCGTAATATGTTCTGCTGCTAAAAATTTTATTTAATGCATAAGTACGTGCTGCAATAGCGAACGCTTTAAGAGCTTCATAATTTTCAGTTCCCTTACCCACTGGCATTTCTTTAGTCATCACTCCTTTTATATAATCTTCCAGAGAAAGCTGATTGATTGTTTTTACAACTCCATCAACATTTATCAACTTTATTCGACCACGATATTTTTTATTATTTATTTCTATTACTGAATCATTTACTGATTCTAAATAAAATTCTTTTCTGTTAAAATTTTTTGAGCCGAGTTGAATTAGTAAATCCTCATAGATTGGTTCCACTATTATTTTATTACCCGCTTTAACTAATGCGAGTTTTTCATTTTCAGAGATTATATAGGCATCATTATCAATTTGTAGTTCCCTGGCAGAGTTACCAAGCAAGACCCTAACTTCATTTTTATAATCTTTAATCAGAGATTCTTTGTATTCAGTAAATCTTTTAGAAGGTGCACAAGAAGAATGAATCAAAATTAAAACTAGAACTAGAAGGAATATTATTGAGTGATTTTTAAGATTTGAGTTAAAAAGGATATCCAGAATCAAGATTGCTTACCGAAACATAGCTTTAATGCTTCCCCAGGTGCGTTTAACACCGGAAATGCTGTGGGAAACTGAGACTTCACTTGAATATGAAACTTGAGAGTTGTTATCAACTATTTTTAATCTGTATGTGAAAATGTAATCGTTGCCTTTGAAAATATTATTATCAATAAATGTATAAAAAGAATTTGAACCTTTGGGATAAACGGTTCCTATTTCAATGAATCCATTGTTGGGAGTTTTTCTTTCTACAATAAATTTACTGAGAGATGCAGTCTCTTCACCGGTTTTCCATTCAACTATTATATTTTCACCATCACTTCTGGCAGTGATGCTTTGAATAAATGCTGATGCAAAAACCGAAGCAATAAGTAATAAAACGATAGATATTTTCAAAAGTGTATTTTTCACGACCAAAATATATTTCAAGCAGTTCTTATTGTCAATACTTTTTACAAATAAAGTTTTATGGAAAATTCCTGCAATTATTGATTTTTTAATGGAATTTTTTCATACCAATCTTTTGATAAGTACTTAAAGAGAATTATTCCGGAATATATAATAATATAAATTGGCATAGCTAACCATGCTCCTGTTAAACCGTAACCAAATGTTACTCCAAACAAATAAGACAACGGAACCAAAATAAATAAATTTGTAATTACTTCTGCTTTCATTACGAATAACATTTTTCCGGCTGCTTGCAGAGCATTTGCCAGAACTACACCAATTGCATAAAAAATCTGTGCAAAGCCGGCAATTCTAAGAGCAGGTTTAGCTGCTTCAATAATTGAAGCATCGTTGGTTATGATTAGTAAAACATACTGAGGCATTAAAATGAATAGAATACCTAATGCAAGAGTATAGAATGTAGCAACTTTTGCAGTTTCAATTCCATAAATTTTTGCAAGATTAAATTTACCCGCACCAAGATTATTACCAACCAATGTTTGTACAGCAATTCCAAATCCGAAACAAGGAAGGAATGAAATAAACAAAGTGCTGATTGTTGCTTGAGTGGCAGCCTGCTGCTTTGTTCCTATTATACCTGTAATTGCAACAAAGATTAAGAATCCAATTAATATAAAAACATTCTGAAGTGAAACTGGAATTGAAATTTTCCAGATAGATTTTATGACATCAAAATCAATTTTAATTCTCCTGAAGTTTTGAAATCTGTTCCTGTATGAAGGCAATAACATTATCGCAGTGTAGAAAAAGAAATCAAATGATGAAGCTAATGTTGATCCAAGACCTGCTCCAGCTAATCCCATTTTCGGCATACCAAAATTTCCAAAAATGAAAATGTAATTGAAGATAATATTTAATAGGTTGGTGATTATACCGGAAATCATAAAAATTTTTGTTTTACTTATTCCAAAATAAAATCCCCGGTAAGAAACCGATATTAAGAAAAATGGTATTCCAAGAAATCTATAGAAGATGTACTCTGAAGCATAATAAGCAACCTGATCATCAGATGCAAATAAATCAGAAATGGGTTTTGCGAAGAAGGCACCGATTGCTGCGACAATTATTCCAATTGATAATGAAATCAATAGAGAATTATTTAATGTATTACCACACTCAACATAATCTTTCTGGCCAAACCTTCTTGCAACAATTACATGTGTTCCTGTAGCGAGACTTGAAAAAAAACTTATTAGTGCCCAGGTTGCAAGTACTCCAATTCCCATTGCTGCCAATGCATAAGTAGCTTCATCAAGTCTTCCAACCATTGCTGTATCTACCAGTGAAACGACCATTTGAGTTGAAAGACCTGCAATCGCTGGTAAAGCAATTCTGAGGATTTTTTTATAGAAATTGTTTACTGGTAAAAGAGTATTCATTAAAAAAATTATTTAAAAAAAATTGTCAGCCCTTTTTAAGAACTGACACGAATTCTGAGTATAAATTTATTTAGTGGAGCTAAGGGGAGTCGAACCCCTGACCTTCTGAATGCCATTCAGACGCTCTCCCAACTGAGCTATAGCCCCAAGTCTTTAATTTTACAAAACAAATTTAATTCAATAATGAACTTTTTACAATTGTCCAGCACTCATAATTCTGACTTTTTTTCTATTTACCCTTTAAATAGTTTTGTTAAGAAATTATGAAAAAATTCAGTGAAATAATTTTAGTTGCTATTATTACCATCAGTCTCTTTGGTTGTGACGATACAATCACAAATCAGGATGTTGATAATATGATTATACCATCTTCCAATGTAAGTTTTTCACAACATGTCTATCCGGTTTTTCAAGTAAAATGTTTTAGCTGTCACGGAAATGGTATTTATGAAGCAGGACTTGATCTTACACTTCGCTCAAGGTTTGTTGATGGAAGAATCGTTGTTCCAGGCGATACTTTAACCAGCATTTTAGTCTGGAGAATTGACAGACCACCCAGAGCAGGATTTAATCCTATGCCTCCTGAATTTATGCCTCAGCTTACATCAAACCAGATCAGAGGAATTAAAATCTGGATTGCTGAAGGAGCATTGGATAATTAAATCCACTTCATTTTTTTATACCATTCAACAGTTCTTCTGATTCCCTCTTCTATTGAAACATTCTGGTGATAACCAAGTTCTTTTACTGCTTTTGATGTATCACAAATCCAATATTGCTGAGTGATATCTTTCGCTTTTTCAATGTTAAGTGTTGCAGGTTTTGAACTGAACAAAGCTGCAAATTGTGCGATAGCAGCAATTGAATAGACCATAAAATGTGGTACTTTAATTACTATCGGTTTCTTACCTATGATTTCCGAAGTGATATTATTTATTTGAGGCCAGGTATAAAATTCTTCTGAGCTTATAAAATAAATTTTTCCTTTTGCGATTTCATTAGTTGCGGCAAGATAAAATCCGTTTACCAAATCAAGAACATGAATTAAACTTAATTTCTTTTCATTAAATCCAATTGTTGTTGTTAATCCTTTACTAAATGTTTTGAAGTAAATAAATATCTCCGTATCTCGTTCACCGTAAACTGCTGGTGCCCGACAGATAGTAACAGGTAATTTATCTTTATAAGAAAGGACTAACTTTTCTTCCTCTAATTTACTTTTACCATAAGTTGTTATTGGTCTGCATTCGGTATCTTCATTCACCGGTTTTCCATCGTAAGAAGGACCTGTTACTGTTTGACTGCTAACCACCAGGAATCTTTTTAGATTTGCACCACTTTCCAAAGCGGCTTCAATCAATGTTTTGGTAGTATCAACATTTCCTTTAAAGTATCCTTCTTTAGTTTTAGATTTAACAACACCTGCTACATGAAAAACATAATCTGAATCCTTAATAAGATCTTTCAATGCATCTTTATTGTATAATCCACAATCGAATATTTTAACATCTTTCCCCTGCAACCATTTTAAATCAGAAGATTTCCTTGTAATACATCTTACTTCATAACCTTTATCAAGAAGTAAATCAACTAAATGACTTCCAACAAAACCGGTTCCACCGGTAACAACTGCAATTTGTTTATCCTTCATATACCTCTGCTTTATTTGATTTTACAAACTTATATTTTAATTTTCGCCGACAAAATTACTAAAAAGAATACTTATCCTATTAATCGTTTAATACAGGAGGAATATTGGACTTATTCAAAAAATGTTACGAGTTTACACGAGCAGATGAAGTTAAGGCAATGGGGGTTTATCCGTATTTCAGACCCATCGAAGAAAATGAAGGACCTGTTGTAAAAATAGAAGGTAAAAGAATTATTATGGCAGGTTCAAACAATTATCTTGGTCTCACAGGACATCCCAAGGTTAAAGAAGCAGCAATCAAAGCTGTTGAAAAATACGGAACCGGTTGTTCAGGTTCTCGTTATCTTACCGGAACTCTTGATTTACACATAGAGCTTGAATCAAGATTAGCTAAATTTTTTAATACTGAAGCTGTGTTACTTTACAGCACCGGCTATCAGACAGCTCAGGGAATTATTCCAACGCTTGTTCAAAGAAATGAATATGTGATTTCTGACAAAGATAATCATGCCTGTATTGTTGCTGGTACATTGATGACTAAAGGCTCAATGGGTGAATTACTAAGATACAAACATAACGATATGGATGACCTTGAAAGAGTTATTTCAAAGGTTCCTATTGATGCAGGTAAACTAATAGTGAGTGATGGAGTATTTAGTACAGGTGGTGAAATTGTTGAACTACCAAGATTAAATGAGATTGCAAAAAAATATAATGCAAGAATTCTAATCGATGATGCTCACGCTGTTGGTGTAATTGGTAAAGGTGGAAGAGGAACGGCAAGTGAATTTAACCTGGAAAAAGAAGTTGATCTTACAATGGGTACATTCAGCAAGACATTCGCTTCTTTAGGTGGATTTGTTGCAGGTGCTGAGCGTGTCATTAATTATCTTAAACATTTTTCACCAGCTTTGATTTTCAGTGCATCACCAACTCCTGCTTCAGTTGCAGCAGCTTTAGCTGCTCTGGATATTCTTGAAGCACATCCTGAACTTGTAAATAAACTAATTGATAATGCAAATTATATGCGAACTAATCTTCGTTCGCTGGGATTTAATGTACTCGAAGGCAGAACTGCCATTGTTCCTGTAATTGTTGGAGATGATGCATTAGCTTTTCAAATGTGGAGGATGTTATATGATAACGGTGTGTTCGTTAATGTGTTTATTTCCCCTGGTGTTCCTCAGGGAAGACAAATGATGCGCACAAGTTATATGGCCACTCACGAAAAGCATCATCTTGATGAAATACTAAATGTATTCGAGACTGCCGGTAAAAAACTTGGATTAATTTAATTTAGATATTTTCGATTACAGCATACTCTTTTGAGTATGCTTTTTTTATTTAAGAGGAAAGTACATGAGCGAAATAAAAATTTCTGTTGTTAAATCTAAATCAGATTTAATGCGATTTATAAAATTCCCCTGGAAAATTTATCAGGGAGATCCATATTGGGTTCCTCCACTGATAATGGATAGAAAAAAACTCTTAAGTAAAGAGAAAAATCCTTTCTTTAAACACGGCGATGCAGAATATTTTCTTGCTGAAAGAAACGGTGAACTTGTTGGAAGAATTGCTGCAATAAGAAATGATTTACACAATAAATATCATCACGATAAAGTTGGGTTCTTCGGATTTTTTGAGTGTATAAATGACCAGCAAGTTGCAAATTCATTATTCGACGCAGCCAAAAGTTGGTTGAGAGAAAGAGGATTTAATGCAATGAGAGGTCCTGCAAATCCTTCAAGCAACGATGAATATGCTATGCTTCTTGAAGGTTTCAATGATTCACCAAGATTGTTAATGACTTATAATCCACCTTACTACATAACCCTTTGTGAAAATTACGGTTTCAAAAAAGCAAAAGATCTTTACGCTTACAGTCTTGAACATGATAAAGTTGTTTCTTCTGATAAAGTAAGAAGAGTTGCAGAGATTGCTCAGAAAAGAACCGGAATTATAATTACTTCACTTAATATGAAGGATTTTAAAAATGAACTGATGAAAGTTAAATATGTTTACAATAAAGCATGGGCGCCAAACTGGGGTTTTGTTCCAATGACTGATGAAGAGATTGATGCTGCTGCAAAAGATTTGAAACCATTAGCTGAACCATCACTTGTTTTGTTTGGCGAAATTAATAATCAATTAGTAGGTTTTGCTCTTGTTATGCTTGACTATAATCAGATATTCAAAGAGATGAATGGGCACCTCTTCCCTTTCAATTTCATTAAGCTTTACACAAAAAAGAAAAATATAACCTGGGCAAGAATTATCACTTTGGGTATTATTCCTGAATACCAAAAGAAAGGTTTGGATGCAGTATTCTATTGGGAGATTGTTAACCGGGCTGCAAAAGTTGGTATATTCAAAGGTGAAGCTAGCTGGATTCTCGAAGATAACGATATGATGAATCGTGGTGCTCAGGCATTGAATGCAGAGATTTATAAAAAATATCGCGTATGGGAAATTCCTATTTAACTTACTTTTTATTTTTCTGCTTTATACTTTTTGAGAATATTGGAATTGCTCAATATAGTCCTGATAAAACCGATTTAATTGAGACGACTGCTAAACGCGATTTCAACAAAAGAATTCTGGAAAAATATTTTTCTTCCTCTGATACATCGGATGTAATAGCTGCACTGCTTTCTGTTTCTCATTCAGAAGACACAACTTTTGTTAAAAGAATTACTGAACTTCATTTTATCAGATATGGAAAGTGGATTTCTTTTGCTTTAGGTCAAATTGGAAATTCTTATTTAGCAAAAGAATTTTTAGCGAAGAAACTATTTGAAAAAAATTCTTCCAATCCGGAATATATTTTTAATGCTCTGGGGAAACTTGGGAATCAAAATGATTTATCCACAATACTTGAATATTATAACGATAATCCTGAACTAATTGGAATTGAAGAAGCGATACTTCAGTTTCGCAACCGAAACATTACAAACGAGTTGAGCAAATCAATTTTAGTTAATCAATATCTATCTGAAAAAACTTCGCTCGAAAGAAAGAAAAAGATTCTATTTACACTTGCCAGATTAGGTAGCGATAGCACAATTAATAATGAGTTAGTTAAGATTTTATATTCTAATACTGATAATGAGATGTTACAATTAGCTCTGATGAATTTCAGAGTACAAAAAAATTTTTCAGTTAATTATGATTTGATAGACCAACTGTTTAACGAAGCAGATGACGAAGTTAAAATAGAATTAGTTAAATGTCTTCCCTATTTCAATAACGAAACCTCATCATTAAAATATTTTACTTCAATTTTATCTAACGAAAGCATAAATGAAAATTTACTTATCGAAACAGTAAAAGCACTTCAAGTTCAGAAATGGAATTCTGCTTTATTGAATGGGAATAAAATTTCAACACATCTTAAAAAGTTAATTCATAACCACAAAAAAAATTTTATTTTAAATGAAACTATCAAAACTTATGCACATCTTTTTGATTTTGATGATTTGAAAAGTGATAGTTTATTTCTTAAGAATTTGTCAGATATTAATGTTATTCAACTTCTGGTGATTGCAAAAAAAGATTTACCATTTTCTATTTTGTTAAAACACTACAACAACATCACAGTTGCAAAGCAAATGCTGGTCGCTTTAGAAATACTAATTAGTTTAATTAAAGACTTCTCTTCAGATACAAATTATGTTCAATTTATTCTTAATGAATTAAAATCTGATAATCCTGCAATCATTTCGATTGTCGCAGATGGAATTGATTCAATTTTTATAGCAAATCATTCTGAAGAATTGAAAGAAATAATTTTATATCAGGCAAACAGATTTAAAGATAATTCTGACTTCATTGAAGCAGAAATTTCTCTAATAAATCTTTCAGATAAAATCTCACATGACTTTCAGAAAGAATTGGTTAAAAAATTATCTGACACCAAACTTTACTCATTAACAAAATTCTTAAATCGACTTGATAATAGTATTGGACTCACAGAAAAGAACATCAATCATTTATCAAACTTTATTAAAGAAGCTTTCAATTTTTCCGGTGCAGTAATTAAAACTAATAAAGGAATAATAACTATAAAATTTAAACCTGAATTAGCTCCAATCACAGTTGGTAATTTTGTTCATCTTGCAAAGAAGAATTTTTATGACGGAATAATTTTTCACAGAGTTGTTCCTGGATTTGTAATTCAGGCAGGCGATCCAACAGGTACTGGTTGGGGTGGTCCGGGCTATGAAATTATCTCTGAATTTTCACCAGAAGAATTCAAAACCGGTGCTGTTGGAATTGCAAGTGCAGGAAAAGATACGGAAGGTTCACAATTCTTTATTATGCAAGGTTATTATCCGCACTTGAATTCACGCTACACATTATTCGCTGATGTGGTCAGCGGAATTGATGTGGTAATGAAAATTTCTGAAGATGATCAGATAATATCAGTTGAGTTATTAAAATAATTACTTAAGCACTTCATTATACTTCGAAATATGCGCCGGGTCAATTCTTTTTAATCGATTAAAAATATTTATATCACGATAATCTCTCAGCAAATCAGTTATCTCACCATTCTTTGCATCAAAAAAAGTTCTGAGCAGAACACTGTTAATGTCTGTTTTATTTTTCATATCATTCAAAACATTTACAAGATTTGCAATGTGTTCCTGAGCTTCTTCTTTGTTTACCTGGTATAAATCTAATCCATAATGATATTCATAAAATGCTTCACGGAATGGTCTGAATTTATCGTTGAGCAAGTCTTCACATAATCTTGTCCGGTTATAAGCATCACTTGTACGCTCCCAACCTTTTTTATAATTGCTGTTCATACCAAGATTGGCAATGTTAAATGCTTTCTGAAAAAATTCTGTTCCATAAAATTCTCCCCAGGTTTCATAATCAAAACCGATAATTATGTTTGCATAAAAATCAAGAAAACTTGTTATTGGATCATAGATACTCTGATTTGAATAAAGTGGCTGACCTTTTTCATACTTAAAATTCCAGTTTGCGTCATTGATGGTTAACATTGGTGACTGTTTATCTGATTTGAACACTGGTCTTGTGCTGGTTACAACCACCTGAGCAGAATACTCTATATCACTTGAAGCACTTGTGAAGAAAATGTTTAATGCACAATTAATCTTTTCACCTTCAAATGGTTCATTGGTAAATTGAGTTTTATTCATATATGTTTCAATTTCGGAAGCAAAATTAGCAAGCAATTCACGATTGTTGATTGGCAGTTTTTCGTAGTTTACTGTAACTCTGCAATTCAATTCCTGCGCTGAAATGTTAATAGTAAAGAATAAAGTGAAGATTATCAAAATATTTTTTTTCATATTTGAACCAGCTATTTTTTACAAGTTTAATATATAGATTTAGCATATATCTGACAATCAATTAAATTGTTGATGAAATATCTTTCACTGATATTACTTTGCACCTCATTAAGTCTGGCTCAATTCAATCCTGGAGCTAAACAAATATCTCTGGCAAATTCTGATGTTGCTTTAAGCAATGATGTATTTGCTCTGTTTAATAATCCCGCAGGTTTATCCCAACTTAACTGGAGAGAAGTCGGAATTTATTACTCTCCTGCTCCATTTGGATTAACCGAACTTGCTAATGGATATATCGCATTTAATGAACCTTTCAGTTTTGGCTCTTTATCCGTTGGTGGAATGACTTATGGTTTTGAAATTTACAGAGAATCAAAAATCAGTGCTGCGTATGCTTATAATTATCAGAATAGATTTTTTGTTGGCGCTTCGATAAATTTTCATACGGTCTCAATACAGAATTACGGAAATGATAATGCATTTTATCTGAACATTGGTGGATTAGCATATCTTACTGATAATTTCAGAGTTGGTTTTTCATTTCACAACATTAACCGTGCTTCTTTCGGTAATGAAGATGACCAGATTCCGGTAATTCTGAATTCAGGAATAAGTTATGATTTAATACCAACACTTACATTAAACGCCGCAATAGAAAAAGACATTAAACAAAAAGCTTCTTTTATGTTTGGTGTTGACTATGATTTAATTGAATATCTTTCACTTCGGTCCGGGTTCTCAAATGAGCCATCAAGATTTTCAGCTGGCATTGGAATAAACTATTCTTTGATAAGTCTTGATTATGCGATGTTCACTCACTCTGATTTAGGACTAACACATCAGGTTGGTTTGATAATAAGTTTTGGAAGAGATGGAAGTCGCAAAGAAGTTATCAGGAACCATCTTGAGATTAAGTAATGAAATTACATTCACTAATTTTTTTAATTATTCTAATCTTTTCACTTTATATTTTCCCACAAGTTATTGATTCCACTGATATTCAAACTGAAGAAACTTTGGATGAACTTCTTGAAGAATCTTTTGAAGAAGAGGATAATTCGGATTTATACAATTCGATTGAAGAATTAATATTGAATCCTATTGATTTAAATTCAGCAGATATCTTCGAGCTGCAAAAAATTCCCGGAGTAACTTCAAATATTGCAGAAATTATTCTTTCGTATCGAAACAAGTTTGGACCTTTCTATTCTGTCAATGAACTTTATGCAATGAGAGAATTAGACAGAGAATTGATTGATAAAATTATTCCGTTCTTAAAAGTTGAAATAAAATATTTTCAAATTGATTCAACAATAAATGAAGATAACTTTTCTGATGAAATAAAGCTTCCATCAAAACTGAAATTACATTTGCGAAGTCGTTATGGAAACGATTTCCAAACACGAAAAGGATTTGAAGAAGGAATTTATGTCGGGAGTAAGTTAAGAGCTTATAACCGGTTGATAGTCAAATATTCAAAACAGATTCAAGCAGGAATTATTTTTGAAAAAGATGCCGGAGAAAAAGATTTTAATGACTTCAGCTCATTTCATATAAATGCTAAAGACATCGGACCAATCAGCAATTTTATTGCAGGCGATTATGTTCTCGAATTCGGTCAAGGATTAATGCTTTGGAGTCCTTACAGCTTTTCCAAAGGAGCTGATGCAATTTTTCCAGTTAAAAGAAAAGGCAGAACAATCAAACCTTACACAAGTGCAACCGAGTATGACTTTATGCGCGGAGTTACTTCAACATTTAATTACTCCGATTTATCATTTACAGTCTTCTATTCTTCAAAAAAAATTGATGCGAATGTTGATTCAATAACGAATAAAATTACATCAACTCCAAAAACCGGATTGCATCTGACCGAAAATGATTTGAATAAAAAGAACCTTGTAAAAGAAAATCTTTTCGGTGGAAGAATTTCATATAAATTTCAAAATAAACTGAATGTTGGATTGTCAGCTTATAGTTCAAAGTTCAGCAATGAATTTGAAGCAAATTCTGTTTACGACTTAAAAGGAGATCAATTCAGATTTTATTCTTTTGATTATGATTTAAATATTGGTCAATTAAACTTTTTCGGCGAATTTGTTTATAACGAAAAATCTATAGCATCAATAAATGGTTTAATATTATCACCACTTAAAAATTTTACTCTGTCTGCAAGTATCAGAAGCTATCCTGCCAACTACATTAACTTACACGGATTTGCTTTTGGTGAGCAATCAGGAAAAACCAGTAATGAATTTGGAATTTATTATGGATTAAAATGGAAAAGCGATTTTGGTTTGTTAAATCTTTACTACGATCAGTTCAGGTTTCCGTACAAGACATTTGAAAATCCTGTTCCATCTTCAGGAGATGAAATTTATCTAAGTTATTTAATTAAATTTATCGGAAAGACAAATCTTTTTTTACGATTCAAAACTGAACGGAAAGATGTTACAGAAAATTCAGATGAATTAAAATCTGTGTTTATGCGAATTAGAAATTCTTACAGAGTTGAACTTGGTTATGTAATTACAAATAAATTACAGATGAAATCCAGAGTTGAATACAATACATATAGAATTGATAAATCTGATTTGAATGAAAAGGGACTTCTGATTTTTCAGGATTTCCGGTATGAACTTCAAAAATATTTATTCATCTATGGAAGAATTATTTTTTTCGATACTGATTCATTTAATTCTGCTGTATATGAATTTGAAAACGATTTAACAGGCGTTTTGACAAACCTTCCTATGTATGATGATGGAATGAGATGGTATTTGCTGATAAGGTATAAACCAATTGATATTATAACTCTTTCGATGAAATACTCGGAGACTTACAAACCAAATACTAAAACATTGAGTTCAGGAAATAATTTAATAAACAACAATATAGATAACAGAATCAGTTTTCAGATAGATGTGAATTACTGAATATTATTCATACCTCAAAGCTTCAATCGGATCGAGATTGGCTGCCTTGTAAGCCGGATAAGTTCCGAAAATTACTCCAATCAAAACACAAAGTGTTATTCCAATTATTACCCAATCAACCGGAATAGCTGTCTGTGCATTCAAAAAACTTCCGGCAAAATTTCCAATTCCAACTCCGAGTAAAATTCCAATAATGCCACCTAGAAAACATAACACAACTGCTTCTATTAAAAACTGAGTAAGTATCCAGGTCTTTCTTGCGCCTAATGCTTTGCGAATTCCTATTTCTCTTGTACGCTCAGTAACTGAAACAAGCATAATATTCATAATTCCAACTCCAGCAGCAATCAAAGCAATAATAGAAACTGCAAGTGCACCAATCTTGATTGGTCCGGTAATATCATTAACCTGACTAATCATAGATTCATTACTGTAGATATAAAAATTATCAGGTTCGCCCGGTGATAATTTTCTTATTTTCCTCATATAACCTGTAGCGGCCTCAATTACATCGTTATAATCTTCTTTACCATAAGCCATTACTGTAATGTTAACACTTCTACCATATTTTCCATACATGGACTGCCAGGTTGTAATCGGCAGAACAATATAATTATCTCTGCTTTGTCCGAATAATGCTGGTTGTGCTTCGATAACACCGATAACCTGTAAAGGTCTTCCATCAACTCTGATAGTTTGACCAATTGGATTGATATTGGGGAAAAGTTTATCAACAATATCTTTTCCTATCAGACAAACATTTGAAGAATACTGAACATCTGTCTCTCTTATTTCTCTGCCATATTCAATATTCCAGTTGTTTGTTTTCATTGCGTCAACAGTTATGCCTGCAACCTGAATATTCGGATTGGTTTCTTTGTTTCCATATTTAACTACAACTCCGAATTGCCATTGCTCAGCTCCGACATATTTAGCATTGGTTAACAGCTCTTTCAATCTGTAAGCTTCTTCGATTTTAATATCCGGTCTGTTTTCTCTGAACCTTGGTCCACCACCAAAAGTCGGGTCATTTTTCTGAATCTGAAAAGTGTATTTACTTAATTGTGATAATCCTTCTTCAATACTTCTCTGAAGCATTGTAATAATTGTCATAATCACAATTATTGAAAAAATTCCTACAACAACTCCGAGAATTGTGAGTCCGGTTCTTAACTTGTTGTTTTTAAGTGATTGAACAGCTATCGAAAAAGTTTGACTGATATTCATATTGCTTCAAAAGTAAAATTTAAATAATTATTCATAACGCAAAGCTTCAACCGGATCCATTTTAGCTGCTGTATATGCAGGTGCTATTCCTGATACTATTCCTGTAATGAGTGAAATTCCGATTCCTAAAATGACCGAACCAATCTGAATTGAAGTTGGAATAAACTGATTGATTAACATACTTAGAATAACAGCAGCTATTAAACCTGCAAGTCCACCAACTAAACAAATCACTGATGATTCAAGTAAGAATTGTGCAAGAATTGTTCTTCTTTTTGCACCGATTGCTTTACGTAAACCAATTTCTTTTGTTCTTTCTTTAACTGAAACGAACATAATGTTCATTATTCCGATTGCACCAACAAACAGAGACAATCCCGTAATAAATAATCCGGCAATCTGAATAACTCCAACTACTGAATTATAATTTTCCTGTAAACCCTCTTGTTGATTTATTGAGAAATCATTTTCCTGATCATAAGAAAGTCCGCGAACCTTCCTCATAATTCCTTCTGCTTCTGCTTTTGTTTCTTCAACCATAGCAGGACCTGCAGCTCTCACATTGATTGTGATTGATCTCCATCTGTTACTAGCAAAATTTTTGAATATTGTACCAATCGGAACATAAATCTGATTATCAGGATTCCAGGGTCCAAGAATAAAACTTCCCTGCTCAGCCAATACACCGACAACACGAAAATTCTCGCCACCTATCTTAATAGTTTTATCAAGGGGTGATAAATTCGGGAAAAGTTTTTTAGCAATTTCGCTTCCAATTACAGCAACCTGTCTTGAGCCATTACTTTCAATCTCAGAATAAAATCTTCCTTCAGAAAAAGTGAAGTTAGTTGTTTTCACATAATCCGCATTTGAGCCATTGATAAAAACATTTTCAACTCTTCTTTCCTGGTATTTTACAGTTTGAACTGTGTTGATAACTGGCGCTACTGCAACAGGAAGCTTTGCAAGGTTTTTGAACTTTTCAAATTCTTCCATAGTGATGTTTTTTCTATTACGCATCTTCCACCACTCAACATTTGAAAACCATGCCCATTTATCAATATATAAAACATCCGAACCAAGTGAACTTATTCCTTGCTGAAAAGAGTTGTCAATTCCTTTGATTGCTGTTGACATTGTAACAACAACTGTAACTCCGATAAATATTCCAAGCATTGTTAGCATTGCACGAATCTTATTCGAAGCGATTGCTCTTAATGCAATCATCATTCCTTCTTTAAATTCAAAAAGAATAACTCTCATTGTGCCACTGTAGATTTAATTTTTGGAATATATCTTCTTTCAACTCTTTCATCTTTTTCAATTAAACCATCTTTCAGTCTGACAATTCTGGCTGCATGCTCGGCAATGTATTCTTCGTGAGTAACAAGAATAATTGTATTGCCTTTTTCATGAATTTCATGAAATAAAGCCATAATCTCTTCACCTGTTTTTGAATCCAGATTTCCTGTTGGTTCATCCGCAAGTATAATTGACGGGTTCGTAACAAGTGCTCTTGCAATTGCAACACGCTGTCTCTGCCCGCCAGAAAGCTCATTTGGTTTATGATGAAGTCGATCTTTCAAACCAACATCAATCAGTGCCTGAATTGCTCTTTCTCTTCTTTCTGCAGTTGGTACACCAGCATATATTAAAGGTAATTCAACATTGTGAACAGCATCTGATCTTGCAAGAAGATTGAATGTCTGAAACACAAAACCAATTTCTCTGTTTCTGATTATTGCTAACTCGTTGTCTGACATCTCACTTACACTAACGCCTTTGAATTCATATTTCCCTGAAGTTGGTGTGTCAAGACATCCAAGCATATTCATCAAAGTTGATTTTCCTGAACCAGACGGACCCATAATTGCAACATATTCATTTTTATCAATTCTTAAAGATACATCACGAAGTGCGTGTACTTCTTCAAGACCGACTTTATAAATTTTTGCAATATGTTCTATGTTGATTATGTTCATTTTAAACTCAAACTATTTTTTGGTAACTGCAGTTTTTCTTTTCTCTTCAACGCGAACTTTAGAACCATCCTGAAGTTCTCTTGATATTGCACGATAACTTCCTGATACAACATCTTCGCCGCCTTTAAGTCCTGATTTAATTTCAATATAGTCAGCATCACTTATTCCGGTTGTAACTTCAACTGCTTTGGCTTTTCCATCTGCAACAATGAAAACAATCTCTTTTGGTTTATCGTTTTTACCATTGCTCTTTCTCTCAACAACTTCTTCGCCTTCTTCCATTGCTTTCTCCGGAGTTTTTGATCTTATAGTAACACTTTGAATCGGAACAGCCAAAACATCTGAAACTGTTTCCGTTTGAATATCTGCTGTACAGGACATTCCTGGTCTTAATTTGTCATCAGGATTCAGTAATTTAATTCTTACTTCAAAGTTAACAACCTGCTCCTGTGTTCCTAATCCTTTTGTCTTTGCACTATTGCCAATCTGTGTAACAACTCCTTTAAATTCTTTATCCTTAAAAGCATCAACTTTAACAATTGCAGTATCACCTTTTGAAATTAAGATAACATCATTTTCATCGACTTCAACTACTGCTTCAATGTTCTTTAAATCTGACACAGTCATTATCTCTGTACCCTGCGTAAATCCGCTTCCGAGAACTCTCTCACCCAATTCAACATTTAGTGATGTAATAATTCCATCCATCGGAGAATAAATTGTAGTTTTATAAAGTGATTCGAGAACTTCTTTTAATCTTGCTTCACTTTGAAGAACATTAGCTACAGCAGCATCATATGAAGCTTTTGCTGTTAGGTAGTTTGCTTCAGCTGTTTCTTTCTCAGAATCACTTGCTAAATTTTTAGCATGAAGTTCTTTAATTCTGTTATAATCAGAGGTAATTTTCTGAAGTTCAGCTTCTCTTATTTTCAACGACGCTTTTGCAGATTGTAAACCTGCTTCAAGCTGCTCTTTCTGCGCTTTGTACTGATCTCCTTTGATACGAATTAACAATTGACCTTTTCTAACCTGATCACCTTCTTTAACCGGTAACTCAATAATTTCACCGGTGACTTCGGGAGTAATTACTACTTTAAATTCTGGTTCAATTGTACCAGTTGCAGCGACAGTTTGAGTGATTGTTCGTTTCTCAACTTTTTCTGTTGTAACCAAAACTATATCTTCTTTACTTCCGGCAGTTAAAACCACAACGACCAGGATTACGAGCAATAATCCTAATCCACCGAAAATAAAAAGTTTCTTTTTCGATTTAGATTTTCCGTTAGCCATTTAAATATTCTCCTATGATTAAAATTTATTCGTACTTAGTTATATCAAGAATTCCCAGATAATATTTTATCTGATCACTGATTATGATGTATGAATATTGCGCATTAACATAATCAGTCTTAGCAGTAATGAATGATGAATTTGCAATCAGTAAATCAAGCAATTTACCTGAGCCGAGATTATATCTTTCCTGTTCAATCTTTAATCTTTCCTCAGCTGCTTTAACATTCTTTTCACTTACAGATAAAGATTTTTTTGCTGCAATCAGAGAAAGATATGATTCATTAATTTCCTGTTTAATTTTTCTTTCAAGTTCTCTTACTTCTAGTTCCTTATTCATTGATTGAACCTCAGCTATCTGAACACGATTGCTAACTGAGAATCCTGAAAAGATTGGAATGTTTAAATTCAATCCCACTGAGTATGTTTTTGATTTGAACAGTTCATCAAATTTGTTTGAGTAAGAAGAAAATCCAAGTGAGCCGGTCAATCTTGGAAAATGCCCCGAACGTGCTATCGTAACCTGATTCAATGAACCTTCCAATTCATACAATTTACTTTTATAATCAAGTCGATTATTGTATGCATCGCTTATTCTTTCCTGAATATTTTTATAATCTTCTTCAAGGTCTGTTGTTAGTATGCTTTCTTCGCGTAAAGTAAAATCAGTTTCGAACGTATAATCACCAGTAACATCAAGACCTAAGAATATTAAAAGATTATTTTTTGCTTTCTGAACTTCAAGATTCTGATTTATCACCTGTAATTCAGCATTACCAAGTTCAACCTGTTGTTGGTATAAATCAGCTAAAGTAGCAGCTCCAAGTCTGTTTTTCTCTTCAATCGTTTTGAAATTTATTTCCTGCTTTTTAACATTTTCTTCACGGACTTTTAATAATGCCATTTGAGTCATAAGATTATAATATCTTGTAATTGTGTTTATAACAGTTTGCTGTTTTAGGAATTCAACATATAATCTTGTTGAATTCAGATTATTGTTTGCCGCTGATAAATTCGCAATGTTTGAAAGTCCATCGAACAAAGTAACATCAGAATTTACGGAAGCGATGTAACTTCTTGTTTCACTTGTGATTTTAGGTATGTTAAAAGGAATTCCATTTATGTAACGAATCGAACCGGCTTGTTCATTTCTATCCCAACCCCAGGAAGCAAAGCCACTTAATGACGGCATAAAATTTCCGTAAGCTGCTGTTACACCGGATTCCTGTGACAATATATTATTTTCAGCTTGATTGAGAATTGTATTTTTCTGTAGTGCTAACTGAATTGCGTCTTTCAAAGTAATTTTAGTTTGAGCAAATGAAAGCCCGCTTATAAGAATTATCAGAAATAAGTACTTGAAATTTGTAATCATTGATACTCCAATGATAAGTTGATTTGTTAAGATTTTAATAATTACTGTTCAAAAATAGTTTAATTCAGTTTCATTTAGTTTTTAACTTTATGAACGGCAAAATAATTACACTAATGGCATTATTAACCTTCATAACGAAATAAAAATGATAATGGTTCTATTAGGAGGATTTATTTTGAATCTTCGCTCTTAAGGAATTTATCTTTTATCTTCAAAAGGTAAGACATTGCAGCTTCATAATTATTTTCAATCACACCATCAAGTATAGCATCTTCAATTGCTTTTTTAATTTCTCCAACTTTTTTTGATGGCTTTAGATTGCAAATTCTCATTATCTCATCACCACTAACCGGAGATTGAAATGCACGCAACTTATCTTTTTCCTGAACTTCCAATACTTTTTTCATTACTGCATCATAGTTAGCAAGATACATTTCGACCTTCTGCGGATTTTTACTCGTTATGTCTGCACGACACAATGTGATTAAATCTTGCAAGTCTTCACCTGCCTGCACAATTAGTCTTCTGATTGCTGAATCAGTAACCTCCTCTTTTGCAAGAGCAATTGGTCTGAGATGAAGTCTGACAAGCTTTTCCACATACTCAAGTTTATTCATAGGTAACTTCATACGATGAAAAATATTTTTCATCATTCTTGCACCAAGTTCTTCGTGTCCGTGAAATGTCCAACCAATTCCTTCAACAAATTTTTTTGTTTGGGGTTTTGCAATATCGTGAACCAAAGCAGCAAATCTTAGCCATACATTTTCTGTCGCTTTTGAAATGTTATCCACAACAATTAATGTATGAAGAAAAACATCTTTATGATGATAATCCTGTCTCTGATCTACTCCGGCAAGATTATGAATTTCAGGAAAGATTATTTCCAAAACTTCAGCATCATATAAAAGTTTTAATCCGATTGAAGGTTTTGGCGAAGAAAGAATTTTAAGAAATTCATCTGTAATTCGCTCCTGAGAAACAATTCGTAATCGTTCTTTCATCTGTCTTGCAGCATTCATAATTGAATCATCAACATTAAATTCGAGCTGTGAAGCGAAACGAAATGCTCTCATAATTCTTAAAGGATCATCATCGAAGGTATGAAAAGGATCAAGCGGAGTTCGGATTAATTTACTTTGAAGGTCCTCATAACCATTGAACAAATCAATTAGCTCACCGAAATTATTTTTATTTAGTGAGATTGCCATCGCATTGATGGTAAAATCCCTGCGTTTGATGTCATCTTCAAATGTTCCATCTTCAACAATGGGTTTTCTGGAGTTTCGGTTATAAGATTCTTTTCTTGCACCAACAAATTCAACATCAAAATTTTCATATCTGAAATGAGCTGTGCCAAAATTTTTGAATTTGGATACTTTCTTAATCCCTAACTGCTTTGCTACATTTTCTGCAAACTCAAGACTATTTCCAATCACAAGAAAATCAAGATCACTTCTTTCCCTTTTCAGGATTAAATCTCTTACTACACCACCAACCATAAAAACTTCTGTTTTGCTCTCATCTGCAAATGATGAAATGATTTTGATGATCGGAATTTTATTTATCTCTTCACTAAAGTTCATTCGTTTTTATAAAGCTGAAATTGTAGATTTTCAAAGTTTTTTATGAACCAATTACATTTTTCAAATTGTTCTTTGATTGCAATATAATAAATAGAATCTAATGATTTTCTATTTGCAAGTGACGCAAGTTTTCTGGCATTAACCAAATCGCCTTTCTTCAATAAGTATTTTGAAAATCTGAATAATACATAAGCATCTTCAATGCTTTCAGGAATCAGTGGTGAATGAAAGGATTCCAATAATACATTTGTTGGGATATTTATTTTCTCTGCCAGACTTATTATAGGAAGTATTGAAGAAATCACATTTTTTTCTTTGTTCAATTCCAATAAAATCTGGAATTTAATAGAGTCAGAAGATATCAAATATTTTTTAAGTACTTCATTTTTTTGTAATTCTATTCTAAGGTCTGCGAGTAACTTTAATTGAATATGAGGATAACTTTCAGAAATGAATTTATAATTGGATTCGGCAATCGAGTCATTAGAAAGTAAAGTTTGAACATCACCTTCAAGCAATGTCATCAAGTAATAATATGGAGTTTTCTCAAATTCATTTATGTGTTTGCTGATTAAAACTTTTGCCTCATCAAATTTTTTCTGTTCGATATAAATATTCACTAATCCGATTAATGCTGAATAGCTTGAAGTTTTATTTAAAATTTTTGTAAACAGATTTTCTGCTTCGGAGTACTTTTTATTTAGTATCAATTTTTCCGCTTCTTTCAAATCCGAGGCGATTTGTCTTGGACATACTCTTTGAAAGATTGATTGCCTTCCGAAATAATATTCAATCTGATTTTTAGATAGAAGAATTTTTTGTGATTTAAGAAATTCAATGTATTCATCAGATAATTCATCTAAAGATTTACCAAATGCTTTATTAGTATTTCCCGAATGATAGAATAATGAGAAAGATTCTATATCATATTTTTCAATAAGATATTTTGAGAATGAACCAGCATATAAATATGATAAACCGGAAAATGATTTGAAGAAATTTAAACCACTGAATAAATCCGGAATGAAAATTATAAATCCATAATGATAAGCGGCTGAAGCAAGTAAATGTAAATCAATATCATCATACGCGTTATCAATTGCTTCAGCAAAACCTTCAATCAAAGCAGGATTAAATGAGTCTGCCAATTTGAAAATTCCGGCTCCAATTTCAGCGGAAAAAATATGAACTAATTCGTGATTTAATGTGCTTTCCCACGAATCTCTGCTTAGATAAATTTCATTGAGCCAAGGTTTTGCAACATCAGCTTGTTCTGATCCGAAAAAGTTTTTCTTTTGCATTCTGTCATTGAAAAGAAAAGATACAATTTTTTCTTCCGGACAAAAACCTAATTCTCTTTTCAGCTTTTCAAAATAATACTCGTGATTTAAGATTATAATTTTTATTTCCGAGGAATCTATAATTTCCTCATCATAATTAAGAACAAAATTTTCTGATTCAATTCTGCTGTTTAATATTGATTTCAATTTATCATGGCTGGTTGCAAAACCAAATTCAGATGAGAAGAAAATGAATAAGATTGCAATGATGATAAATGAAAGTATTGTTAATAATTTATTCTTTATGAAATTTTTTCTGAGGAATAAAAAGAAAGTTCCAAAATAAACTAAATTCAATCCACGATAAATTAGTAGAGTTGAATTAACTGATAAGTCCTCGTCGTAAATCGTACCGGGGAAAAATCCAATTATTGGTGAATAGAAATAAATTTGTGGATTAAAGTAAATCTCGGCTATAGGAATTAAAGCAAGAATTACAAATGCAATAATGAAAAATATTTTATGATATTTTAAGAATGATCGGAAAATTATTTCACTAAGAAAAAAGCTGAGAATATATGAAACGACTGAAAGAGTCAGATAAAATGAAATTCCAAACCAGAATGAACAAATGTCTTTTGTAAGTGAAACGAGAAGTGTTATTAATATAGGAACAAGAACTACAGACAAAGAAAATTTCAAGTAAACTGAAAAGGAAATTTTCTGTTTTAATCTCCAGAAATTTAATAGTCCTCCTAAAAGGAAAAACAAAATTGCGAACAATACAGCAAACTCGTATCCAAATGACGAAGTAAGTGGTAGTTGAAAGAGGATAAAAGAAAAAATTGCAATAAATGTTAGTGATAATCCGAAGATTATTTTTGAATGGAAGAAATTAGTATTCACTACCCTCAACTCTTTCAATATCAGCGCCTAAAGTTTTTAGCTTCTCTTCAATTTTCTGATAACCTCTATCAATATGATAAACGCGCAAAACTTCTGTTGTTCCTTCAGCAGCTAATCCTGCCAGAACCAGTGAAGCACTCGCTCGCAAATCAGTAGACATTACCTTTGCTCCAGTTAGTTTCTTTACTCCAACAACTCTTGCAGTATTTTCATTCACAACTATATCAGCTCCAAGTCTGATTAATTCAGGAACATGATTAAATCTATCTGTATAAATTGTATCAGTAACATTTGATGTTCCATTTGCAAGAGACATATAGGCAATCCATTGTGCCTGCATATCAGTTGGAAAGCCGGGAAAGACTGCAGTTGTTACATCAACAGGTGTTATCTCAATATTTTCTGCATTTATTTCGATAAATTCTTTATTATATAACAATTTACAACCACTGTCCTCAAGTTTAGATAAGATTGAATGCAAGTGGTGAGTAACTCCACCAATAACTTTAATATGACTTTTGGTTATTGCACCGGCAATTAAAAGTGTTCCCGCTTCAATTCTGTCCGGTATAGTTTCAATATCAGCTGGTTTTAATTCATCAACACCTTCAACTTCAATTATCGATGTACCAATACCATTAATTTTTGCTCCCATTTTAATAAGATAGTTGCAAAGGTTGGTAATCTCAGGTTCACAGGCAGCATTGTTAATAATAGTGTGACCTTTTGCTAACACAGCTGCCATTAAAGTATTTCCGGTAGCACCAACTGATGGTATATCGAAGTTAATGTAATTACCTTTTAATCGGTCTGATTTTGCAATTATATAACCTTGATCAAGCTGAATTTCTGCACCAAGTTTTTCCATTGCCATTAAATGTAAATTCACAGGTCGGGGACCCCAGGCACATCCGCCAGGCATAGAAACTTTAGCATATCCATAATGTGCAAGCAATGGTCCCAGAACATAAATCGAAGCTCTCATCTTTTTTACATGTTCATAAGGAGCTTCATAGCTTGTTATATTTGTTGTATCTAACTCAAGTAAATGATTTGTAAATGAATATTTAACTCCCATCTGAGATAATAACTTTAACATTGTATAAACATCATTTAATTCAGGAGTGTTGTAGAATCTGTTCACACCGTTAGTTAGTAATGCGGCAGGCATAAGAGCTAAAGATGCATTTTTTGCACCGCTTACTGTTACGGTTCCTTTGAGTTTTTTTCCGCCGTGAATAATAAATTTATCCAATTCAACTCCTATTAAATTTTATTCTTTAAAATTAGTCCATTATTTCCTATTAAGAAGATCAAACCATTATTTAGAACCAAAACCTTATTTAATGAACTTTTAATATTCAGGGAAACTTTTAGCCAATCTTCTCCGGAATTTTCTGAGATAAATAGTTCGCCATCTGATGTAACGATGTATCCGGTTTTTTGATTCACAAAAATAATATCATTAATTGTTGCAACAGTATTGATTTTAACTTTAGTCCAACTTTCACCACTGTCTGTAGTTTTGAAAAGATTACCGTCTGCTCCACCAACAAATCCAAGAAATTGATTAATGAAGAAAAGTTTCTTCAGATAGCTTTGACTTAGTTTACTTTCACTGAAACTTAGTCCATCATTGGTAGTTTTGTAAACGCTTCCATTCCAGCCACAGATTATAAACGATGAATTGCCTAATTCAATAATGTCATATAAAGTGCTTTTGTCAGGAGAATTAATTTTTTGAAAATTCAGTTTAGATTTATCTGATTTAAGTATTATACCATCACTTCCACAAATATAAATTTTATCTTTTATGAAGGATGATAAAAGATTTTCATCAGTAAGTTTAATTGATTGTAATATCTTCCCCTTTTCATTCAATAAAAATATTTTTCCATCAGAAGCAGTTAATAATACCTTTCCAGATATATTTACTGAGGAATGTATATCAACCTTTTCATTGAAGTTTATTTTATCAAAGCTTTGACCATTGTTCTTTGATATTAGTAAACTTCCATTTGTTCCACCGACAAATAAACTTGAACCGATGAAAGCAATTGTATTAAGGTTTGCTGGAATATTGGTTTTTACAACTTGCCACGGAGCAGAAAAATAATGTTCGTTACTTAAATAATTTACTTCGCTCTCATTCTCTGACGATGAGTTTATCTTTTCTTTAATTATAAATTTTTCAACAAGTACATAGGATAACCCAATTATCAAAACAGTAAGTAAAACAATAAAAGCTACTATGAAGTTTGCCGAACGGGTCTTTTTCTGAGATATTGAAGTAGTTTGAGATTGATTGACTGAAGGTCTACTGACCAATAATGGCAAATTAAATATCAATTGTTCTATTGAACTTCTGAATTCATAAGCATTTAGGAAATTTTTCTTATTTGATTTATTCAAGGCACTAAGGATCAAGTCATCAACTTCGTTTGGTATTTCGGGAAAAGTTTCAGAAAGTTTTCCTGGAATCATTTTCAGATGTGCTTCATAAATTTCATAGTCAGATTTGAAAGTAAATGGAGGTGAACCAGAAAGCATCTCATATAATGTAATTCCAAGAGAATAAATATCCGTTTGTGGCGATGGTTCTAATCCTTTTATTTGTTCTGGACTCATATAATGGATTGTTCCGATATTGAAGCCAACACGAGTAATTCTTTGATTTTCATTAAGTGATTTTGAAATTCCAAAATCCATGATTTTTGCAATACCATTACGATCAATAATAATATTTGAGGGTTTCAAATCTCTATGAACAAATCCCATTGAATGTGCGTAATCTATTGCAAGTAAAACGTGCTGAAGAACTCTTAGTGAATAAATTAAATCAAGTCTTCCATATGTTGTTATTAATTGACTTATAGTCGAACCGTCAACATATTCCATTACAAAGCCGGTTGCTTCTCTTGTTTCGATAAAACCATAAACTGTAACAATGTTCGGATGGTTAAGTTTTGCCTGATTTTTTGCTTCAATTCGGAATCGCTCAACAAAGATTGGATCCTTTAAAAGTTTTGGGTTGATTATCTTAATTGCAACATATCTTTCCAACTGAAGGTCATAAGCTTTATAAACACTTCCCATTCCACCTTCGCCCAGAAGAGAAATGATTTGATAATTAAGAATTCTCTTTCCAACCATTATTTACTTTTTCGATTAAGATAAAGGAATAATCATCGGCTGCACCACGACTACGAACAAGAGAGATGATTGTATTCTGAATTGAATCAAAATCTTTCTCGGAAAGAATTTGCTGAAGCTCTGTTTCATTTATAAGAGAAGAAACGCCATCTGAGCAAAGGAAGAAACGGTGATTTTCAAGGTTACTCAAACGCATTTTGCTTAAGTCAGGTTCGGGATTTTCTTTTCCAAGTGCTTTTAATATTATATTACTGCTTGGATGATTATTCGCCTGCTTTAAAGTTAAAAAACCTTCTTCAATCAATTTCTGAATAAGAGTGTGATCTTTTGTTAATAATCTAAGAGTATTTCCTTTTAAGTAATAAATTCTTGAATCACCAAGATGACCCCAATAAGCAAAGTTATCTTTAAGATACAACATATCCAGAGTTGTGGTCATCTGATTTTTATCTTTTTTCTGCTGAGAATATTTTATAAGAAAATCATTTGCATCAACAATAGTTTCTTTGATTCTTTCAAGGTAGTCACTTTGATTGGAAGCATCGAATAAATTTTTGACTGCTGAAACTGTTATTCTTGAGGCAACTTCGGGATCATAATCAGCACCTACTCCATCGCAAAGTATGCAAAGTAAACCATCATCAACAAATACTGTTTCAATAGCATCTTCATTTGTGGTTTTATTTGCGCCCTTGGCAGTGAATTTTGAAATCAAATACTTTTCCATTAGGGATTTTGTATAATTCGCACTATTATTTTAATGTTCAAAAATAAGTATTTATCGAGAGATTATTGTGTTGTACTGTGCTTTATGACCAAAGCTTTATTTGATAAACAAACACCTCAAATTTATATTTACCACTCAAAAAAATTCAAACTTTGCGAGAATGGCGGAATTTGGTAGACGCGCTAGACTTAGGATCTAGTACCGCAAGGTGTCGGGGTTCGAGTCCCCGTTCTCGCACCAAATTTTAATTATTAAAAGGAAAATCGAGAGGATAATTTGGAATACAATGTAAATGTATTAAATGCTTCTGTAAAAGAAGTCGAGATTAAGCTTTCATACGATGAAATTAAAGAGAGCATTGAAAATGAAGTAAAGAAACAAACCAAAAACCTTCAGGTTCCCGGCTTCAGGAAAGGAAAAGTACCACGAAATATTTTGAAGAAAATGTTTGGTGATGCACTTGAATACGAAGCGGCAGATAAAGTTGCTACTGAATTTTTCTGGAAAGTTGCTGATGAAAAAGACCTGAGACCAATAGGCAAACCTGCAATGACAAGTCTTGACTTTGAGCCGGAAAAACATCTTACATTCAAAGTGAAGTATGAAACTTTGCCGGAAATTATTGTTCAGAATTATAAAGATATTGAAATCGAAGTACCTGATTTCGTTGTCACAGATGAAGAAGTTCAAAAAGAAATTGAGTTCATCCTGAAAGCAAATCAAACTCTGATTGATGCAGATGAAGTTGGTGACGATAGAAACTATCATATCGAGGTTGAAATAAATCGTACTGATGAGCAAGGTAATATCTTACCTGATACTAAACCAGAAAAGCTAACAATTGATCTTACAAATGAACAGATTCATCCGCAGATTATAGAGAATTCCAGAGGCAAAAAAGTCGGAGAGTCATTCACTTTTCAGTTTGCTGATCAGAGAAAACAAACTAATAGCGAAGGCGTTGAAGAAGATGTAACTGATAACTATTACTACACTGCTAAAATACTTTCAATTAAAAAAGTGCAGTTACCAGAATTGAATGAAGAATTAGTGAAGAAAGTTACCAAAGATCGTCTCTCTGATGTCGAAGCTTTCAAAGACGAGATTAAAAAAGATATTCAAAAGTATTATGATCAAAGAGTTGAAGAAATAACCAGAACTAAATTGCTCTCTGAGATTATCAAGAATAATGATTTTACTCCTCCTCAAACTCTTGTGAATAATGTTCTTGAGGAATATCTGAAGAGCGAAGAAAACTATGCTAAGCAGAACAAAATTTCATTTAATAAAGAAGAAGCAAGAAACCGTTTAAGAAAAAGTGCAGAGAATGAAGTCAAATGGTATTTGATAAAAGAACAAATTCAGAAAGTTGAAAATATTTCTGTGACTGAAGATGAACTTAAAGAGTTCGCTCAAAAAGAAGCTGAGCAAACCGGATTATCAGTTGATAAGTTGATGAATTATTACAAAGCTTCTAATCAGGTTGAAAGAATTATTGACGAAAAACTTTTCGACTTTCTTAAATCAAACAACAAAATAAAAAGAGTTGATCCTAAAACCTTATATCCACAGAAAGAGGAAATAAATGAGCAGTAAAATCGAAATCTTTAATCAACTTGTTCCTTATGTAATTGAACAAACCGGACGCGGCGAACGTGGAATGGATATCTATTCACGTCTGTTGCGCGAAAGAATTGTTTTCATCGGAACTCCAATTGATGATCATATTGCAAGTTTAACAATAGCTCAACTAATTTTTCTTGAAGCTGAAGATCCCGAAAAAGATATTCATATCTACATAAATTCTCCTGGCGGTAGTGTGACTGCCGGACTCGCAATTTATGATACGATGAGATTTATTAAACCTGATGTTTCAACTATTTGTGTCGGAATGGCTGCAAGTATGGCTGCTGTTCTTTTAGCAGGTGGAACTAAAGGAAAAAGATTTGCGCTTCCACATTCAAAAATTTTAATTCATCAACCGTGGACTCAAGGAATTGGTGGTCAGGTAACTGATGTTGAAATTCACGCAAAAGAAATGCTTAAAACAAGAGAAACTCTGTACAATATTCTTGCTGAGCATACTGGAAAACCATACGAACAAATTGCAAAAGATTGCGAAAGAGATTATTTCTTAACAGCTCAGGAAGCTAAAGAGTATAATTTGATTGATGATATTATCGAAAAAAGAAGTCCGAAAAAATAAAATTGATTAAAAACTTTTAAGCGTTAGACGATTATATAATCGTGTAACGCTTTTTTATTATGAATCTATCAAAAAGAAAATCTCCCTTCGTTTGTGTCAGAATACTGTTTCTGTTTGCTTCTTTTATTTTAATTTTTTCAAGTAACCTTTATTCACAGAAGAATGATATTGAGACTTTCAAAAAGTTATCATCATATCTTCAAACTTACATTGACTATAAACGAATTCCCTCAATCTCTGCAGGAGTTTACAGAAAGGATAAAATTTATTGGCTCGATGCAAAAGGACTAATTGACCTTGAAAATTTTGTTCCAGCAAAAAACAGTTCTCTTTATAGAATTGCTTCAATTACAAAATCAATAACAGCTGTTGCTGTAATGCAGCTTTATGAAAAAGGATTGATTGATCTTGATGCAGAAATAAATACTTATGTTCCCTACTTTCCAAAGAAAAAATGGAAGCTAACAGTAAGGCATATTTTAACTCATACAGGTGGTATTCGTTCATATAAAAGTGAAGAAGAATTTAACAGTAAAATGTTTTATTCAACGACTCGTGATGCTGTTCTTACTTTCGCTAATGATGATTTATTATTCGAACCCGGAACAAAATATAATTATACTTCACTCGGTTATTCTCTGTTAGCTGCTTTGATTGAAAATGTTTCAAAAACTGCTTTCGAGAATTATCTGCGAAGAAACATTTTCGAACCTGCCGGAATGAAATCAACAAGAGTTGATAGGCAAAGGAGCATTATTTATGAAAGAGTCAGAGGGTATGAAAAATCTCCGGACAGAAGATTTATTAACGCACCACTTGCAGATTTGAGTTTGAAAGTTGCCGGTGGAGGATTGATTTCCACATCTGAAGATTTACTTCTTTTTGTCAAAGCATTATTTGATGGGACTTTGATTTCGAATTCAACACTTGAAATGATGATCAAACCAACATTTCTTAAAACCGGTCAGAGAATAAATTATGGTTTTGGATTTTCATTATCTGATCCATCTGATTCATTAAAATGGTTTGGACACGAAGGCAGAGGAACAGGATTTTCCTCGGGTTTAATGATATTGCCAGAAGAGAAGTTGGCTGCTGTTTATCTTATAAATATCCGTGATCGAAATTTGGGCAATCCTGCAAGAGATTTAATTCAAATAATAAAAGGAAAAGAAATACGAATCACTAAAACCCTGGCAGATCATCTTTTTGACAAATATAATTCTTTCGGAATTGATAGTCTGCTTTTTGAATTCAACAGACTTTATGATATACAGGATCCTGAATTTAATCTAAGCATTGACGAATGTGTTTATGTCGGGACAGCACTTACCGAAATAAACAGAATTTCTGATGCAGTCAGATATCTTCGTGTCCTTAACCGAAGAAATCCAAATAACTTTTCAATTCTAAAAGCGCTTGGCGATACTTACAATAAAGATAAGAATGATGGTCTGGCAATCAGATATTATCGCGAAGCACTCGCCCTCAAGCCCGACGATTCATATGTAAAAAATATGATTGACAAGCTCACCAAAAAATAATACTTTGCCACAGGAAAACAGTTAAGATTTTTCCATTCATAAATTCATTTGAACTTTCAATAATACTTTTTGTTTTAATAATTATGATTGGCTATAGATTCACTAAATACATACCATCAAAGCAGAAATCAAAAACTGCATTTGAAAATCTTTTGAAGATTTTTCTCGATCTTTTACTTATTACTTCAGGAAATGTTGCTGAAGCTTTAGATTGGATGAATGATATAGACAGACAATACAAAATTACAAACGATGATTATGGAATGGGTGACTTCATTGAGGATTTAAAGAAACAAGGTTACATCAAAGAAGATGAAAACGGGATTCAACTTATACCAACTTCAAAGACCGATCGAACAATACGGAAAAAATCTCTTGAGGAAATTTTCAGTAAAATAAAAAAATCTATGAAAGGAAATCACCAAACTTTCAGTCCCGGTATTGGTGATGAACCAACTTCGGAAAGAAGAGAATATCTTTTCGGTGATATGATTGAACAGATTGATATTACAGGTTCAATCAGAAATGCACAGATAAACCATGGTATTGATGAATTCAAATTAACAGAAAATGATCTGGAAGTTGAGGAAAGAGATTTCAAAGCGCTTACTTCAACAGTACTAATGATAGATATTTCTCATTCAATGATTTTATATGGCGAAGACAGAATTACTCCTGCAAAAAAAGTTGCAATTGCTTTGGCAGAATTGATTTCCACTAAATATCCCAAAGATACCTTGGATGTAATTGTATTTGGTAACGATGCCTGGCAAATCGATATAAAAGACATTCCTTATCTTCAGGTTGGACCTTATCATACAAACACTGTTGCAGCAATTCAGTTAGCTACAGACATTCTGAGAAGAAAGAAAACCAACAACAAACAGATTTTCATGATTACGGATGGCAAACCAACTTGTTTGAAAGAAGGCGTTAAATATTACAAAAACAGTTTTGGACTTGATAGAAAAATTTTGAATAAAACTTTAGATCAGGCAGCGATATGCAGGAGACTTGGAATAACAATCACGACTTATATGATAGCTCGCGATCCTTATCTTCAGGAATTTGTTCGAGAATTTACCAGGATAAATAACGGAAGAGCTTTTTACAGTTCGCTTAATAATTTAGGTGATTTCATTTTTGAAGATTACATCAGAAACAGAAGAAAGAAAGTCAGATAGCAGTATGAACATTAGTAAAATCAAAACCATCGGAGATTTAAAGAAAAGCGGTTACAAAACTTTATCTGTAAAAGAAGAACTCAGAAAAAACATGATTGAATTCCTTCGTCAAGGAAAAAATCCTTTTGAAGGAATAATTGGATATGATGATACAGTCATTCCTGAACTTCAAACTGCAATTCTTTCAAGACATAATATAATTTTGCTTGGATTAAGAGGACAAGCTAAAACCAGAGTTGCAAGATTATTTACCAATCTTCTTGATGAATATATTCCCGTTGTTGAAGGTTCTGAAATAAATGATGATCCTTTTAATCCTCTTTCAAAGTACGCAAAAGATTTGATAAAAGAATTTGGTGATGATACTAAAATTTCCTGGCTTCATCGTTCGGAAAGATATACGGAAAAGCTTGCAACTCCTGATGTTACTGTTGCAGATTTGATTGGTGATGTTGATCCAATTAAAGCAGCTGCATTAAAACTTCCCTACTCAGATGAAAGAGTAATTCACTTTGGACTAATTCCAAGATCTCATCGTGGAATTTTTGTAATAAACGAATTACCGGATCTGCAAGCAAGAATTCAAGTTGCACTTTTTAATATTCTTCAGGAAAATGATATTCAGATAAGAGGATTCAAAATCAGATTACCACTTGATATTCAATTTATCTTTACTGCAAATCCTGAAGATTATACAAATCGTGGCTCAATTGTAACGCCATTAAAAGACAGAATTGATAGCCAGATTCTCACGCATTATCCGAAATCAACTTTGGTTTCACAAATGATTACTGAACAGGAAGCTCAGCTCACTAATGAGCAGAGAGAAAAAATCATCGTGCCTGAGTTATTGAAGCAAATAATCGAGCAAATTGCTTTTGAAGCTCGTGAAAGTGAATATGTTGATGAGAAAAGTGGAGTGTCTGCAAGATTGACAATTTCTGCATTTGAAAATCTTGTTAGCTTTGCTGAGCGAAGAAGAATTTTGAATAATGAAAATCAAACAACAGCGAGGATTAGTGACTTGGTTGGGGTAATTCCGGCAATCACCGGTAAGATTGAACTAGTTTACGAAGGTGAACAAGAAGGTCCTGCTAAAGTTGCACAGATTCTCATCGGTAAAGCTATTCGCTCTGCGTTTGAACAGTACTTCCCAAACCCTGAACAGATAAAGAAAAAGCAGGCAAACAATCCATACTCTCAAATCATAAGCTGGTTTGGTAAGGGTAACAGTGTTGATTTATTAACTTCGATGTCAGATAAAGAATATTCAAAGACATTGCGCTCAATACCGGGTTTACAAAAAGTTGTTGACGAATTTCAACCCGATGCAGATGAACGACTTACTTTGTTATTTATGGAATTTGTTATTTATGGTTTATCTGAATTTTCTATGCTGAGTAAATTCAAATTAGAAAATGGCATTCAGTTCAAGGATATGTTGAGTTCAATGTTTAATATGAAACCTGAAGATGATTTTGATATTGATGAGGATTCTGATTTCTTCAAATAATATTTTTATCTTTGCCGAAGAAATTTTCCGGTTAAATTTTGAATTCTCGCAAAAAGAAAATAATCATTATCGGACCAACTTATCCTTATCGTGGTGGTAATTCTTTATATGTTTCATTTGTTTATGAAACACTTTCCAAAGAGTTCGAAGTAAAAATTTTTAATTACAAACTTTTATATCCTTCATTCTTATTCCCTGGTAAAACACAGTTCGATACAAGTGGTGAAATAAAAAAAATTCCTTCGGAAAGAATTGTAAATTCATTAAATCCATTCAATTGGATTAGTATTGCTTCAAGAATTAATTCTGAAAAACCTGATTTAATAATATTCGATTGGTGGCATCCTTATTTTGCTTTATGTCATTTCTTTATAAGTTCATTCATAAATAAAAAACTTAAGAAAAGAATTCTCTTTATAACTGAAAATTATATTTCTCACGAAGGACATTTTATTGATAGATGGCTTACCAGAATTGGACTTCATCATGCAAAATATTTCATTGCGCTTTCTCAAAAAGTTGAGGATGAATTAAAACAAAATTTCAAGAACAAAAAGATTTATCGTTCCGAACTTCCGATATATGATCATTTATCGGGTAATGCAGAAGATATAAACTCATTGAAACGGAAATTTTCCATATCAGAAGATGAAAAAGTTTTATTGTTCTTTGGATATATCAGAAAATATAAAGGACTCGATATTTTATTAGAAGCATTAAATATTCTTAAATCTGAATCTCAAAAAATTAAATTGATTGTAGCTGGTGAATTTTACGATGATAAAGAATTTTATTCTGAATTAATAAAAAAGTACGATTTGGAAAAACGAGTAATTATGCAAAATGAATACATACCAAACGAAAAGGTTAAGGAATATTTTCTTGTTTCCGATGTGGTCGTTCTTCCCTATCGAAATGCAACACAAAGTGGGATATTAAATTTAGCTTATGGATTCAGAAAACCGGTTATTGTTACCAAAGTCGGTGGTTTAGCAGAATTTGTTATTGACCAATTTACAGGTTTAGTAGTTGATGAAGCTAAAGCAGATTCACTTGCAAATACAATTAAAAAATTTTTTGAAATTGAAAACAAAATTGATTTTAGAAAAAACATTGCTGAATTTGTTAAGTCAAATAGGTTCAACAACTTAAATGAAATCATCAACAAAGTTTTAGAGGATAACAATGATTCTTAAGACTGATTGTATTCATTTTCCTGGTGACAGACCTTGCTTTGCAAATAAGCAATTTGGAAAGACTTGTAATGATTGTGAGTATTATAAAAAAGTTGGTGAAAATATTTTAATAATAAAGTTTGATGCGATAGGTGATGTTTTAAGAACCACATCAATTCTTCCGGCAATAAAAAGAGAATTTCCTGAAAGCCGTGTTAGCTGGCTAACGAAATCAAATGCAACAGATATTTTTATTGGCAACGGTTTAGTTGATGAGGTTTTAGCAGTCGAAAATAATTTTACTCTTCCAAAACTATTATCACAAAACTTTGATTTGATTTTACATCCTGATGCTAATCCTGTTAGTTCTGCCTACGCTAAAATTATTCCTGCAAAAGAAAAAAGAGGATTTACTTTAGATGATAAAGGTAAAGTTCAGGTATGCAACGAAGAAGCGATTGAATGGTTTGAAATGGGTGCTTTTGATCAGTTGAAAAAAGCAAATAAAAAAACTTATCAGGAAATAATTCACTCTCTGCTGAAACTAAAATATCGCAAAGATGAAATCATCTTAAATCTGACTGAAGAAGAGATAAATTTTCGAGAGAATTTTTTTAATGAGAACAAACTTGACCGATTCAAATTTATCGTTGGCTTAAATACAGGCGGCAGTCGTCGTTGGAAATATAAAAAGTGGAGAATTGAAGGATTCAAAGAAGTAATCAAAGCTTTAAGTGAAAATACTGAAATTGGAATTCTGCTTTTCGGTGGTGAAATTGAAATCGAACTTGTTAATACCCTTAAATCATTTTCAGATCGCGTTATTGACACAGGTACAAACAATTCTTTACGACAGTTTTTTTCATTAATAGAGTTAGTTGATGTTCTTGTAACCGGTGATACATTAGCTTTACACGCAGCAACTGCATTAAACAAAAGAGTAATTTGTTTATTTGGTCCGACATCAAGTAATGAAATTGAGGATTATGGAAGAATAATAAAAATTACTCCTGATATGGATTGTTTGGTTTGCTATAAACAGGATTGTGATTTTGTTCCGAACTGTATGGATAAGATTACATCTGATATGATTTTAGAAAAAATAAATTCACTCATCAAGTTTTAGTTTAGCTGATTCACTTTTCATTTCTTCTCTTTCTTCTCTTGCCTGAGCTTCAGCTAACCAATCTCTGACAGAATTCTTTAGCAGCAGACAATAAAAGAAGAAAATAATAAATGGTATAAGCAAAAAGTATTTACTGAAAATAGATTCTCTGATTATAAAATAAATTATAACCGATGGAATAACAATAAAAACCAATAGTGATAATATCCAACCGAATTTCTTTTCCTTAATTAAAACATAAACAATAAACGGAATCGCCATTTTTGCTGCTGCAATAATTAACATAGTTAGAACTGGTAATGAATTATCAACTGATTGAAAAATAAAAAATGAAACTGCAATTAAAACCGGAGGATATGTTACTTCCAAATCCAGGGTTTGTTTCAGCTTTTCGAGAAGTTCAATGTTTTGTATAGCCATTAGATAAGTTTCAAAAATTCTTCAAGAAAATAATAAAAAAAGCCGACTGATTTTCAGTCGGCTTATCAAAAAAATATTTAAGATTATTTATTCAGAATCATTTTCTTAACTGATGAAAATGTTTTACCATCAATTCCGGTTGCATCTAACCTATACATATAAATACCGCTATTTAGATTACTACCGTCGAAAATAATTTTATGATTTCCTGCTGAGTAATTACCATTAACTAAAGTTAATAACTCCTGCCCAAGTATGTTAAATACTTTTAAGGTAACTTTGCTATCAGATGCTAAACTAAAATTGATTGTGGTTGATGGATTGAATGGATTGGGATAGTTCTGTGCTAAGCTAAATTCTTTTGGTCCAAGGATCTCAACTTCAACAACAGAGCTATATTCAGATGTACCGTCAAAATCAACTTGTTTAAGTCGATATGAATATTTCCCTGTTTGGAGTCCTTTATCTTCAAATGAATAGGTTTGAGTCTCAGTGGTTGTACCTTTTCCATTTACAAAACCAATTGCTTTGAAATCACTACCATTGCTTCTTTGAATTTCAAATCCCATATTATTTGTTTCAGTTGCGGTCTTCCACATAAGTTTAACATTGTTTCCTGTAATGCTTGCAACAAAAGAAGTCAGTTCAACCGGTACAACTGAGTTTTCAACATAAACACTATCAAGATATAATCTGAACTGATCAAGTGCATTGTACCTGAAAGCCAGGAAAACATTTTGACCAGCCAGAGAACTTAAATCGACCTGATAAAGTTCAGGGGTTGTAGTTGGAATGATTGTGGTAATGTAACTGTAATCGGTTGGAGGAGTTCCTCCGGTTGTAGAATAATAAATTTGACAAGAATCAGTATAAAAAGTGCTTTGCATTTTAGCCCAGAATTTTAGTGTATCTCCTGCATCAACAAGAAATTGTGGAGTTACCAACCAATCGTCATTTGTAAGAGTTGAACTTTCCCACCTTATTGCAGCAGATGCGGAACCGAAAATTGGAGTGGTTGTATAGCGCAACCATAGTTGAGTTCCTCCATCAACATTATAAACATTCCATCCGCTTGGAGGGAATGTAGCATCTTCAAAACCTTCCGACCATTTGATCACACCATTTGTTCTAACGGGAATATTCTCTGCAACCGACGGGTTTCCAAACTGATCAAGATAGAGTTTTTGTTCCTGAGTTAATTGCTCATCCTGTGCAATTAACAAAGTGCTGCTAAACAATAGAAAAACAGACAAAAATGTTAGAAGTTTATTCATTATTTCTCCTTTTTTATTTGTTGGAATGATTAGTTATTCTGCGGCAATAATAAAAAAAAATTTAATAGTTGTCAATAGTTTATAAAAAAACCGGCATTAGAAGTTTTCCAATGCCGGCTTAATAGTAAGATTTATTTGAATACTATTTATTCAAAATCATCTTCTTTGTTGCTGAGAATGTTTTACCATCAATTCCGGTTGCATCAATTCTGTAAACATAAACTCCACTATTCAATCCACTTGCATCGAAATTAACTTTATGGCTGCCTGATGTATAATTTCCGTTTACTAATGTCATTACTTCTTGTCCCAATACATCAAATATCTTTAATGTTACACGGCTATCAACTGCCAATGTAAAGTCAATCGTTGTTGATGGATTGAATGGATTTGGATAGTTCTGAGCCAAGCTGAATTCTTTTGGTCCAATAACTTCAACATCAATAACAGAGCTATATTCAGATTTACCATCAAAATCAATCTGTCTTAATCTGTATTGATATCTTCCTCTACCAACATTCTGATCTGTGTAGCTATAAGATTTTGGTTCAACTGTAGTTCCGTGTCCGGCAACATAACCAACAACCTGATACTCACCACCGTTGCTTCTCTGAATTTCAAAGCCCTGGTTATTTGTTTCGGTTGCAGTTGACCAATTAAGTGTAACATTATTTCCAGTTACAGATGCAACAAAAGAAGTTAATTCTACTGGAATTGGATTGCTTGCACAAACCTTGAAGTTATCTATTGCCCACCACCAATCCCATCCGGGCTGTACTGAGCGTAATCTTACATAAAATGTTGATTGCAATGCACCCGAAGAACTTACATCTACAATTTCGTGAGTATTTCTCAAATCTACTCCTACCTGTTGCCAAACTATATTCCAATTTGTTCCATCAGTGCTTACTTCAACATAACAAGCATCGTTTGCAGTTAATGCATTAAAGTCCTGATCAAACTCAATTACAACAGTTTGATAAATAGAGAAATCAAAAGGATTAGTGATTGTTGCGGTAGAATTTAAGCTGGAACCGCTTCCGCATTCATCAACATCTGCTGCAAAAACACCACCTGAGGAATTAGGAATCGTGTAGGCATTTGGATATGGAGGGGTATAAATTGTCCAAACACAGGTAGGCGGATTGCCTCCATTGTCAACTATTGTCCAATTGCCCGTACCACTTTCGAAATTGTCAACAAAGCACCAAAGATTGGGGTCCTGTTCTGTTGTAAAAGTCCAGGTTGGACCGCTTACACCACAGGTATCGTTCTTACAAACAACTCGCCAACCGTAAGTGGTATTGTACATTAGTGGACCAGGAATAGCTAAAGAAGTTATTGCAGGACCGTTATAAACCTGTTGTAAATTTCCTTGAGGACCAAACCAAACTTCAACCTGAGTTGTACCTGCACCATTTGTCCAGGTAGCATTACCCGGATTTATGGAAACGTTGGTTGAACCATCTGCAGGATTTGGGTTGCTAGGTGCACCTACAGGACAAGGTGGCCCTGAAGTTCCATAAACAATAAATGGGGCTCCCTGAGGGAAGGTTCCATCAAGCAAGTCTCCCCAGGTTCCGGCTAAATTTTGTAATCCGTTACCAGTATTAGTTTGTCCTGAGATAGTAACTGGAGGTTGCCATGGACCAGAAGTACCTGTTCCGGTAAATCCCCATTGAATCCAATAATTTCCAGGTGCAAGATTTAATCCGCTTGTGTTTACTACTACTTCCTGAATTCTTCTGTTACAATCAGTAGGTGTTGTATTCAATGCTCTGTAAATATTTGTGAATCTCGCAGCTGAAAGTCTGTTTGTAGTTAAATCTCCCCAAATAACTGTACCACCTGCATTTGGCTGTCCATTCCAGATTTGTACATAAATTCCATTTATGGTAACTGTGGTCGCACCGGTTTGGTATGCAAAAAATTTCAACGAATCAATATTCCACGCTGCAGTATTTGTAAAATCATCTGCAATATAATTTCCGCTTGCTTGTTGCGCACCAAAGCCATAAACTGTTAAACCAAGAGTACCATCCAGAATACTGGCATCTCCACCACTACAGCCACCTCCCGGCAATGTTACTAATGGTCCGTTATCAAACAGTACTGCTTCTGAACTTTCAAGTGGAATAGTTTGATATTCCAGTTTCTGTGGTTCAGAATAAGTTCTGTCTCTGTTAACTTCTTTAGAATTGTCCTGAGCAATTACAGGAATGACAGACCAAAGAAGAATTAGAGAAAAAAGAAAGAATAGTTTTTTCTGCATAGATCCTCCTTGATATTTATAGAGTGAAATTAGTTAGTTGGTTGAAATCCGAAAACGAACTTATATAAAAATTAATTACCAGTCAATATTACTCATAAAAAAAGCCGACTGTTTCCAGCCGGCTTTTCGAGAAAATTATCTTTTGAATAGTTACTTATTCAAAATCATCTTCTTTGTTGCTGAGAATGTTTTACCATCAATTCCGGTTGCATCAATCTGATAGAAGTAAACACCACTGTTTAATCCATTTGCATTGAAATCAACTTTATGATTTCCTGCATTGAGATTACCAGAAAATACTGTTACTACTTCCTGTCCAAGAATATCAAATATTCTTAGTGTAACTTTTGATTCGGTTGCCAAATCAAAACTGATTGATGTTGATGGATTAAATGGATTAGGATAATTCTGATGTAATGAGTATTCGGTTACTCCAGTTACATCAACTTCAACTGCAGGTGAATATTCAAATTGACCGTTGAAATCAATCTGCTTTAATCTGTATGTATATTTTCCTGCAGGAACATTCTGATCAACAAATCTGTATGATTGTGGCTGAGCAGTTGTTCCATTGCCTGCTACAAAGTCAACTTTTACGAATTCACCACCATTGCTTCTCTGGATTTCAAAGCCCTGGTTATTTGTTTCTGTTGCGGTTGACCAATTAAGTTCAACACTATTTCCAATTGAAGTTGCAACAAATGAAGTTAATTCAACAGGAATTATATAAGTAACTTCAATATCATCAACATACCAGAAGTCGATATTGAATGAATTACCGTTGTAGAACAATGCCAACTTAAATGGTGAAGATGTTGCAGTAAAGTTAGCAGAAATTTGTTCTGGTCCGACATTTCCTGTTGGGTCAGTTAATTGCCATAATGGTGTATATGTTGCGCCATCATCATAGGTTACTGCAATACCCATTGAACCGCTTGGGTCTGCGTACCAGTCAAGGAAATGTTTCAAAGTGAGTGTTAATTCCTGATTTGTTGGACCAGTGATTGCAACAGACTTAAGATATGAAGCACCATTAAATGAAGGATTCCAGCTGAATCTTAATTCAGGTGCTGACTGACCTGTTGCATTATTTGAACTCTGAGTAGACCAGTTTGTTAAACCAAGTGGACCTACCGGCGTCCAGTTCGAAAGATCGTTGAACGGTTCGCTAAACAAAGTTCCTGGATTAAGTTCTGTTCTGAATGTCCAGACTGGACCCGATACACTGCAAGTATCATTTTTATTTACCACTTTCCAACCATAATTAGTGTTATAATTTAATGGACCTGGAATAGCGATTGAAGTTATTGGGGAGCCATTGTAAACCTGAGAAAGATTTCCAACAGGACCAAACCAAACTTCTACTGCAGTAGTACCAGCACCATTTGTCCAGGTAGCGTTTCCAGGATTGATTGGAACATTTATAGAACCACTTGGAGGATTTGGATTAGAAGGTTGACCAACCGGGCAAGGTGGTCCGCAAGTACCATCTAAAGCCATTCCTGTAATTTCTGAACCAGACCAGGCTACAATTAAGGTTGTATTTCCTGTATTCAAATCAACTGATCTGAATTGTCCCTGGCTAGATGTATTATTATATGCAGCAAGATACATAACTCCGGTTGTAGCATCAAAATCTGCATCCTGCGCAAAATTAGCATCGAATCCTATATTACCAATTACTGTTCCAGCAGCGGTATTAGGATCAATGCTCAAAAGTACATCACTTAAATCAACACCGTAAATTTGTCCTGCACAATTAACAGCAATTGCAATTAAAAGTGCTGAGTTTGTGACAGTGCCGATTAATGATGTGTTACCAGTATTGACATCAATTGTGTAAAGGTAAGAAACTGTTCCAGTTGTTGAGGCAAGATACATTGTGTTACTTGCTTCGTGGTATCCCATACCTGTAACTGTTCCTGTCACATTTACACTGTTACTAATAACACTGAAAGCACCCGTCGACGGATTAACTGAATACAAAGTAAATGGAGCAGCACCGGTTCCATAACCGCAACCATATATTAGTCCACCTGGTCCAAAATCTGCACCAGATAACCAATCTGGTCCGTTTGAAACAGGAGTAAGCGGCGAACCAGCAGGAAATGGAAATTGAACGAAAGCGTTAGCTGGTGTAGATAGAGCATCAGTTCCATAACCATATAATGATTCAGGTAAATTAGCTCCTTCACCATAAGCGGTTTCCCCTTTCAGATTCTGCACATTAGGTGCTAGACCGAAGGAATGTTCAGAACTTTGAGCAAGAACTGATAGAGAAAAGCTAAATATTAAAGCTAATCCCATCAGTAGAGATTGAATAGATTTGGTCATCAGACCCTCCTTGAGATTGTTGAACGATTAGTTAGTTAATTCAAAATGGAAGCAAAAAATTTCTTACTGTAAGAAAATATTGCAGTCCAGGATTTAATTATCTATTTCGTTTAAGCAAGTAGTAATTTTTACAATGGAATTTTATTGATAAATGGAATTAAATACAAGAAATATTTGAATAATTGTAAAAAAAAATTTTGTGCCAGAGTATTACTCAATTATTCAATTTAGAATTTTTCTTTAAAGATTCATTCTTCATCTTCAACTTATACCTGACTAGTGCAGCCGATAAAGAGGAATCCTCCAAACCTAATATCTGAGCAGCTAAAATGCCTGCATTCTTAGCTCCATTAATAGCAACAGTAGCGACTGGCACTCCTACCGGCATCTGAACTATTGATAATAATGAATCCAAACCATCAAGTGATTTTGACTTTATCGGAACACCTATCACCGGGAGAATTGTATTCGATGCAGTCATACCAGGTAAATGCGCTGAGCCACCAGCACCTGCTATAATTACTTTGAGTCCTCTCTTTGCAGCACTCTTTGCATAGCTAAACATCAAGTCCGGAGTTCGATGAGCTGAAACGATTTTAATTTCATAAGGAATATTAAACTCATCAAGAATCTTTGCTGCCTCACTCATTACCGGTAAGTCTGAATCACTGCCCATTATTATTCCAACTAAAGGTTTAGATTTTTTCATTTTATTCCTCATATGATTATTTGCTTTTCTATTTTTTTCGCCTGCAAAAGAATTTTATTCAAATCCGAACCGATGATTGTAATATGTCCCATCTTTCTTCCTATTCTCGATTCAGCTTTACCATAAATATGCAGATGGACATTATTACTTTTCAAAGCTTCAGAATAATTCTGCACTACACCTACACCATTTCTTTTTCCTAACAAATTTATCATAACAGCATAGGGTTGAACTAATTCAGTATTTCCTAATGGTAAATCAAGAACTGCTCTGATATGATTTTCAAATTGTGAGATTGTGCAAGCTTCAATTGTATAATGTCCAGTGTTATGTGGTCGAGGGGCTATTTCATTAACCAAAACAGAATCATCTTCAAGCAGAAAAAATTCTATTCCAAAAATCCCAAAGCCATTGATTGACCTAACAGCTTCAACAGCAATTTCGTTTACAGAACGGATTATTTTTTCGTTTACTCTGGCAGGTGCAATAACTGTATGGCAAATATGATTTTTTTGAATTGTCTCAACTATGGGATAAGTTTTAATTTCTTTTTTTGTTCGTACAACCATTATTGCTAGTTCTTTAACAAAAGGAACAAACTTTTCCGCATAAATTTCTGTGTGCCTTTCAGATAGTCTTTGCAGAGCTTCTGTAAATTCACTTTTATTTTTTACTGTTGCATTTCCATATCCATCATAACCCATTTTTTTTGACTTCAAGACAAACTTGCTACCAAGTTCAGACTTAATAAATTCATAAGTAGTTGTTTCATTAACATTCAGAAATTTTGGAACAGGAATTCCTGAGTTTTGAAATGTAGTTTTCTGTATGAACTTATCCTGAATTAATGAGATAGTTTTAGAATCCGGAATGACCTTCTTTCCTTTATTTTCTATGTACTCAAGATATTTATAATCAATGAATTCATTTTCAAGCGTGATAATGTCACTTGCTTCTATAAATTCATCAAATATTTTTTTTTGATCAACCCAACCAATAAACTCTTTTTTAGTCAGAATTCCTGCAGGAGATTTTTTTTCTTTTTCCAATATCGCAACATCAAAACCCAATTGAATTGCTTGCATAGCAGACATGCGAGCGAGCTGTCCACCACCTAATATTCCAATTACTGTATTTCTATCTTTTCTTAAAACTGCCATTCAGAAATTTCTCCAATCCACAACTTTAATTTTGTTTCCATCAGATTGCAGCAGAACTGCTCCGAGAGAATCCGTTCTTAAAATTTCAGACTTTATTTCTTTCAATCTTTGCAAAACTATTTCAGATGGATGTCCAAATTTATTTTTAATTCCGGCACTAACCAAAGAAATTTCCGGACTGACTGCTTCTAAAAATTCTATCGAAGATCCTGTTTTACTTCCGTGATGCCCGACTTTTAATACATCAGAATCAAGAAATTTTCGGTTTGAATGCAAGTAAATTTTTTCAGCAGGAATTTCTGCATCACCGACAAATAAAAAACTTGTTTTACCAAATACAATCTTTAATATTCCGCTTCTGTCATTTGAAGATAGTGAATTGAAATCTTCTTCATTAAAGTCATTCAGAATGTATAACGACACATTTCCAATTTCTTTTTTATTTTTTTCATAAATGTATTTCGGAATTTTCAGCTTATCTAAAACCTTTTCAAACCTTATTGATTTATCGGATGAATCGGGTTTTGGCCGGTAAATCTCATTCACTCTTTTATTATAAAGTAAAGATGCAAAACCTCCATAATGATCTGTATCAAGATGACTGACAAATCCATAATCAATTTGTTCAATTCCAAGATAATCAAGTAATGGAATAATTATTCTTTCACCGGTATCAAAATAAGGATCAACAACACCTGCATCAATGATTGCTGTTTTGTTGTTTGGAAACTTGATGAGAAAAGAATCGCCTTGACCAACATCAATCATCATTACACTTAAAACTCCATCAGGTAAAAGTTTTTTGTCATCGAATTGAGTGAATACAAAAATATTTGCAAATGTTATTAAGGTTACTGCAAGCTTGATTTTAATACTTTCAGAAATTCTGAATAAATAAATCAGTATTGCTATGAATAAATAGAAAATAATTGAGTCCAACAGCGAAAAATTATTTATTCTAATGAAAGCAAAATCCAGACTTCCGGTGAATCTTATCAAATCCATCATTAACGAAGTGATAACATTATTTACTATTGCAAAATAAATTGCAAATGACGGAATAAAACTTCCAATCATTAAAGTGATGATTGCTAAACCAACTATTATTCCTGCTAATGGTATAACAACTAAGTTGCTTAACAATGAAATGACAGATAACTTATTGAAGTAAGCAAGTGTGAAAGGTAAAGTCCCTATCTGAGCACTCAGGGAAACTCCGGCAAACAGTAAAATATTTTTCAAATATTTATTTGTGATTGATAATTCAAGTATAATTTTTTGAATTACAGGATAAATGATAGCAATTGAAAGTACTGCGGAATATGAAAGTTGAAATCCGGGATTAAAAATTTCATTTGGCTTGAAAATTAAAATTATAACTGCTGAGAGTGCGGTTGAGTTTAAAAGATTTGTACTTCTTCCGGAAAGAAAAGCAATTATAAGAATAACTGACATCAGTGTTGCTCGAAAAACTGAAGCTGGAATACCTGTTATAATCATAAAAGAAATTAATCCGAGAATTGTAAGGAATGATCTTGTGTAAATATTGAACCGTCCGAACAAAACCACAAAGAATAATAAAATGTATCCGACATGCAAACCTGATACAGCAAGGATATGAATTACTCCTGAGTTAACAAAATTTTGTTTTGTCTCGTAGTCAATCTCTGTTCTGTCTGCGAGAAGTAATCCTCTCAATAAACCAGCAGTTTGAGAATTGTGAAGTTGATGAATCAACTCATCAATATTTATTCTGGTTTGGAAAATCAAGTTATTGAAAAAATCATATTCATAAGAAAGGAAACTAATAGAGGCAGAATCATAAGAGGTTATTAAACCTGTGATTCCTTTGGAAAGAAGAAATTTTCTGTAATCAAATTCACCAGGATTCCGGACATCTCTGCCCTGCTGAAATGTTCCTTTGACTAAAATTTTATTTCCGGGTTTTGCATTATCGTAAAATATCTTTCTGTCAATGCTATCACTTCTTAATCTGCATAAAAGATTTTCATTTGTCTTGATAACCCGGTTTTCGATTGAAACACTATCGGTTTGAAGAATAAACGAAATTTCATAATCTCTTTTTAATTCTATTTCCTTAATTGTTCCGACTACCGAAACATTTTTTTCTTTCCGGTAGGATGACAGCTTTGAATTTATTTCTTCTTTTTGAATTGATTGAATAAATAATCCGAGTGATATTGAAAATACCGCAAATAAAATTATTTGAAGAATTTTCGAATTAAAAATTTTCTTTGAGGTGATATAAAGAATTATTGAAGATATTGTTAAAGTAAAGACAAGTATGTTTGAAACAGAAAGCAAGCTTCCCGTAACGATTCCAATGATGAACAGAATAGCAAATTTTATGAAAGGATAATTCTTCACATACAATTTTTGATTATTGCAGATTTAATTTGCGTAAGATCATTAACCGAATCAGCGATTTGCTTTGCATTTTTTCCTGCTGCGATAAACAGAGCCGGATTTCTTGTATGACCTTTAACTGATAAATCTTCGTAATTGCCATGATCTGAGCAAATAATAATATCCATTTTTTCTTTATTGAATTTTGTAAGCAACTCAAATAAAAACTCATCTAAATTTTTGTGAACATTCTGAAATTCATCTTTTATTCTTCCGTGACCAAGATGATCAGTCAGAAAAAATTCGTACAAAGTAAAATGGTAATTTGAAGAAATTCGTAAAAGTCTTCTTGCAGCGGCTCGGGCAGAAATAACAGGTATGTTATAATGTAATTTTTTATTCCATCGCTCGTTAGTTATCTCCGCTGTTAAAGCTTTCGCTTTACGAACATCAGTTGCGGTATTCAATCTTATATTTGTCAATCTGCAACTAAGTGAAGTAGCACTCAATCTCGTTTTGCCCGATTTAAGATAATCAAAAAATATTTTGGGATATGCGTTTGCAAAAAAAACTTTTTTGCCTCTGTTCAGAAATTCTCTGAAAATATTTTTATCACGCAGCACATCAATTGTTTTTGAATGAGGAAAAGGTCCAAAATGATTTCCGACTAACTTAGCAGCGTTAACTCCGCAAAATATTGAAACCTGTCCGGTACCGCTTTGTGGCAATCCATCAACGCTGAGATTTGCATCAACTGGTTTAAGATAAATTGAATCAGTTTGAAGAACAGGAATCTGAAGGTGAGGAATTTGTTTGAAGATATTTTCAAATGTCTTAAATCCTAATTTGAAAAACGGATTATACTCATAATCTTTTTTACCAATTCCAACACCATCTATAAAAACCATCAGAACTGAATTCAATTTTTCTCCAGCCTCTTTGAGTCAATAATTATAGTAACCGGACCATCATTAAAAATTTTAACGAGCATCATTGCACCAAATATTCCGGATTTAACTTTACTCCCGCCAAGATTCTCTTTCATTCGTTGAATAAATTTTTCATAAAGTGGAATTGCTGTTTCAGGTCTTGCAGCGTCGGTAAAACTCGGTCGATTTCCTTTTTGAGCATCTCCATAAAGTGTAAATTGTGAGATGACCAGCACTTCGCCATCAACATCTTTAACTGATAAATTCATCTTTTCATTCTCATCAAGAAATATTCGAAGGTTCGAACATTTATCCGCAAGAAAATTAACATCTTCAATCGAATCATCGTGTTTAATTCCAAGTAATATTACCAAACCTTTTCCGATTTCTGCAGAATAATTTTCATCGTTAATATAAACTCCTGCTTCAGTAACTTTCTGAACAACAACTTTCATTTGAGTTCTCCCAAAATGATTCTTTCAATTCCCTGATAGTCTTTGATTATATCAATCTTGTCAAATCCTTTTTCCTTTAGCATCATCTTCACATCATCTGATTGACCTTTCCCTAACTCAAAATAAATCCTTCCATTTTCATTTAATAACAAAGAAGATTGTTCAATAATTTTTTTATAAAAAGTAAAACCATTGTATAAATCAGTAAGAGCAATTTTCGGTTCGTAAACTTTAAGTTCAGGTTCAAGAGTTTCATAATCATCTGCAGAGACATAAGGAGGATTGGAAATAACAATATCAAACTTTCCCAAATTTTTTATATCATCATTCAGAATATCAAACTTCAAAAATTCAATCCGGTCGTTTACTTCATTCAAAACAGAATTTCCTTTTGCAAGTGACAATGCTTCTTCACTAATGTCGATTGCAACGGCATTTGCCTGAATCAAGTTTTTCAATACAGCAATTGAAATATTTCCTGAACCAACTCCAATATCAAGAAATCTGAAATGGGTTTTCTCTTTAAAGTCATTTATAATTTTTTCTACAAGTAGTTCAGTTTCAGGTCTGGGAATCAGAACGCTTTTATTTACTTTCAGCTTTACATTAAAAAATTCAACTTCTCCAAGAATATACTGAAGCGGTTCTCTTTGTGCTCTTCTCGAAAGGAATGATCTATATAGCTGAAGTTCATTATCGTCCAAAGGTCTGTCAAACATAAGATACAATTCCAATCGCTTGCAGTTAAGAATTGAAGCAAGCATCAGTTCTGCATTTAATCTGGCAGATTCAATTCCCTTTTTATTGAGATAATCGGTTGAAAGATTAAGAGCTTCTAAAACAGTAATCATACAAAGCAAAAATAAGGAAGGAAAATTTATTCAGCTAAAAATCTGTAAATGATATAGCCAAAGTTTATCTGAAATAATGCTAATGAAATTCCACTTATAGTGTCAAAGCGATTTGTCTCATCAAGAAATTTTTTATCACCTGAAAATCTGTATTCATCAAACTTATCATCTGCTTTCAATTTGAAATATGCTGTAACTGCACCAAGTACTATAGCAGAGCCAGTGAGAATTTTGAACATTGTAGTATTTACAAAAGGTTCAGATTTTGTCACTCCATTAAAATCCAGATTTACTTTTTGAACTGGACTACCATCCAGAAAAATTTTCTTTTCAATAAAACCTGGTTTTGAAATTCTTAATTCCTGAAAAGTTCCCGGAACTTTAATTGGAGTAAATCCAATTAGTGAGTCGTTTGAAAATACATAAGCGTCTTCAGGTATTGATTCTAAAAGTGTTTCGGATTTGAAAAAATAATTAATGATTTTTTGTTCACAGCCAGAAATTTCAATTGTATCCGAAAATGATTTTGAGTTCCATCTGTCACTTATCTCATCTGCTACGATTATATACTCACCATCCTGAAGTTCTAATTCAATTTTTCCGTTGTTTGAAACTAACGAATCATTCAAATAAATATTTGCTTCAGTTATATCAGAATTAATTTTCAGAACATTGTGACAATCCTGTGCAAGAATTGAAAAAATAGTGAGCATAAAAAACAAAATTATTTTAGTTAATAAATTCATACGCAGCAATAACTCCTTCATCATATCCGATTATAATTTTATTGTTGATAATTACCGGAGATAATTTAGCGCGATTATCCAATTCTACTTCTTTAAGCAATTCTCCGTTTGATTTATCAACAATCAATAATGATTTAAACAGATTTGGCACGAACAAATGATATTTAGTTACAACTGGTGTTGAATTAAAGTAACCTTTCATTTTTTTTGACCAAACAATTTTCCCATCATTTTTATCAATGCAATAAAACATTCTTTTCATATTTCCGAAGTAAATATTTTTCTCATCAACAGCCGGATTCATCAGTATTCTTCCATCAGTTTTGATTTTGAATTTTATATTGTAAGTATCAATATCTATAGCATAAAGATTTCCTTCATCATCACCGAGATAACATAAATTGTTATCTATTGAAGCGCCTGAAAAGAAACCTGATGTAATTTTTTCTCTATGAATAATTCCTCCTTGCTTTGAATCAACAACAATAAATTCACCAGCATCATTACCAAAAAATATTTTGTCTTTTTTCATTGCCGGTACAAAATGATTATTCTGATTTGTTTCGATTGACCAGAGTAATTTTGCTTCGTAATCATATTTATAAATTGTTCCATCTTCAGCAAAGAGATAAATTGCTTCATCATCTGAAAGCATTTGATTTGTAATCAGGTCTTCGATTTCTATTATGTACAAATCCTTTCCGGCAAAGTAATCATATACGATAAACTCTGTTAATTTCTTTCCATCTTTTACAAGTGGATAATAAATTCTTAATCTATAAAGTAACGGTGTTGAGAAAATTGCTCCTTTTGTTTTAAGAACTCCTCTTTGCTTTCCGTTTTCAAGATTAAAAACATGAATTCTTCCGGCAAGATCAGCAATAAAGATTAATGAATCATTTGCAACAACTGAAGAATTATTGAAACTACCGAATGCATCTGCTGTCCAGATAAGTTTTAAACTGTCTGATGAAATGAAATTATAATAAAAATTTCTTTCGCTGTTTTTTCCAAACATCGGATGAATATTTTCTACTTTTTTGCTGCTAAACTGAATCAGAGATTTAGCGCAACCTGCAATAATCAAAGCTGATATTATTAAAATTAATTTTCTCAAAAATCCCATCCGAAGAAAAACTGATAAAATAATCCCGGTTGAAATTGTCTGAAATCATTTTCTATTTTTTTACCAATATCATATCTCAAAACCAGCACACCGAATATGTTAAATCTGAAACCAACTCCTACACTTCCATAAGTTGTTTTGTATTCTTTATCCCAGGCACTTCCTGCATCAAAAAATGTTGCTGCACGAAATCCCCAGAAACCCAAATCAAGAAAAGGAAATTTAATATTCAACTGATCAATCAAAGGAAAACGAAACTCGAGAGAAGTTAACCACATTTTCTCACCACGAATTGACCATCGGGGCCAGCCGCGTAAATCCCAACTTCCACCCATAAAATATCTTCTTGCATCTTTACCTTCGTTATAAAAAATTCCAATTCGTGTTGCAAGCGCTGTTCTTAGTCCAAATCTTAAATAATATCTGTAGTCGGCAATAACACTAAAGTAATTCACATTACTGAATTTGATGTCAGTCGTATAACCAAGAAGAACGAGCCATCGCGAGCCATCAACCGGACCTGAAGTACTCCATAGAGAATTATCGTGGACTATTGAAATTGAATTGCTCAGAAGGAATGCTTTTCTTTCTGATATTCCTTCTACAATTTCTCTTTCAGTATCGGCAAGAGTTGTTGCAGCTTCAATGCGTTCAAACTTTGTGAGAGGATAGCTTAAAAGAAAAGTTCCGCCATAACTTTTTTCATAAAAGAATTCGTTCGATTCACGGATGTCATATCTTCTTCCGTTAAAATGAAAAATTCCATAACCAAAATTTACCCGCTTCGAAAGATTAATTCTTGTGATTGCAACATTAAAGCTTTTCAGAAAATCACTTTGAACTTCAGCCGTATTGTAGAGCAGAATATAATACTGATCATCTCCAAGTAAATCACTTAATGTAAGAATTGCTCCGCCTCGTGTGCCGAATACAGGATCAGTTGCAACAACACTTTGAGCATAATCCAATGCGTACTCTTTCTCATATTTTAATTTTTGGAATTCACTTTCATAATGAAGTGACGAAGCAAGCCATTTGCCTTTTGGTTTTTCGGATTCAAATGTTAGAGTGTTAAGCGAATCGGTCTGATTTAAGTTCATATTTTTTCTGTATAGATGAAACGAGAAATTCTGGAAACCTGAAAAGACAATTATCGAATCGTTTATTATTCTCGGGTCAAATGCACTCGTAAAGAAATTTGAAATCTGATAAATCTTATTTTCAAATTTTCCATCAGTAATTTTCTGCATCCAGATATTCCGAACTCCATCAATGTCACTTGTAAAAAATAATTTCGTCTTATCTTTTGAAATAACCGGATTTGAAAAATTTGCATCGGCAAGAGTTACATATCTTATTTCTTTATCATCAAGACTAACTGAAAACAGATTATACTTGCCTGAATACTCACCAGAAGTTCTGTCAGATGAAAAAATTATTTTGTTTGAAATTCCAAAACAAGGATCGCGATCGTCATAGTAATCGTTCGTTAAACGAATAAGAGTATCAATTGATAAATCATAATAATAAATATCACTGAATCCTTTCTGATCAACTGCCTGAAAAACTATTTTATTTCCATCATCAGAAAATTTTGGTGAACTGATTGAAATCAAATAATCTCTTTGAAATGTTTTAATAAGTTGATAAGAATTAGCATCTAAAAAATGAATTACATCAGTTGCGCCACTCTTTGTTACAAATGTTAAAATTCCATTTTTTGAAACATCAATACTCGACTGAAAAAGATGGAAAGATTCGAACTCATCGGTTTTCTCTCCGCGTAAAACAAGTTCCGGTTCATCAACCGGATTATAATTTTTATCAAGAGCTAATTTGTAAAGCGAAGAATAGCCATCACGGTTAGCACTAAAGAAAATAAAACTACTATCTTTTTTTTGATGATAAACCGGAGAGAAATTAAATCCCCAATAAGTTAATTTTTTTGCACCTATTTCCTGCGGAACTTTATCGGAAAGTAATGGGAAGTATTTTCTTTTAAGATAATAACTCCACTCATTATCTAATTCATCTATTGATTTGCCCAGAGTATGTTCAAGAACTTCACTGAAATTTTTATACATCCAGAAATTTTCAAGAATCAAAGGGATTTTTTCTGCTCCATATTTTTCTTCAACAAATTCCAGAAAACTCTGACCTTCTTTGTACATAAGAAATGAACCATAGATTTTAAAGATGTCTTTTAACCCAACAAAGTAATTATTTATCACTGCATCACGCATAACCATTTCTGCCTGAGCATCAACTTCTGTTGAAAGATATTCGGCAAGTCCTTCAACAAACCAAAGCGGAGGAAGCATATCAGTCGGTTGGCGGTGATCACGAAGAACGCGAAATACTTTGTTTGTCATAAAGACATGTACAAGTTCGTGTCTTATTACATGCCTGAAATCTGATAGCGAACCGGTTGAAGGAATAACTACTCTTCCTTTCAGAAATTCAAAAAAACCTCCAACACCTTCAGGAATAAATCCGGGCGTGATGTTCGTTTGCTGGAAATGAATTGAAGTGTTATAAAATATCAGTGGAATTTTTCTCGTAACAACATGATTTAGTTTTTCAGCAAGTTCGGAGTAAATTTCTTCGGCATAAGCAGCACCAATTTCCGCAATGGTTTCCATTTCTCCGTAATAATAAATATTGAAATGTTCTGTACGAAGAACTTTCCAGTCAAAATCTTCATACTGAACTTTATTTCTGCCGAAGAAAAAATATTGCGCTTGTAATTCCGCTGTAATGGATAGCAAAATTACAGTAATAAACTTGAAAAGAATTTTCAAGACTCTCTCAGTTTAGTTTCAGGATAATCTTTCCTTAAGAAGATTGATATACTCGATTTCACTTGGATCAAATCCTCTTAATATGCCTAAGTAAAAACTTATCCAATCAGCTAAAAAAATCAAATCCATAATGCGTACCTTAAAATTCTTTTCATTGCTTTGCAGTGAAATTATTTCAACATCAGCTTTGTTTATAAATTCAGATACGATTTGAAATCGTTTTTTGATTTGAGGATGATAAATTTCATCGAGTATGTAAATAACCTTTGTGTGAAGCTTTTTTTGTTGATGAGATTCCCAGCCAATAATTTCATTGTGATTCATCTCCGGGAATTCGTGATGGAACGCGTGAAGTTTTGAATTTTCATTAATCTGCGATTTTAATCTGTAACCAATTGCATTTGTGTAATCGGAAGCAGAATAAATAACAGGAATAAATCCTAACAATTGCTGAGCAACTGAAACAGCATGATTTTCTTCAGTTGAGTATTCATCGGCTTTTCTTTTCCAAAGTTGAAGTGTAGCATCAACAAATTCATTTTGTGGAGAGATTAATTCAAGTTTTTCAAATACTTTTAGTAAAGTAAAAAAACTTAATCCCAATGCATATCGAGGTTGAAACCCTTTTTGTAATCTTACAAATGGAACTGAATTTTCCTCAGCAAGCTTCTCTAATTTTCCGCCGGTTGAAATACAAATAATCTTACATCCTTTTTTAACTGCTTCATTAAATGATGATAAAGTTTCTTCTGTGTTACCTGAATATGATGAAGCAATCAGTAAAGTTTTATCATCTGCGAATGATGGTAAAAAATAATTTCTGTTGACGATAACAGGAATACTTAGTTCATCTTTCAAAAAATTTTTAAGAAGATCGCCGCTTATTGCAGAACCTCCCAAACCACTAATAATAATTTTGTTAATCTGATTTTTTGAAAATCCAAAATCAGGATATGAATTATTAATTGCATACTCAATTTGTTTGTATGTTTCTTTTAATATCTGATACTGATTTTGTGTATCGTACTTCTGAATGAATTCTGAAATTTTCATAATCACCTAAATAATGTTTCTGGTTCTGATAATTTTATTTTCTTCAAAGAATTTTTTAATTCTCTCTTCAATTTCGTTATGAGTTTTAAAAGTCAGACATTCCTCTGCCATTGCTTTTGCTTTTTTGAATGCGAAGGAACTGATAATTCTTTTGGCGTAAAGAATTGTTGCAGGTGACATACTCAATGAATCCAATCCAAGACCAACCAACAAAGGAATTGCAAGTGTATCAGCCGCCATTTCGCCACAAAGACTTACTGGTGTATTAAACTCTTTTGCACCTTGAACAATATGATGAATAGTTCTGACAACAACAGGCGAAAATTCCTGATATAGATCAGCAACAAGATCATTACCGCGATCAACAGCCATCAGATATTGAATCAAATCATTTGTACCGATGCTGAAGAAATCTACTTCACTTGCAAAATCTCTTGCCATAACAGCAGCGGATGGAACTTCAATCATAATTCCGATTTTAATTTTGCTATCGAATTCAATCTTTTCTTTTCTTAGTTCTTTCTTACATTCGTCAATAATTTTTTTTGAACGCCATATCTCATCTATCGTGGAAACCATAGGTAACATCAATCTGATGTTTTTGTGTTTGCTTGCTCTGAGTATTGCACGAACCTGTGTTCTGAATAAAGCTTCGTTCTCAAGTAAGAATCTTATTCCGCGCAAACCGAGAAATGGATTCGGTTCTTTATATTCCTGAAAACGGAATTTATCTCCGCCAATATCAAATGCTCTGATAGTACAAAAAAGCGGATACATTCGGCTGGCAAGTTTTGTATAAATTGTTGTTTGTTCTTCTTCATTCGGAAATTCACCAAGTTCATCAAGAATTTGTTCAGAACGATAAAGCCCGATACCATTTGCACCACTTGAGATTACTATATCAATTTCACCGCTTACATCGACATTGGCTTCAACACTTATTTTCTTGCCGTCTGAAGTAATTGCTTCTTTGTCCTTGTATTCTTCAAGTCCTTTCTGTAATTCAAATAATCTTTTCTGTTTTTCAGAATAGAAATTTATTTGTTCTTCGGTTGGTTCATAAAATACATAACCGTGAAAACCATCAACGATAATTATACTTCCGTCTTTAATTATTTGTGTAGCATTGTGAGTTCCAACTACAGCGGGAATGTTAAGTGATCTTGAAATTATTGCAGCGTGTGAAGTCAATCCACCGTGATCAGTTACAAATCCAAGTGAATTATGTTTCGAAAAAAGCAAAGTATCGGCTGGAGTTAAAGTTTCACTTACAACAATTACACCGTCTTCAATTTTTGAATGAAGTCTTTTCTTCTGGAGATTTCTGATTATTCTGTTTTTAATGTCTTCAATATCCTGCGCCCTTTCTTTCATATATGATTCATTTGAGATAATCATCAATTCCTGATATTTGGATATTTCATCGGCAACAATAAACTCAGGTTGTACTTTTTCCTTTTTAATTCTTTCTTCAATCGTTTTAAGCAGAACAGGGTCATCGAGAATCATCAAATGAGCTTCAAAAATTCCTGCTCTCGTATCATCCATTTTTTCTTTTGCAATCTGAAAAATTTTCTGTAGTTCTTTTTTTGATTGTGCGAGTGCTTCATTGAGGTTTTTTATTGCTTCGTCAATATCAGTTATAGGAGCTTTTGAGATTTCGATTTTTTCTTTTGTGAAGAGATATGCTTTTCCGATTACAATTCCTGGAGCTGCGGCAATACCAGGAATTTTATTCTGAGCTTTTGAGATTATTTCTTTAAATGATTTCATAATTCATCAAATCCCCTTTCAAAATATGAAACAATTTCTTCAGCTGCCTGTTGTTCGTCTTCACCATCAAATACAAGTGTTAGCTCAGAGCCCATTTCAGCAGCTAATGTCATTACTCCAATAATACTTTTACCATTGATGCTCATCCCATCACGATTGATATAAAAATCACATTTATATTTTGAAGCCATTTTAACGATTGTTGCAGCAGGTCTTGTATGAAGTCCTGCCTTGTTAATGATTTTAACTTTTTTCTCGATCATCATCTGTTTCTTTTAATTAGTGAATCTGCTAACCAGTGAAAAATTCCTGTTTCTGATTTTTTTGAAATCATATCAATAGATGACAATGCTCTGTTCGTGTATTTTCTGATTTCATTCTTAGCATCTTCAAGAACTCCAAGTTTTTCAAAAATATTTTTGTAATGCTGAACTTCTTCGGGTTTGATACCTTTATTGTCCATCATTTTTTGTAAATCAATTTTATCCTGTCCTTCAGCTTTTTCAAATGCTTTTATAAAGAGAAAAGTTTTTTTACCGGCAATTAAATCACCACCAACAGTTTTACCGAATTTGTCTACCTCACCAATGATGTCAAGCAAATCATCCTGAATCTGAAAAGCAATTCCGAGATTCAGTCCATAATTTGAGAGTGATTTGATGTCTGACTTTTTTCCATCAACTAAAATTGCACCAAGCTCACAACACATTTTAGCCATCGCAGCAGTTTTCTTGGTAATCATTACAATGTATTCTTTAAGCTGAACATCATTTCTTGTTTCAAAATCTGTATCCATACTCTGACCTTCACAAACTTCAATCAAACCTTGAGTGAACGCACTTACTGCGGCTTTAGTATTTCCGTTACAATCTTTCAATAGAAATTCATAGGCAATTGAGAGAAGACTATCACCTGCAAGTATTGCTGTGTTCAAATCATATTTTTTATGCAGAGTTTGATTGCCTCTTCTTAAGTCTGCGTTATCCATTATATCATCGTGAACAAGTGTAAAGTTGTGCATTATCTCGACGGCAACTGCAGCATTATAAACATCTTTAAATTTTCCACCGGCTGCTTTTGCAGAAAGTAAAACCAGTAAAGGTCTTAGTCTTTTGCCACTACTTTGTAAAATATAAGATGCAGGTTCATAAAGAGATTTTGGTTTTCTTTTCTTTAATGAAGAAGCCAGCATTTTATCAATTTTCTTTCTCTCTTCTTCATAAAGTGCTGCGTACTTTAACGGATTAAATTTTTTCAAGTCAGTAATTCCTTTTTTTGAATTTTATTTTTTTGCAAATCGGATAATTTCTGCGAATTGGTAAGAAACATTACTTCGCGAAGATATTTAAACCAACTTTCAATCATTAGTTTAACCTGTTCCTGACCTTCACTCATTAATTTTTGCAGCACTATTCTTGCAGAAGCTGTTAAATCTGCTCCAAGCGAAAAAGCTTTAGCCATTTCTGATGCACTATTAATGCCACCAGAGCCAATTAACAGGAAATTATAATTCTTTTTTAATTCATTTACTGTTCTAATGCAATAAGCTGTCGGAAGTCCCCAATCCCAAAAAGGATTTTCAATTTCATTCTTTCGGATAAGTTCAACTCCGGCCCAACTTGTTCCACCAGCACCCGCAACATCAATACCTTTTACACCAACATCAAGTAATTTTTTGGCAGAGATTTTATCTATTCCTGAGCCGACTTCTTTTGCTATCACAGGCACTGAAAGTTTTTTACAAACAGATTCCAACTTTTTTAATAAGCCAACAAAATAAGGTTCACCTTCAGGTTGAAGTAATTCCTGTAAAGGATTCAGATGAACAACAAATGCATCGGCATCAAGCATATCAACAAGTTTCTGAATTTCTTTAACATTCAGATGAACAAGTTGAGCTGCTCCGATGTTCCCCAACACAGGAACATCTTTAGCTTTGCTGCGAATTACTTTGTAAGTGTTATGAAAATATGCATTCTCAAGTGCCTGTCTCTGACTTCCGACTCCAATCGGAATTTTTATCTCTTCAGCAACTTCAGCAAGCATACTATTTATATTTTCTGCTTCAGTTGTTCCGCCGGTCATACAGGAAATAAGAAAAGGATAATTTATTTTCTTACCAAAAAGTTTTTTTTGAAATGAAATTTTATTTATATCAACTTCAGTTACTGCGGAATGAATGAACTCATAATTTTCAAATCCATTTGTTTTCTGTCTGAAAGAAACTTCGTTAGTCAGACACAAACGGATGTGTTCAGATTTTCGTTGAGAAGTATTTGAAGCCGACTCACTCATATAATGATATGTAACATAGGTAAAGGTTTATAATTTTTGATGCAAGATATTAAAATAAAATAAAAGTTGCAGAGAGTTAGTATCTGCTCAGATGTTTTATTCTTGTTTCCTGTTCGACAGTTTTGATAAATGTTTTTCTAAATTTTCATAATTCCCCAAATAAGCTCTCATTAAGCTTTTCCAGAGCTTACCGTGATTGGGATAATGATAGTGCAATAACTCGTGAACAATGACATATCTGCCAAGTCTTTTATCCAAATTAATTAATTCATCATTAAAGTTTAAGTTGCCATCAGTTGAGCAGGATGCCCATTTACGTTTCATTGGACGAATGGAAATACGTTTTAATGTAATATCTAACTTGACTGCGTACTTTACCACTTCTTTCTTAAACTCAGTTTTATCTTTCCATTTACTCATTAGCTTTTAAGATTATATTAAACAGTTCATCAATGATTTGATTGGCTTTGTCTATATCATCAATCTCAGATAATAGATTTAAATATAAGTCCTGACGAAGTTCTCTTGTTTCTGCTTCGCTTTGTTTCCAGTTGGGATATTTTTTAAAGCTCTCAATAAAGCTTTTTGCAATGTTATCACTATTACTCAATCCATACTCAGAGAGTTTTTTTGAGAAGAAAAATGTTAAATCATCAAAACCTTTAGCTTTTTTTTCTTCTTCCTGATTGATTATTTCTTTAACTAATGCTTCAAGCTCTTCAAGAGCAGCCTTCGTAGTAATGATTCTGTTCTCATAATTTTCCTGAATTGCCAGCGCTTTATCCTTTATGGAAATAAGTACAAGATCACCGCTGTGTTCCTCAGCTTGCCTGAGAATTGTTTTGATGAGATTAATTACTTTAACATTATCCGGTTTCTGACCTTCCTTAATCAATTCAATCGTCTTTGCATCCAATTCGTAAGCATCAGTAACGGATTCAATATTTGTAATATCAACCGTCTCTTTCACCAGATCAATTGTTTTTCTCTGAAATTCTTTATCGACATAAACCTTATTTGCATAAGCATTACGGACTATGTAATAAATTTGAGTAAGAAGTTTATAGTTTTCCATATAAGGTCTTAGAAATGCATCCGGTGAAATGATTTCATAGAGCATTTCAACTTCTTTGAAGAACTTAAAGAATTCTTTACGCTTAGATTTTGATTTGAAATGTTCAATCAGCTTATCAACTTCTTTATCACTGTAAGGCGGCTTTATCAGATTTAAATATTTCGGTGCTTGTTTTTCCAAATGTTTTCTGAATGATTCTTTTAATAGGACTAAATCTCTAATTACACTTTTAACATCATCCGAATCAAATGCAAGGGCTTTTTCCAGCTTATCAAATATTCCAATAAAATCAATTACCAATCCGAAAGGTTTTTTCTTTCCTTCTTCATCTTCATAGGGACGATTAACTCTAGCTATTGCCTGAAGTAATGTGTGATCTCTCATCGGTTTATCTAAATACATCGTGTAAAGTACCGGAGCATCATATCCTGTAAGAAGTTTTTCTGTAACTATCAAAATTTTAGGTAGAGTTCCGCTTTTAGCAAAATTTTTTCTAATTGTTTTTTCTTCGTCCTTGTCAAGATGATATTCCTTTAATTCTTCTGTGTCATTATATCCTGCTGTGTAAACAACTTGTGAATATTCCGTAGGTAAATATTTATCCAATGCTTTTTTGTAAAGAGCACAAGCTTCTCTGTCCACTCCAACCAAAAATGCTTTGTAACCAAGGTTTTCTACATAAGTTTTATAATGCTCTGCAACAAACTTTCCAATTTTATTTATCCTTCGTTTACCTTTTAAGAAGTTTTTTGTCTGAACAGCTTTTTCCAAAATTTTATTCAATTCTTCAATATCACTTACACCTTCAGCCTCTGCAAGTTTCAGGAATTCTTTTTCAAGAATTTCTTCCGGCACTCTTAATTCATTCGGTGCAAGAGAATAATAAAGCGGTAAAGTTGTTCCATCATTTATGGAAGCTGAGATTGAATATTTATCCAGATAACCTTTCGGATCATCAATTCCAAAAGTTTTAAATGTTCCTCTGCCATAAGCTGTCTTGTCTATCGGTGTCCCTGTAAATCCAATCAGTGTTGCATTTGGAATTGCAGCCATCAGATAATTTCCCAAATCACCGGAAGTTGTTCTATGAGCTTCATCCACTAAAACATAAATATTTTGTCGTTTGTTGATATCAGGTGGCATATCATTGAACTTATGAATCATACTGAGTATCAACCCACGATAATCTTCCCTCAACAAATCTCTCATTGCAGCAATACTATTGGCGTGTTTCACATTTTCAATTCCTAAACTTCTCAAATTTCTTATCATCTGATCTTCAAGTTCATTTCTGTCAATCAGTAGAATGATAGTTGGTTTATCAGCTTGCGGGTGTTTGAACAATATCTCCGCTGATTTGATTATAGTATAAGTTTTACCTGAACCCTGAGTATGCCAGACTAATCCTCTTTTCTTTTCATCATCTAAAGCTCTCTCAACAACTTTCTCAACAGCTTCAACCTGATGCTGACGCAAAATAAATTTATTTAACTCTTCATCCTTTTCAACAAATAATATGTAATTTTTAAGAAATGCGAGAATGCTTCTGATATCAAAAAATGTCTTTACTTTTGATTCAAGATTTCCAATCTCATTTTCATCTTTTACGGCTTTCCAGTAGAAGAGATTTTTACGGTTCGTATTCCAGGTTACACCGTACAATAATCCGATTGCCTCTGTAACTGTAAAAATCTGCTGAGGAATCAGCATTCCCGGAGTTTCTCTATGATAGCGCCTTATCTGATCAATTCCGATTGCAAGAGCTTCATCTTTGGTTGCGTTTTTACATTCAACGAAAATTACAGGTATTCCGTTTATGAAGAATACAACATCTTCCCTGTTTCCATATCTGCTGTTGTTAAAATAATATTCCTCCGAAATGTGATAGGTGTTGTTCGATGGATTGTCAAAGTCAATAAGTTTAAGATTATATTCACGATTATCCTCTGAAGAGAAGAATGTTTTCTCTCCTTTGAGATATTGAAGAAAGTCCTTATTGCCGTGAATATCGGTTCTAAGACCATTTAGTTTTGAAAAAAGGTTGTTGTCTTTTTCCGAGTATTTGGGATTAAACTCCATTACTTTTTGAAGTAAAAAATCTTTTAAGAATGGATAAGAATTTTTAGCTCTTTCTGCTGGTAATGTTGATGAAGTATCAAAGTGTCTTAACTTTTCTGTTTCGGCTTGTGACAATAGCTGCCAGCCAATCTGAGATGCATACTCTAAAATTCTTTTTTGAACTGTTGTATGTTCAGTGAATGAATTACTCATATTCGTAAAAGTTTTTAATTTCTTTCAAGTTTTGTGGCTCAAAAATTTCAATATGTGAGCCACAAATCAAATTGTAGCTCATTTGTGAGCCACAATAAATTACACATCCCTTCGTCCCTTCTCGAGAAGGGATAGACTTGTATTTTTAAATCGTACCGTCCCCTCTTGAGAGGGGCGAGGGGTGTGTCTTTACTTAAGCTTATCATACCTTTTTACTCTCAAATTCATCAATCCACTCTTCAATCCGTTTTATTACTCCATCCAGATTATGTCTTATTTCCATATCATCAAAACGTAAAAAGCTGATACCAAATTCTTCCAGTTTCTTTTGTCGCATTCTATCGTGTTCTTCATTTCCGTAATGACTTTCACCATCAACCTCAATTGCCAGCATAAGTTCGTTGCAGAAGAAATCTACTATGTAGTTGTCAAGTGGTTTTTGCCGATGGAAATCGTATCCCTTAATTTGTTTGCCTTTCAGCTGCTGCCAGAGCATTATTTCAGTAAATGTGCTGTTGTTGCGTAACTGTCTGGCTTTTTCTTTTAGTGAGGGGTTGTATAGGATAATTTTCCTTCTCATCTACACACCCCTTCTGTTAAAAAAGCGTATTGTCGCATCTTGAGAAGACCGAGGGGTGTGTCCAAATCTTATTTTAAAGTCACTCAACATTCTTACACATCCCTTTGTCCCTTCTCAAGAAGGGATAGCTGCGTTTCCTCTATTTTGAATTCAATATCTTTAACTCGAATTTGACCAGTCATTAATTGATTTAAGGTAGTATGAAAAAACTCTTTTAGAATACTGAGATGATTATTTTGTAGGACTATTTTGAGATCTAAATTTTTAAATATTTTAGATATTTCTTTTTGTTCGGTAATCGATGGAATTGGAACCTTTGTATTCTTGATTATAGTCTGACTAATATTAGGTTGTGCACCTCCATACCTTTGGCTAAGAAATTTATCTCTAATTGTAATAAAATAATGTCTAAGAAATTCAGGATCGAAGAGGTCATAGTTAGGTAATATCGCACATACAGCTTGATTCGTTGTAGATTTTTTCTTAAGAATAGCGGTTTTACCAACTGTTGCACCATACATTGCTATAAGTATTGTATCTTGTGGAAAAATTTTTGCGGATGAATTTGCTATAGCTTCATCTGTAATTTTCTCTTCTGTATCTTCTATTATATTATCTTCTAATTCACCTGATTTTACCCATAAATTCTCACCCGTATAATATTTAGGAATTTTTCTACTTGGTGTCCCTCCACTTGTTATCTTTGTTATTTCACTCATTTCCTTAACTTCCCAACTTTCTGGGATGGGACCAATCTCTGTTTGTTTTTGTGGTTCGCCGTAGAGCCCTTCGGTAAAGAGTTTTTGCATTAAAGCTTTTTTAAGCTCCTGAGTGGTTTTAATTATTTTCTCCTGCACCTCAATTGCCTGCTGTATTTTCGAAAGCACATAAGCAATTTTTTTTTGCTCGGGAAGAGGAGGGAGAGGAATTTCAATATTGTATAACTGACTTTTATTTATCGCTTTGAAAGTACTTCCAGTCCCAAGCTTCTCAATTACTTTTTCAATTTTATTTAGATAATAATAAAGATAAAGATAGTGATTCTCTCTTGTTCGGATAGCCGATAAGCCACGACCAATCCCACTTTTTTCAAACGACAAATTGGTTGGACCAACAGGTGCTCTAACAGAAATCAATATGTCATTTTTTTCAGCGATCTTTGCAGGTGAGGTACACCAAATTCTCGGAGTAGGATACACATTCCCAAAATCAGCCTTCCCTTGATAAAAAGGTAATCCATTACCTTCAGAATTATATGTGCTGGAAGGTGGAGATTGCCCCATTATGATTTCCGAAGCTTCACTTAATTTTTTCAACTCCCAATCTTCAGGGATTAAACCAATATCGGTTTGCTTAAAGCCGGTTGGGATTTGTTGTGAGTTATTTTTTGTTTTCTTATTCATAAACTGTTAAAACAGTTGCTATTTGCAGCTTGGTTTCATTAGCTACCGACTTAAGTCGGGGGTTATTTATATGGTCAAAGGTTATAAACCGTTTCAAAGGTTTCAAATTAGTAACCTAATTTTTTAAAAATATTTTTTAATTCTCTATCAATTTCTTTCTGTTCTTGCTCAAGTTCACGCAGGTCTTCGAGTATTTCACCAATTGGTCTGTATGTTTCTTCTTCCGCTGTATGTATGTATCGTGTTGGAGATAAATTATAATCATTCTTAACTATCTCATCTTTGTCTATTACCTTGCTAAACTTTTCAATCTCCTTCCAATTGAGATAGGTATCAACAATTTTATTTTGGTTCTCTTCTGGTATGAAATTCTTTGGCTGTCCTTTTTGAAATTCTTTGGAAGCATTTATTAAAAGGATTTTATTTTTTCTGCTTCCTGCCTTGCCGGCAGGCAGGTTATCTTTTTTCTTGTTAAGAAATAAAACAATTCCCGGTGCAGAAGTATTGTAGAAAAGATTTTCAGGTAAGTAAAGCACGCCTTCAATCAAATCCTTTTCAACAAACCATTTTCTAATTTCCTTTTCTCTGTTAGTACTTTGATTTCCCGAACCTCTCGATACAGCACCAGTATCCAAAACAATTCCTGCTCTTCCATTTTCTTTCAGTGAAGCAAGAATATGTTGAACCCATCCCCAGTCCGCAGTACCGTTTGGAGGAAATCCTGCTGAAAATCTTTCAAATTCATCATTCTCATAAGTTGATTGATTAAAATTATCCTGATTCCACATTGGATTAGCAGTAACCAGATCAAACTTTTTAAGTTTGTTTCTTTCTTTAAACTTTGGTGAATTCATTGTATCGCCAATTTCAATAGTGCCTTCCATATCGTGAATAACCATATTCATATTTGCCATTGCCCAGGTAGTTCCAATAAATTCCTGACCATATAACTTTAACGGTGCATATTTTTGTTTTGACCGAAGTTCCATTTTTTCCTGAAGCACCAACTGACATTTAATAAGTAATCCTGCAGACCCACAGCAAGGATCATAAACTTCCATTCCGGGTTCGGGATCAAGTATACGAGCTATAATCATTCCTACTTCTTTGGAAGTGTAGAATTCGCCTGCACTTTGTCCTCCACCTTCAGCAAATTTTCTTATAAGATATTCGTAGCTTCTGCCAATAATATCAGGTTCAACATCTTTGAGTCCTAATCTCTTCTTGCTTATTTCTTCAATAAGGTTACTAAGTTTATCATCATCAATATCTCTTTGTCCGTGTGTGGTTGCATTAAAATCAACACGATCTATTATTCCCTGCAAACGTGGATTTTCTCTCGCAATATCTCTCAGCTTGTTTGTTAGTTCTTCACCAATGTTAGTTGATAGTTTACGAATGACAGACCAGGTTGGATCATCTATATTTTCAGGTCTGAATGGGATATAAAAGCGTGTAAGCTTTCTGTCTTTTTCGATTAGTTTTAATACCCTCTTTTTATCCCCAATCTTATCAGTAATTTTCTGAACTTCATCATCAAATACATCGCACAGTCGTTTTACAAAAATGAGTGGTAGTATGAAGTCTTTGTACTTGGGTGCATCTTGTGCTCCTCTGATTGCACAAGCAGCATCCCAAATCCAGGATTCGAGGGATTTAGAATTATTATTATTACTCATCCAAAAATTTTCCCATAAATTTATTTAAAATTATTTAATTATGATCGTAAAAAGAAACACAGATTTCGTATTCATAAATATGCAATATATTCCTTCTCATTCAGATAAAACTCATCAACTTTAACTGCTCCTCTTAAAGAGTTTGTGAGAATTATTTCGTCTGCAGTTAGTAAATCATCTAATGAAATTCTTTTTTCTTTTGTTTCGGGATGAGTCCTTATGAAATACTTTCTGTAAATGCCTGACAAAATTCCACATTGCACAGTTGGAGTTGTAATTACATTACCCTTCCTGATAAAAATATTTGTGATTGAACCTTCCGAAACATTTTCATTTTCGTTCAGATAAATTACATCAAAGAAACCCTTTGCTTTAAAATGATTATATTCTTCATCATATAGTTTTCTGTTTGTCGTTTTGAAATACTGAAACTTATTTAAGCTGTTAATTTTATTTTTTGAAAGAATGATCTTTATAACTGATTTTTTCTGAGTGAATTCCTGAATTTGTAATTCGACTTTCCCTGTTTTATTTAAAATTATTTTTAACCGATAAACCTTATTTGCGTCAAGTGTCTTGAGTTCATTATTTATTTTCTTAACAATTTTCTTTTCATCATAATTGAATAGAAAATAATCTGCTGCCTGTTTCATTCTTTGAAGATGGTCAGTTAGAAAAGTTACTTCGCCATTTTCAACTCTTGCAGTTTCAAAAATCTCAAAGTAAGGTTCTGGCTTAATGAGAAAATTACTTTTGAGCAACACTTCATTATACTCTTTTTCAGGTTTGCTGTCCCAAACTACACCGCTTCCAAGGCCAATTGTACCTTTTTTCATTTCACGGTCAAACTGAATTGTTCTGATTGCTACATTGAAAACGAGATTTTTCCCAAGCATCAAACCGATTGCTCCTGTATAGATTCCTCTTTCTTCCTTTTCAAGCTCTCTGATTATTTCCATCGTTCTTATTTTTGGTGCTCCTGTAACAGAGCCACAAGGAAAAATATTTTTAATTATATCCGAAAACTTTACAGACTTCCTCAGCTTGCCTTTAACTGTACTTATCATCTGATACAATGATTCATATTTCTCAATTTCAAATAATTTTGTTGTTTGAACAGAACCGAATTCACAAATTCTTCCTAAATCATTTCTCAACAAATCAACAATCATAACATTCTCTGCCTGATTTTTAATGCTGTTTTCAAGCTCGTGTTTTTTCATCTGATCATCCTGATAGCTTACTCCTCGAGTAATCGTTCCTTTCATCGGTTTGGTAATAATATTTCTCAGATTTGTTTCGAAAAACAATTCAGGTGAGATTGAAATTATTATTTCATCAACAAGATTAATGATAGCAATATATTTTGCCGACTGATTGAAAATCAGATTTGAAAAGAACGAAGCAATGTCTCCTTCAAAATTGAACTTACCCTTTACTGTATAATTGATTTGATAAGTATCACCGTCAGCAATGTACTTTTTAATTTTTCTTATTGAATTGATGTACTCAGTTTTAGATGTATTGAGATGAAAATCAGAAACTATAAAATTTAGTTCAGCAGATAACTTTATGGATTCGGAATTTATCTCTTTAACATTTTTATCATTAAAAAATACTAAATGAGCGAGTGGTTTATCTTCTCTTAGAAATTTGTGTAACCTTTGTTCAAATAAATAACCTAACTCATAGTTGAGAGTTGCATAACCAAATAAATTTTTCGCAATCTTTTTATCTGCTTTTGATAGCATTGGTTCAAAATCATTCAGTCCATAAATAGTCAGAATCTCTGATGGTTTATCAAATAAAAATGATTTTGCATTTGGATAAATCGGTGGAGTATAAAAAAATGCCGAATAAGGATTTGATAAAACTTTATTTACGATTTCTGAAATTTTCATTTAACTTTCTTAGTGTATCTTTGTGCGCTTAGTAACTAAGTGGTAAAATCCCTCTGTATTACCGGCACTAAGGCAACATAGTAAAAGATTGAACAACAATTACGCTAATTATGTTGCATTACTTATTTTTCGATGTCGCTAATTTAACAATACTAAGGATTATTTATGGGCAAACCTCGTCTTTCTTTCTGGCAAATCTGGAATATGAGTTTCGGATTTCTCGGTATTCAATTCGGTTTCGCACTTCAAAACGCAAATGTTAGCAGGATATTTGAAACACTTGGTGCAAGCATTGATTCAATTCCTATACTCTGGATTGCTGCACCTGTTACCGGATTGATTGTTCAACCAATTATCGGACATATGAGTGATAAAACCTGGAACCGACTTGGCAGAAGACGACCCTATTTTTTAATTGGTGCAATACTCGCATCACTTGCACTTGTTATAATGCCTAACTCTCCGGCTCTTTGGTTTGCTGCTGGAATGTTATGGATTATGGATGCGTCAATAAATATTTCAATGGAACCATTCAGAGCTTTTGTTGGAGATATGCTTCCATCCGAGCAAAGAACAATTGGATTTTCGATGCAAAGTTTTTTCATCGGAACAGGAGCAATCATTGCATCTGCATTACCTTATATGATGACAAACTGGTTTGGAATTTCTAACACTGCACCGGAAGGTGAAATTCCCGCTTCAGTTAAATTTTCTTTTTATATCGGTGCAGCCGTTTTCTTTCTCGCAGTATTATGGACAGTAATCAGCACAAAAGAATATTCACCGGAGGAATTAAAAAGATTTTCTGAGGAAGATAAAACAGAAAAACACAAGGATGCTTCATCCAGAGTTGATGAAAGAATTCCGCAGAACAAATTCATTAAACTCGGATTTATTTGGTCAATCGTCGGAATAATTGGTTCTGCAATTCTTCATTTTATTTTGCGTGAAAATGATTATGGATTGTATGTGTTGTTCGTTGGTTCAATAATTTTTGGTATTCTACAGATTATAGCTGGAATGCTGACGAGTAGAGGCAAAACAGATGGCGGTTTTGTTGTTGTTCTCAATGACTTGTACAAAATGCCAAAGACTATGCGTCAGCTCGCGGTTGTTCAGTTCTTTAGTTGGTTTGCTCTGTTCGCAATGTGGATTTACACCACTCCTGCAGTAACGCATCATATTTACGGTGCAACAGATCCAACTTCAGAGTTATACAATGAAGGTGCTGATTGGGTTGGAGTTCTAATGTCAGTTTATAATGGTTTTGCAGCTGTGATGGCTTTTGTATTGGTTTGGCTTGCAAAGAAAACCAATCGTAAAACAGTTCATATGATAAGTTTAATTGTAGGTGGAATTGCTTTTGCATCTTTTTATGTAATTAAAAATCCTCAACTGCTTCTGATATCTGAACTGGGAATTGGACTTGCGTGGGCTTCAATTCTTGCAATGCCTTATGCTATTCTTGCCGGCTCTTTACCTCCCGAAAAGATGGGAGTTTATATGGGCATTTTTAATTTCTTTATCGTGATTCCACAAATAACCGCAGCAGCTATTCTTGGATTTTTTGTAAGAGAAATTTTCTCCGGCGAAGCAATTTATGCTTTATTACTCGGTGGAATATCAATGACTATTGCCGGATTGATGGTAATGTTTGTTGATGATGTTGATTGAGCTTGAATGCTCAAATTATGTTAATTAGCTTTTTCTCATTAGTTATAACTTAATTTCATATTCTGTTTAAGATTAAACTTTGGAAAATTATTTCCTGAATTTTAGGGATTGTATGGAACTAATTTTTTTGGTATATGGTTGTTGAAAATAAAAGGAGTCATTATGAAAAGGTTCATTTTATCTTTAGCAGTTTTAACAGTTTTGAGTTTCAGTTTTGCTTTCTCCACTTCGAACGATGATAAGAAATCTGATTCCAAAGCAAAATGTCCATATCTTCAGCAGCAGGCACAATCAGAATGTCCTTATTCCGGAAAATCATCTGAGGATAAGTTACAAAGTGAAGCTGGTAAGCAGTGTCCATTTCTGAACGGAGAAATTAAATCAGATAAAAACTCCTGCCCTTATCTTGAAGGAATGAAATCAGATAATTCTGATAGTAAGTCAATCAAACAAGTCTGGCAAGAAATCAAATCGTAAATTAAAACATCATAAATTTTGCGGAACGGTCGGGAAACCGTTCCCTACATTTTTATTATTAATTTTATTTTCCTTTGTAGGGAATGGACTCCTGTCCATTCCGTTTTTTCTATGGCTTTTGAATCCGTAACGGTCGGGAGACCGTTCCCTACAATTTTATTATTAATTTTTATTTTCATTTGTAGAGAATGGACTCCTGTCCATTCCGTTTATTTTTTATTACTTCTGAATCCGGAATGACCGGGAGACCGTTACCAACAATTATTTATTTTTGTAAGTTGATTGTTCGGACTATTTAAGTAAATAGTAAAACATACTTATAATATATTTAATGATTTCTTACAGTGAATAAATTACCACACAGAAAAAGAACTCGCCTAAAAGAATATGATTACTCTCAATACGGGTATTATTTTGTAACTCTTTGTATTAAAGATAGAAGAGAATTTTTCTCAAATATAATTGATTACAAAGTGGTCTTAACAGAATATGGAAAAATCTTAAATGAAATCCTAAAAAACCTTAATCGTTTTTATCCTGTAGAAGTGGATTATTTTGTAATAATGCCTGATCATATTCATTTAATCCTCGTACTTGATAACGAGTTAAGTAGTATTAAAAATTATTCCTTATCTGACATAATTGGTAAATTCAAGTCATTCACAACTAAAAAAATCAGAGAGAAGCTAAAACCTCCAAACGAATTTCACTGGCAAACATCATTTTTTGACAGAATAATTAGAAATGAGAAAGAATTTTACGAAATCAGAAAGTATATTCAAGAGAATCCAATTAAATGGGAAATAGAAAAAGGAAATCCAGAAAATTTATTGATGTAAGGGATCCGGAACGGTCGGGAGACCGTTCCCTACATTTTTATTATTAAATTTTATTTTCCTTTGCAGGGAATGGACTCCTGTTCATTCCATTTTTTTTACGGTTTTTGAATCCGGAACGACCGGGAGACCGTCTCCTTAGATTAAATTCTCAATAATATTATTGAAATTATTCCGGCGATTAATGCTGCGATTCCATAATTGTTAATTTTTTCCTTCCAGATTATATACGCCATAATTGCAGTAAACACTATTACACCGATATTCTGAATTGGGAAAACTACAATGGCTTCCAATTCACTCAATGCTGCCAGAACAAAATGTATCGCTAAAACATTCGGAAGTCCAAGCAGCAAACCTAATTTAAATGTATGCGACTCAAATTTAATTTTCTTATAAAGAATATATCCTAAAGTATAAACAAAAGCTGAAAAGAAAATTGTAAAGACAAAAGTTCCTTTTTCTTCTGATGGAAAATTTCTTTCAAATATTTTCATTGAGAAATCAACTAAGCCGATTCCAAATAACAATAAAATCAGAATTAAATAACTTCCCTTTGAATGTGGTTTGCCATCATGATTTTTAAGTGACAGATAAAACAAATAGAGAGTCACCAAAGCCATCGCAAATCCAAATATCATTTTAATGTTTGGTGATTCGCCATAAAGAATTATTGAAAATAAAACCGGAATAAGTACTGATAATCTGGCGCTTACTGTTGCTAATGCTGTTCCGGCCAGACCAACAGCTTTTGAATAGATAAAGAATGTAGCTGCAAATAAGTATCCGAGAAACATTGCAAATAAAAACGCTTGTAATGAAATTGTTAATGAACCTTTATAAAAAACAAAAACAAGAGAAAGAACAGAGGCAGTCAGATAATTTGCATTTATCAGAATAGCCGTGTTTGATTTTTTAACATTTCCCTGTTTAAGAATCAATGCAAGACTGCTTGAACAGATTATAGCAAGAAGAAGATAAATCATAATGAGTCCAACGGGTTAGAATATTTGAATTGATAATTTAATAGTGAATTAATTTTCTTTGATTTAACAATCTTATACGGCTCTTTTCCATCTTTGAATTCAGGTATTGGAAGTGAAAGTTTTTCTGCAGATAATGAATAAAATTCTCTTCTTGTAGGATGATATTCACAGACGCCATTTGTCACTTCATTCCAAATCTCTTTTTCCAAAACACTTTTGATTATTCCAATACAATCATCAAGATGAATCAAATTTAATGGTGTATCTGCATATTCAATTACAGTTCTGGTTAAAGCGAACTTAGCGGGATTTCTGTCTGAACCAATCAAACCGCCAAAACGAATGATAGTTGTATCAAAAATTTCATTCTTCTTTAAATAGTTTTCTACAATAACTAACGCTTCACCAGATAGTGTATCAGGTAGAGTTTTACTGTCTTCGTCAACTTCGTTATTCTTGTTTCCATAGACTGAAGTTGAACTGATGAAAATAACTTTTCTGCAATGTGAATTTTTTAAGTGCTTAACAACAGATTCTATCTGAAGAAAATGATATTCAATTAGGTCGTCTCTTCGTAAAGGAGGAATATTTATTATCAGAATATCACAATCAAAAAATTTTTCTACATTTTCGCCAATTAATTGCGGGTTGAGTAAAATTTTATACGGCTCGATTGATTTGCTATGTAGCAAAGATAATTTCAAATCAGAGGTTGTTGAACCTTTAACAATATAATCATCACTAATGAGTGATTCTGCTAAAGGTAAACCAAGCCAACCACAACCAAGAATACTAATCGTTCTCATATTATTAAAATGTAATTAAAATTACTTTTAATCAGTATGCACTTTCTCTTCTTTAACCAACATCCAAAGGATTGCAGAAATTGAAAGAGTTACTGCACTTATAATGAATATTAAACTTTTATCTTGTGCAGCACTTATCGCCTGACCAATTCCAAAACTTGCAACCAACTGTGGTAATACTACTGAAAGATTAAATAATCCCATAAACAGACCCATTCTTGTCTGATCAATTTGTTGCGACATAATTGCAAAAGGCAAACTGATTGTTGATGCCCAACCGATTCCAAGCAAAGCCATAATGATGTAAATAACTAAAGGAGAAAAACCAAAGAAAAGCATTGCAGCATAAGCAATAGCCATCGATGCAATGCTCAGAAAGTGTGTTCGGACTTTTCCAATCTTTCTTGCCATAGGTTCAAGTACCAGAACCGGAAGAACTGCAGCAACAGCATTGAAGATTAAAAATGAAATTGTAACAACTTTTCCCATTTGTATTGATACATCCTCAGGAATTACAGAATTAGCATCATAACCAAAGACTTTGTATTGAACATAAGCAAACATATAAACAAACATTGTCTGGATTCCAACCCAGGTAAATGAATGTGCTGCAAGAACTTTTTTAAATCCAATCAAACCTTTTTCTGCAGCACTTTTTCCATCAGTTTTCTGAAATAAAACTTTTAAGATGAAGATTATAGTAATAGCAAAACAAATTATCTCTGCATAGTAATTATCAAAGTGAATATTGAGCACTCGCATTACAATTGCATAAATAGAATAAATCAAAAATCCCCAAAGCGGTTCGATGTAACCAAGAATGGCTCCAAATGATGCTTTTGTTTCGTGTTTATCCTGTTGATTTGCACCTTTTGAAAGATATCTTGGTTCTTCAATAAAAAGAGTTGGAACAATTGAAAGAACAAGAACCAGAAATACTCCGAAATAAATTAAAACATAATTATTCCACACTGCGCCGATTACATAAGCAAGTACACCAAATGTTCCTGAAATTGTTTGCATCCAGGTGTATCCTTTGGTTCGTTCTACGCCTTCCGGAGTTACATCGGCGATGATTGAACGCGTCGGATTAAAACTAATGTTGATTGCTAAATCGAGAGTTAAAGCAACTGCAATTGCAACTCCAAGTATTCCATCAATTCCGAGTGTTGATGAAATAACATCAATATTAGGCAAAGCAAGAAGCATCATTGCAGCGAGAAATCCACCAATCAAAATGAAAGGTCTTCTTCTTCCATTAAGAAACCAAACATTGTCACTGATAATTCCGATTATTACTTGTCCAAGAATTCCTGCAATCGGTCCTGCTGCCCAAACCAATCCAACATCGTGAATATCAAGTTTGTATTTAGTACTAAGTATCCAGCTTAAAGCTGAAATCTGAATTGATAATGCAAAGCCCATTGCTGTTGCCGGTAAAGCAAGCAACGCATAAAATGCATTGGTTAATTTTTTTTGAATCTCAAGCATAAAATTTCCTCAGCTTATTTTTCTATAAGAAAGATTTTAGAACTCAATGGCTCAATTTCCATTTTAGAATTTTTAGACAATGTTATTTCATCATCATTCATCAAATCAATTAATTTACTTTTTGAAGAAAGCATTTCACTGTATGAAGAAAAATCTATTGTTTGTTCTTTATCACTTCCGTTTACAACAATCATTGTTGTTTCATCGTTCAAATTTTTGAAATAAACATATACATTATTGAAGGGATAATAATGTGTAAGGTTTCCTGTTGATAATGATTTAAAGTCTCTTCTTAACGAAATTAATTTTTGAGTATAATTAAAAAGATTATTCTCCGTATCATTTCTTCCACATTTGCTAAATGCATTATGATCACTTGATTTGAAACCTCCGGGAAAAGGTGTTCTTATAGTTCCGTGTCTATCATCTCCAACTATTCCGATTTCAGTTCCATATAGAATTTTTGGAATGCCACGAGTTGTTAAAAGAATTGTTAGTGCGACTTTAAACTTTTCAATATTCTCATTAGCTAAATATAATCCACGTGCGATATCGTGGTTATCAATAAAGGTTAGAAGATTTTCGGGTTCTGAATAAATGTAATCCATCGCAAGAATATTAAATATCGCTTCTAATCCTCTTCTGCCTGAAAGATAATCGCGGAATGCATCCGCCGAAGCAAAATCAGTTATTGATGGCAAATTGGAATTAAGTTTTAATCCGAATTTATTATTTCTCTGATAAGCTGCTAAAAAAGGTGGTTCGCCTGTCCAGATTTCTCCAACAATATTAAAGTTTTGATATTCATTCAGAATAATTTTTGCCCAATCAGATAAATAATATTGATTAACATAGGGATAAGTATCTTCACGAATTCCATCAATACCAAGATATTCTATCCACCATATTGTGTTTTGAATAAGATAATTTTTCAGAAATGGATTACTCTGATTTAAATCGGGCATATAATCGGTAAACCATCCGTTCCAGGTTAAAGCGACTGATTCACCAGGACTGTAAGGATCAGGGAAAGTCATTTTATTGTGATTTGCAGGAAGATGATTTCCCGGCTCTCCATTTATCCAATTCTTAAATGGTAAATCTTTAATCCACCAATGATTAATTCCAATATGATTTGAAACATGATCCATTATAATTTTCAAATCTTTTTTATGTGCTTCATCAACAAGTTTTTTAAATAACTCGTTGCTTCCAAATCTTGGATCGATTTTATACAAGTCTGTTGCAGCATAGCCGTGATAACTCATCCACATATTGTTTTCGAGCATTGGAGTAATCCAGATTGCAGACACACCAAGTTCTCTAAGATAATCCAGTTTTGAAATTATTCCTTCAATATCCCCACCTTTTCTTCCATCTAAATCTTTTTCTGTAAATTCATCCAGACTATCACCAAGATTGTTGTTTTCAGGATTGCCATCGCAGAAACGATCTGCCATAATTAAATAAACAACATCACTTTGATTAAATCCCTGAAAAGCTTTCTCTCTTTTTTCTCTTTTAAGAATTGGAAAGCTTATTACTGTATCGTATTCATTTGTTGCAAACCCGATTTCAAAATTCAGATTTTCATTAATTGAATTATCAACAACTAAATCAATAAAAAGATAGTTTGGACTTTCTGTTTTATGATAATCAATTACAGTTGCTCCTCTATGCGAAGGATAAATCTCAGCATTACCAACATTCTTTCCATAGATAAGAATCTGAATTGTATCTGTTTTTAATCCAAACCACCAATTAGGCGGCTCGATTCTTTCCACATTAAATTTTTGTGGAAATGAAAACGAGACCAGATAAAAGCTTAAAAATATTATCTTCTTAATCATAATTCTCTTAAAAATTTTGGCAAAGATAGTGAAATACTATTAACTAAACATTTTTATAAAATATTTTTTTCAAAATAATTGTTGATAAATCGCAAATTTATTTTTAGTAACTTTTATTTTATGTTGCTATCGAAATAATAATATTTAACAATCAACATCCTTCAGGAGGGGAAAATGAAAGCAGTAAAAATCGCTGGTTTAATTTTATTAGGTTTCTTGTTCTTTGCTTGCGACAAAGAAGATTCAAATGATCCTAACAGTCTTGGTGGAGATGTAAATACTGAAATAAGTAATGTTGGAGATGAATTTTTTTTAAGTGTTCAAGTTGGGAATGACTATGTTGATCTGAATGACACAATAAAAGTTGTAAGCAACAATAATGGTTTGGTTACCTTTAAAATAAAAGCCAATGTTTCGCAATCAAACAAAATCAAACAACTTCTTGATAAAATTCCTGGTAATGTTTACGATGCTCAAGGAAATATAGATGCCGAAGTTCAATTTAAAATCACCACTGCCGGAATTCAGGACTTCTTCAATAAAGATCAAAAACCACATACATTAGTTAAATATGATGCAAAGGTTGGAGATCAATATAAGCTCACAAAATCAGATGGTAAAACTATTACTCGAACTGTAACTGCTCGTTCCGATGTGGACGATTTTCCTTATGGATTTTATTATATAAAAACCATTACACTTGAACAGGATTCCAGAATTCCCGGAATTCAAAAATTTGTATATCGTGCGAACCACAAATTCGGAATAGTTTATGTTGAAATTTATCTTGAAGATGGTTCCAAAGTTAGTTCATATATTTTCGCTCCTAATTCCTGATCAGATTTAATATGAATCATAAGTTTTTTCTTCCCCACAAATTCAGGTTTGTGGGGATGATTTTATTCCTTTTAGGAATAATCTCTGCTTATGTAAGATTTTCATTAGGAATTAAACCTGCTGTTTTAACTTTACCCGTATTTACTGTTTACTCAAGCTTTTTAGAAACCAAAACTTTTCAGGTTATTACAAACAACATTTCAGAAGAAATTGTTACGCTTTTGTTACTAACTGGTCTGTTACTACTAAATTTCTCAAAAGAAAAAACTGAGATTGAGTTAACTGATAAATTAAGATTCAAAGCTTTAATCTCTTCAGTGTTTGTAAACACTTTGCTAATGATATTCAGTACATTATTCATCTTCGGATTTGCGTTTGTAAATGTTTTGATGATTAATCTCTTTTCACAGTTGCTGCTTTATCAGATTATTTTTCGGTTTTTAATTTTCAGAAACAGAAATAAGTTATTCGCAGATGGAATTAGCTGAGATTCTAAAATTTATTAGAGTTAATACGGAGTGGCTCTATACTGTTCTTTATCAGAACAAATATTTCTTTTTTGATTATTGGTCACTGGTACATTTCTTCTCAGGTTTTTTCATTCCGGTAATTTTATCTAATCTCAGAATCCGAAGAATATATCTCATTACTTTTCTGTTGTTAGTTCTTTACGAAGTTGTTGAAATATATTTGATTTACATTGCTTTTAATATTTTCAAACCTGAAACAATAAAAGATCAAATAACAGATATATTAGTAGGATTATCAGGTTTGTTCTTAAACTTCAGATTGGGAAAGTATATATTCAATTCAAGAAATGAGATTAAATATTCGTCTTACTTCCCTGCTATCGTTACTTCATTAACTATTTCTTTTTTCTGGGTCGGATTCTACCAATATAGATATAATTATGATTTCCTTAATTCAAGTGGACTTAATTTCTGGGCATTTGGATGCTGGTCGGTTTCTATACTTATCATTTGTATTTCGTTTTCACACTTTAAAGATAAATTTTCTAATAAACTGAAATTCTATCCAATATTTTATCTGTTCTATTTAACTTCATTATTAACTGTTGAATTTGTTGGATATAAAATCCTGGGAATAAAAGAAATAGCTCATATCAACTCGGATAGTTTAATATTTAATCTTATTCACGGAACTACAACTTTACATATTTATTATTTGCTTGCTCCATTCATCGCAATTTTGATCAATAAAATCATTTTTACCCTTTGGCAAAATTATTTAACCTCTTTTGAATTGAATGAAATCAAGCTTAAGAACAAAATATTAAGAACAGTGAGTATTTCTGACTGATGCAATAATCATTGAGCAATTTTTAATTCTTTCAATTAAATCCTTCACTAAAATTTCCATAATTAGCTCGTCAAATTTCATTGTAATTAACTTCAATTAAGTTAATTTTTGAAACTAAATTTTTGAGTTATGGACAAGCAAGCTGAAGAAAAAAATATTACGGTTAATCGTAAAGCAAGACACGATTATCACATTCTTCAAACATTTGAAGCAGGAATAGTTTTAGTCGGTACAGAAGTTAAAGCATTGCGTGAAGGAAAAGCAAATCTTGTTGATAGTTATGCAACAATAAAAAATGGTGAAGTTTGGCTTGTTAGTGCACATATAAGTGAGTACAAACAAGGAAATATCAATAATCATAATCCGACACGCGACAGAAAATTATTATTAAACAAAAGTGAAATAAGAAAACTTATTGGAAAGACTAAAGAAAAAGGGTTAACACTCATTCCTTTAAGAATGTATTTCAAAAACGGTAGAGTGAAAGTCGAGCTCGCTCTGGCAAAGGGTAAAAAATCTTATGATAAACGGGAAACGATTGCTAAACGCGATTTTCAGCGTGAACAAGAAAGAAGAATAAAATATTGAATGAAAGTATAAATGAAGGTATGAATGAATGGATGAATGGATGAATGGATGTATGAATGATTGATTGAATGATTGAATGGTTGAATGGATGTTGAGTTGAATAAATTTAACAGTTTCATCTTATTAAATCTCTTTTGAATTGATTATCAGATTTAAATTCGAATTACATTAAAAGAAAGTACTGAATAAAGCATATGATAAAATTTCCTTCTGTAAATGAACAAATGGATCTCATCAGGCGCGGTACTGTTGAGATTATTCCTGAAGAAGAGTTAGTTCAGAAAATTGAACGGTCAATTAAATCCGGGAAACCACTGAACATAAAATTAGGATGCGATCCAAGTCGTCCTGATCTTCACATTGGTCATTCTGTGGTGTTAAGAAAGCTTGCTCAGTTCCAACAACTTGGTCATCAGGCAATTCTTATTATTGGTGACTTTACAGGAATGATTGGTGATCCTTCCGGTAGAAATTCAACAAGACCTGCGTTAACTCTTGAACAAACAAGAATAAACGGTGAAAGTTATTTTCAGCAGGCATCTAAAATTCTGGATAAGAATAAAACTAAAATTGTTTACAACTCTGAATGGCTTGGTAAAATGACTTTCGAAGATGTAATTAAACTTGCTTCAAAGTACACAGTTGCAAGAATGCTTGAGCGAGACGATTTCACAAAGCGATACAAAGCCGGTGAACCAATCAGCATTCACGAATTTCTTTATCCACTTGCTCAGGCAATGGATTCAGTTGCAATTCAGAGTGATGTTGAACTGGGAGGAACAGATCAGAAATTTAATTTATTCGTTGGCCGTGATATTCAAAGAGAATACGGAGTTGAACCTCAGGTAATTTTAACAATGCCATTGCTTGTGGGAACTGATGGTGTTGAGAAAATGAGTAAATCATATGATAACTATATCGGAATTTCTGATCCACCGGAACAAATTTTTGGAAGAACAATGTCAATTCCTGACACTTTGATTTACACTTATTTCGAACTAGCTACAAATGTTTCAAATGAACGGCTGAAAGAAATAAAAGCTGCACTCGAAGATGGTAAAACAAATCCGCGCGATTTAAAGCGCGAGCTTGCCAGAACTCTTGTTTCGATGTATTATGATGAAGAAGCTGCTAATAAAGCACAGGAAGAGTTTGACAAAATATTCATCAAAAAAGAAATTCCTGATGAGATTGATGAATTTCATATTGAAGAAAACACAGAAATCAATATTTTAGACCTGCTTCTTTTAGTAAACTTTGCGCCATCGAAAGGCGAAGCCAAAAGATTAGTTCAGCAAGGTGGAGTTTCAATTGATGGTGAAAAAGTTTCAGATGTTCATCAGAGCATCAATATCAAATCAGGAATGATTCTTAAAGTAGGTAAACGAAAATTTCTAAAACTAATAGAGAAAGGAAAATAAAAATTGTATCTACCGACAAAAATTTTCTTCACAAAAGGTGTTGGAAGACACAAAGAGTATCTTAGCTCTTTCGAATTGGCATTGAGAAATGCTAAAATTGAAATATGCAATCTTGTTTCAGTTAGCAGTATTTTCCCTATCGGCTGCAAAAGAATATCAGTTGAAGAAGGATTGAAACTTATTACACCTGGTCAGATTACGCATTGTGTTATGGCTCGTAATTCAACAAATGAACCAAACAGACTTATCGCGGCTTCAATTGGTGTTGCAATTCCTGCTGATCCAAATGCTTATGGTTATCTATCTGAACATCATCCTTATGGACAAACTGAAAAAGTTGCCGGTGAGTATGCCGAAGATTTGGCTGCAACAATGCTTGCTACAACTTTGGGAGTTGAGTTCGATGCAGATAAAGATTGGAGTGAACGAGAAGATATTTATAAAATGTCCGGTAAAATAGTTCGAACATTTAATGTTACTCAATCTGCTGAAGGTGATAAAAACGGTTTATGGACTACTGTAGTAGCTGCCGGTATATTTTTACCATAACGAGGGACTGATTGTTATCTGAAAATATTTTCTGGATTATTTTCTCCGTCATCATCGCAATAATGCTGATGATTGATCTTTATGTAACTGATCACAGACGAGGAAAAATAACCTTAAAAGCAAGTCTTATCTGGAGCGGTATTTGGATCATTACCGCTCTTCTTTTTAACATATTCCTATACTTCTACCTTGAAAACGGTCATCAGAAGGCAATTGAATTTCTTACAGGTTACATCATTGAAAAGTCTTTATCAGTAGATAATCTATTTGTCTTTCTGATGATTTTCAGCGTGATGAATGTTAAAGCTGAACATCAACCTCATATACTTAAATGGGGAATTTTAGGAGCAATATTTTTCAGAATAGTTTTCATTCTTGCTGGTGTTGCTCTGATAAGCTTATTTCATCCGGTGATTTATGTATTCGGTGCCATTCTACTTTACGCAGCATATAAAATGGCTTTCGGCAGTGATGAGAAAATTGATGTTGAAAACAACTGGCTTATAAAAATTTTTGTAAAGTACTTCAAACTTAAAACTGATTATGACGGCAGAAAATTTTTTGTTAAAGAAAACGGCAAAACTTATATCACAACAATGTTCTTAACATTGTTGTTGATTGAATCATCTGACATCGTATTTGCCGTTGACTCAATTCCTGCAATCATTGCAATTACCCACGATACTTTTATAATTATTTCTTCCAACATTTTTGCGATACTCGGATTAAGGGCTTTGTATTTTGCTCTTGCCGGATTGGTGGATTTGTTCAGGTATTTGAAATACGGCGTTGCTTTGCTGTTATTTTATGTTGGTATTAAGATGTTGATAAGTGATTTTTATAAAATTCCTACTGAAGTTTCATTAATCATCATAGTTACTATTCTATCAATCTCCATTTTATTATCACTTATCAAGAAGAGAAAATTTTCTGATTAGTCCGATAATGTGAATGATTATCGCTGCGCCAAGTCCAACTAGCATTGGTTCAATTTCATACCAAAGCGAATTTTGAAAACTGTCTCTTATAAAAAACCAGATTGTTCCTGATAAAAGAGAAATTATCATTTCAATCAGCATTATATTTTTTGCTATTCTGGATTTCGAATAATAAGCACTCACAACTGCTGGAATAATTGCGGGAATAAACAACGAACCGATTGTGTACCAAATCTGAACTACTGAAGGAATAATGTAAGAAATTACTATTGCAACAATCCCAGAAATAATTATTCCGATTGATGTATAATATTTTAATTTTTCATCATTCAATTCAGGACTAAGCCGATAAAAAAAATCTCTGCCAATAGTGGTTGCACTAAGAAAAAGAAAACTGTTAAGTGTTGAAATGATTGTAGCAAACATTCCGGCATAGAAAATTCCCTTCAATCCCGGAGATAAAATTTTTTCTGCAAGAAAAGGAAATGCTAAGACTGGTTGTTCAAGATTTGGGAATAACGCTCTGGCAAATAGTCCTGTTGAAGTTGTAAGAAAATCAAAAAGCGCCCAGAAAAAAATTGAAATGATTATTCCCCATTTAGCTACATTACCATTTTTTGAAGCATAAGCTCTCTGATGAAATCCTGGATCGGCAAATGTCCATAATGCAATTAGAAACCAAACAATTATAAAAGTTGGTGAAGCATCACCGGTTAGTTTCAGATGATTAGCTGGAAGATTTGTATTTAAGAATTCAATTCCACCAATGTTGTTAAAACAAATTATAACAGCTATAATAAATCCAATAAACATCACAAAGAACTGAAAAGCATCAACATAAACATTTGAACGGAATCCACCTCTAATCAGATATGAACCCGAAAGCAGGAATGAAATGATTAATGCTAAAAGAAAATCAATCTTAAAGATTTCTTTCAATAAACTTGCTGTCATCAAAAGATAAGGTGCTGGTGAAACAAGTATGAATACTATAACTGCAGAAAGTAAAGAAACATTTTTGCCATAAACTTCAAAAAGTTTATCAGGTATTGTGAATAAAGATGCTTCACGAATTTTTTTAGCAAAGAAAATTGCAAATAAAAAAGCGAAAAGATAATACGGAAGTCCTTGTGTAAACCAACTGAGTAAGCCGTAGCGATAAGTGAACTCGCCTACTCCTAATATGCCACCATACCAGGTTGAAACCGTTACAAGCACGAATAATAATAGGTTTAAATTCCTTCCGGCGAGAAGATAGTCAGTTGCATCTTTGGATTTTTTTGATGATAGAAATCCGATCAAAAGAAGTAATACAAAAAAAGTGAGAATGACTGCAATGTCTTCAAAACTAAATGAGATCATTTTTTGCAACGAAATTAAAATCGCGAATAATAAAAACTATTCCACCTCTAATGTTTAACTTTACTTCATTTTGTGTGGCTACATTTGATGTGCTTTCTCTTTCACCGAATGGAAGTCTGGAATTTTTAAGCTGGTATTTTAATCCATCGGAAGAAATTTTTGTCTTTGAATCGAATGCATATAAAGAAATTGTTTCACCAGGTTTTGACTTCAAGGTAATCGATTCATTGGTTGGAGTTAAAAAAGAATTTTCAGCAACGACATTGCATTCAATTTTATTAAAAAATTTCAGGACAATTCCAAGATTACAAATTGTATGATCTAACCTGTCACCGGTAACACCAAGTAATAATGCTTCAGTGAATCCTTTTTTAATTGCGAACTTAAGACATTTTTCAACATCAGTGTCATTCTGTCTTGTGATTTTTATAATCGTTGATTTATCTGAAAAATATTTTATGGTTTCAGGACTAACTGAATCAAGGTCACCGATAATATAATCGGGAACCAACCCGAGCTTTTTTGCTGAGTTGGCTCCACCATCTGCACAAATTAAAGTTGTATAACCTTTTTTCTCAAAGAAGTTAATCACCTTTTTTGAAGGTGCTCTTCCATTTGCAATTATAATACATTTTTTCAAACTGCTTTCCTTTAAAGTCCAACCTGAATTCCGGCAATAAAATTTCTTTCTGCTGCAGGGAAAAATTCTTTTCCTATTGCATAAGCTGAATAAAGATTATTGAACAAATTATTTACCTGCAAAAAGATTTTTGAATTATCTAAAGCATCAAAAAGTTTGAAGTCATAACTCCCATAAAAATCCATCACAAAATAAGCATCATTAACATTATCAGAATAATCAACAAAGCCAGGGAATCTGTTAAGATAATCTTTCAGATTTTTATCAAAGTTATCCGAGAACATTTTGCCAACATATTTACCACTCAGTTTCAGAAATAAATTATTCTGTTTGAACTGAATTCCAAAGTTTGCAAGCACATCTGGAAATCCGCTGATTTTATTTCCGCTTAAATCTATGAAATCAGAACCACCTAAAAAGTATTTACCATTTTTAATTTCATTATTGCTGTAAGTGAAGTTGCCGAAAACATCCAGCGCGTCAGTAATTTTTGCTATTAATTGTAATTCAACTCCAGCGTGAATTGTTTGATCAACATTTCCTGTAATAGGTTGACCAAATCTATCAACCTGACCTTTGCGAACTATTTCATCATTGAAAATCATATAATAAAAATTAGTTGACGCAGATATAAACTGATTATTGAAGGACAAACCAATTTCAAAATCGTTCATAGTTTCCGGTTTTACAAGTGGTTTAGAAAAATTATATGTTCCATCAGAATTTAATTCAAATTGTGGAACTTCTCCTGCACTCGATTCAGCAGCATCATAATAGTTTTTTAATCTTGGTTCTCGTGTTACTCTTGCAAAAGAGATAAAGGAATTGAATTGATCAGAGATTTTATAATTTATACCTAAACGAGGATTAAAAAAGATATCGCTAATGGAAAAATCATTTCCAACATATCTTTCGTTGTATAATTTGTATTTATGATATGCAACTTGTAGTTCACCAAGTAGATTTATTTGGTCATTCAACTTGTAAGATTCGTGTGCATAGATTGATGCGATATCTTTTGCACCGTTATAAAAATAGTAGTAATAATCTTTTGAAATGTTAGGCGGAAGATTTTCTGCATAGTTAATATTTCCCCAGTGATTAGAGCGATGAATTCTTAATTCTCCACCGACAATCAATTCTCCATTGTCGTGTGAAAAACTTAATCTTGGTATCCATCCATACTGCTTATTTTCGACCTGAGCTCTTATAATCGCATTAGTCGGAATATAATTCGTATCAAATCCATTTGCTCTTAGTCTGAAATAATCATCATAATAAATTGACCAGGAACCATCGTAGTCAAAAAATCCTTCACCAATTACCAGAAATAGTGCAGAGTTAAATTTAACATCATCATTAAACTTATATTCATTCAGAAGTTCAAAATGTGGTTGAGAGAAATTCTCAATTTCTTCTGGTCTTCTGTTAACGGTAAAAGTATAACCGTTTTCATCTGCTTCCCAATAAGAATAATTCGCCCTTCTTAAATTTTTATCTTTAACAGCAAACTTTGCGATACCAGTATATGCAAGTCCATCTGAGATTGGTCCGCCATAAAAATTAATTTGAGAAGTTAATTTGTCATCATATCTGACTGCAGAAAAATGGTAAACATTAAATTTTGCCCAGGATAAATTTCTATATCCTGAGCTTAATATCTGAGATAGTTTTGCATAGAACGAATATTTGTTATCAATCAATCCACTTGCAAATGCAGCGCTGTATTTTCTGGTGTGATAGCTTCCGTAAGATGATGAAAGATTTAGTTTTGCTTTATCAGAAAAAGGAGAAGTGATAATATTGATTGAACCACCAACTGCCGGATATCCAATAACTCCAGAACCAGCTCCACGTTGAACCTGAATTAATTCTGTACTTGCTAATAAATCGGGAAAATCCAGCCAGTAAACATTGTGGTCCTCAGGATCATTTTGCGGAATTCCATTTATTGAAACTGAAATTCTCCTTTGATCAAAACCTCTGATGCTTAAATAATTATATCCGATTCCATTTCCATTCTCAGAATAAAAAGTTGTTGACGGCAGTTGACTGAGGTACTGTGGAATATCCTGAACAACATAGTCTTTCTGAATCTGGTCTCGTTTTATTTTCTCGAAAGTTAAAGGTGTTACTCCCTTTTGACCAATACTCGCTTCTACGAGAACAGTCTGAGAAGGAAGAATTATCCTTTCAAGAAAAAAGGTTTGATTATTTTGAAGTTGAGAGACAGGCAAACTGAGTTGTTTATAACCAAGGTAACTTATAATAAGAGTGTCAGATTCTGAAACTCCTTTAAGAACAAATTTTCCTTGTCGATCAGAAGTTGTTCCTGTTTTATTTTTTGTAAGATAGATATTTGCATTCTGCAATGGGATTGAAGTCTCGGAATCAACAACAATTCCGGATAAATCTTTCTGCTGAGAGAAAGCAGAAAACGATAGAAACAAAAAAAGAAGAATGATTTTACTTTTCATTTTAACCTCCATAAAAGTTTATAAATGAAAAAAGCCGTTGGAAACGGCTTAAAGCAAATCACTCTTCAAGCCCGTTTCCCTACGCTGGCATTACCCAGATCAGGTTTGAGGGTATTATCTCAGATATCCCACAAAGGAAATTGCGGGATAACACCCCTAACGGCTATCGTTAGTTAAATTTGTATTTAGTTAAGTCTTAACCTTTCCCCAACTTTTATATTAGACGAAGTTAAACCGTTCAAAGATTTAAGTCTTGTAACCGGTACATTATAAAACTTCGAAATTGAAAATAAAGTTTCACCTTTCTGAACTATATGGTAATCAGGTTTTGCTTTAGATGTAGTTACATTTTTATTTTCAGAAGAGACAATAAGTTTATCACCTATCTGGATATTGTCACTAGTTAAGTTATTCCATTTTCTCAAATCAGAAACTGAAATATTGTACAAAGCTGCTATTGAAATGATAGTCTCACCTTTTCTGATTATGTGAGTGCCTGATGAATTATTCGAATTTCTTACAGGTTCAACATCTATGTCATTTACACTTGCATTTGAATAAATTTTCAATCTTGAGCCAGCGATTATTTTATTACCTGATAAATTATTCCAATTCTGAATATCAGAAATTTTTACTTTGAACTTTTCAGCAATCTGACCAATTGTTTCACCCGGATTTACTTTATAGTAAGTCAAATTTGAACTGTTCTTTGTTGTAATATCTCCATAAGAAGATGAAGATGATGAAGAGAAAATCTTTAATGTTTTACCTGCAGCAATTGAATTACCTTTCAGTCCATTCCATTTTTTTAATTCTGCTACTGAAACACCAAACTTATCTGCAATCTCACTGAGAGAATCACCTCTTTTAACTTTATATTTGAAGAGATTTGTCGAGGTATTACTTACCAATTCAGTTCGAGATTTATTTGGAGCTCGTCCGTCAGTATAGATTTTCAGCTTTCTTCCAACATAAATTTTATTTCCGTTTATATCATTCCAGTCTCTTAACTGATCAGTGGTTACTCCATAAGAAGAAGCGATCTGATTCAAAGTTTCGCCTTTTTTAATACGATGGTAAACTAAAGCTGATTTCTCAGAATTGTTAGAATTTGTTTTTGAAGTTATTTCTGTTGTTTTATCAAGACTTGCGTAATAATCTTTTTGATTTTCGGGGACAAAGATTGTTAATGTTTCGCCAACTTTTATAGATCTGGTATAAGGAATAGAATTCCAGTTTCTTATATCGCTAACACGACAATTAAACAAATCTGCTATTCCTAATAAACTATCGTTTTTCTTTACCTGGTAAGTTACAGGAACTGTTCCTTCAGGTTGAAGTATTGAAGCTTCTTGTTTTATTTCTTCATCGGTGTTCACATCATTTGATGCAATTTCATTTTCGTTTTGAGTTAATTGTTCAACGGTATTTTCTTCATTACTACTCTTCTCAGAGTCATTTTTTAATAAAGAAGCGTATGGCGATATATATTCATCATTACCATTATCTGAAGCGATTTGAGTGTCTGTATTTTCTGTATAGTCAGTTTGTGTGCTTGCTACCATTACCGGAATTTTTAATTTTAATCCGGCATAAAGTTTTGTCTTAGTCGTGATGTTGTTTGCATCAGCAAGATCAAATTTAGAAACACCATATCTGTTAGCAATTTTTGTAATTGTTTCACCTTTTCTAACGGTATGAACAAGATAATTTCTTCGTGCAGATTCCGGAATGTTTTTAATATTCTCGGCAAATTGTTGAATTGTTCCTCTTGGAATTTTTAATGGATATCCGCCAGGATAATTCATAGGTGTGGATAACTGAGTAAGCTCAGGATTCAAATCAATTAAAGTCTGAAGATCAGTATTTGCACAGGTTGCCAAATAACCGAGATCAATTGCACCTTCAACAGTGTACACATCATATTCATAAGGTTTTTCATAATTGATATTGGTAAAACCATATTTTTCAGGTTCCATTGCAATCATTGAAACAGCAATATAAATGGGGACATAATTCCGGGTTTCCTTCGGCAAATATTTTCTTACTGTCCAATAATCATAGGAGTTTGCTCTGCTTATTGCTCTTCTTACTCTTCCCTCTCCACAATTATAAGCTGCCAATGCCAGATACCAATCTCCAAGTGAGTTATATAAATCCTTTAAGTGTTTAGCTGCCGCATAAGTTGACTTAACGGGATCTCTTCTTTCATCAAAGTAGAAATCAGTTTCAAGCCCATATAGCGAACCAGTCGATTTTATAAATTGCCATAAACCAACTGCAGATGCCCAGGAACGGGCAGTTGGGTTAAGTCCACTTTCCATCATACTTAAGTAAAGAAGTTGCAAAGGTAAACCTTCTTCCTTAAAGACCTGAGACATCATAGGAAAATATTTGCCTGAACGAGAAAGCCAACGGCGCATTGCGTCGCTTCCTTTTCCGGTAAAATAATTTAACCATTGTTCAACATAAGAATTAACTTCGAGTGGAATATCAGCAGGGATTACTAATTTAGGATGAGTATCGTCATCTTTTAATGAGAGTTCAATTTCAGGAACAGCTTTTCTCATCCATTCATCATAAGCAGCGAACGAAACACCTTCAGGTAAATAACTTAATCCATCAATAAAATTTTTATAATCATCAATTATGGAATTCTCAAGTTCTTTATATGCCTCATTCTTTTCAATTCCCGGATAATAACTAAGATTATTTATTATTCTCAAAGCACTCTCATAAAATTCAACAGTTTCATTTATACTATTCAATTCCTGTTTCTTTAGAGCCATCACATAATTTTGTCTCGCTTCTTCCAACAATTCTGAAACTATTCCTGTCTTACTAACATTAGTTTCCTGTTTTAACTCTGTCTGTGTTACTTCTGAACCACTGCATCCCCAAAAATTAAGAATCAGTAGAGCAAATGGTAGTAGAAGAATTTTTTTCATTATTACTCCGGATTATTTTACTTGCAATATAAAATTATCATTTAGTTTTTTCAAGCAAAAAGTTAACTGTTTGTTTATAACTTACTTGCCTGTAACGATTTAAGATTACAATGGGATGTTCCCATGTTTTTTCTTTGGATTCTTGTCAACTTTATTTTTCAATAAGTCAAAAGCTTGAACTAATTTCATTTTGGTCTCTCTTGGATAAATCACATCATCAATAAAGCCACGCTCAGCGGCAATGTAAGGATTCGCAAATTTCTCTATATACTCATTTAATTTTTTATTTAACTCATTTTCAGGATCTTTTGAACTTTCAATTTCTTTTTTAAAGATAATTTCTACCGCACCTTTTGGTCCCATAACGGCAATTTCTGCCGACGGCCAGGCAAAATTGAAATCACCTCTTATATGCTTTGAATTCATCACATCGTAAGCACCACCATAAGCTTTTCTTGTAATCACAGTAACCTTTGGTACTGTTGCTTCGCTAAATGCATAAAGCAACTTTGCACCGTGTCTTATTATTCCTCCCCATTCTTGTTCTGTTCCCGGTAAAAAGCCCGGAACATCTACAAACACCAATAAAGGTATATTGAACGCATCACAAAACCTTACAAATCTTGCGCCTTTAACAGAAGCGTTAATATCGAGCACTCCTGCAAGCACTTCAGGTTGATTGGCGACAATTCCGACCGACATTCCTGACACTCTTGCAAATCCTGTCACTATATTTTCAGCAAAATCTTTGTGAACTTCAAAAAATTCACCATCATCAACAATTAATGAAATTACTTCTTTAATGTCATATGGTTTGTTAGGATTATCGGGAATAATTGTGTCGAGTCTTGGCTCTTCAGATAATTGACTTATATCAAAATCAAATCTTGGAGGTTGATCCATAAAATTGAGTGGAAGATAGCTCAGAAGTTTTCTAACATTCTGAAGCGTTTCAATTTCTGAATCAAATACAAAATGAGCAACTCCTGATTTGATTGCGTGAGTATCTGCACCGCCAAGTTCTTCAAAAGTTACATCTTCGTGAGTTACAGTTTTTACAACATTTGGTCCTGTAACGAACATATAACTTGTATTTCTAACCATAAAAACAAAATCGGTAATTGCGGGTGAATAAACTGCTCCACCTGCACAAGGACCGAGTATTACTGAAATTTGTGGAATAACTCCCGACGCAAGTGTATTTAGTAAGAAAATATCAGCATAACCACCAAGACTATTTACACCTTCCTGAATCCTTGCACCGCCAGAATCGTTCAATCCAATAACAGGAATCCCGGCTTTCATTGCCATATTCATAATCTTAACAATTTTTTCTGCGTGAGTTTCTGAAAGTGAACCACCAAAAACTGTAAAGTCCTGACTAAAAAGCGCAACAGGTCTTCCATCAATTTTACCAAAACCAGTAACGACTCCATCTCCGGGATAATTTACTTTATCCAATCCAAAATTTGTAGCGCGATGTTTTACAAACATATCAACTTCTTCAAATGAGCCTTCGTCCAACAATAGTTCGATTCTTTCCCGAGCAGTTAACTTTCCTTTTTTATGTTGGGCTTCAATTTTATCTTTGCCGCCGCCGAGTAATGCCTCAGCTTTTCGCTTTGCAAGTTCATCAAATTTATCTTTCATTCTGCCCTCAAATTAAATTGAAAAATCTTTGATATTATATCCGGAATGAATATTCATTTTCAATTTGAAATTATTTAGAACCTGATTGAAGTAATCTGATTGTAACATTTCATTCATTGTAGAAAAACTTTTTTCAATCTTCAAACTTTCTGTTATAGTTTTTCCTTCTTTATTAAAAAACATCACCTCATCAGAAAGAAAAATCGCATCTAATAAATTACTTGTAGCCATTAAAAATTTTGAATCAGTTTGAGTAACAACACTTTTTATCATAGAAAATATTTCTGCTTTTGTTAACCAATCCAATTTATTAAATGGTTCATCAAGCAAAATCAGTTTAGGGTTTGAGTATAATGCTCTTCCGAGAGTAATTCTGAATCGAAAACCAAAACTATCTTTATCTGGAATATGGTCTTCGTATCCTTCTAAACCTATAAGACTAATAATGAATTTTGTTCTCTCCTGAGATAATTGATTTTTAGCTATGGCAAATTCGATATTCTTTTTTACACTCATCCACGGAATTGATACTGGTTCAGTTGGAATATAAACAACATTATCGAGTATTTTTTCATTGCCATTTTCATTTACAATTATTTTACCTGAATCAGTAGTAGTTAATCCGGCAATAATTTTTAGTAAAGTTGTCTTACCTGAGCCAAATGGAGCAATCAATGATATGAAATTATTTTCAAGAAAGTTCAGTTCAAAGCTTATTTCATTCAATACTTTTTTATCGAAGATTGATTCTACCAGGTATGATTTGGAAATATTTGATATACTTACAATCATTGTTATTATTTCCAGAAATAAACTTTATGATAAAGTAAGTTCAGAGCTTTTTGAATCGCGAAGACTAACAATGAAACGAAAATTGTGATTGTAAAAATCAATGAAATATCCTGATACTTGAATACAGTTCTGAGAATTCCTCCAACACCCTCTTTCTGTTGAATGAATTCAGTAATGATAATGATACTCCAAATCCGAGAATGGTTTTTAAGCTGATATAAAAAATATTCCGGCTCAATCAGTTTGAAAATAATTTTATTGAGAATTGAAGTTTTATCAACACCGACCGAATTATAGAAATAGAAATAATTTTTATGATTCGAAATATCATATTCTGAAATTTCCATTAAATTTTTCGGTAAGAGAATAATTATTGCAACTATGTACTTATCAAGTATGAAATCAGGAAACCAGGTTAGTATTAAAAGTGCAGTCAGAATAAACGGAATGTGACTAAATATCCAGACTATTGAATGAATTGAACTTGAATAGGATGAATCCTGCTCGACTTTTTTTCTTATCAGATAAGGGAATAAAATTTTTGTGAATAAAAAGTTGAACAAAATTGTTACATATACTGCAGCGAAAGTTGAAATTAAGTTTAATGCAAAATTGTAGTTTTGTAAAAGTTCGGTAAGAGAAAGAAAAATAACCGTCACTGATGGAAAAAATCCATTTAAAGGAAATAGGAATTCGAATAAAGCGATATAAGCAACTAAACTAAAAATTATAATTTTAATCTTATTCGACTTCATTTCAGATATTAGTTAAGAATGGATTTTGTTTTCTTTCGATTCCAATTGTTGAATCAATTCCGTGACCAGGGAAAATTCTTGTATCATCAGGCAAAGTGAGTAATTTAGTTCTGATACTTTGAATCAAAGTATCATAATCACCACCCCAAAGATCAGTTCTTCCAATTGACTGATGAAAAAGTACATCACCCGTTATGCATATTTTATTTTTCTCTGAGTAAAAACAATACTCTCCTGCAGTATGACCCGGTGTGAATAACGGTTTTAATTCTTCCTGACCAAGTCTGATAATTTTTTCTTCAGTAATGAATTCATCAGGTTCAGGTAATTCTTCTAAATCAAAGCCGAACATTTGTCCCTGAGAAGAAGCATTTTTATGCAGAGGTAAGTCTTTTTCAGGAATGAGATATATTACATCATAATTTTCTTTTATGAAAGAAACACCAAGTATATGATCAATATGACAATGAGTGTTAATCAACAGCTTTGGAATCAAGTTTTGTTCTTCAATAAAATTTTTCAATTCGGATTTTTCAAATTCATCATAACATCCTGGATCAATAATAGCAGTTTCCTTTGTCTCATCATCCCAAAGTAAATATGTATTTTCATTGAATGGATTAAATTCAAATGAATGAATTTTTAGCATCGTTATCCTTTGAAATTTTCTCTGATTCTTTTGAATAGTTCTGAGTTATAATTGTGATAATTTTCTTTAGTTTCTTCGAGCGAATCACCACCAAATTTCTCAAGAAAGAATTTAGCAATTGACCAGGCAAGCATTGATTCAGCAATTACAGCACAGGCAGGTACAGCAACGAAATCGCTTCTCTCTCTTCTTGATAAAACTTTTTTCATTTTACTTAAATCTACGGATTCTATCGGAGACATCAGTGTTGCGATTGGTTTCATTGCAGCACGAACAATTATTGGTAAACCTGTTGTTATTCCGCCTTCAATTCCACCAGCACGATTTGTCTTTCTGGAAAATTTATTTTTAGAAATTATAATTTCATCGTGTGATTGAGAACCAAAATTTTCTGCTGAATAAAAACCTGCTCCAATTTCAACTCCTTTAACAGCATTTATTGACATTATTGAATGTGCAATTTCTGCATCAATTCTTCTGTCAAACTGAATAAAGGAACCAAGTCCAACAGGAATTCCAGTTGCAACAACAACAAAAGTCCCACCTAAAGTATCTCCTTTTTTCTTCGCAAGTTTTATTTTGTTAATAATCTTTCGCTCCTGATCAGAATCAAGAACACGCACCAGACTTTTATCAGACTGACTATTTAATTTTTTACCGTTGAATGATTGTGGTAAATAATTATTAAAGAGTTTCTCAGAGAAATCTTCTTTAGAATAAATTCCTCCGATACTTTCGACATAACTTCCAATATGAATTCCGAATTCTTCTAAAAATTTTCTTGCAACTGAACAGGCAGCTACTCTTGCGGCAGTTTCTCTCGCTGATGATCTTTCAATTGAATTTCGAATATCATTAAAATTATATTTAGAAATGCCAACCAGATCAGCGTGGCCGGGTCTTGGAATAGTAATTTTTTCAATTTGCTCATCAATCTCTGTGACTGACATTTTGTTCTGCCAGTTTTCCCAATCATTGTTTTTTATAAGCAATGAAATTGGTGTTCCTAAAGTTTTACCAAATCGAACTCCGGATAGAATTTCAACTTTATCGTTTTCAATTTTCATACGAAGTCCGCGACCATAACCAAACTGTCTTCGTTTAAGTTGATGATTAATATATTCAGAGTTCAATTTAAAATTTGAAGGAAAGCCGTCAACTATTGTTGTGAGAGCTTTTCCGTGAGATTCGCCAGCAGTAAGAAATCTTATCATTTGTTCTCCAGATACTACTTCAAATATAAAAAAAACGCCCGTAAAGAACGGGCGTTTGTAAGGAAAAAATTTTTCTTATTCAGGAATTTCTAATCCAACAAATCTTGAATTACCATCTGCATCCTGTACTTTAAGAAGAACAGCACTTCCTTTTCTGCTTTCAATTAATTTTCTGAATTGCTCCACATCTTCAACGGGCTTTCTATCCGCTTCAACTATAACCAAACCTTTGAATAGTCTCTGATCATCAGCTTTACTGAAACTTTTGACATCAGTTATTATAATTCCTTCAGAAACTTTGTAAGTATCTTTTTCTTTCTGATTAAGATTTCTTACTGTCATTCCTATGTTATCAAGAGAGATGATATCTTTCTTTACACCTTTGTCTGAATCTTTATTATCTTTTTTTGCTACAGGTTCGTTCTTTGATTTTTCATCTCTTGGTTTAAGAGTTACTTTTCTTTCTAATTCTTTTCCATCTCTGAAGATTGTTAATTTAACAGTTGTGCCGGCAGTTTTCGAAGCAACATAACTCTGAAGTTCATTTGGTTTGTTAACTTCTTTTCCATCAATTTTAAGAATAATATCACCGGATTTAAGATCAGTTTCTGAAGCAGCACCGCCTTCAATTATTCCATTGATAATTATTCCTTTTGGTCTGTCTAATCCAACAGATTTTGCAATTGCATTATCAACTTCACCAATGTTAATTCCTATGTAACCTCTGTTAACTTTTCCGTAAGCTATAATTTCCTGTGCAACAGTCTTTGCAAGATTAATTGGGATTGCAAATCCATAACCGATATATGTTCCCGTTCCGCGGGTTGCAATTGCACTGTTTACTCCAACAACAGCGCCGGATAAGTCAACCAAAGCACCACCGCTGTTTCCAGGATTAATAACTGCGTCTGTTTGAATGAAATTTTCAACTCCATAACTATCTCTGATTAAACCAAGCTGTCCGCGACCAATTGCAGAAACTATTCCTGCTGTAACAGTTGAGCTAAGCGATAGCGGATTACCAATTGCCATTACCCATTGTCCAACTTTTAAGTTGTCCGAATCGCCGAGATAAGCTACGGTAAGATTTTTTGCATCTATTTTTATAACTGCTAAATCTGTTAAAGGATCAGTTCCTACAACTTCAGCATCGAAGGTTCTCTTATCAGCGAGATTGACTGTTACTTTTGTTGCTTTTTCAACTACATGATTATTAGTTAATATATAACCATCTTCTGAAATTATGATTCCGCTCCCGCTGCCGCGTTGTTCTTCAGGCAAATCTTTGAATGGGAAAAAGAAAAAGTCTTCGTGTGGATTTTCCCGTTCGGCTACAACTGTAATCTGAACAATTGCAGGAGTTACCTTTTCAGCAACTTCAATGAATGCTTTTGAGAAAGAAGTTGCATCAGCATCAAGATTAACAGGTGGAATTTTTGCACCAAGATTTATATCTGCTAATCCTGGTCGAACAAATCCAAAACCAGATACTAATAAAGCGCCAAAGACAATTCCAATAGAAACCAACAGTATTGCACTTATGATTCCTTTTTTGTTTAGTTTCATTTTATTCCTCCTATCGATAGAAATATTTTATTAAACTCTACTTGAACATTTCCAATGATTGAATTCCCTTAAAGTCAGGAATATGTTCTTTAACATATCTTTCAAGAAAAGAATTCCCTTCATCGATTGTTGTAACTTTCAATCCATTCAGAAATTTCTTGTTCTTTAGACAATAAAGAAATTTGAAAAGTTCCGACTCAATTTTTTCAAATCCAGAATGAGACTGAAGACATTCATTACAAATAAATCCCGTGGAAAAATTATACCCGATTGAAAATTCAGGTGTTAACTCTTTTCCACAAATCGAGCATTTATCAATCATAATTTCGTAACCTGTTTCAGTAATTAGAAACATAAAAAATCTTGCAAACAAAATTGATGGCGATTCTTTTTTATTTTCAAAATGCTCGAGTATTCTAACAAGACCCTTAAACAGACGTGAGTTTGATTCATTTTCAATCGTTAAGTTGCGAACAAGCTCAAGAACTGCAAAAGCATATTTTGTGGATTCAAGATCAGATTTAATATTCGGAAAGTGTGAAATCAAGTCTGCAGATGATACAATTTGAAGTTCTCTAGATTCTTTTTTATAGAATATTACTTCTATGTGATTTAATGTATCAACAATCAAAGCAAGTTTTGATTTTGGTGATCTTGCACCCTTTAAAATTGCAGGAACTTTTCCGTTATGGTCTGTATAAAGAGTTACAATTAAACTACTATCACTGTAGTTCATTTTTCCAAGAACTATTGCTTGTGTTTTTATTATCTCACTCATCTTATGAAGTTATATGGAAATGTAAACACACCTTCTTCGGTAATAATACCTCTGATAAGATGCGAAGGAGTTACATCAAATGCAGGACAAAAACATTGGTATGATTCTTTTCCTACCTGCTTATCACCAATAAACAAAAGTTCTTTACTATCTCTGAATTCAATGGCAATTTCAGCTCCGGTTGCGATTGTTCTGTCAATTGTAGTTGATGGAGCCGCAATATAGAATGGAATATTGTGATAATTACAAAGCACAGCGAGATTGTATGTCCCGATTTTATTTGCTGTATCTCCGTTTAATGCAATTCTGTCAGCACCGGTAATCACTAAATCTATTTTGCCTTCCTGCATTAAAACTGCTGCAGAAGAATCTGTTTGAACAGTAAATGGAATTTCATTCTTTTCTAATTCGAATGCAGTTAATCGCAATCCCTGAAGTAATGGTCTGGTTTCATCTACAAAAACATGATTTATTAATTGATGATCAAAAGCATTTTTTATAATTGCAAAAGCGGTTCCAAAACCGGCAGTTGCTAAAGCACCTGTGTTACAATGTGTAAGAACATTTGATCGCTTAAGGAAAATATTCAAACCATTTTTTGCAATCTTCTCAGAGAATTTTTCTTCATCAGAAAAAATTTTATGCGCAGTTAATAGTAGAGACTCATAAACATTACTATCATCCATACTGGAATAAACTTTTTCAATTTCTTTCAAAGCAAAAAATAAATTAACTGCAGTTGGTCTTGTGGTTGCAAGTCTGTTATAAACTTTATTAAAAAAATTATCATCCTTTTCATTTTTATTTTTGAAAGCCAAAGCACAAGCATAAGCTGCCGCTATTCCAATTAAAGGAGCTCCTCTTATTTCAAGGCGTTCAATTGCTTCTGCTATTCGGATGTAATCATCAGTTGAGATATAATTTTCCTGTAAAGGGAGTTTTGTCTGATCAATAAAAATCAGATGATCATCTTCGAACTTTAGCGGGAAGTAAGAATTATTCTTCATCAAACCTTGATAGATTCATAAATTGTCTGAAACGATCCTGAATTTGTAAGTATGATAATTCCTCTAATCCTTTCGTACTGAATTTTTCTACACAAAATGAAGCCATTGTGCTTCCATAAATAACAGCACGTTTTAAACTCTCTGATGATAAGTCTCTTGTTTTAAATAGATAACCAATAAAACCACCAGCAAAAGAATCTCCTGCTCCAGTTGGATCATAAATAGATTCCATTGGAAAAGCCGGCGCAGAAAAAATTGTCTCTTCTGTGAAAAGCAATGCACCGTGTTCACCTTTTTTGATAATCAGGATTTCTGGTCCCATTGCTCTTATCATTTTAGCAGCTCTAATAAGATTTGGTTCGTGGGCAAGAAGTCTTGCTTCAGAATCATTTATAATCAGGACATTCACTCTTGGTAACAACTCCAATAATTCTTTTTTCTTTCCCTCAATCCAGTAATTCATTGTATCGCAGACAACAAATTGCGGATTTTCCATCTGGTCCAAAACTTTTGATTGAAGCACAGGATCAATATTACCGAGACAAACAAATTTAGATTTTCGTGCACTATCCGGAATAACCGGATCAAATTTTTCAAATACATTTAATTCAGTATAAAGTGTATCTCTTACATTCAAATCATAATGATATTTCCCTGACCAGCGAAAAGTTTTTCCTCCTTCAACAATCTGCAGACCCTCGAGGTCGATGTTATGAGTGTTTAACATATCTATGTATTCTTTTGGAAAATCACTTCCCACAATTCCAACTAATCTTATTGGTCCACTGAAATAACTTGCAGCCAAAGAAATGTAAGTTGCTGAACCACCAAGTGCATTTTCAATTTTGTCAAAAGGTGTTGCAACTGTATCAAGACCGAGAGAGCCGACGACTAATAAACCCAATTTATTCTCCTGAAAAATTTAGAAATTATAATTTTAAAATAAGGTATTTAAATAATACTTAATAAATCGTTAAATCTTTATCTCAACAAAATTCAAAAAACTTTTTCTGTGAAAAAAATATTCAGTAATTAAATCTACTGACTTTCTTTGTCCTTCCCACGCCAGAAGATTTCGTGCCTCAACTGGTTTTAACCATTTGTATTCAACATGTTCAGTGCTGATTTTTATATGCGACTGATAATCTACTTTAGCGGCAAAAACCGGAATTAACGAAATGTATTCATCTTCAGGTGAATAGAAAGAATTTATGTTTGGTGCAATCCAGATTTTTTCCGGAATTAAACCGGTTTCCTCTTTTATTTCCCGCAACGCTGTTTGATAAGCTTTTTCATTATCTTTTATTTTACCGGAAACCATTTGCCAAAGATTTGGATAATATTGATATGGTGCTCGCTTCAAAAGCAGGAATTCTATCTCACCATCTTTTTCTCTGAATATATGTGCTTCAATAAGGTTTGAAATTACTTTCATATTAAAAAAATTTTTCTTTGTTTGATTAAGTGGATATTATTGATTAAAAAAATTGGTCTCTTAAATTTTTCCATTACTAAAAATATGCACGAGCTTCTGCACGCATTGTGTGAATAGGTTTAGAACTTCCCTGTAATCTTCCATCATAACTAATTGTAGTTTGAAGATTAGAAGAAAGTTTGTAATCAAAATTAACTCTCCAAAAATAATTCTTGCCAATCTGGTTTCCACCAGTTAATTCAAAAGGAATAAAATTCTGATTTGTATTTGCAAGAAGTTCGTTTCTCTCTAATTCTATTCGAAGTCTTCCGGTTCCGAGAAATGAAATATTCAATCTCACAGCTTGTCCATTTAAATCAATTATTGTTGGTTGAATTGGAAATGTATCTTCATTTCTTCCAACTCTGATTTTAAAACCAACTTCAACTGTTCTGACTGGTCTATAAGAAAAATCTGAGGTAACGAAATTACTATTTACTCTTCTTACTCTGTTTGAACTTTTTTGCGAAGTCAGATTATCATCGGAATTAACTAAATCGGTTTGATTACTAACTTCTTCAACCATTTTAAATTTTATGCGAAGACTTCTTTCTCTGAAATAACCTCTTTCAAAGCCACCACTGAATTCATTAAGATTTGTTCTTTGTAAATAACGAAATCTGAAGGAAAGGTCTTGTTCATTTTCAAAAAGGAAAAAATCCTGCTGCAATAAGTTTGAACCACGAATTGTTGTTGCTTCATTCTGAAATGTTGATAGACGAAGCAAATAGATATTTGAATATTTTGTGTCTTTACTGTTCTCTTCAATTCTCCACAATGTTTCTGTTGAAATTGCTTTTAAGACTGAAGAAAGAAAATTTCTTTCATTTGAGATTTTAGAAAAATTTGTTTTCCATCTTGTACTTGTCTTCAAATCAATTACAGGAAAAAGTTGATCAGTCGGAATTGTAACCTGTATATAATCACCATCAAAAGTTGTAGGTTCAAATTCATTCTCATCAGCTATTCCATTATTGTTTAAATCTCCAAGATATTTGTAATTACCTGTGCCTTGTTCAACCCGCACAAACACTTTCTGCAATCGTGCTGATTTCTGAGTTGATACTTCATAAAATAAATCTCCTTTCAGCATTGGGTCCCAAAAATTAAACTTTGACTGCGAACGAACTAAAATAGATTGATTATCAAGATAGCCAAGTTGTTTGAAGTCCTGTGTATAATTTTTATTTCTGATTGTAAGATTTAATGAAGAAGTAAACTCACGAAATCCTTTGTAGTTAATTTCAAATGAATTTGTTTTCGAAACAGATTCTTTCAGCATTAATCCGTTGATTGGGAAATAATCTTCACGGAATGAGTGCCTTGTGATAAAATTTAACCCTTCAAAATCAGATAGCTCGATAAAAGGAATAAATTCCAAATACTTCAAACTTCCGTTTAATAAGGAATCCTTTCCGCTTCGTTTATCATTTTTGTCTTCAGCCAGAAATTCAATTCCTGGTTTCAAATTCCAAAATTGGTAATATGCATTTCCACGATGTCTGAACCACTTTGAGTTTATTATCTGATTGGATGTGTTAACATAATCAAGATTATATTCAGCAGAATAGGATTTATTATCACTCAGATTTATCAGGTTGTTAAATCGCTTTGAAGAAAATGAATCTCCTTTGGATAAAAAACCAGCAGCGGAATTAACACGAAGTTCTTCAATCGGAATAAGAGTCAATCCAATTTCACGAAGACTTTCATTTTCTTTTTCATTAGCAGTTGAAGTGTTGTAGTATCTGTTGAATTCAACATCGTTAAATCTATCAAATGAAGTGAATTTTTTCTCGACAAATCTTTCACGATAACTTATTCCGGCTTTACCGAGATTGATATTACCAACTTCAATCTGTGAAGGTTTAAGTTTAAGAGAAAAATTTGCTGCATAACCAAAGTTATCATTTTCGTCCAAAGAGGAAAATCTGTTTTTATCGAACAAACTTCCTGCATAATCAAAATTGATATCCAGGTTCTCAAAAAGATTTGCTGAAAGCGTAACAGCTCCTAACTGTTTTAACTGAGGAACAGGAATAAAAGTGATTGGCAAATAACCTCCTCTGCCAATTCCTACAAATCTGTAAACGCCTAAACTTTCTCTCACATAATCTCCATTGCCTTCACCTACATAACTGAATGAAACATTATAAATTGCTAAAGTATCGCCCGCATTATAGACATAATACGAAAAAGTATTTCCGTTTATTATTGTATCAATCTTTGAATAAATACCTTTAATAATTCCAAGTGAATCAGGTTCAGCAATTCGTACTCCACTTTTTATTGCTTTATTTCTGTCATCGCCGGCTTGTGCAAGAATTTCTTTGTCTTGTTCAGTTAATGAAATATCAATTGGGGCATCCTGATTATCACCTTCTCTAAGATATTCAAATCCAAATTTTAGTTTGTTGTTAAAGAATGAAGATGAAACTCCTGCACCAAAAAAATTTCTTGAGTATTGTCTGTCTGTGTACTCAAAATCAACACTTATTCTACTTGCTGAGGTTATAAGTCTGTTTGGTGTAAAAGTTATTGTTGCATTTGAATATTCAATTGTATAATCATTGTTTTCGCCTCTTCTCATCTCAATTCCATCAAGGAAGACTTTTTCTGTTCCTGCAATAATTATAATATCTCTTTCATTATTTATTCCATTCAATCTGTATGGACCCTGAACACCATCTTGCCCATTAAAGTTGTTAGAATTGAATTTACCTCGTGAGCTTGCGATTGAAATGAATGCATTTGTGTTTTCATAAATAAATTCACCCATCAAACCCTGAAGTTTTCTATCAACAATTCCAAACTCACCAAATCTTTGTCTTAGTTGATAGTCTCCAAAAGTACCGATTGCATTTGGGTGTTTAACCTGAATAAAAACTTTATCAAGTTCTTCAAGCCGTTCAGTGTTTCCTTCTGGTTGAATTGGAGTATTCTCGTCTGTAAGTGCTGCAACAATTTCAATATCATCTGAGAGTTTACCTGAAAGTTGTAATCTTAAACCGCTGTTTAATGAGAAATCTTTTGTAGTTCCGACAGTAAATCCTCTTACAATTGTTCCGCTTTTCTGGATTCCACTTCCGAATATATTTTCAGGAGAAAATGGATTAGCTTCAGTTTTTACAATTTGTAATGTGTCTCCTGATTGTGAGTCATATTTCATTACGAGAGTTCTTCTTTTATATTCTTTTTTCAAACCCAGATTGTAAGCCAGATATGAAACAACAAGTGTGTCAAATATTGAATACGATATCGTATCCGAAAGCGTGAAAAAGCCCTCCTCATAAAAAAACTGATATTCGTTTGGCTGCAGAATTCTATCTTTGATTTTTATTATTTCTGTTCTGGGAACAATAGCGATTTGTGAAATGAAATATTTATTATCAAAGTTTATTCGGATTGAATCAGTAACCAGAAAATTATTTTGGAAAATCTGAGAATAAATTTCAGAGACTGAAAAAAGCGATAGCAGTAAAAATGTGAGTAATAAATTTCTTAGATTCAAAACAAGATTATTTTTTGTTTCAAACTAAGTTAAGAAGAAATTTTTAATCAAGTCTAATTCTTTGGATTACTATTTACCAACAATCAAACGAGTTCCGTGTCGCTTCGTTATGTAATACCAAATCCACTCAATCATTACACGAAAACGATTTCTGAAACCAATTAAAAAGAAGATGTGAACGATTGACCAGGCGAGCCACGCAATTACGCCGGATAATTTAAGACCTTTTATTTCAGCAACGGCTTTGGCTTTTCCTATTGTAGCCATTGTGCCTTTATCTTTATACTTAAATACAGGTCTCTTTTCAGGTGGAATTTCATTCTTAATTATTTCAGCAACAAATCTTCCCTGCTGAATTGCCACCTGAGCAACTCCAGGTAATACTTTACCATTTTCTTCTTCAAAATGTGCAGCATCACCAATTACAAATATTTCAGGATTACCGGGAATTGAACAATCCTTATTAACAATAACTCTTCCGGCACGATCAGTTTCAACATTAATAGAGCTTAATAGTGGTGATGCCTGATTACCTGCTGCCCAGATAATTGTATTGGATTTTATAAAACCTTGATTCGTTAATACTCCATCTTCTGAAATGTTTTCTACTTTTGTATTGAGTTTAACTTCAACTCCCATTTTTTCTAAATCTTCTTTGGCTTGTTCGGACAACTTCCTATCGAATGAAGGCAAAACTCTATCTGCAGCTTCAATCAAAATAACTTTAGTGTCTTCGGGTTTGAAATTTTTATAATCTTTAATCATTGTTTCTTTTGCTATTTCAGCAATTGCACCTGCAAGCTCTACACCAGTTGGTCCTCCTCCAACAATAACGAATGTCAGACATTTTTTCATCAACTCAGGATTAGTTTCTTTCTCAGCAAGTTCGAGTGCTTCAATAATTTTTTCACGAATTACCAAAGCATCAGTTAAAGTTTTTAATCCCGGAGCAATTTTTTCCCACTCATTCTTCCCGAAATAAGAATGCCTTGCACCGACTGCTACAATTAAATAGTCAAACTCTAATTGAGAATTCCTGAGTTTAACGATATGATTGTTTTTATCAATCGAGAGAACTTCATCAAGAATTACTTTGATATTCTTATAATCACTTAATAATGATCTGATTGGAACAGCAATATCAGATGGTGAAAGTGCTGCAGTTGCTACCTGATAAAGCAGCGGTTGAAACAAATGATGATTCGTTTTATCAATCAAAGTTATTTCAAAATCAGTTTTAGCTAAATTTTTTGCAGCGGTCAATCCGCCAAATCCTGCTCCAATAATTACGATTTTCTTTTTCATATTATTTTTATTTGCTTCCCACTCAAAAATAAGTTGAGCCAGTAACAGAATTTTTATTTCTTATCACAACCCTGACGCTAAGCACATTTTCTCTTTATTAGCATAAATAAAACATATTTGATAAATTTGAATTAGAAATTAGATTAGACTTCATAAAATTTCCTTTTAGCAAAAACAAATTAAATATTATGCAAAGTTCAAAGATTGATTTCTTAAGCAAGTATAACGAAATATTAAATCTTGCAATAAGCTCTTCAGCAGATTTCCCAAGTAAACTTTGTGAATTTCTTACAACCGAGTTTGAACTTGATGCTGCTGTTTTGTTTAAGGTAAATAATTCATCCGGGTTTGAAGCTATTGGAAAATCAACCGGTGTTAAGAAGTCAATCATAATTGGATCAACTCACGCTTGCGCAAATTGTCAGATATTAAACGGAAAAACTTTAGTTGATTCATTCAACCAACAAAACGATTGTGCAATTCACATCACTGACCATTTGATAAATGAAGGTTGTTTACTATTAAGTCTCGGCGATAATACCAAAGCTCTGTTAAAAATTGCGAAGAAAACTTCATTCACTAAAAGTGAAATTGATAACATTCAGATTATAGCAGAAAGTTTTAAAAATTTATTAAAGTTATGGATTCAAGGCAGAGGAAGTTTAAGTAACTCACTCAGCTTAATACTTTCTTCAATCTCTCAGGAACTCAGAACGCCTACAAACAGCATAATGGGATTTGCTTCTCTCCTGAATGAAGAGAATCTCTCACCTTCTCAATCTGAATATGTTTCTACTTTGAAAGATAACGCATTTGAATTACTATCAATCATCAATGATTTAATTGATATAAGTAAGCTCGAAAGCGGCTTAGTTAAATCAACAATGAACAGTGTTCGACTAAAAGATTTTATAAATGAATTGTTAACAATATTCAAAGACAAAATTGATAGTTCAAATGTTGAATTTATCACCGAGATAGATGAAGTAATTCCTGAAACTATTAAAGTTGATGCACAAAAACTCAGATACATTCTGCTTACATTTATAACTAATTCAATTCGTCTTACTGAAAAAGGAAAAATTACACTTTCAGTTACTGCTTCTTCAAATAAAAAAATTTCTTTCAGAATTTCTGATACAAGTACCGGACTTCCATCTAAAAAAGTTACTGAATTCTTTTATCCTTTCTCCCTCAACGAACTCTACAATTCGAAAGTTGGAAATATTACTGGCTTGAGCTTGACTCTTAGTAAAAAGTATATCGAGTTTTTAGGTGGAGATGTTATTATAACAAGTTCAATTGGGAAGGGCATCACTTATAATTTCTCAATCAATGCAGAACTTGCAACAACTTTAGAAGCTGGCTTTGCAGCAATTCCGAAACCAACTGATAAAAAGAATAAAGTTCTTGTTGTGGAGGATGATTATGCGACTTCAAAATTATTAAGCAATTACCTTACAAAATGGGGATATGAACCAATCATTGTAAATTCAGCTAAACAAGCGTTAAAGTTAATTGATCAGGAAAGTTTTCTTGCTGTTTTGATGGATATAATTCTACCCGATATGAATGGATTTGAATTTATGAAAATGGTCAGAGAGCATCCTAATTCAAAACACACTCCTGTGATAATTTGTTCTGTAGAAGCTGAACAGCAAAAAGCTTTTATGATGGGTGCGGTTGAGTATTTTGTTAAACCAATCAATTACAAATATCTTGTTGAAGTTCTTACTAGTTATAAACTAAAAAAAGATTCCAACATACTTGTTGTCGATGATGATATTCCTACGCTCAATTTGATTAAAGGAGCTGTTGAGCAAGCAGGTTTTAATGCAATAGCTGAGCATCAATCAAGTAAAGTTGCTAATATGATTGACAATATTGATCTTGATCTTGCTATAATAGATTTAGATATGCCTGTATTAAACGGATTTGAACTTATAAAGCAAATAAAATCTAAAAAGCAATTTGCAAAGCTTCCAATCATTATTTACACGGGAAAAGATTCATATCAGGAAGATCTTAAAAAGATTGATGGACTCTTTACTGAATTACTTCATAAGAGCAGTACAAACATTGAGAATCTTGCAGACACTGTTGCAGCAATGATAAACCGATACGATGAACCAGCCGCACCAGAAGCAATTAAAGATAAAACTGATACTGTTAAAATTCTTTTAGTCGAAGACTATAAACATTCTCAAATAATTGTAACAAGACTTTTGAAGAAAAATAATTTTGATTCCATTGTAGTAGTTGAAAATGGTCTTCAAGCACTCGAAGCAGTGAAACAGCAAAAATACGATTTAATTTTGATGGATATGCAAATGCCTGTAATGAACGGCTTTGAAGCAACTCAAAAAATTAGAGAGCTTGATGATTATCGTGATACACCAATTATAGCTCTAACTGCTTTTGCAATGAAAGGCGATCGTGAAAAATGTCTTGAAGCAGGTGCAACTGATTATATTCCTAAACCAATTGATTCCCAGGAATTTATTGATAAGGTTAAATACTACACAGAAAAGAATGTACCTAAAACCTAAGCTTCTCAAATTTCTACATAAACTTTTAGCAGAGAAAAATTTAAGATGATTAATCCACAAGTTCGTGTTCGTTTTGCGCCGAGTCCTACTGGTTATTTGCATGTTGGTGGACTTCGCACTGCATTGTATAATTATTTATTTGCCAGAAAGAACAACGGAAAATTTGTTCTTCGTATTGAGGACACAGACCGCAACAGATATGTTGAAGGTGCTGTTGAGAATTTAATTTCTGCTCTGCATTGGGCAGGATTACAATATGATGAAGGACCTGATATTGGTGGACCATTTGGACCATATATGCAATCTCAAAGATTGGAGATTTATCAAAAGTATGCGCAGGAATTGATATCCCAGGGTAAGGCATATTATTGTTTTTGTTCTCCGGAAAGACTGGAAGCATTAAGAGAAGAACAACAGAAACAAAAACTTCCGCAAGCCAAGTATGACAAACATTGTCTTAATTTAACCAAATCTGAAATTGAAGAAAATCTTGCGAAAGGAGTTGCAAAAGTAGTTAGATTGAATGTCGAGCCAAACCAAAAAATAGAATTTGACGATGTTATCCGCGAACATGTTGAATTCGATAGCAACAATGTTGATGATCAGGTCTTAATTAAGAGTGATGGTTATCCGACTTATCATCTTGCCAATGTTGTTGATGATCATCTTATGCAGATAACTCATGTTATCCGTGGTGAAGAATGGTTATCCTCTACTCCAAAGCATGTTTTACTTTATGATGCTTTTGGTTGGGAAAGACCTGTATTTGCTCACTTGCCTTTATTACTAAATCCGGATAGAAGCAAATTAAGCAAACGCCAGGGAGATGTTGCTGTTGAAGATTATCGGAATAAAGGATACCTGAAAGAAGCTTTAATTAACTTTGTTGCATTACTCGGTTGGAATGCAGGTGATGATAAAGAATTTTATTACATAGATGAGTTAATTGAAAAATTTTCTCTTGAAAGAGTCAATAAAGCTGGAGCAGTTTTCGATTTACAAAAATTAAACTGGCTAAATGCGGAACATCTTCGAAAAAAATCTAATGAAGAAATCCTTTATTTACTCAAGAAGGAACTAAGCAATTCTGAATATAAAGATCATTTAATATCTGATGAAAAATTAATTCAGATAATAGAAGCAATGAAAGAAAGAGTGACTTTTGTTAAGGAGTTTATCTATAACTGCAGATATTTTTATGAAGCACCAAAGGAGTATGAACAAAAATCAATTGAAAAGAATTGGAAAGAAGATACTCCTCAACAACTATTAAAACTTAAAGAAGAATTTGAAAAGCTAACAAATCCATCAAAGGAAGATTTTGAACAAGCATTGAACAAAGTTTCTGTAGAATTAAATATCGGGAAAGGAAAACTAATTCACCCGTTACGACTTGCAGTTTCCGGTCAAAGCACAGGACCGGGAATGTATGATTTACTTTTTATTCTTGGTAAAGATGAAGTGATTAAGAGAATAGATTCAGCAATAAAAAATATAAAACCAATCAAAGAATAACTTTCATTGCTTTAATCGATTCATTTGTCAGATATGAAATAGAAATCCCAAGTGCAAAGCTGAATAATGTCCCGATTAGAATATATTCCACGAAGAGCTTATCATTTTCACTTTTAATCTCGGCATATCTCAAAATTGATTTTGCAGTAATAAGAAATCCGATTATGGCTGGAACATTCATCAATACTGAAATAAGAATTATAAACCTCTCGAGGTAACCAATTATCCTACCGGTCTGAGGTAGACTATCGCTGTTTGCATCTGTTTTAAATATTTTTACCTGAAGAGCCTTAATTAAATAGCTAATCACAATTCCATTGAATTTAGTCACAATAATTACTGAAGTAATAAGTACAAGAACTAAGTAATAGTTATCACCAAAATTAATTTCCCAAAAGAAATTAACAGCATTATCTAAGAAGAGGTTTGCATTTATTGAAATGAATATAATAGCCAATAAATGTGCTAATTGATCAGATAAAAAGATCCAAATATTATCTTTTTTAATTTTTAGTTTGATCAAATCAATTGAAGAATGAGTAATTAAAATAACAATTGGGATGAGATAATTATCAAACAGACCTAAAAATAAATAGCTAACGCCTGTAACAAAAAATATATGCTTTATAAAAACTTTTACTTTATTCTTTTGATTTACATCCGAATCAGTTTGCAAAACAAAATCACTTAAAAAATGTGCAGCTACCAACGGAACGATAATTTTAATTTGCAGGACATCCAAATCTTTATCCTCGTAATGATTATTATTTTTTTGATTAAACCTTTCAAAGGTTAATACAAGCTTATAAGCTTGTACTATACATATACAAGCTTAAAAGCTTGTATTTTACTTTCAGTTTAGTTTCTCAATAGTGTTTTGAAAGTAAGAGATATTCTTTAATATTACTGACCAGCCAGCTGAGTCAAGCTGTTGGGAAACAGCTTGCTGAGTAACCTTAATCTTCTTGGCAATTTGTAGTTGATTATAGCCTTTCAGGGATAAAAGAATAACTTCGCATTGTCTTACAGTCCACCGTGATGAAACAAAATCAGAGTTCTCAACAAGTAAATCCAATAATTCTGATATTTCTTTTTCGTTATAAATAAATTTCAACCTGCGTTTCCCTTTAATATCAATAGCTTCACCAGATGTTTTATATGCTTCTCCAACACCAAAAGATCTTTTTACAAAATCAATTGTGCCAAGTGATATTGCCATTCGTGAATCAATCGAATTAATTTTCATATTTGCCCGAATATATGCACGATAATAAAGAACTATAGCCAATGCCAACTCTGGCTTCTTCAAAACTATTTGCCAGCTATCACCTCGAAAATATTCTGGTGCATATTGAAGTGCTGATGGAAACACTTTTTTGATTTCATTTGCACACTTCTTAATAACTTCAATTAGTTTTTTATGTTTAGTAAGTGAAAGGTTTGAAGATTTAACTATGTCTGCAGTAATTACTGAGTATAGTTTTGTTTTTGTTTCAGCTTTTTTCATGAATTATTTTTTATTTATGCTTTTTGCCCAGGTATCTTTTAATGTAACTGTTCTATTAAAAACCAGTTTATCCTTAGTTGTATATTTTGAATCAACACAGAAATAGCCAATTCTTTCAAATTGAAATTTATCACCTGCTTTGGAATTAAGAACAAAGGGCTCAAGCTTGGCATCAGTTATTATTTCTAATGAGTTAGGATTGATAAATTCCTTAAAGTCCTTTTCTTTATCAGATGAAGGATCTTCAACGGTGAAAAGTCTATCGTATAATCTGACTTCACAGTTTACTGCATCTTTAGCAGAAACCCAATGAATAGTACCTTTAACTTTTTTATCACTTTTACCACTTCCACTTTTGGTATCAGGATCATAAGTACATCTCAGTTCAACAATTTCTCCTTCATCATTCTTTATAACCTCTTCACATTTAATTATGTAAGCGTATCTCAATCTAACCTCACCACCTGGAATTAATCTGTGATAACCTTTGGGTGGATTTTCCATAAAGTCAGATTGCTCTATGTATATTTCTTTTCTGAATGGAATTTTTCTGCTGCCCATTGAAGGGTCTTCAGGATTATTTATCGCATCAAGCTCTTCGACTAAATCATCAGGATAATTTGTGATTACAACTTTTAGTGGTTTTAATACTCCCATCACTCTTTGAGCTTTCTTATTCAGATCTTCTCTAATTGCATACTCAAGTAAAGCAATATCTGTAAGAGCATCTCGTTTAGCAACTCCTATTATCTCCGCAAAATTCCATATAGCTTCTGGGGTATAACCTCTTCTTCTATAACCAGAGATAGTTGGCATTCTCGGATCATCCCATCCATCTACAATTCCGGATTGAACCAATTCAAGCAATTTTCTCTTACTCATAACAGTATAGCTCAGATTTAACCGTGCAAATTCAATTTGCTGAGGATGATAAATGCCAAGTTCATCTAAAAACCAATCATAAAGAGGACGATGAATTTCAAATTCAAGTGTGCAAATTGAATGAGTAATTCCCTCAATCGAATCCTCTAAACCGTGAGCCCAATCGTAAGTTGGATAGATGCACCACTTATCTCCAGTACGATGATGAGATGCATGTAAAATTCTGTACATCACAGGATCACGTAATAGCATATTCGGTGAGGACATATCTATTTTAGCTCTAAGAACTTTTTCACCTTCTTTAAATTCTCCTTTTCTCATTCTTTCAAACAAGTCAAGGTTTTCTTCCACTGTCCTATTTCGAAATGGACTTTCTTTTCCAGGTTCATTTATAGTACCGCGATATTCCTTCATTAAATCAGGATCAAGATCATCAACATAAGCTTTACCTTTTTTAATAAGTTGCACAGCATATTCGTACATCTGATCAAAATAATCTGAAGCATAAAATATTCTGTCTTCAAAATCAGCACCGAGCCATTTCACATCTTCTATAATAGAATCGACATATTCCTGTTCCTCCTTGGTGGGATTAGTATCATCAAATCGTAAGTTAAATTTTCCATTAAAATCTCTGGCGATTCCGTAATTCAGGCAAATCGATTTAGCGTGACCAATGTGAAGATATCCATTTGGTTCAGGGGGAAATCGTGTATGAACTCTTCCTCCCCATTTATCGGTTCGAATGTCTTCTTCAATAATTTCGTAAATAAAATTTTTTGGTTTTTCTTTGCTGGTATTTTGTTGCTGATTCATAATCTTTCTTATTCCATTATTCGAGGCACAAAAATAAAGATTATGAAACTCAAATCGAAGGAGATTGAGAATTGAAGAAAGAGTTTAATTGAACTAAAGTGATTAAACTCTTCCTGTAAACTTATAGATGTTCATCAATTGGATCAGATATTCAATTTTTTCCCGATCAAAAAGATTAGGAATTTTTTTAACGCTTTTGTAAACGCGTGTAATTCCTGAGACTCTTCCAAATTGATCTATCAATTGATGGACAATATTTCCCTGTTCGTCAATTTCATATTGACCATCAAAACCGATGTAAGTTTTGCTCATAAAATTTTCCTTAGTTAAAAGTTAATTCTTCCGGTTTATCAGTTGGTTCAATGTAATCGATTTCTGGAATATTGAACTCTTCCATCAAATCTTCGAGTTCTTCTTCTTCCAATTCCTGATATTCATCCCAATCTTTAAGGATGAAGGTATCAAATTTTTCTTGCTGAACTTTTTTTCTTTTGTAATTTTTTTTCATAATTCCTCCGTGCTTTGTTTTTATTTTACAATGATAGTGCCAATCGATTTTATGCTTTGTTTTATTTTATTTATATCAATCATTTCATTTTGAGAAATAAAATTTTATTGAATCATTCTTGATTATCCCTGAAAAATAAATTGCTAAAACTCTCTTACTTTTTTATAATTGCAGTGCAAAAATTCATCTTTAATGAATTATCGCAACAAGGACGAAATATTTTAGTTTTAGTAAAGACACTTCTGTATCACGTAGATTGGATAAATATCATCACCCAGTCAAACGGTGTTAAACTAAAAAATATTGGTTCTTTCTTGTCCGAGTGGCGGAATTGGTAGACCTGTCTGCCGACAGGCAGGCGCGCTGGACTTAAAACTTTTTACTGTTCTTTAAGCCGAAGTAGCGGAATTGGTAGACCTGTCTGCCGACAGGCAGGCGCGCTGGACTCAAAAGTTTTATTGTTCTTTAAGCCGAAGTGGCGGAATTGGTAGACCTGTCTGCCGACAGGCAGGCGCGCTTGGACTCAAAAGTTTTATTGTTCTTTAAGCCGAAGTGGCGGAATTGGTAGACCTGTCTGCCGACAGGCAGGCGCGCTGGACTCAAAACTTTTTATTGTTCTTAGAGCCGAAGTGGCGGAATTGGTAGACCTGTCTGCCGACAGGCAGGCGCGCTTGGACTCAAAAGTTTTATTGTTCTTTAAGCCGAAGTGGCGGAATTGGTAGACCTGTCTGCCGACAGGCAGGCGCGCTGGACTTAAAACTTTTTACTGTTCTTTAAGCCGAAGTAGCGGAATTGGTAGACCTGTCTGCCGACAGGCAGGCGCGCTGGACTCAAAACTTTTTAATGTTCTTTAAGCCGAAGTGGCGGAATTGGTAGACCTGTCTGCCGACAGGCAGGCGCGCTTGGACTCAAAAGTTTTATTGTTCTTTAAGCCGAAGTGGCGGAATTGGTAGACCTGTCTGCCGACAGGCAGGCGCGCTTGGACTCAAAAGTTTTATTGTTCTTTAAGCCGAAGTGGCGGAATTGGTAGACGCGCTGGACTCAAAATCCAGTGGGGCTCACACCTCGTGCCGGTTCGAGTCCGGCCTTCGGTACAAACAAAAGCCGAGTGATTATCAGCTCGGCTTTAAATTTATAAATCCGATGAATAAGAAAAATTTACTATCGATAATTACAATTTCCATCGCTATAGGATTGATTTATAACTTTCTTAATCCTAACGGCATTCCTTTTATCCGGGAAGAAAGAATTCTTGAATTTGTAGAAGAGGACTCTTTATCGACTAGTAATGATAGCATCAATCTTGTTATTATTGATTCAACTAGTATTAAATCCTCCACTGAAAATTCAGTGAAAACTGAAGTGATAGATCAAAAAGAAATTCAATCTCTACCAACTGAGTTTACGAAGCCACTTGCTATTAAGATTGATAAAGCGTATCAGCTGTACAAACAAGGAGTTAAGTTTATTGACGCCAGAATGTCTGAAGAGTACAACGAAGGTCACATAACAGGAGCAATCAACATTCCGTTTGATGGTGATGAAAGTTACAGAGATATTCTTAAGACAATCAGTAAAGATGAAATTCTTGTTACATATTGCAGTGGTACAGAATGTGACCTGAGCATTTTACTTGGTGATGAATTGTTTGAAAAGGGTTACAAGAAAGTATATATTTTCTTTGGCGGTTGGAATGATTGGCTTGAGAAAGGTTATCCAATATCAAAAGGCGGACAATGAAAAAGATTTTTTCAAATCAATACTTTCTTCTGTTTGGTCGAATTATTATTGCGATAGTTTTTATTTATGCTGGTGCAGAAAAGATTACTGATCCAAAGGGATTTTCGCAAGCAATATATAATTACAAACTTCTTCCAATTCAAATTATCAATTTTTTAGCTATTACTTTACCGTGGTTAGAAATTATAAGTGGGATTTTACTTTTGTTTGGAATTTCCGTTAAGGAAAATGCATCAATAATTGCAAGTCTTTTGTTTGTTTTTATAGTAGCAGTTGCCTTAAGCTTAATTCGCGGACTGGATATTGACTGCGGATGTTTCGGTAAAGGAAATCCAGTTGGATGGAAAAAACTTGGAGAAAATACATTGATGTTAATTATTTGTATTGCTTTGATGGCTTTTGATTCTAAGATATTAACACTAAATTCAAAAAAATCTGATTAAGATTTTTTCCTTACAGACTTCATTGCATCGCGCAAAACCCCCAAAGATCTTTGACTTAATAAATCAATCTTTATAAGGCCTAAATCTTCAATAGAATACATATCTGGTTGGGTAATTATCAAACCAAGACCTTTATTTTTTGCATATTCAAGAGCACAATAGTCAGTAACTTTCGTAGGTGTGATTACAATTCCACCTGGATGAATACTCAGATGTCTTGGATAATTTGCAATTCTTGTAGCAAGATTTATAATTGTCTTCCACGGTTCCCTACTAAAATCAAGCGATTTTGACTCAGGAAATAATGCTGAAATATTTGGAAGATTCTTTGCATTAGTCCAGGGTATTTTTCTACTGTAATTAGAGATTTCACTTTCAGAAATTCCAAATGCTTTAGCAGTTTCCCGAAATGCAGATCTTGCTCTAAAAGTAACATGAGTAGAAATCATTGCTACATTTTGATAACCATATTTTTCAAATACATATTTTATAATTTCATCTCTTTCTTTCCAGGAAAAATCAATATCAACATCTGGTGGGCTGCTTCTGGCACGATTAAGAAATCGTTCAAAAAAAAGATTGTTACTGATAGGTTCTATTTGGGTTAAATCCAAACAATAAGCAACCATACTATTAGCCGCTGAACCTCTTCCAATATATAACATACCTCTTCGTTTTGCCTCCTGAACTATATCCCAAACAATCAGAAAGTAATCAATAAAATTTAATGAGGAAATTACATCAATCTCATATTGCAATCTGTCTTTATGAGCTTGTGTTGGCTTTGAATATTTTCTTTCAAAACCTTCATAAACAATTTTATAAAAAAATGTATAAGCATCTGGATATGCATTTGGGAACGAAGGAAAATTAAATTTTCCTTGATCAAGTTCAACATTACATTGATTGGAAATAAATTCAGTTGATTGAAAGAACTCAGCACTATCAATTAAGTTAGATGAGATTTCATCCGGATGTTTGAAATAATATTCTTCATCTAACAATTCATCCTCACTTATATTTTCAATGGTTGTATTTTCATCTATAGCTCTAAGTAATTTATGAACGATGAAATCATCCTTAGATAGAAAATAAATCGGATTACTTAGGACAACCTTAATACCTTTTTGTTTTGAATACTCAATTAGTAATTTAGTTTTAGCTCGTTGCTTTTTTGTAAGAATTGCTTCACCATAAAATGTATTTGCAGGATTGATATTGTCTAATAAGTCGATATTAGGAGAGATTATTATCAAGTTAGGATATATTTTTTTTACAGTACTATCCAAATCAAATTTTTCATTCAACTTGCGGGAAGTTATTATCGAACATAAATCTTTATAACCGTCTTTATTTTTTGCTAAAAATATTGCATAACGATTTTTTGAATGAATATCAGTTATTAAAGAACCAAGAATTGGTTTGATATTCAATTCTTTGGCTTTCTTATGAAACTCTACAAGACCATACATTCCATTCGTATCAGTAAGAGCTAATGCACTTAAATTATAGTTCTTAGCCCCATTAACAATATCTTCAATTGAACTTGCACCTGTTAAAAGTGAATAGTAGGAGTGTGTATTTAAGGGAATCATAATTGTAACTCTGAATCTTCAGAAACAATTATAAATATCTCAGAGCTTTTGAAGCAATGTCTTTTCGGTAATAAATGTTTTTAAAGTTAATTTTTTTTATTGCCTCATAAGCTTTATTGCGGGCTTCAAGCAGATTATTACTTTTCAGTACTGAAGTAATTCCGAGTACTCTTCCTCCATTTGTCAAAATTTTACCTTCTTTTTCAGTTGTTCCAGCGTGGTAAATAATTATTTGCGGATCGTCTATATCCAGACCAGTAATTTCAAACCCTTTCTCGAATTTATCAGGATAACCCTCTGACGCGACCACAACGCAAACTGAACAACCGCCTGAATATCTGACAGCATCCATATCAAGTTTACCAGTAGCAGCTGAAAATAAAAGTTTTAAGACATCGCCCTCCAATAAAGGTAAAACGACCTGAGTTTCGGGATCTCCAAAACGACAATTAAATTCTACAACTTTGGGTCCTTCTTTGGTAATCATTAAACCAGCATACAAACATCCTATAAATGGATGGCCTTCCTTTTTAAGTTGTTTAATAATTGGTCGAAAAATTTTATGCTGAACTTCATCTTCTAACTCTTTTGAGATTAACGGAGTCGGAGCATAAGCACCCATACCGCCTGTATTCTTTCCGGTATCGTTTTCACCTATTCTTTTATGATCCTGAGCAGCTGGTAATGCTATAAAATCTTCTCCATCAGTTATGGCAAAAATTGAAGCTTCTTCTCCACTCATAAATTCTTCTATTAAATACTTTTGTCCTGCTTCACCAAATATTTTATCTACAGAAAATTCTTTAATAGTATTTATGGCTTCATCTAATTTTTCACAAATAATAACACCTTTACCTGCTGCAAGCCCGTCGGCTTTAATTACAACAGGAAATTTACAATCATTTAAGTAATCAATTGCAGAATTAAATTCATTTGAATTGAATTCTCTGTAAGATGCTGTTGGAACACTTGATTTATTCATAAGAGATTTAGCAAACGATTTACTTGATTCAATCTTTGCTGCATAAGAGGAAGGTCCAAAAACATTTATATTCTCAACTCTTAAATAATCTGAAAGCCCATCAACCAAAGGTTGCTCAGGTCCGATTACCACTAAATCAATTTTATTTTCTTTACAAAATTGTAATATTTTCTCAAAATCATTTATTCCGATTTGAATATTCGTAGCTATCTTCTTTGTGCCAGGATTTCCAGGTAAACAGAACAGTCTATCCAGTAAGTTACTTTTGGATATTGATAGAGCTAAAGCGTGTTCTCTACCTCCTGAGCCAACAATTGCTACATTCATTATTAAACTTTTATTTTTGATTGAAATATTTTAATCAGTGATTCTGTAAGGACATCTCTTTGATATTTCCGGATAATTTCTTCAGATGGTTTAGGTAACTGATTATTTTTATATAAGTCATAAATCCTGTAAAGATTTTCTTTGATCTCCGAAACATCATCTGGCTTACAGATAAAAGATGCTCCATATTCTTGTAATGCATGTTTTGCGGCACCTTCAGGAACACAACCAAATATTGGTTTAGCCGAACCAATATATTCGTAGATTTTACCAGGAAGGATTGCGTCGATATTTTTTCTGTAATCAATCATAAACCAAAGAACATCTGCAGACATAATCTTTCGAACAGAGGTAAGATGATCAACATAACCATGATCAACAACAAATTCTTCTAACTTAAGTTTTTTTATTAACTTAACATTTTCTTTTCTTAAATAACCTACAAAGTGTAATTCAATATTTTGTGCGATATCAGGTCTTTCAATAGATAATTCCTTAAAAGCTTTTAACAAGTATTTTGGTGTTCCATATCCAATAAAAATTCCCGAAAACATAATTACTAACTTATTTTTTGGCTTCGGAAATGGCTTCGCTAATTGAAAATCTTCCGGATCAAATCCATGTGGAATAATACTGATATCATCAAATGTTAAGAATGGATAATTTTTTATCAAGAACTCTTTTATTTTTCGATTTGTTACAATTACAGCATCTGCATTTTTTAATGAAAGATATTCTTTCCTTTTATTAAGAATTTTATGAAAAGGAGTGATATAAACAGAAAAATAACTGTTATACCATAAATCTCTATAATCTATGATGATAGGAACATCAAATTTAGTTCTAAGTTTGGATATTTTTTCAAATGCTGAAAATGGTGGGCAACTAATAAAAATTGCATCAAAATTTTCATTTGTCAGAATTTCTTCGGCTTTAATGGCTGCAGAATTTGACCATGAGATTTTATTATCGGGAATGAAAATAGTTTGAGAAATTATGTCAAATATTTTTCGAAATACTTCTCTTGGAGGTTTAAGGTTTCCCAATTTTGATAATATTGAGTTAGGTTCTTTACCTGAAACTCTTATGACTATAATATTTAATGAATTCAGTTCTTCTAATAATGAATAATCATAAGCATAATAGGCAATTTTATCAGTAGTTATGACTGTTGGTTCCCAGTTGTATTTTAACATGTATTTAACGAACTTGAATGTCCTCTGAACTCCACTCAAACCCAAAGGAGGAAAATAATAAGCTATTACCAGAACTTTAAATTTTCTATCATTCATTAAAATTATTTCTTTAAACTGTAATTTGGTGCTTCTTGAGTAATAATTATATCGTGAGGATGGCTTTCCCGTAATCCTGCTAATGTAATTTTAATGAACCTGCCTTTCTTTTTAAGAGTTGTTATGTCTCTCGTACCACAATAACCCATAGCAGCGCGTAGTCCACCTATAATCTGATAAATCGTATCACTAAGCGGACCTTTGTAAGGAACTCTCCCCTCAACACCTTCAGGTACTAATTTTGCAATGTCGTCTTCAGCATCTTGAAAATATCTATCTTTACTTCCCTGTTTCATTGCTCCTAAAGATCCCATTCCTCTATATAATTTGAAGCTACGCCCCTCATAAAGAATTTTTTCACCCGGACTTTCGTCAACACCAGCAAAGAGGCCTCCAATCATTACAGAATCAGCACCAGCTACTATTGCTTTTGGAACATCACCTGTATGACGAATTCCGCCATCGGCAATTATTGGAATTCCTTTTTTAGATGCGGCTCTGTGTGCTTCTGATATAGCAGTTATTTGAGGAATGCCGACTCCTGCTACAACTCTAGTCGTGCAAATTGATCCAGGTCCAATACCAACTTTGATTGCGTCAACCCCAAGATTAATTAGATCCAGGGCTCCTTCATAAGTTCCTATATTTCCAGCAATTATCTGCTCATATTTAAATTTTCTTCTAATTTCTTTAATTGTATGTAAAACACCCTCGGAATGACCGTGTGCGGTATCTATAACAATGACATCTGCGCCAGAATTAAAAAGCTCCTGAACTCTTTCTATTGTATCATATGTAATTCCAACAGCTGCTCCAACTCTAAGTCTTCCCAAATCATCTTTGCAAGCATTGGGATGTTTCTTCTTCTTGAGAATATCTTTAAATGTTATAAGTCCGCGTAACTTACCATTTTTATCAACAACTGGTAATTTTTCAATTTTATATTTCTGAAGAATTTTTTCAGCTTTTTCCAATGTTGTTCCAATAGGAGCAGTTATTAAATTTTCCTTAGTCATTAATTCTGATACAGGTAGAGAATGATTAGGTTCAAACCTCAGATCTCTGTTTGTAAGAATTCCTACTAATTTCCCCTTATTATCAACCACAGGTATTCCGGAAATACTATATTTCTTCATTAACTGAAGTGCTTCTCCTATCGTTTTATCCGGAGTTAATGTAATTGGATCTTGGATCATCCCACTTTCAGACCTTTTAACCTTATCCACTTCTTCGCATTGTTTTTCAATAGTCATATTCTTATGCAGAATACCAATTCCACCTTCCCTAGCCATTGCAATCGCCATTTCGGATTCCGTAACAGTGTCCATCGCGGCAGATATAAGAGGAATATTTAATTTAATCTCTCCGGTCAGATAAGTGGAAACATCTACTTCTCTTGGTAATACTTTAGATCTTGATGGGATTAAAAGCACATCATCGAAAGTTAATCCTTCAGTCAATAATTTTTTATCTAACATTGTTCACCTCTAAAAAATAAAAACCACTAATTGTGACAAAATTGATAGATTACTCAAACGCTGGATATCCGGTAATATCCTCACCAACAATCAAAGTGTGCATTTCATGTGTCCCCTCATATGTTTTAACTGATTCTAAGTTAGCAGCATGCCTCATAACAGGGTATTCATCAAGTATACCATTTGCTCCCAAAATTTCACGAGACATCCTGGCAATTTCTAAAGCTTTTTCGCAATTGTTTCTTTTTGCTAATGACACTTGAGTGAATTTCAATGTTCCCTTGTCTTTTAATCTACCTAATTGAAGATTTAATAATTGCGCTTTAGTTATTTCAGTTAGCATATAAACTAGTTTTTCCTGAGTCATTTGATAAGCTGCAATCGGTTTACTAAATTGAATTCTGGACTTTGCATAATTCAATGCAGTATCGTAGCAAGCCATCATTGCTCCAACAACTCCCCAAGCAATTCCATATCTTGCCTGATTTAGACACATTAACGCATTTTTTAGTCCTTCGGTTTTAGGGAGCAAATTAGATTCAGGGATAAGGACATTGTCAAAAATTAGTTCTGAGGTAACTGAGGCTCTCAATGAATGTTTTCCTTTCATTTCAGGTGCAGAAAAACCCTTTGTTCCCTTTTCAACTAAAAATCCTCTGACAACTCCGTTCAATTTAGCCCATACTACAGCAACATCAGCAATTGTACCATTCGTAATCCACATTTTTGCTCCGTTAAGAAGATATCCATCTGAAACCTTTTCAACCTTGGTTATCATTCCACCAGGATTAGATCCATAATCTGGTTCTGTAAGTCCAAAGCACCCAATCTTTTCTCCAGCGGCTAATTTAGGTAACCAATAGTCTTTTTGTTCTTCACTACCAAATGTAAAAATGGGGTACATGACAAGCGCACTTTGCACAGATGCAAAACTTCTGATACCACTATCACCTCTTTCCAATTCCTGCATTATAAGTCCATAAGCAACATTATTTAATTCTGAACAACCATATTTTGAAGGAAGCGTCGGACCAAATAATCCAAGTTCAGCCATTTTAGAGACAAGATGCAGAGGAAATTCGGCTTTCCTATTATATTCTTCAATAATAGGTATGATCTCATTATCTACGAATTCCCGAACTGTATCTCTTATCATTCTTTCTTCCTCTGTCAATAGAGGTTCAATTTCAAAATAATCAACACCAGAAAATTTATTCATATAACTCCATTTTTTTTTGCCAAAGTTATTAAAAGTGAGTCTATCAAACAATTTTATTAATTGTAATGAAGTAAAAAAATTAACTTGAAATTCTTCTTTATTTTCAAAATGTTTGTTTGGACAAAATGAAAAAGAAATTAACTACATATTTAATTCTTGCAAGCTACTTGGCATTATTTACTGCCAATATTTTCCATTTTCATCACATAAGTTTCAACAATAAGTTAATAAATGAAGTTTCAGAACTGAAAGAAAAATTATATACTTTTTCAGAACATTCTGCACTTCAATGTCCTGTTCAAAATAATTTTAATAGTCTTCATAAATTCAGTTCAGGTTGGTTTCAGAATTCAGTAAATGTTTTTTTAAATGATGAAGAATTTACCATAACGGGTTTTTCTTTCTTTCAACCACTTTTCTTTTTCAATACCTTCAGTCTAAGAGCACCACCAAATCTTCTCACTTAAGATTTTTCAAACAATTCCATAATTATCTTTAAGTATTTCTCAAAATTTTAAGGAGAAGAAAATGTTTTCATTTAAATATATCCAAAGGATAGTTCTATACTTTTTAGTATTGTTCGCTTTAACATTAATCTTAAATTCATGCAAAGATGATCCTTTAGAACCAGATATGGATCACTTTGAAGCTGAAGGTTTGGTTCTTTATCAATCAGGAATTAAAGTTGCTGAAATATTCAGAGGAGTAACTCAAGATACTTTATCGGCTGTTTTGGGTCAAACTTCAACGCATTTTGAGGTTAAATTCTATAATTCAAGTAAACAAGAGTTAGACCCACCAGATCATACAAAACAACCCTTTGCCTGGGAAATTCAGGACACAAGTTTGGTTGGTGTCTGGCAACATCCAGGAGAGGAAGGAAGTTATGAATTTCATTTAGTAGGAAAACAATTAGGATTAACTCAGATAGAATTCTTCATTATGCACGAAGGCCACGCTGATTTTAGGTCCGGTAAATTTCCAGTTAAAATAACTAATTGAGATTATGCAAGAATATTTCTTAGAATATCACCTTCGTTTTTTGAAGGTGATATTCTTATCACTTTTTATAACTTTTAGTAGTCTCGCTGATACAGATACTTTTATCTTAGAAGGAATAGTACTCGATGCCGAAAACTCTGAACCAATTAGCAATGCAGCAGTGCAATTGATAGGAACAGATATATACACTACTACAAAATCTGATGGCACTTTTTCACTACAAATTAGTATTCAAAGTAATTTTAGGATTAAGATTACACACCTTGCCTATCAGGAAAAATTGGTTGATATTAAATTTCAGAATGAATTGGATAAAAAACTGATTGTATATCTAATTCCAAAGATTATTAATCTTTCGACGGTAGTTGTTTCAGAGCATCGCTCTACATCTTTGATTGACGAGATTAGAGATTATTCAAACATTCTTAGAGGAAGAGAATTACAAAGGAATTTAAGTCAGACTTTAGCTTCAACTCTTAAAAATGAATCTGGTTTATCTGTCCGTTCTATGGGACCAGCACCTTCAAGACCCGTTTACAGAGGTTTGGGACAAGATAGAATTTTGATAAGTGAAGATGGAATGAAAACTGTTGACCTATCGGCAACTTCACCTGACCACGCTGTAACTATCGAACCATTTACATCAGATAGGATTGAAGTTTTAAGAGGACCGAAAATTTTAACACAAACATCCTCAACTGTAGGGGGAATTGTCAATGTATCGCGAAATGAAATTCCTCAACAGATTCACAACACTTATCATTTAACTGTTGGAGGTTACGCAGAAACTGTTAACAAAGGGTATCTTGGTGCCATCCAATCTGAAATACCTATAAATCCACTTGCAATTCGATTTGAGTTAAGCAGAAGAAATACTTCTGATCTCAGCACTCCAGATGGTTTACTAAAAAATTCTTCATCAAAAAATTTTAATTCCTCCTTGGGATTAAGTTATATAAATGATCTCGGCTATTCTGGTGTTGCTTACAGATTGTATGATTTAAGTTATGGAATTCCTGGCGGATTTATTGGTGCTCATCCGAATGGAGTTAAAATTGATATCACAAAAAAACAAATACACTTCGATTCAAACATAAAATTTCTAAACGATTCTAATTATTTCAAACTTTCATATAAAAATATTTATTATCGTCATAAAGAATTTGAATTCAGTGGAAGAATCGGTTCTGAATTTCGGATAATTACTAATCTTGCCAACATTGAATATAATCATATAAAATTATTCAACTTTGATGAAGGAATATTTGGTATCTCATTAGAGCATAGAGATTTTGAAATCGGCGGATTTGTTTTTACACCACCAACTAAATCACTCAACATTTCAGCTTATGTATTCGAGGAAATTAATTTTGGAAAAGCAAATTTAAATTTTGCTGCGAGATATTCTTTTGACGATATTAAACCAAAGGTAGAAAAACTGGATAGTAAAATCGGGTCTATTCGGGGAAAAACTTTTAATAATCTCTCACTATCTGCGTCAATACTTTACCAGCTTTCTGATATTGTATTCATTGGATCAAACATAAGTCGATCGACAAGAGTACCAACTATAGAAGAATTATTTTCAGAAGGTCCTCATTTAGCAGCTTATTCGTATGAAGTTGGTAATCCAGATTTAAGCAGTGAATCCGGAATTGGTACTGAAGTTTTTGTATATCATAAATTTGAAAAACTAAATTTTAACTTAAATGTTTTTTATAACAACTTTGAATCGTTCATTATTCCAAGAAACAGTGGTGAAATAAATTATCAAACATTTCTTCCGATCTTTAAAACATTTGGTGTTGCTGCATTGTTATACGGATTCGATGGATCGTTTAATTGGAACTTTTATGATGGATATTATCTGAGTTCCTCATTCACTTACACCAAAGGTGAATTCAGAGAGAATCATAATTCTTTACCACAAATTCCACCATTTAAAGGAACAACAGGAATTCAGTATAAAGCAGATGATTTACAATTTGGATTAGGCTTTGATTGGGCCTTTAAGCAAAATAATATTGATATATTTGAGCAACCCACTGCTGGTTACATTATTTTCAATTCATTTATTCAATATTTATTCTATATAGACGAAAGTGTTAATTCAGTTACATTAAATGTTGATAACATATTTAATAAAAGTTATCGAAATCATCTATCAAGAATTAAATCTATCTTACCAGAAGCAGGATTTAACATTAGATTAATTTATAAGCTAATGATTTAATTTGGGTTTTTTACACTTGGCTTATATATTTGGGCACAAAATTTCAGTGGAAAGTCCACTTTTGGAGAGGTGGGTGAGTGGCTGAAACCAACGGTTTGCTAAACCGTCGTACTCTGTAAAGGGGTACCGAGGGTTCGAATCCCTCCCTCTCCGCAATCCCTATGGCTAAATTCTTCACTTACATTCTTTTCTCTGCTAAGCACAACAAACATTACTTTGGACACACTTCCAATCTCCAGAAAAGAATTTCTGATCACAATTCCGGACTTTCTACTTTTACTAAAAAGTATCTTCCCTGGAAATTGATTTACTTTGAAGAATTCGATTCTCGTGCTGAGGCAATGAAAAGAGAAAAATTCTTCAAAAGTTATCAAGGTTATAAGTGGTTAAAGCAGAACAAGATTATCTGAGAGTTATTTTGGCTGAAACCAATCCCTTGAGGGACTAAACCGTCGTACTCTGTAAAGGAGTATGGCTTTTGCCATTCGAATCCCTCCCTCTCCGCAATTCCTATGGCTAAATTCTTCACTTACATTCTTTTCTCTGCTAAGCATAATAAACATTACTTTGGACATACTTCCAATCTTCAGAAAAGAATTTCTGATCACAATTCCGGACTTTCTACTTTTACTAAAAAGTTTCTTCCCTGGCAACTAATTTACTTTGAAGAATTCGATTCTCGTGCTGAGGCAATGAAAAGAGAAAAATTCTTCAAAAGTTATCAAGGTTATAAGTGGTTAAAGCAGAACAAGATTATCTAAGAGTTATTTTGGCTGAAACCAATCCCTTGAGGGACTAAACCGTCGTACTCTGTAAAAGGGTATGGCTTTTGCCATTCGAATCCCTCCCTCTCCGCAATCCCTATGGCTAAATTCTTCACTTATATTCTTTTCTCTGCTAAGCACAACAAACTTTACTTTGGACACACTTCCAATCTCCAGAAAAGAATTTCTGATCACAATTCCGGACTTTCTACTTTTACTAAAAAGTATCTTCCCTGGAAATTGATTTACTTTGAAGAATTCGATTTTCGTGCTGAGGCAATGAAAATAAATCCGAATTCACCAGCCAATAATTTTAACTCAAGATGATGTTTTTTATGAGCATATACTTTCAGCATTTTATTTCAATAAAAAGTTTTTTTCTTTAATTTTGATTTGAAATTTGAGCACTTATTTTGAAAAAAAATATTTATCTGAAAAATTTTTTATCAGCTATTATCATTTCGATCCTGCTACTTAATAGTAGTGGCTATATACTTCTTTATTTTTCATCAACACATATTATTAAAAAATATGTAATTAAAAAGTTACTTAATAGTGAATTGGATAAAGAAATAATTTTGTTATCTATAAGTAAAAATGATATAGAAGAAAATAAAGTTTCCTTCAAATGGATACATTCAAGGGAATTCAGATTTAATGGTAAAATGTATGATATTAAAAAGAATTTATCTGATGCTGACAGTCTTAGATTTTTATGTTATTACGATGATAAAGAAAATTTACTTGAAGAATTATTTCATAGCTTTTCTAAATCGGAAAGTGAAAATCATAAGCAACGAAATTCGATAAACATACTTGCATTTATTGGACTGTTTTTAGAAAAGAATAAGGAATTTGAAACTTTTTTTACCAGTACTAACCTTTCGTTAGTACTAATTGAAAATCCAATCCAACAGACCTCAGAGGTACTAACTCCCCCACCGCAAGTTCTCCTTGGTTAATTCGCTTTAGTTTAACTTTAAATAATTATTCAAGGAGAGTTAAATGAAAAAAAATTCCTTTTTCATTATTCTATTTTTTTGTTCAATTCTCACTATAGATTTCTATGCTCAAAATGAAGAGGCAAAGGATGCGAGTAAAACTGATACCCTGCAATATCAAACTGATGAGGTAGTTGTTACGGGTACCAGAACTAATAAAAAAATTATTGACATACCTTATTCCGTTATAAGATTAAGTAATAAGACTTATAGATATGATCGCAAAACTTCAATTAGTGATGTATTAAATACTGTTCCGGGTGTATTTCTTCAGAATAGATATGGTAACCACGATGTAAGAATATCAATAAGAGGTTTTGGAAGCAGATCAAATTCTGGTATCAGAGGAGTAAGAATATTATTAGATGGGATACCCGAATCTGAACCAGACGGACAAACCAGAATCGAAGCTATTGATTTTAATTCTATTGGAAGTATTGAAATAGTCAAAGGCAATTCATCTTCACTTTATACTAATGCACCTGGTGGTGTTGTAAACTTCATAAATGACATAAACTTCCCTAATAACTTTTTTGTTTTGTTTAATGATTTTGGTTCTTATGAATTGAGAAGAAATGGATTCAAAACAGGAATTAGGACTGATGATTATAGTTTTTTAGCAACCTATACTTACCATAATTACAAAGGTTATCGCGAACATAGTGAAGATTATTGGCATATATTGAACACTGTTCTCGAAACAAATCCTGGTAAAAATACAAATGTTCAATTTCTAGGTTACTTCACAACAGGATTAATAAGACTACCAGGTTCCCTTAATAAATTTGAATATGAAGCAAATCCATTTCAAGCGGCACAAAGAGAAAAGGATTTTGATTTCAGAAGAATTAGTAAGAAAGGGAGAGTTGCTTTAAGATTAAATAGTAAGTTCGGAGAATCTCTTAATAATGAAGTAGAGATCACCACTTATGGAACTATTAAATATTTTGAAAGAACCCAAAGGAATTACAGAATTATTAACAGATATGGACTTGGTGGTTCTGCCAGATATACCAATAAATCAGTCTTATTCGAAAACAGAGAAAATGAATTTTCAATTGGTGGGGATTTATTATATCAGACAGGACCAATAGAAGATTATAATAACATAAATGGAAAGAAAGGAGACATATTAAATAATTTAACTGATGAAACAATTGGTAATTCCGGATTTTTTATTCAAAATATTTTCGAACTTTACGGCAAAAGATTATACCTGTTATTCAGTGGAAGATATGATAATGTTTACTTCGATCAGAAAGACCAGTTACTTGGAAGCAGAAATGATATAAGAAGATTTGAAGCATTTACTCCAAAGGCAGCATTAAACTTCAAGATTACACCTTCTGTTTCTGCTTATACTTCATTTGGGTTAAGTTTTGATTCACCGGCTGGAAATGAGCTGGATAATTATCCACTAAGTTCCAATAATGGTTCTACGTTGATGAATCCGGATTTGAAACCTCAGAAATCAAAAAACTTTGAACTGGGAATAAAAGGAAACATTGTTGATTTTGATCAGAAATATTTTGGTAAAACATTTTTCGAAGTAACATTTTTTAATAGTGTGATTGAAGATGAAATAGTTCCTTTTGAAGTTTACGGCGATGTCTTTTACAGAAACTCAGCTCAAACAACAAGAAGAGGTGTTGAAGTTGGTGGTAAAACAGAAATACTTGAAGGACTCAGATTAACTCTATCATATACCTATTCGAATTTCAAGTATGACTCTTATTCAGCTGCATCCATCGATCTTGATTCGTTAGGGAATATTGTTACTGAAGAAAAAGACTTCTCCGGAAATTTAGTTCCCTCTGTTCCTGAACATAATTTGTTAACTTCATTTGAATATGAACATTCATTTAGTTATGATTTAACCGGATTCATAAAAGGTTCACTTCAGTATATTTCCGGATTATATGTAAACGACGCAAATGATGATAAAACAGATGCTTATACACTTTTAGGTACTACTATTGGTTTGGATTATAGAATGGGAAAAATAAATCTACTTTTATCTGGTGGAATGAATAATATATTAGATAAAAGATATGTTGGATTTGTAAATATAAATTCAACAAGCGGTAGATTTTATGAAGCCGGTGAACCAAGAACATTTTTTGCATCTTTACATATAGGATACACTTTCTGATGAAATCAAATTATCTAAAATTATTGTGTTATATTTTATTTGTTTTCACGACCACTTCCCTACCTCAGGGAAGTGGTTTAAACATTGGACCTAATTTCATTTTGTACCTTAGTAATGTTAATCAAACTGAGGTATTTATAACTGTTCACCCAACAAATCCGAATATTTTATTTGCATCGGCTAATACAATTGTGTTTCAACCATTTTTTGTAAGTGAAGGAATTTATGTAACAACAAATGGTGGAAACACCTGGTTTGGTAGCGATACCTGCAATGGACCAAATATCTCATTCCATCAAGGTGATCCTGGAGTAGCAATCGATAAAAACGGAACTTTTATATTATCACGATTGGGAAGGCAACCATTTTATGGTATCTATTCTCATTACTCTACAGATAATGGACTAAATTGGTCAGCACAAAATAAAATTACCAGTGATGGCGAATCTTTGTATGAAAGAGCTACACTTGCCTCTGATAATAATCCTTCAAGCATATACTATGGACGTACTTATGCAACTTGGGTAAAACTAAGCGGTACTTTTCCGGTAGAATTTTCTTTTACGGATAATATTTTTCAAGCCTGGAATCCTACACAGACAGTAAATTCATTTACTCAAAGATCTGCCGGACCGGACATTGAAGTTGGAAATAATGGTGAAATCTTTATTTGCTATGCATTAGTCACGAGCACATCACCTTTTAATGAAACAGCTGTTAGTTTTGCTTATTCTGATGATGGTGGGAATTCCTGGTCAGTCATGAATAATGCAATCCCAATTAATGGAATAAATGGTGTTCTGGCTCAGAAGTCTAACATTCGGGTTAATGGTTTACCAAGAATAGCTGTTGATAAATCGAATACAAATTCGAGAGGAACAATTTATATAGTAACTACGCAAATTAATCTGTTTCCAGCTGGTTCCGATCCGGATATTATCCTTTATAAATCAACTGACAATGGCCAAACCTGGTCTTCAGGAATAAGAGTAAATCAAGATGCTCTTAATAATGGTAAAACTCAATATTTTCCTGCAATAGATGTAGATAAGTATGGTGGCGTAAATATTATCTATTATGATGATAGAGCTACAACCAATGATTCTGCATCAGTGTTTTTATCCAGATCAACAGACGGTGGGATTAATTGGATAGATTATAAAATATCAGATCACAACTTTAAACCATTACCAATTGGCGGATTAGGTCAAGGGTATCAAGGTGATAATATTGATATTATAGCAGTAGATCATAAATTATTTCCGGTTTGGATGGACAATTCAACCGGGATTTATCAAATCTGGTCAGCACCAATTTCATTTAACCCAATAAGTGTTGAAAATAAGAAAAATGATCTAAGTTCCTTTGAACTTTTTCAAAACTATCCAAACCCTTTCAATCCAACTACAAAGATCAGTTGGCAAACTCCATCGGGTAGTTGGCACTCGTTAAAAATTTACGATATGCTTGGTAATGAAATCATAACTTTGATTGATGAGTATAGAGAAGCAGGTAGTTATGAGTTAAACTTTGATGCTGCTAAATATTATTTGACAAGTGGAATTTATTATTACAAACTGACTGCTGGAAGTTACTCAGAAACAAAGAAGATGGTTTTGTTACGCTAACTTATTTGAGGATTATCATTTTAAAGATTGATTTATCTGATGAAGATTTATAATCTTTATTTTGTATTTCCACTGAGTAGAAATAAATTCCCGTTGCTAAATCTTTCGCATCAAATTTCAATTCTAAACTTCCCTTCTCTACTTCACCTGAAAATAGTGTCTGAATTTTTTCACCTAATGAATTGTAAACTGCAACATTTATAAAACTGTCATCAAATAAATCTATTCTGATATTGGTAATCGAATTGAATGGATTAGGATAATTCTGATACAGCCTGAATGATTCATTTGTAATAACCGGTTTGGATTCAACAGAAGAAATAGTGGGTACAAATTTCAAAAACTTTCCATTCTCGCCAATAGCAAATCCGTGCAGTGAGTCAGTAAACACAATATCAAATACATTTATTGAATCAGGCGTTAAGATGGTTTGCCAGCTTTCACCTTTATCTGAACTAACTATAAACTCATGACCAAATGTTCCCCAAATTTCATCAGTGGTTCTGTTATCAATACCACTCGATACTCCATAGTAAGAAATTTCTTTGTAAAACCAGGTATTTCCCAAATCCGATGATTTGAAAACTGCACTTGGAAAACTTCTCTCGATATCACTGGCTAAAGTTACAACTGTTTGCGAATCTGGAAAAACCATATCAAAAAATGGATCTGCATAGGCCGAATCAGTCATCCAGGTAAAACCCCCATTAGTACAATGCCAGATGACTCCGCCACGGTCATAGATTCCTCCAACTGCAAAGCCAATAGAATCATTTATAAATCTGACTTTATGAACCGGGAAATGAGAGAAAGTCGCAGTATCTCTTGGAATCTCAGTCCAATCAACTCCACCATTTGTAGTGATAGAAAAAATATTATTATCTCCACCAATAATTCCCTTACTTGAATCAACGAAACAAATAGTATTTAATATAACATTATCCGGTCTGAACCTTCTTGATTGCCAATTTAAACCTCCATCGGTAGTATTTAGTATAAAGTTATCTACATTTATTCCATCTTCGGTTCCGTTTTCAATTGCCCATCCAATATTCACATCAAGAAAAAAAATGTCATTAATTTTAAAGTCTGGTCTGAAGTTTTGAATAGACCAATTATTTCCCATATCGCTTGTATATAGAATGTATCCACTATCTCCGGCGACCCAGATATTCATTGAATCAATTGCAAAAATGTTCTTTAAGTTCGCTGCAACCGGTGTTTGAATGATTACCCAATCTCCTGATTGAGAAAATAAGAATGAATTTATTGTAATAATTAATAACAGAATTCTGGTCATAAAAAACTAAGAATAATTCTTACCTTTATAATAAAGTTTTTGACAGAATAATAAAAAATATTTGCTTACGACCGTTTGAAAAAAATCTCTATTAAAATCAAACTAACCATAACAAAGAAAGAGAGATAAATCAAAGTTGATGAGAAAGCCATTAGATAGACAAAATTTGAATTTACAAACCTCATTAGCCAAAGACTTCCGAAAGAAATGATTATTGATACGAATGGTTCAATCATTAGAAAAGTTTTCAAGCCGTTATTCATTAATGATGAAAAATAAAATATTGAACAAACAACTGTGAATATCAGAGTGAAAGCTATTATATGATTGTGTGTAGTTATAAAAATTTCTGAGACTGGTTTTGGATAATTTTCTGCTATGTCAAATTCATCAGAAACCTGAGAGCCATTGTATCGTTCAATGGCTCCCTTAGTTGAATACGAAGTTGTGTAATATAAAAAACCTAATCCAATTAGTACTCCGAATGTTAGACTAATCAATAATGCTGCAATCATTTTCTTTAATTGTTTAGGGAATTGATAAAGTTTTAGATTCATTATTTCATTAGCCATTTAATTAACAAAGTAAGTTTCTTAATTCCTTTTGTAACCGAATTCACAGAAATTGTTGCTCCGCTGATACTACTTACATCTTTTCCAACAATAAATTCTGATTGCGCATCTTTACCTTTAAACTGACTATTCCATTCTTTGCTTTGAACAGCTCCACCATATGGTTCGCGATATTTTATAATGTCAGAACAAATAATTTTACCATTCAGATCAAACATTACCATAAAAGTAATTGGAAGAGATTTTCCATAAACATTATCAAGCAATGCAAAGCCAATTATACTCTTGTTTTCAAAAATTTTATAAAAATAAATTTCCTCTGAAAAGAACTTTTGACCTACAGTTTTTTCAATGTCGTTCTTGATATTCTTTTCAATTCTGACTTTCTCAATTTCAAATTGAATATTATTTCCAAAGCAGTTTTTCAATGCCTGATTAACTTTATCTTTGATATCCTGTGGAAATACTGTAAAACTTAGTAACAGAAATAGTAAAGTCATTTTTTTCATACTTATTGTTTCCTAAAACATATATCCAACACCAAAATTGATGAATTTACTTTTTCTATCATCAAGTTTTCTGGTTTGTTCACTGTAATCAATTTTAAATACTACTTGCTCAAATGGTTTTATATTAAGTCCAATCATCCATTCTGTAAAATGGTAAAGTTTTTCATTATCACCACCACTTAATGTTTCTGCTGCTGTATTAATATCTGAGTATCTGATAAATGGAATTATTTTCGTGCTTAAATTGAAGATCGATGCTACATTGTAACCAAGATCAAAATAATATCCGCGGGAAGCTTTTAGTTCACCAGAATTATAATTGATATTTCCAAATTCGAAAACTGCTATAATATTATTTGCATCGTACTTAGCGTGAACTTCAGATATTGTTACATCAATATTTGTTGAATCGCCTTTTGCATTATTAAATGATAATGAGCCGCCAACTTTTAGACCTGGGAAATTCAAATAATCAAGTTTAACACTGTAAAGAAATCGTGAAGCATCTGTTTTATAACCTTTCATTCTTCCAGGTCTTATTCCCTGTGATAAGGAAAATTTATCACTGTTTAGTGTCTCAAATAATGTTAATCTGTAATCAAATCCATTGTAATTGCCATAAATTGATGCCCCGCTTCCGAACCAGGTTGTAGGAATAATCAAATTATGATAAACCGGTCTTTCTGTTCCAAAGAACAAAGGTGGTTCGTGAAATTCATTTATTAATCCTATTGATGGCAAAATAATTCCAACATTAAATCCTAATAAATCTGAGTGATGATAGTTAACATAAGCTTGTTCAAGCTCCAGTTCTCCCTGTCCGTTTTTTACAAAATTATGCTCAAGCTCTACTTCAGATTTGAAAGACCATTTTTCCGACCAACTGTAACCAAAGAAAAGAACAAATCTGTGAAAGTCCCAAATTGATTTTGAAGGTGAACTCCCAATTTTTTCATTGTTGTAATGAAGTTCTCCATAACCACCTATAGTTGCTTTGGGTTCGAAAAATTCAAACTCCTGTGCAAATAGTGATTTCGATAATAAAATAGTGACTATTAGAAGAAAAAGATTTTTCATAAAGACTCCCTGATATTTTGTTATACTTATTAAGACTAAATCTAAATTACAATACAAATATACTTATACATTAGTAAACTGCAAGAGGTTACTGTGACTTAATTGATAATTTTCACAAAATTTTTTTGAACCTCAGATTAAAGACGAAGAAGCAAGATATGGGGAATATAAAAAGAAGTTGTTATTCTTATTTCACTTTTTGTTTTTCTGATTCTAACATTTGTTCTAATCGAATTACATTCAGAATCTTTTTTACGCCAAAAATTTTTTTTGCATAATCAGTAAAATATGAGTGACTTTTATTGAAACTAATAGTTTTCTCTAGCCATCCTTCATCTGTAAAATGAATTTTATTACTATATTCGATTTCAAGTCTTAGATTATTACCAACTTCAAGAAAGTCATCAGAACCAAGATGATGAAGATCAGCATCACACACAATCATTTCTAATTTGTTTTTTGGTTGCTGAGGAATTTTTGTTGCTAAAATACAAGATTCAATTTGTTGAATCTTTTTTTCCGGATAATTTTCTTTTGTTAAAAAGTTTCTTGCATATGTGCAACTTTTAATTTCGTGCCCATCACAAATATCGATGTAACCAATATCATGAAATAAACACGCAAGAATAATAATTTCTTTTTCATCATCGGTTACCTGCTCTGATTCAGAGATATTCATTGCAGCTTCAACAACTTTCTGAACATGGTAAAAATTGTGATACCTGTAATTAGCAGGACATCTCTCAGAAAGAGTATTCTTTACAAATGTTTCGGATTTTTTTATTAACTCCAGATTCATCAAATATATTTCAGATTCTTGATTGTGTATTATGCTTAATCTATTTTCGTGGCGAAACTTAGCAGCTTGATTTAGTTTAGCAAATGATAACAATCACAGAAAATAATTATTATGCGACAACTCATATTAGTAAGACATGCAAAATCAAGTTGGGATAATCCTGAATTGAATGATTTTTATAGACCATTAAATAAGCGTGGCAAAAGAGATGCGCCTTTTATGGCAAATCTGTTAGCAGAAAAAAATGTGATACCTGAGTTGATTCTTGCTAGTCCAGCTGTTCGAACTAAATTAACAGCAATTGAATTTGCAAGAAAGTTTGGAATTGCAGAATCAGAAATCATTTGGAATGATAAGCTCTATCTTGCCTCATCAGCTAAGCTCTTAAAATTCATTGTAGATGTTGATCAAAAATTTAAATCTATTATGCTGGTTGGACACAATCCCGGGCTAACTGATTTACAAAATTTTCTGTGTAATGAAGAAATTGATAATATACCTACTTGTGGAATTGTTTGTATGAGAACACAAAAAGACTGGAAGAGTATTACTGCCAAAGATTTTGAATTGGATTTTTTTGAATATCCGAAAAAATATTTTAAGAAAAGTTAATCGGTAGGTAAATTCATTTTACTTAACAATGCTTTAAATCTTTCGTCGTCATGAATTTCCTTCCACGATCTGCTACGGATAAAAATTAGTGCACCTAATTTGTCTTCAAAAGCTTTATTTAAGTATTCAAATACTTTATCATAATTTCCCAAACCAAGATAAACTAAAGCATAATCGATGGTATAATTTACTTCTGTTAACTTCTTTTCCTGAAATTTAATCTTATCAAGGCAATCGTTGACTTTATCTAATTCTCCTGACTTAGCGTAAATGTATCCGAGATTTGCTGTTGATTTAAATTCATCACCTGCAATCTCCTGAGATTTCTTAAATAGCTTTAAAGCTTCTTCCATATTTCCACTTTGATAGTAAGCCCACCCTAATCCGTTAATCGCTGCACGAAATGTTGAATCAATTTCCAGCGTTTTTTTATACTGCTCAATTGCATCTAAAATCATTCCCGCATTCAAGTACATATCACCAAGGAATGCATTTATTGGCAATGAGAGCGGATCAAGTTCATGAGCTTTCTCAGCTTCAATGACTGCCTTGCGGGTGTTGTTTATTGCCATCATGTAATAAGCATAATAATGATGTGCATCTGCATTATTCGGGCTTAGTTCCAGTGCTTTTTGAAATGATTTATATGATTCATCCCATTTCCAATCAAATAAGTTTGCCATCGCAAGTGAAAGATGACCATCAGGAAGTTGATCATCCATTGATAAAGCTTTCAATGCATATTTCTTGGCTTCTTCATTTGCGATTTGATTTGGTAATTGTCCAATAGCACCAAGATAAACATAACAAGCAGCCAATGCTGAAAATCCCTGAGCAAAATTTGAATCTATTTCAACAGATTTCTTCAGAAGTTGAAGTGATCTTCTTATATCAGTTGGTGTCCACTTATTCCAGAAATAATTTGCTTTCAAAAAAAGCTGATATGCCTCAAGATTCGTCGTTGGTATTTTTACCAGTGGTTTCTTCTGTGAATCCTGAATCTTAAGTGATTTTTTTAGAGTGCTTACAATTGTCGTTGCAATTTCGTCCTGAACCTGAAAAATATCTTTTATATCACGGTCAAATGTGTCAGACCATTTATGATAACCATCAAGAGTATCAATTAGCTGGGCTGTAATTCTGACTCTGTTTCCTACTTTCCGAACGCTTCCTTCAAGTAAGTTTCTAACTCCCAGTTGTTTACCTATTTCCCTTATATCAAAATTTTTTCCTTTGAATGCAAAAGACGATGTTCTTGAGGTTACTTTAAGTTCTTCAATTTTAGATAGTGCATTCAGGATTTCTTCAGTTATTCCATCAGAGAAAAATTCATTATCAGGTTCATTACTCATATTAACAAATGGTAAGACAGCAATTGACTCATTTCTCAGATTAAATCTTGATTCAAAATCATTTTTGTTTGGAACAACTATATCTTCACTTTGAAGAGCGAAAATTTCAACAGGATACTTTACATTCTTAAGTTCAAATAATCCTAATGATTTGGTTTTGAATTCAGAATGGTTTTTTAGTTCATCATTCACTTTGGATGAGAATAGAACACAACCGCCTTTGCTCAGTGATTCTATTCGTGAAGCAATATTAACAGTATCTCCATAAACACCTTCATCATCGTATACTATTTCCCCAGCATGGATTCCAATTCTCAAATTAACCTTAGGTTCTTTTAATAACTCAGCTTGAATTTCCTTTGCACAAATAACAGATTCAATCACACTGCCAAAAATGGTAAGAGCACCATCACCAAAGTAGTGAATAACTTTTCCAAGATGTTCAAATACTTTTTCTTCAAGCACTTTTCTATACCTGTCACGAAGTAGTTTTGCTCGTTCTTCATCTTCCTGCATCAAAGAAGTATAGCCCACCATATCGGTGAACATAACTGATGCAAGCATTCTTATTCCGTTTCTGGCTATCATAACATTTTTTATTATTCCCGTCAAAAAATATTCTTTTACATTTCAAAAGACAAAAAAAGTTTTATGAATGGTAAAAAAAGAGCCGGCATCTGGACCGGCTCTGTCAGGAAAAATTAATCTTTACTTGTTCTTCAGATAGTTTTTCTTTGATTCAGCATCAACAACTGCAATAGCTGTCATATTAATGATATCATCAACAGATGCTCCTCTTTGTAAAACATGAACAGGTTTTGCCATTCCCAATAGGATTGGTCCGATAACAGTTGCCTGTCCAATTCTTGCCATTAATTTATAAGCAATATTAGCAGCATCGAGATTTGGGAATATTAAAACATTAGCGCCACCTCTTATTTCTGCAAATGGGAAAGTCTTTTCGATGATTTCCGGAGCAACAGCCGTATCTGCCTGCATTTCTCCATCAACAATTAATTCCGGTCTTTTTTGTTTGATGAGCTTAACCGCTTCTGTTACCTTTACGGATTCCGGATAAGGTGCGCTTCCAAAATTACTAAAAGAAAGAAGTGCGATTTTAGGTTCGACATCAAATTCTTTAACTGCATCAGCTGTAGAAATTGCAATCTCGGCTAACTGATCTTTATTTGGATTAACATTTACTGTGCAATCGGCAAAAAAGTAGGTTTCCTTCTTTGCTATTACAATGTACATTCCTGAAACAACTGTAAGTCCTTCCCTAACTCCGATACATTGCAAAGCAGGTCTTATTGTATTTGGATAGCTTGTAGTATATCCGCTGATCATTGCATCAGCATCACCTTGTGCAACCATCATTGAACCATAATAATTAGGTTTTCTAATCAGATTTCTTGAATCATAAAGAGTTGCACCTTTTCGTTTTCTTCTATCGAAGAATGTTTTTGCGTAATCTTCGCATTTGTCACAATTTTCAGGATCGATAATCGTAAATTCATTCAAATCATAGCCTATTCTTTCAATTTCCTGTTTAATGATTTTTTCATTACCAAGCAAAATTGGTTTAGCAATTCCATCATTATAAACAGCATGTGCAGCACGAATAATGTTTTCTTCTTCTCCTTCAGGATAAACAACTCTCTTTGGTTTCTGCTGAGCTTTGTGAATCATAACACGAATTATTTCTTTAGACAGACCCAATCTCTCTTTAAGCTTTTCACGATAAGCATCCCAATCCATTTCAGTAATTTTAGCCACACCTGTTTCGATTGCAGCTTTTGCTACTGCAGGAGCAACATACCATAAAACTCGCGGATCAAAAGGTTTTGGAATAATATAATTTTTACCAAATTCAAACTCTTCTCCACCATAAGCTTTGATAACCATTTCAGGAACTTTTTCTCTTGCTAACTGAGCTAAAGCTTTCGTAGCTGCCATTTTCATTTCATCATTAATCTGTGTAGCTCTTACATCAAGTGCACCTCTGAAAATAAATGGAAATCCAAGAACATTATTAACCTGGTTCGGGAAATCACTTCTACCCGTTGCCATAATTAAATCATCGCGAACCGAAACTGCATCATCATACATAATTTCAGGATCAGGATTGGCCATTGCAAAGATGATTGGATTTTTTGCCATTGATTTAACCATATCTTTATTAACGACACCACCAACTGAAAGCCCGATAAAAACATCTGCATCTTTCATTGCTTCGGCAAGTGAAGCAAATCCTTTTTCCTGAGCAAATTCTTCTTTGTATTTATTAAGATCTTTTCTGTCTTTTGTAATACAACCTTTTGTGTCGAACATCCAGATGTTTTCTCTTTTTACTCCTGCTCTGATATAATGTTTGCAACAAGAAATAGCAGAAGCTCCGGCTCCATTTACAACAATTTTAACTTCATTTAATTTTTTTCCTGCCAGTTCAACAGCATTAATTAATGCTGCGCAAGAAATAATTGCAGTTCCATGCTGATCGTCATGAAACACCGGAATTTTCATCGTTGCTTTAAGTGTCTCTTCAATCTCGAAACATTCAGGTGCTTTTATATCCTCAAGATTGATTCCCCCAAATGTTGGCTCTAATAACTGACAAACTCTGATAACTTCTTTTGGATCGTGAGATGCTACTTCAATATCAAACACATCAATATCAGCAAATCTTTTAAACAGAACTCCTTTCCCTTCCATAACAGGTTTACCTGCTTCGGGACCAATATCACCAAGACCTAATACAGCTGTTCCATTTGAAACAACAGCAACAAGATTACCTTTAGCTGTATACTTATAAACATCTTCAACATTTTTATGAATTTCCCGACAAGGTTCAGCAACACCGGGAGTATAAGCAAGCGATAAATCTCTTGAAGTAAGACAAGGTTTAGTTGGTATAACCTCAATTTTACCAACTCTCTCAGAACTGTGATACAACAGAGCTTCCTCTTTTGTGATTTTCATATTAGCTCCTTTTGCATTTCATTTGTTTGATTTGTTGATTGAAAAAATTTTAGAATTGTCTGATTCAGAATTGAAAACCATAACGAAGGCCGTATCGATGATAAGAGATGCACTTTTATCCTTAATTAAGCAAGTTTAGATAAACTCAACAATTTACTATAACAAAATTACGGAAATATTTTTCTACTTTAAAAGAATGGAGAAATCATTTTAATGTAGCTTCAATCTGCAGTTTATCCGAAAGCTCTTTACCAAGATATTTGTCTATTACAAAATGGATGATATATAAAAGTGGTGTTAAAAATACAGCAATGAAAAATTTATAAATGTAATTAACTACACCAATAGCCAGAACCAATTTTAAATCCCAGCCAGCACCGATATAGAAAGCAATGAATAGAACAACAAAGCTATCAATAAACTGAGAAACTAGTGTTGAGCCAGTTGCTCTTAACCATATTTTAGAACTTCCTGTAATTGCCTTGAAATAATGAAAAACCGTTACATCAACTAATTGGCCGATTAAAAACGCAACTAATGACCCGATAATTATCCACAATCCTTGACCAAAAATTGTATTAAATGCTAATTGCATATTTAACTGACCTGATGGTGTATCTCTGATTATCCAGAAATCCGCAGGAGTTAAAGATATAGAAAAATAAACCATTGCATATGCATAAGCTATCAATCCTGCTGCGGTAAAAGACAAAAATCTTACTCCTTTCCTGCCAAAGTATTCGTTAATGATGTCAGTCATAATAAAAACTATTGGCCAGAGTAAAACGCCGGCAGTTAAATTAAATGATAAATTCTCATAACCGAATAAGGTGAGATTCAGTGGTTCTAGTCCAAGTGTTTTTTCCAGTGAAAATATTTTAACTCCTATAAATTCTGCAAGTATTGCATTAGCGATGAAAAAAGCGCCAAGTATATAAAAAAGTCTGTTTGATTTATCCTGCATATAATTTCCGATTTTTTCAACAAAATTATTGTTAGCATGTGCAATAACAAAAAAGCGGTATCAAAAGTTTGATACCGCTTTAGGAGAGAGATGAGTTATATTTTACCTTGTTCTTTCTGTTCGGGAAGTGTTTTGTCTTCTGTCTGTATTATCATTTCTTTGCTGATTCTGATTTCTGTTTGTCTCAACTTTTCTTTCATTATCATTTCTTTTTGACTCAATTTGTCTGGTTTCAGTTCTTCTTTGTTCAAAATTGCGATTTTCAATCTGTTCATTTCGTTTGACTTCATTTCTTTGCTCATTTACTCTGCCTTCATTCTTTTTCATTTCGAATGAACGGTTATCATTTCTGTTTACATTATTTCTTTCATTTCTGAATTCACTATCTCTGTCAGTCCTGGATTTGACTTCAACTTCTTTTCTTCTTTCCAAATCTCTTGAATCATTTGTTCTGGATTTTTCCTGTTCCATAGTTCTTCTTTGTTCTTCCCTATTTCTTAAATCCTGATTTCTCTCTCTTTCATTAGAATCAGTTCTGTCTTTAACCTTATCATCACGATTTATATTTCTTTCCTGCTCAGTTTGTCTTCGGTCATTAACTTCATTACGATCATTGGTTCTTGTCCTCTTAACTTCTGTAAGTTCAACTTTCTCTAACTCAAGTTTTGGTCTTCTTTCAGATCTTTCAATCTTAACATCTTTTAATGATTCCCTATCTCTTTGTATTTCATTTCTATCAGCTATAAATGTCCTGATTCTATCTTCATCTCTTCTTTTAATGTCTCCAAATTCACGAGGATCATTAGAAGTAATTAAATCTCTCTTTTCGATTTTCTGACCAGAGCGCTTTCTTACAAAGTCAAAATCAACACCTTCATTTCTTACTCTTCCATTGTGATACTTATATTCATATCGTTCTTTAGTGCGACCATAAATTCTATATTTGTATTTAGAAGGAACATAATAATTATAAACATAAGGATTGCAGAAATGTTTATAAGTTACAAAATGCCAATGTGTGTAAGGAACATAATATTCATAAGTAACTCTGATTCCGAAATTTATTGAGAACACAGCATAAGGATGTAAAGGAGCCCAACCTATATAATCATCATCATATCTCCATTCTACCCAGGCTGGAGCCCACTCGTCATCAGGAATCCATATCCATCCATAATAGTCATCATAATACCATCTTCCGTAATGGAAAACTATATGTCCAAATGGCTCGTATGAATCCCAATACCAGCCGTAATCTGTCCAAATCCATCTTCCTATTTTGTAAGGAGCCCAATTTCGTTTTATGATGGTAGGTCTCCAGGCAACAACTCCATAATCAATTTCTATCCAGGTGCCGTAGGGACTTAAATTAGTGTAGAAATAACCACCAACTCTTTGGTAGTAATTTGTGCTGGCTTCTGCATTAGCAGTTAAACCGATAAATAAGAAAACTAATATTGCAATTAACTTTTTCATAATTTTCTCCTTTCATTTGCATTTCTTAAAAGCCAATAACCATGCCAGTTAAAAATGTTTTATTTTCAATAAAGAGATAATTAGATGAAATGAATTGTCTGCTTAACTAAACAAAAGTGTTTAATTTATCTGCTAATGCGACGGTCTTTCCATCTGTAGTTGCCAAAAGCTCCGCTTAATCCAGCAATTATGATGTAAGGAATGTGAAATAGTTCGGCAAGTAAGAATACATTAAGAATATTTTTATCAAATAATAATTCTATACCTTTTTTTAGAATTAAAAATTCAACTAAAATTTTGGCGATCAATGAAACAGTGAAAGAGATTAAAAATATTGAATGAACTGTCAATCCAAGGATTGGTTGAATAACAAGAGCAATGTAAAACAGGTAAATCAGAACTAATTTCATAACGAGCATTTTATTTTTATAGAATAATCCTTTACTTGCCCAGCGTTTTCTTTGTTGATAGAAATTCTTCAAAGTCTCATTTGGTTCAGTTTCTACAATAGCATTTTTATTAAGAGCAAATTTGATTTGATAATCTGTATCCCTGAAAATTTTTTGCATCAGGAGTTCATCATCACCAGATGAAAGATTCATTTGAAATGAAAAACCTCCAACTAAATCAAAAGCTTTTCTTCTGTATGCTATGTTTGCAGCATTGCATATAGTCGGATTATTACTTCCGATAAGACCAGCTCCTGTAATAACCAAACCAGCAAATTCTAATTCCTGTAGTCGGCTAAACAAACTTTTTCCTTCGAAAAATTTAACAGGACCGGAAACAAATCCTGTCTTATCATCAAAAAAAGATAATAAAGTTTTGAGCCAGCTTTTTTTATGAATGCAATCAGCATCTGTAGTGACAATAATTTCTCCTTTAGAATTTTCTATTCCAAATCTGATCGCTCTCTTTTTATGAGCATTAACTAAATAATCATCAGGTACCGTAATCACTCTGATGTTGTATCTGCTTATATTTTTTTCCAGAAGCTCTTTTGATTTATCAACTGAATTATCATCAATAAAAATTACCTCAAATTTATCTGTAGGATAATCTTGAGATTCAACAGACTTCAAGACTTGTAATATGTTTTTCTCCTCATTTCTAAAGGGAATAAGTACTGTTACAAATTCATCCGGAATTTTTATCTGAGTGTCGGAACTTAATTTTTTCAAACCTAAATAAACTCTGAAAAGAAAAAGCAGATAATGAATCAACAATAGAAGGAAGAACAGAAGCAGTAAATTTTCAATCATCATTTTTTCTGAAGATTAGAATCAAACCGACTAAAGACGGCAATAAAACATTAATTAGAAATAAAAATATTGAAGCATTAAAACCCACTGAAGCAGACTCACCAAATTGCTGAATAAAAAATACCGAAGCACCTTCACGAATTCCTAATTCACTAAAACTTACTGGTGGAATTACTGTTTTGGAAAACATAGTAAGATTTCCTGCCCAGAGGTAATTCAGAAAAGATGAGTTGTGCGAGAATGCAGCAACTAAAATTGCATACTGAAAAATGTAACAACCATAAAAAAGTATCGAAAGCAAAATCATCTTTGCTGAATAATTTTTATCAAGATTTCTAAGTACAGAAAATTTTTCAAAATATTTTGATAATCTTTTTGAATCTCTGAGTTTATTAAAAAGAAAATTATCCCAGAACTTTTCATTGAAGATTACTAATATTACAAAATAGAAAAGTGAAAAAAGAACAATAAACAAACTGACAGTAACATAAATACTTACTTCATAAAAATAATGTATAAACAATACACTCGATACTGATCCAAAAATCGCTACAATTAAAAGTGGAAAGAATTTATCCAGTAATGTTGCTAATGTAACTTTTAATAAAGAATGATCTTTAAATACAATTGCTCTCCCAAAATACTCTCCTATTCTTGCAGGCGTAAATACCGCAGCAGAAAATCCCTGGAACAATGAATAAAGGACTTTCCGATTATCTGAATTGTTTAATATTAAAGATGAAGTTAGCTTCCACTTGTAATACTGAAGATATAAATTCAAAAAGCTTAGCAATAAGACAGGAATTATCAAACTAACATCAGCATCATAAATTGCAGAGATGATTTCATTAAAATTAACTGAGCTGATGATGTAATAAAGCAGTCCTGATGCGATTATTATCTTTCCGGATAGAATTAAAAAACTTTTATACTTTACAACCTGCTCACTCAAAACAAAATTATTTTTGAATGGTTCTGTCATTGCTCAATTTCAAGAATGTTGATTTTTAATCCTTCAGTACAGTTTGTGCACATTTTGTTTTGTTTTCTATCAGTTAAAATCGACTGCCGAAAATTATTATAATTTTCCGATAACCAAATGTCTTTCACTGATTTTCCATTAAGTACACCAAGAGAAAATTCAGCATCTTTATCAAAACAGCAAGGAACAAGTTTTCCATCCCAGGTTATTACTGCAGTACGCCATAGAGCAAAGCAATGATTTTTAATCTCAGCTTTAATTCTGAATGAATTATTTTCTATAACATATCGCCTGTATTTTTTATTTGTTGGAAGAAATTTAACAGCATTTTCATAAGAGGAGATCTGCATTGTTTTAAATACGAGTTTATCAACTCCAACTTCTTTACAATATCTTTTTACATCTTCAAGCAAATGTTCATTTTGTTTCATCACGATAAACTGAAATTCGATAAAAGGTCTTTTCTGCCTAAGCTCTTTTTTTCTTCTGACCAATGTTCTCAAAGCCGAATCCACCTGGGCAAAAGTTCCTCCAACACGATAGTTCTGATATGATTCTTCATCAAGCCCATCAACTGAATAAATTAGTTTATCAGGTGCTGATTCCAGAACTTTATCAACATTATTTTCATTAATAAAATGACCATTGGTGCTGATTGATACATAAATTTTATTGTCCTGTGCATATCTAATCATTTCAGGCAAATTTTTATTAATGTAAGGTTCACCCTGAAAAAACAACTGAACATAAAAACCTGTTTCCTTAATTTCATCAATCCATTTTTTGAAGTCATCGGTTTTTAGCAAACCAAGTGGACGAGTCAGTATCCCAAGACCACTCGGACATTCAGGACATTTTAAGTTGCAATGATTTGTCGGTTCAATAGAATATGAAATTGGCATTCCCCACACGATTGGTTTCCTGATAATTCGTGATAACCAAAAAGATAAAAGAATTCTTATAGCATTAAATAATCTTTTTACAGTAAAATATTTTAATAAATTGATTTCCATCTTCAGATGTTTTTTTCTTTGCGAAGATAGTAATTCTAAAACTTGATTGAAAAGATAAATCACTAACAAGCTCACTATTATTGTCAACCTTATCTCTTTTTCATAGTTTAGCATATAAAATTTTCAATAGTGAGGTAAAATGTTTATCAATTTTGGTGATATACCAAAAAACCATAATCTCTTTTTGGATTATCTATATGAATTTGAAAATGTAGCAGAGTTTTACAAGTATAATTTCAGAGATAAGGAAAAATATTCTGAAGTCTTTAGAGCAGTCTTAAAAAAGAAAACCAATTCGAATTTTAATATTTCTGATTTGATTTCTAACCAATATGAAACTTTTAATTCCGCATCAGAAAAAACAAAAAATAACATTAAGTTTCTCCAGCAACCAAAAACTTTAGCTGTTGTTACTGGTCAGCAGCTTGGAATTTTGGGTGGACCACTTTACACATTTTATAAAATAATTACAGCAATAAAATTAGCTTCAAATCTTAATGAGAGATACACTGATTACAATTTCGTCCCTGTTTTTTGGATGGAAAGTGATGATCACGATTTTAATGAAGTTCATCAGATAAATATTTTGAATAATGAAAACAATCTTGTAACAATTAAATATAAAGATGATGTTAGTGATGATGAGATTCGTTCAAGTGTTGGTAATTTAATATTTGATGAATCACTTAATGACTTTTTTAATCAGCTTGAATTAAATCTGAGAAATACAGAATTCAAAGGGAAAATAATTTCAAAGCTGAAAGAAATTTATCAGACAGGAAAAACATTCAAGCAAAGTTTCCGCGAACTACTTTTCTGGCTATTCGACGAATATGGTTTGGTAATTTTTGATCCATCTCAGGATGAAGTTAAGAAAGTTTTGAAGCCAATATTTCTTAATGAAATTAATAATTTCAGAACGCACACTCAAAAACTTGTTTATGTAAGTGCTACACTTGAGGAAGTATATCACGCACAAGTGAAAGTGAAACCAGTCAATTTGTTTTATCATATAGAAAATGGAAGATATGCTATAGAACCAGTTGATGAGATTTTTAAGTTAAGACGAAAGAGAAAACAATTCACAAAAGAAGAAATCATTCAGGAAATTAATGAGCATCCGGAAAGATTTAGCCCAAATGTATTACTTAGACCGATTACTCAGGATTATCTTTTCCCCACTGCATTTTATGTAGCCGGACCAAGTGAAATTTCATACTTCGCACAAATTCATCCTTTATATGAATTCTTTGATATTGAGCCGCCAATTATTTATCCGCGCTCATCTGCTACACTTGTAGAAAAATCTGTGTTAACTTTTATGGAAAAGTATGATCTTTCAATGAGAGATGTAATTCTTGGCGTTGATCATTTGAAAGAAAAAATTCTTTCATCAGTTGCAGAGAACAATATTGATTTGATCTTTGAAGATGCTACGAAAAATTTAAATCTGATTTTCGATGATCTTAAAGAAAAACTTTCTGCAGTGGATAAAACAATTTCTGATTCAACTGGCAGATATCGAGAGAAAGTTTTGTTCTCGCTTAATGAATTAAAATCCAAAGCTGAGAAGGCACATGAATCACGATTTGAAACGATTTTAAGACAAATATCAAAGCTTTCAAATCTTTTATATCCGAATGAAAACCTACAGGAACGCGAGTTAAATTATTTTTACTTTGCAAATAAGTTTGGTGAAGAATTTTATAAAAAGCTTTTTGAAGAATTGTCAATTTCTGAATTTGAACATCAGGTAATTGAAATCTGATTTTACTTTTGAAGGACTAATTTATTATTGCTTCTATTTGTTCGTAGAAATTTGGATTGGAAATTCCGACACACTCAATTCCTTCGACAGTACATTCATTTCCAATTAACATCGATAAAACAGAAAAAGCCATTGCAATTCTGTGATCGTTAAATGAGTTAAAACTCCCTTGTATATTTTTAAATTTACCAGAGACTCGAAAACCATCAGGAAATTCTTCAACCTCTAGTCCGGTTAATTTAAGATTCTCACAGATTGCATTTATTCTGTCTGATTCTTTAAAGCGTAACTCTTCACAATTTCTGATTTCGAAATCACCTTCAGCAAAAATTCCGGCTACACTCAAAATCGGAATTTCATCTATTATGTTTGGAATGACCGAACTATCAATCGAAACATTTATTAAATCTGAAGAACGAACAATTATATCTCCATAAGGTTCATTGCTTGATTGTTTTTCATTTTCAATTTTTATATCAGCATTCATTTTCTTCAGAATGTCAAGAAATCCGGTTCGTGTTGGATTGAGAGAAACATCTTTGATTACCAATTCCGAATTTTTAGTTAAGAGACCTAACACAATAAAAAATGCTGCAGAAGAAATATCACCAGGAATAAAATAATCTTTTGCAGTTGGATAAAATTTATCAGACGAAGATATAACTTTCAGATTTTCAGATTCATTAAACGGTAAACCAAGCATTCGTTCAGTATGATCTCGTGTAATAAATTTTTCAATCACTTTTGTCTTTTCACTCAAATGTAAACCGGCTATCAGTATTGCACTTTTAACCTGAGCACTTGCAACAGGTAATGTGTACTCGATAGCTTTTAATGAATTGGAAGGAAATATTTTTATAGGTAAAGTTGAATTTACTGATTCAATGTTACCACCCATCAGAGTCAACGGCTCTATTATTCTTTTCATTGGTCTTCTGGAAAGTGATTCATCGCCAATCAATTCAGATGGAAAATTTTGAGCTATCAACAAACCGGATAGTAATCTTGCAGTAGTACCTGAATTACCACAATCTAAAAAAGAGTTTGGAGCATTAAATTTTCTTTTTCCCTTTCCCACAACAATCAATTTATTTTTATCATTTATAAAATTTACTCCTAATTGACTGAATATTTTTTGAGTTGATTTAACATCCTCACTTAAAGAAATATTCTCAATTGATGATTTACCTTCTGCCATTGAAGAAAAGAAAATTGCACGATGTGAAATTGATTTGTCACCTGCGAAATTCAATTCACCTTTCACAGAATTTATTTTTTGAAAATATCTTTTCATTTGCTGCACCAAAGTTCAATGAGTTTTTCTAATTCAGAATGATTCAGTTGTGGCTTATCATACTTACCCTTTCCGATTCTTTGCCTTGCTGCTTCATAAAGAATAATTGCAGCAGCAACAGAAACATTAAGACTTTGTACCATTCCAAACATAGGAATCATTATTCTTTCATCGGCTGATTTCTCTGCTTGTTCAGAAACTCCACGATGTTCATTACCAAGAACTATTGCGACTTTTCCGGTAAAATCAATATCATAAATACTTTTTGAATCATTGCTAATCGAGGAGGCAAAAATTTTAAATCCATTTTTTCTCAGTTCGGAATAACAAGAATCAATTGAAGTAAACTTTTGTCTTTCAACCCATTTGAATGCAGATGCAGAAGATTTTTTTCCAATCTTTGGGAATTTTTCTATTGTATAAACGAGAGAAACTTTTGGAATACCAACCGCATCGCAAGTTCGGAAAATTGCACTTACATTGTGCGGATCATGAATATTCTCAAGCACAACCATTAAATCATACTGGCGTCTTTTAAGTGTATTAGTAATCTTAATTAATCTTTTTTCAGATTTAAATTTTTTCACAACAGAAACAATTATTAAATGATAAATGGATTAAGATGTTAATTAACTTTTATGAAAAATTAATTTGTAAATGATAGTATCTTCTTCTTTCCTTGCTTTATCAAGTTTGAATTTATCTTTTGGAAGCTTGAGATAAAATGAAGCCAGTTCAAGAATTTTTTCAAGAGCAGTTTCTTCATCGTGAGCCCAGCTTTCACATCCTTTGATTGAAGGGATTTCAGCAGAGTAACCATCAATAGCTTTTTTAATTACAATATCAACAACCATCAATAACCTGAATTTGCCTTTTCGCCTTGAATAATTTTTACACCACTGCTTGTTCCGATTCTGCTTGCACCAGCAGCAATCATTTTTAATGCATCATCTTTTGAGCGAACTCCACCACTTGCTTTAACTTTTAATTTTCCTTCAACTGTAAAATTCATTAAAGCAACATCATAAATGGTGGCACCACCTTTTGAAAAACCTGTTGAAGTTTTTACAAAATCAGCTCCTGCTTCTTTGCTAAGTATTGATGCAATAAATTTTTCTTCATCAGTAAGAAGACAGGTTTCAATAATTACTTTTGTTAAAACAAGACTTCTTTTAGCGATGTGTGTAATTTTTTCAATTTCATTAAATACATAATCATAATTTTTTGATTTAAGTTGTCCTATGTTTATTACCATATCAATTTCTTCTGCACCATCAGCAATTGCGGTTTCTGCTTCCTGTAATTTTGTATTTGAATGATTTGCACCAAGTGGAAAACCTATCACTGTGCAAACTTTTACATTTGTTTCTTTAAGTTGATTAAAGCAAAAATCAACCCAACAGGGATTCACACAAACCGAAGCGAAATCAAATTCTCTGGCTTCATCACAAAGTTTTTTAATTTCTATCTCTGCGGCATCAGGTTTAAGTAGTGTGTGGTCAATCATTTTAGCAAGTTCTTTGTCGCTGACTTCAGGCAGTTTCAATTCTTCCTGAAAAGATATTTTAAATTCATTAAGTTTTTCAGATATCAATTTATCATTTATAACTTCTGAGAGATTCTTCATTCTATTCACCATAAAGTTTATATGCTTTGTAAGTGTTGCTAAGCAGCATTGCAATTGTCATTGGACCAACACCACCCGGAACCGGAGTTATGTATGACGCTTTAGGAGCAACTTCATCAAATGCCACATCACCAACTATCCGATAACCTTTTGAAGATGATTTATCTTCAATGCGATTTATTCCTACATCTATTACAACTACACCATCTTTTACCATATCACCTTTAATCAATTCAGGTTGACCAATTGCAGCTATCAGAATATCCGCTTGCTTTGTGTAATATGAAAGATCTGACGCTGCAGAATGACAAACTGTAACAATTGAATTTGCATAATCATTTTTCTGAAGCATAAGATTTGCAATTGGTTTACCTACAATGTTACTTCTTCCGACGACGACAACATGTTTACCTCGTGTGTTGATGTAATATCTTTTCAGCAATTCCTGAATTCCTGCAGGTGTACACGAAACAAAAGTTTCTTTACCAATAACAAGGTTCCCAACACTCATCGGATGAAAACCATCAACATCCTTTTGCGGAGAAATGGCTTCGATAATTTTATTTTCATTGATATGTTTTGGCAAAGGGAGTTGCACTAATATTCCGTGATAATCTTTATCAGAATTATACTTTTCAATTACATCAATCAAATCTTTTTCATGAAAAGTCGCTGGAAATTTTTCAACTTTGGTTCTCATTCCTATTTCTTCGCACGCTTTGCTTTTACTTGCAACATAAATTTGTGATGCCGGATTATCTCCAACAATTATTGCAACAAGTCCGGGAACATTTTTTCTCTCAGCTTTTAGCTTATCAATTTTTTCTTTTAGTTCTTTCCGGATATCCGATGCTATTTTTTTTCCATCAATCAATTGCATTTTATTTCTCACTAATATTCTAAGTTATATTTTTTATTAAGATAAGTTTTAAGTCTCTTATCATTTTGAATTTCATCCGCAAAAGGATTTGAATTCTGCCAACCTGTTTTACCTTCGTTGCGAAATTTTTCTAATCGTCTGAGACTAATTTCGCAAAAAACAGGATCTATATCTATTGTAAAACATTTCCTTTTCAGTTTTTCTGAAGCGATTAAAGTCGTGCCTGAGTGAGCAAAAAAATCAAGGACGATATCATTCTTTTTGCTACTGGCTTGAATAATTCTTTCAATTGCTTTTAATGGCTTCTGTGCATAACAGCCATTAACATTTTCTTCCATTCGATAGAAGACTTGTTGGATATCAATCCAAACATTTCCTGCACGAATATTTTCTGATTTACTTCTCTCAATATTTTCAGTAACTCTTCCGCTGACATTTTTATAATAACCTTTTAATACTTTTGGAATATCTGTGTATTCAGCTTCAACATTAAAATAAGGATTGCCTTTCGTGTAAAATAATAACTCCTGCCTGATTGACATCCAGTTTTTTTGTGTGCCAAATCCCCTTTGATTACGCATCGTTATAAAACTTCTGGATTTGAATTTTGTCGATGACATCATCTCGATGAAAGAGCTTAATGGTTGAAAATTATTTTTCTGATCAGCCCCAAGCCAGATGTAAAGTGAAGAATCTGCTTTGAGATATTCGTATGTAATTTCAATCCATTGTTTGCTCCATTCTATAAAATTAGTTACATCAGATTTCTGAAATGCGATAAAATTATAAGGTGGATCGTGAATAGCTAAAGCAGCTTTTTTATTTTCAAAAAGTTTTTTTACAAAATTTTTATCAGTTGAATCTCCGCAAGCAATTCTGTGACCTGATTTCTCATCAATCCAAATTGTACCTTCAGAAAATCTGCAATATGGTAAAAGCAGATTTTTTAATTCATCATCTTTATCAAGTCTTGGAAGAGGATGTTTCAGCATCTTGTTTGTTTGCTATCTTTTCAAATTCCGGAAAAAAAATTCTTTCCAGCTCAAGAGTTTTTCCGGTTTCGGAATCAACCTTAAAGAACATACCGCAAAGATGAACATTATCTTTCGCAGTTTCATACTTTTGCGGAGTCTGATACAGAAAACGATTTATTGCTGCTACAGTTTTCATACCGATCACAGAATCATAAGGACCAGTCATCCCAACATCTGTTATATAACCAGTTCCGTTAGGCATTATTCTTTCATCAGAAGTTTGGATATGTGTATGAGTACCAACAATACAACTAACTTTTCCATCCAGAAAATTTGCAAGAGCCATTTTTTCTGCAGTTGCCTCTGCGTGAAAATCAATAAAAATAATTTTAGTTTCATTCTTCACTTTCGAAATTACCCATTCAGCACTTCTGAATGGACAATCAATTGCCGTCATAAATGTTCTTCCCTGCAGATTAACTACAGCAACTTTTCCTTTGGAAGTTTCCCAGATAATATAACCGTTACCGTGAGTACCTTTCGGATAATTTAACGGACGAAGTGAACGAGGTTCTGTCTTTAAATATTCCTGCGAAGGATGTTTATCCCAGGTATGATTTCCGCCAGTAATAACATGCACGCCTAAGTCAAAAAGTATTTTTGCTTCTTTCTCAGTACAACCTTTCCCGTCGGCAACATTTTCTCCATTACAAATTACAAGATCAGCTTTGTATTTTTGAATAAGACCTGGTAAAAAAGTTTGTGTAATCTCGAGTCCCGGATTACCAATAATATCGCCAATAAACAGTATGTTAACAGAAGACATGATTTTCTTTTTTTTGAATATAAATATATCTAAATGTTAGTTATTTTTAAGCTGAGTAATGAAAGTTAGTTGAGTGGAAATCGCTTATGGCAGAAATAGAAATTCAAAAGACAGTTAATGAAATTGTTGAAATGGTATCTCATCTGATTCAATTACCAGAAACAAAGATGTGGATTGATTATGATAAAAAAGCGGATACATTATATATAAGTTTTAAGCGACCACAAAAAGCTACCGAAACTGAAATGCTAAGTGATGGCATATTGCTGAGGTATAGAGACAATCAGCTTGTTGGAGTTACTGTTCTGGAAGCATCTAAAAGATAATATCATAAGATTAAATTGGATATAAAGCTTTCACAACAACAGATATTTAATACCTGTTTCACAGTAGTTGATGTTGAAACAACAGGACTTTCAGCTAGGAATGAAAGAGTAATTGAAATAGCTCTGGTTAAAGTAAAGAATCTAAAAATTGTTGAAAAGTTTTCTACACTAATAAATCCTCAACGACCTATTCCATCATTCATTTCGATGTTTACAGGAATTACCAACTCTGATGTAAAAGATGCTCCATTGTTTCATCAGATTTTTACTGTGATACTTGAAAAGACAGAAAATTCGGTTTTGTGCGGACACAATCTTCAATTCGATTTGTCTTTCCTGCGAAATGAAGTTCAATTACTTGGTGATGATTTCAATCCTGCTCATACTTTATGTACACTAAAGTTAGCAAGAAAATTATTTCCACACCTGAAAAGCAGATCACTTGGACCTCTAGCTCATCATCTGAATATTAAAGCTAAAAATTCCCATCGTGCTTTGGGTGATGCTGAAACCACAGCAAAAGTCTTGATTAAGCTGATTAAGCATCTTCAAGAAAATGAGGACATAAACACTCTTGATGAACTTCTTGCCTATCAAAGTGGAATTAAAACACTTCAGAGTTTAAAGATTAAAAAAGAACTTCAGAATGATTTTTATAATCTGCCAAATGCGCCGGGAATATATTATTTCCTCAACAATAAAAATGAAATCATATACATCGGAAAAGCTAAATCGCTGCGTGAGAGAGTTAAGAGTTATTTTTCTGCAAATGCTGATTCAAGAGTCAGGAAGATTATCCGGCAAGCAAAGCGACTTCATCACGTAATTACTAATTCAGAATTAACTGCACTGCTTGCAGAAGCCGAGTCGATAAAAGTAAAAAATCCAAAACATAATAAAATGTTGAAGGGATATGGGAATAAATATTTCATCAAAGTTTTAAGAAATAAATCAGCGCCACATCTTGATATCACAAACAAATTTGATTTCGATGGTTGTGATTATTTTGGTTTGTATCATTCGAAAAGAGATGCACAAAAAATTGTTGAATTCATTAATAAGACTTTTGCGATACGGGAATGTGATGACAAAGAATATTTGAAATCACGTCCGTGTTTTCTTTTTGATATTCAAAGATGCACTGCACCCTGTCTTGGGATTGAAACAAACTTATCCCGACACAATGAAGAGCTGGAAGAAGTTTATCGTTTTCTGAACGGCGAAAATCAGCACGCAATGAATCGACTTCTGAACAAAATGAAATTTTACTCTGAACAACAGATGTATGAAAAAGCTGCAGATACAAAACACCTGATAGATTTTTTAATGGAAGAAATTCATAAATCTTCTTTACTTTCTGAACCAATCAATAAAGCTAAAGTACTGATTGAGATACTTTCTCCATTGGGTAATGATTATCTGGTTCTTTTTGAAGGAAAGGTTTTTATAAAAGGTTATTTATATGATAATAAAAATAAGTTTGAAGAAATTTTAGATGACTTTTATTCAGATACAATTCATACTGATTATTTGCCATCAGAAGAAGATTTGGAAAAATTAAAAATTGTACTACAATGGTTAATCAAAAACAGAAATCGTGTTAAAGTTTACTATCTGAAGGATTACAAAACCAGGCAGGAACTTTTTAACAAAATTAATAATTCAGTTTATACTGAAGAAGTTATTGATAATAACTGCAAAGACCCCATTTATGATTTTAATATCTGATCGAAATGACCAACAGAAATCAGCAACTCAATAAAATTCTTAATGATACTAAATCAGGTTCATCAAAAATTTTGTTGCACTTGCAGAAGCATATTCTGCAAAATCTCAATGACAAAGCATACATTAAAAAAATTATTACTAAAGCTGATATTCATTTAAGTCATTTTGCCTCTGTAAAAAATTTTTTGAAAGAATTAAAAACTAAATTGAATTTATCTGATTCTTCTCAGCTAAAAGAATTTTTAGAAAATGCAATTTTAAGTCATTCAAAAGAAATAGAAGATTTATTTGAATCGAATAAAAAATATCTTAGTAAATTTAAGACTGTAACAACTTTGTCTTTCAGTAAGACTCTGCTTGAGGTTATGAAACTTTGGTTTAATCTAAATCCTGAAATGAAAATTTTTATTCTCGAATCAAGACCAAATTTTGAAGGCAGATTATTCGCTAAAGAATTAATCAGAATTGGATTTAGATGTGAGTTGCTTGTTGATGCGATGATGAATTATGCTGTAAGAAATTCTGATGCGGTGTTAATTGGTGCAGATCAGATTTTGGAAAATGGAAATGTCGTGAATAAAATCGGAAGTTATCCTCTTGCTCTTTGTGCAAATGAAAACAAAAAACCTTTATTGGTAATTACCACAAAAGATAAATTCATTAATTCAGATAAATTCGTTCCTAAAGAGAAATCCGAATCAGAAGTATGGAACTTTAGACATAGAAAATTAAAGTTAACAAACTTCTACTTCGAAGAAATTCCTAAAGAGTTAATTACTAAAGTTATCAGTTAGATTATTTAGCTTGGGATTTAGAGAAGTTTTTCAAAATAGCTTTGTTGTTGATAAATATTGAAAGAACAATAATATCAGATTGAAATTAATTTCCTGCTTTTGTAATTGAATCTTAGTGTCAGCATAATAGCAGAACAAGAAAGACCAATCAACAAACCAATCCAAACTCCAATTACACCAAGTCCGAATTTAAATCCGAGCAAATAACCCACCGGCAGACTTATTACCCAATAAGCAATGAATGTAATAACAGTAGGACCTTTTACATCGGTAAGTCCGCGTAGAATACCAATTCCCACTGCCTGAATTCCATCGGATAATTGAAACAACGCAGCAATGACAAGTAGCTGAGATGCAATCTGAATAACAACCTCATCACGAATGTAAATGTATGGCAAATAATTTCTGAAGAGAATGAAGACTAAACCTGAAACAGTCATCCACATCATTCCAAGAATGATTGCTGTAAAACCATTTTTGCGAACGAGATTTATGTTTTGTTCACCAACAGAATTTCCGACTAATATTCCACCTGCCTGAGAAATTCCAAGTACTCCCATAAATGATATGGAAGCCAGAGAAATTGCAATCTGATGAGCTGCCAATTCATTTGCACCAATCCAGCCAATCATAACAACCGCAAAAGAGAATGCTCCGACTTCAAAGAAATACTGAAAGCCGCTGGGCAAACCAACGCTCAATATTTTTTTAATTACAGGAAAATTTATACTCTTAAAATGAAATGAAACATCATATATTCTGAATCGTTTATTTTTCATAACAAATATTAAAAGTGATAATGCCATAAACAATCTGGAAATGAAAGTTGCCCATCCGGCACCATCAAGTTCCAATCTTGGGAAACCTAGTTTGCCAAAAATTAAAACCCAGTTAGCAAAAACATTTATAAAATTTGCAGCAAGAGTAATAATCATTGCAGGACGCATAATTGAAAGTCCCTCAATGAATTGTTTGTATGTTTGAAAAATCATCAATGGAAATATCGAAAGTCCGACAATAATCATATATGATTTGGCTTTCTGCTGAACTGCATAAGACTGACCAAGAAGATGAAGATAATTTACTCCTGCTAAAATTATCAGGAAGACAATCAGTCCCATCGCAAGATTAACAATCAAAGATTGTCTGAAATAAATTCCACATTCATCTAACTTTTTTGCACCGACAAGGATTGCAACAAGCGGGGTAACAGCAACTGAATTTCCGATTGCAATAATCAGAACAAGAAATATCAAGCTATTGCTAAGTGATGCTGCAGCAAGCGGAACAGCACCAAGCTCTCCAACCATAATGCTATCAACTACTCCCATCATTATCAAACCAAGCTGTCCGATAATTACAGGATAAGCTAATGATAAAGTTTTAACTATGTGACTCTTATTTTCTTTAAAGAATTTTATCATAATAATTTCAAACAAAAATACTTTTATTCACTGACTTAATAAAAAACCCCGACATTTGTCGGGGCTTACCTTAACCAACCAATGAGAGGTATTATTAGGAGGGAAAATCATTTCAGTTTGTTTTCAAGATAATGATGATAAAATTTTTCACACATTCTTTTTACTCTTTCACTGTTATCAAACCTGATTGCCTGTTTGATTGCATATATTCCACGGGAATCATTAATCTTCAGCAATGACAAAGCTGCCAGTATTCTTGCATCATCAGAATCTTCTTTATGAAGCATTGACAATAATTCAATTACAGCTTCATCAGCTTTAAATTCACCAAGCAGGAATGCAGAACTTGTTCTCAAACCGTAGTTATCAGATTTTATTCCCACCATAAGATTTTTAATGATAGCTTCCCTGTTAACAGTAGATTTTTTAACGGGAGAATTTGTACCAAATGTGATACTGCAAAAACCTGTAACAATAAATACAACAAAAATTAAAAGAACATTTTTCATAGCGACCTCCTGTAATGAAATTAATTTCTGATGTAATTATAATGTGTAAACAATAACTGCGATAGCGATTATTGACAGAAGGGTTTAGTGAGTGATGAAGGATTGAAAATCAGATATGAAATTATCTTTGTTCCGGCTTACCGAATTTTAGAGAATTATAAATTGTAAACCGAAGATTATTCTTTGATGATAAATCTTCTATTTCTTTAATTGAAGGTTTACGAATTTCTTCATTAGAGAGTTTTGCAGAAAGCAACCCTTTTTTTTCACCCGCAAAGATGAAGAATTCATTTGCTGAACCTAAAATTCCCGCAAAAAGGAAAAGTGTTAATATTAAAGCTAAAAAAGTTCTCATAGTCTAAGCATAGTTTTGAAAGGCGGTTGCAAGATTATCAAACCAATAATCAAAATCAAGATTAAAGATATTTGTTTTAATTAGTCCATTTGAAAATTTTTGTGCAGGAGAAAAAATGATTATTCCAAATCCTTATATAAATTCATTCATAAAAACTCTTCGAAATAAAAGAGCTGATTTTATTCCACTCGCTGAACTCGGTGTTCATCCCATAATAAAAGAAAAATTTATTGGAAAAAAAATTTTGAATGTATCAGATGAAATTGAATTCTGGTACAAAGCCGGTTATGATTATGTTAAACTTCAGCCAATAGTTGATTTTAATCCTGCAAAGATCAACTTAGATACAAACCTTACTTATAATGATGATGGAACAGTTTTCAGAAAATGGGCTTCAGAAAGCAGTGGAGTAATAACTTCTTTAAAAGAATTTGAAGAGTATGTTTTTCCGGCAATAGATGAAATCGATTACAAAAGATTTGAGGATGCTGTAAAAAATCTTCCTGAAGGTATGGGAATCGTTGGACAATATGGTGATATTTTTACAATGACCTGGGAAATGATGGGCTTCGAAAATTTTTCTTTAGCTTTATTCGAAGATGATGAACTAATTAAAATGATTAATGATACAGTCGGAAGCATTGTTCTGAGTATGTTTGAAAATATGTCGCAGTTAGACGAAGTGAAAGCTCTGTGGTACAGTGACGATATTGCCTATACGAATGGACTAATGGTCTCACCTGAAACTTTAGATAAATACTTTTTTCCCTGGTTAAAAAAAATTGGAGAGATAGCTAAATCTGTGGACAAACCATTGATATATCACAGTGATGGAGTATTATTTGATGTAATGGACAAGTTAATTGATTGCGGAGTAAATGCTTTACACCCGATTGAACCTAAAGCAATGGATATAGTAGAAGTTAAAAAGCGTTTTGGAAACAAGCTTTGTTTGATTGGAAATATTGATGTTGATTTACTTGCCAGAGGGTCTAAAGAAGAGGTGATTAAAAATGTTTTGTTCAATATTGAAAAAGTTGGTGTGAATGGCGGATACTGTGTCGGTTCAGGAAATTCAATTCCTGAGTATGTTAATTTAGAAAATTACATTGCTATGATTGAAACCGTAAAATCTTATCATTATTGATTGCTTAAATAATCATCAACAACTTTTCTGATTACTTTGATATGCTCCGGAGTAGTACCACAGCAACCACCAATGATATTAATTCCAATCGCAAGAAAGCTTTTGACAAAGTTTGAAATTACTTCAGGAGTTTCTGAGTAAACAATTCTTCCATCAATCGTTTCGGGTAATCCTGCATTTGGTTGAACGAGCAAAGGAATATTATGCGAGTAATCCCGAAGTTCTTTAACTAAATCAATCATATTATTGTAGCCACCACCACAATTAACACCTATTACATCAACGCCAAGAGTTATCATAGCTTGCAAAACATCTTTTGAAGTTGAACCCATCATTGTTCGGTATTCACCAGAAGTGTTTCTGTCAAAAGTAAAGGAACAAATCAATGGCACATCGGCAAAACTTCTGGCTGCTTTTATTGCACATTCAGCTTCATCAATATCATAAAATGTCTCAATAAGAATTGCATCAACCCCACCATCAATCAAAGCTTTTATCTGATTCGTAAAAGATTCGATTAATTCTTCTTCTGATACATCACCTGTCATTAAAAATTTACCGGTTGGTCCTACAGAGCCCATAACAAGTTTATCAACAGCAGCTTCTCTTGATATCTCAGCAGCAAGTTTATTTAATTCATAAGCTTTATTCTCAAGATTGTAATGAGAAAGTTTTATCGAACTTCCACCAAAACTGTTTGTTGAAATAATATCTGAGCCGGCATCAATATAGCTTTTTGCAATTTTTAAGATTTCCTCTCTGTTCGTTTCATTCCATAGTTCGGGACACTCACCTGTTCGCAATCCAAGCTTGAATAATTCTGTTCCCCACGCTCCGTCGGAAACAATAATTTTTTTAGTTTCTAATTGTTCGAAAAATTTTTTCATCGTTTTATTCCTTAATCAGATTTTCTCCGATAGCAAAATTCATCATCGCAAATTTCGCAATGATAATCTTTTCTGATAAGATTAAAAGCTGCTCCATAAATTCCGCTAACAGATTTTATCGGCAACATTAATGAACTTTCCGTCAAGTGAACTCCGCAAAAGTCTTTTGGTAAAAGTGAAAATAATTTCTGTTGTTCACTTACTGACCATCCACAGTAGCCCGGACTGTATCTATGAGTCATATTATAATTATTAATTTCCAACTCATTCTGAATTTGAAGTTCAAGTAAATCTGCTGTCAACTCCACCAACTCGGATGCAATTCTATCAAGTATAAATGCAGATATCGTATCTCCGTCTGAGACTAACTCCTGTACTTTTTCTTCCAGTCTGTTTCCAACTGTGCAAACAAAAAGAAAAATATCCGAGACATCTTTCAAATCACGATAAATGATTGGACCTAAATTAAATTCAATATTATCAATAATCAGAATATTTTTTTGAAATGAGATATGCTTTGCGTCTATGTATTTATATCCTGCAACAGATTTGCAATTCTCAATTAAGAATGGATAAAGATAATGATAAGTATCTTTTAGAAGAGAAACATTTTGAGTCGAAAAATCTCTGAATGCTTCAATAAGTTTTTCTTCATTAAAATTCAGTTCATCAAAACTGAAAAAATATTGATTGATATCTTTAATCAATTCAAACTAAAATTTTTATTCAAATAATCGAGCATTCCCTGCGGATCCGGAGAATAAAGATCTGCTTTAATTTCATCAGCAAATTTCTGATTGAGTGGTGCACCACCAACTGCAACAGGAATTTCGGGGAAATCATTTTTTATATCTCTCACTATATCTTTCATATTAATCATTGTCGTTGTGAGCAATGCAGATAATCCAACTGCTTTGATATCATAATGTTTCAGTGCATTGATAATCTTTTCAGAACTTACATCAATTCCAAGATCAATCACCTCCCAACCACCGCCTTCAAGAACCATTTTAACAAGATTTTTTCCGATGTTATGCAAATCTCCTTTAACTGTTGCCAGAATAACTTTTCCTTTTAATTTCAAATCTCCTTTTACAATGTAAGGTCTTAATATTTCCATCGCTGCGTTCATAGCTTTGGCAGATATCAAAACATCGGGAATGAAAATTTTTCCGTCGCGGAATTTTTCTCCAACTCTGCTCATTCCAACAAGCAATGCATTATCAAGTATTGTTTTTGGTGCGATGTTTCTGGAAAGTAGTTCAGCTAATAATTCTTCAACACCTGGTTGATCTATCATATCAGAAGGAAATTTTGAGGATAGATTTACTTTGCCGCGCTCTATGCATAAAGCAAGCTGAGCTAAATAGTAATTCTCATCAAATGATGGATTCATATTAAAATTAAATTATTAATAATCATCTATCACAAACATAACTATTGCAATCTCAAAAATTCTATACGACGATTCTTTCTTTTATTCTCTTCTGAATTATTTGGTGCAACAGGACGATCAGGTCCGTATCCTTTCGTTTGAATCCTTTCTGGTTCAATTCCTCTTTTAACTAACCAATCTTTAACTGCTTTTGCGCGGCGGATTGATAGCTCAATATTACTCTTTCTTGAGCCGACATTATCTGTGTGACCGCTGATCTCAACAACCATTTCAGGATAATTCTTCAAAGTTGTGTATGCATTCCAAAGCGCTGGTTCAGACTCAGGTTTTATAATGGCTTTATTCTTATCAAAAGTAATTCCTTCAAGAACAATTGGAACTCCAACTTCAATAACTTCTTTCTTCTTAATATCATCCTTAGGATTCAGTGGATTTGTATCATTTGCAATCTCTGTCCCATCATCAATTCCACCTTCATCAGTATCTAATTTATTTGGATCGGATTTGTAAACATTAACTTCTTCGAAATCACTTAAAGTATCTCCATCACTATCACCTAGTGTCGGATCAGTTTTGAAAAGAAGGACTTCATCTCCGTCAGTAAGTTTATCTCCATCAGTGTCTTTTTCCAAAGGATTTGTTTTATGAACTAATACTTCATCTCCATCAGACAGCCCATCATCATCAGTGTCTTTATTATTTGGATTTGTTTTATTAACAAAAATTTCTTCATAATCAGATAGGCCATCAGAATCTGAATCTGTCTTTAGCGGATCAGTTTTATACACAAAAATCTCTGTTCTGTCATCGATTTGATCGAGGTCAGTATCAGTTGAAACCGGATTTGTTTTATAAACGAAAATTTCATCGTAATCATTTAACCCATCGTTATCAGAATCAACAATTAATGGATTAGTCTTATATATTTTTACTTCATCGCCATCAGAGATTTTATCACCATCTGAATCAGGATTTTTTATATCAGTACCGAGTTCCTGTTCTTCACATTTAGTTAATCCATCATTATCACGATCAGATTGGCAGGTTTCGCCTCGCCAACTTACTCCGATTGATATATTAAAATATCCATCCCAAAGAAAATTATTTTCGCCCCAGTATCCATCAAGGTCTAAAGAAGATGAAAGTGCACCACCAAAAGAAATATCATAAACAAACTTTTCTGACAATACAAATTCAGCACCTACACCGAACGGATAAATTCCGGTCCAACCTTTTAGCTTGGGATTAACAGGACTAGGAATATCCGGACTCTTGGTTACTTCATAATACATCAAACCAATGCCAAGATAAAAATAGGGATTCCAGTTAGGTTTATTTGTTGGAACAATTCTTAGTCTTAAATCTATTGGTGTTATTGAAGATTCAAATGAACCATTGACGACATCTTTCTTTTTATCATAAGCTCTTCCTGCATAGAAACCGTGTCCAACATTAATATGAAGCTCATTGGTTTTTGAAATTTCATATCCATAAAATGCCTGAAATAAATGAGAGAATTTGAACCACTTGAATGATAAATCATCGTTTCCAAAAATTCCGAAGTTTGTAAACTCATTTTGAGGGAACAAAAGATTTGACCTTATACCTATTTTATGTCCCCAATGCTTAAAATTATCCTGAGGTAAAGCTACTTCGTAGAATAGAATAAAAAATAAAAGTAAAAAAATTTTTTTCATTATATATGTTCCCTCACAAAACTAGAATGAAAAAAGATATTATATATGATAGCAAATATATTAAAGCTTAATGTTAAGCTTTAATTATTCAGATAATTTTCAAAGTAAGTTCTTTTAGTTCTAATAATTATGCCATCAAAAAATCAAAATTTTACAAATTTTTTGCGACTTATCAGATGACTTTCTTTCCATTTTAAAAATAAGTTTTGAAAAAATACAAATTTACTCCTCATAATAGTTGACAAATCTTAAAGTAAAATTTAATTTTGAACAGCACTGTCATTGAGGTCTTTTGATTTTCTAATTTCAGCACGTTCAGTAAAAATTTTATAACAAATTAATTTGGAACGATGCTTTATGATTCAACTATTTAAATATAATAGAGTTATCACCTACCTGTTAAAAAATATCTGGAATTTGTTCAATTAATATTATGAGAGGGCGCTATGCTTAATTGTAAAGGATATTTTTATCCAACATAGCTTTATTGAATATTCCGTAACATCTTTAACTCTTTATCTAGAAATTAAGCTGTCGAGGAAAAAAATCTAATTCTGAAATTTTATTATTAAACATATCAGACAGCTTATCCCATCAAATCAAAAATTAATTCTATCCAATCATAAGAGGGCAAAAGCTATGAGAAAATTCTTAACTTTTCTATCCATACTGATATTATTATTGGTCAGTATGAATGTTTATGCTCAGGTAAGTAGTATGACTTTCAGCTCTTCATCAGGAACATACTCAGAAATAACCGGAGGAACTTTACTCGGTTCAACCACATCTGATGACCAATATTTTGTTGACCCTGGAGTTCCTTTAGGTGGAACAACCAGAACTGGTCCTGGATTCCCAATCGGTTTTGATTTCGTAATCAACGGAAATACTTTCGATAGATTCGGTGTTAACAATAATGGCTGGATTTCATTAGGCAAATCAGCTCTTTCACCTTCTGTTGATATGAATACAACTAGCGCTTATACTCCTTTATCTTCTACAGCATCTAATACGCCTCCCGAGCTAAGAACAAGAATAGCAGGTTTAGGAAGAGACTTACAAGCGCAAACTGGAGCTGAATTAAGATATGAATTATTAGGTACTGCTCCTAACCGAACTTTGGTTATACAATGGAAGGGTTATAAAAAGTATGGAACCTCGGGCACTGGTGATAATTATAATTTTCAAATCAGATTAAACGAAACCAGCAACACCGTTGAAATTGTATATGGTACGATGACAAATAACGCTACTTCGACTACAGTCCAGGTAGGTATTGGCGGATCTACAGCAAGTGATTTTAACAATAGAACAACAACTACCGATTGGACTGCCTCAAGTCCGGGTACAACTAATTCAGCTTCAATGACTTTATCAAGTACTGTTTTTCCTCCATCAGGTTTGACATATTTGTGGCAACCACCTGCTCCAGTTGATTTAGGTGCTATCGCATTAATTTCTCCTCCGAATTTGGAATGTTTTAGTTCCACTGAAACAGTAACCATAAGAATTCAGAATTTCGGCTCAGCCACGATTGATTTTTCTGTAACCCCTGCAACAGTAAATGCCTCTGTTACCGGACCAAATCCACAAACATTTTCTCCTGTTGTTTTGAATTCAGGAACTTTAGCTCCCGGTGCAACACAGGATGTTACTATCACTACAACGTATAATATGAGTGCATTTGGTACATATACTTTTAATGCAAGTACGAGTATAAGCGGAGATGGTAATTCCGGAAATGATGCAATGGGCCCACAGACCAGAACAAATGTTTCACCTGCTTCTTTTCCTGAATTTGTGGATTTCACTGGCTTTAATGGTACAAATTTAACCACAGTTTTTCCAAACTGGAAGGAAGCTTCCGGCGCTTCACCAAGTGGTACAAGTTCATTATGGACATCGCAAACAGGATTAGGTGGAACGGGTAACATTACAGCTAGAATAAATCTATATACAACTTCACGAAATGAATGGATAATTGGTCCAAAGATTATACCTCAATCAAATACAGTATTGAAATTTAACGCTGCTGTTACAAATTGGAATTCTGTTACTGTTCCTGATACAATGGGCTCGGATGATAAAGTTCAAGTAATGATAAGTACGGATTGCGGACTCAGTTGGAATTCAATTTTTACAATGGACGCAACAACTGGTTTGACAAATACATTAACACAATTTACAATACCCCTGGGAGCTTATTCAGGTCAGCAAATAAAAGTTGCTTTTTATGCTACTGACGGACCGATTGATGATCCTCAAGATTATGATTTTCATCTTGATGATATTTACATCGGAGGTCCTTCACCTGATAACCCAAATTCTTTTGCTGCTAATCCTTTAAGTTCATCACAAATTCAATTAACCTTCACAACAAACAGCAGTAATAACAATGTTGTGATTGTCTGGAATAATACTGGAACTTTTACAGTACCATCAGGCACTCCGCCGTCAATAGGTCAACCATTTGCAGGTGGTACATTACTATATAATGGGATTGTATCTCCAGTTAATCACACAGGATTAACACCTAACACACAATATTTTTACAAAGCTTTTTCTTATGACGGTTCATTATATTCTCCCGGATTAACAACATCTGCAACAACTCTGTGTGATCCGGTAACAACGCTCAATGAAAACTTTGATGCGGTAACTGTACCGGCATTACCTGGATGTTGGTATAAAGTTGGTTCGGGAGGCTCTGCGTCTACTCAAGCATCAAATGCAAATTCATCACCAAATTGTCTCTATATCTATTCAGGTAGCACAACATCATTAGCAGTAGTCTCACTACCTCCATTAAGTAACGCTGGTGCCGGCACACATAGATTAAGATTTTTTGCAAGAGCTAATTTCACTGTTGGTGGTGTTATTCAAATTGGTTATTTAACCAATCCAAATGATGCAAACAGTTTTGTTAAAGTTGATTCAATAATTGCAAACTCGCTGACATATCAACAGTTCACTAAATTTTTGGGAACTGCACCTGGTTCCAATCAGGTATTGGCATTCAGACATTCCGGGTCACCAGCCAATAGCGTCCTGATTGATGATGTTGTTTGGGAACCTGTACCTGTCGGTCCACCAAATCCTGCGATTGTTGTTTCACCTGCTGATAGTGCTAGTAATGTTGCTGTAAATACATCTTTACAATGGCAAAGTGGTGGTGGAGCACCTGAAACAGGTTACAGAATTTATTTTGGTACAGACGGTGGTGGAGTTACACCTCCAACAAATATTTTAAACAATATAGATTTAGGATTGGTAACATCTTATACTCCAGCTTCTCCACTAGGTTATAATACAACTTACTATTGGATGATTGTTCCTTATAACGGCAGTGGAAATGCTACCGGCACGCCAATCTGGAGATTTACCACAATGCCTGATCCAACAATCACACCACCTTATGCTCAGGACTTTGAAGGTACATTCCCTCCAATGAACTGGACGAGATTTACTGGATTATTAGCAGATACATCCATTCTTACTTCCACAACATCTGGTTGGATACAGGATGATTGGAGAAATATAACCTCGCCAGTAAACAAAGCTGCCAAATTAAATATTTGGTCAACTACAACTAAATACTGGTTGGTAACCCCACCAATAAATCTAGGTAGCGGTTCAACAAATTATCAGATTGAATTTGATTTGACTCTGAACGCATATAATACTTCTAACCCTCCCGGAACTTCTGGTGTTGATGATAAATTCGCAGTGGTAATTTCAACTGATGGTGGAACAACTTGGTTATCTGCAAATACACTTAGACTCTGGGATAATGCCGGTTCACCGTATGTTTATAACAACATAAATTATCTGGGCGAACATATCGTCCTGAATCTTACCGGTTATACTGGTATTGTAAAAATAGGGTTTTACGGTGAATCAACTGTAAGCAATGCTGATAACGATTTAATGATTGATAATTTTGAGGTTAAAGAGGTTCCGACTACACCTTTATTTACGATTAGTCCGACATCAAAAGATTTCGGAACTGTTATTTCAGGTAATACAGTTTCTTCTAATTTTACAATTACTAATACTGGTGTTGGTACCTTGACAATCAATTCCGGCGGAATAACTTTAACCAGCACTAATGCAAATCAATTCAGTTTGGGAAGCATTACATATCCGATTAATCTTTCCAACGGTCAAAGCACTCAAATTACAGTTAATTTTTCACCAACAAGCGCAGGTGTTAAAACAGCTAATCTCCAGATCGTGCATAATGCTCCTGGTTCTCCGGCTGTTGTTCCTTTAACGGGTAATGCTTTACCTGCAGGAATATTATTTGAAGACTTTACAGGAACAACTTTCCCACCGGATGGCTGGATTGCAGTAAATAATGATGGTGGTACAAAGAATTGGGTAAGAAATACTGGCAATTTTAATTCGTCACCAGCTTCTGCTTCTTCTAGTTGGGAATCTTCCACATTAAGAAACAATGACTGGTTAATCACTCCAAAGTTGGTAGTATCATCCGGAGATTCGATAATATTCTGGATAAGTGCTGCATCCACTAACTGGACAGAGGAACTTGTAGTTAAAGTTGGAACATCTAACGACCCAAATGGAAGCTGGGTAACTCTGGACTCTATTTTAACAAATAATACGGGTTGGGAAAGAAAAGCATATAGCTTATCAGCTTTTGCAGGTCAGAATGTTTATGTAGCATTTGTAAACAGAGGGCTAGATGAATTCACAGTTTATATTGATGACATAGTAGGTCCGCAGGTTTATATTCCTGCTGTTGATGTCGCTTTACAAAGCTTCTATCAATCAAGTGGATTACCTGTACCAAGAGGCATTGCTCAATTTGAGGATTACAATATTTATATTAAGCAAAATGAAAATTCAAGCAAGAAAGAACCTGTAGAGGTACTGTCAAATTCAAATACTGGTGTAAAAGCAAGCAATTCAAATAATACATTACTAGTTGAAAATTCCAATATCCCATTCGAACTCAATAATATCCAAATTAAAGCTGCTGTTAAAAATTTAGGTCAAAACTCAACTAATTATTCAATCAATTATTCTGTTGGTGGTGTTAACCAATCTCCATACAGCGGTCCGTCAATTAATCCCGGTCAAACAGATACAGCTACAATAAACTACTCTCCGACTGCTACTGGTACATTTATTACTGCAGGAACAGTTTCAGCCAGTGGTGATGAGGTCCCGGGAAATGATTCAAGAGAATTCAGGATGAGAGTATATCCTGACTCATACACCAGAACCATCTATGACAGAGGTGATAATATTGTTGATACCTGGGTTGGTTGGGCTGATAGTACAATCAGAATGAAAGCTGGTGTAAGATTCACTGCTCCTTCTGAGATAAAATTAGCTGGTGTTGATTTCATTTGCAGAACAGAAGCAGTTAGCAATGGATCATTTGAAGTTCAGGTTCGTGCTGCTGGTGATTCTTCCGGTGCACCTGGTGCAGTCCTCTACACTCAGGTTTATTCAGCCAACGATTACTTTGCCGGTGCTGGTGATTATATCTTCTTCCCATTTGGTAATGATGCACCAACAATTGCAAGTGGTTCTGATTATTGGATTACTGTTAAAGCTCCGTTAGGTGTTCTTTATCCCGGTGCTGTCCATAACACAGGATTTACAGCTGGTAGAAGCTTCTATGAAGATTTTACCGATACTACTGTTTGGATTCCTTTAGTTATTACTACTGAAAGAGCCTGGATAATGAGAGCAGTTCATATTCCGGCTGCAGCTACTTTCCAACTTACAGTTAATGTATCAAATGGTTGGAATATGGTATCAGTACCTGGTTTGCATCCTGTTGATCAGAATGTTACTACCTGGTGGTCTGGTAAAGACCCTGCTGCAAATGTATTTAAGTTCCAGGGAGCTTATCAACCTGTCACTACTGTTCAGCCCGGTCTTGGTTACTGGATGAAACATCTTGGTGCTAATACTTACAACACAGGTGATGAATGGCCTGCTGGCGGTATCAATATCGTTCCTCACGATCCTCTTACTGCTGCTGCCGGATGGAATCTCATCGGTGGTTATGAGTTCTTAGCTCCTACTTCGGCTCTTACTACTACACCATCCGGACTTATCTCTGGATTTGTCTATGGTTACACTCCTGGCACTGGTTATCAGGTTGCCAGTGACCTTGTGCCTGGCTATGGCTACTGGGTTAAACTTACTGCTGCTGGTCAGATTAATGTTAATCCAGGTCCTAAAGCCAACTTCAAACTATCTGACTTTATCCCTGATGACTTCGGTAAGATTATCATTACTGATAATGCAGGTAAGTCTTATACTCTCTATGTTGCTCAGGGTAAACAGGCTCAGAAGACTTCTCTTGATTTATTCGAACTTCCTCCTGTGCCATTTACAGATATGTTCGATGTAAGATACACATCGGGAAGATTTGTTGAAGATTTGGGCAGTGCAATGAAGACAATACAGATGCAGGGAGTTGAATATCCTGTAAGAGTAAGAGTAGAAGGAATGATGCTTAGGATAACAGATGAGACAGGAAAAGCAATAAATGAGAGAGTTAAGTCAGGCGAAGAGATAACAATCAGCAACTCACAGATAAGCAAGTTGAATGTGATGAGTGATATAATACCTGATAAGTATTCACTTGAGCAGAATTATCCGAATCCATTCAACCCAACGACAACGATAGAGTTCTCGTTGCCGGAGGATGTAGAAAATGTAAGATTGACGATATACAATGCATTGGGAGAGAAGGTAGCAGAGTTAGTAAACGGCAAGATGGAAGCAGGTAGATACAGATATCAGTGGAATGCTGGAAATGTTGCTACAGGATTGTATATCTATGAACTTAAGACTAACAAATTCTCTTCTGTTAAGAAGATGATGTTGTTGAAGTAATTTTTTTCAAACCCGAACTGCCAGAGCAGCAGTTCGGGTTTAATTTTTATAAAACCAAAAAGTGAGGTAAATATGAAAAAATTAACTTTACTCTTCCTGATGGTTTTTAATTTTACTTTTCTCTTTTCTCAAACTTTTGTAACTCACAACACGAACACATTGCAAGTAAGCATCTTTGACAATGGTTACATCGGACATAACTTTGATGCTACTCAAGGTGGTGGTGTAGTGTTTGGTTCAGCTCCCGATGCAATGTTTACTGCAGGAGTGATGTTTGGCGATAATGTAAGAGGAGTTAATGGAATGGTTGGTAGCTTCGTACAGGGCACACCACAGCAGCCAATTATTGCTGATCTACAAAATACAGTTCCGTTTACTCCATTTACTTCCGATCCATACTTCAACCAGATAACTGAGGCAAGAATGAATGATGGGCTTGCACCTCTACCATACAATGTAACAATCAAACAAAAATCTTATTCTAACACTGGTGATAAATTCGTAATCATCACTTACGAACTAACCAATAATTCTTCAATTACATATTCTAATTTCAGAGTTGGAATTTTTGCTGATTGGGATGTAGGTGCAGCAGCTTTTATGAATAATAGAAGAGGAATGGATATTTCACGAAATCTTGTTTATCAGTATTTACAAGGTTCACAAGATCCAAATTATTACGGTGTTGTTGCTCTGAGTGGTTTGACAGGAGGAACCAGCACTGATGTATTTCCGGGTGATGTTAATACTATCAGGAATGAAATTTATTTATTAATCAGCAACATTTATGATAGTACTTCAAGCACAAGATTAGGTGACTTTCGTTCTTTTATAGGAAGTGGTCCGTATACTTTTTCTCCGGGTAGTACATTAAATGTTGCTTTTGCTATTGTAGTTGGAACTAACTTAGCTGATCTTCAGACATCAGCTGATGCGGCTGCTTTCAAATATAACAATTACATTCTGCCAGTTGAACTTACTTCATTCACTGCATCAGTAAATCTGAATGGAGATGTTAGTTTAGAATGGATTACGGAGACTGAAATTAATAATCACGGTTTTGTAGTAGAAAGGAAAACCGATAACACTGACTTCACTTCAATTGGATTTGTAAAAGGAAACGGCACAACTATAGAAAGGAAAATATATACATTCATTGATAGAAACTTAGAAGCAGGAAAATATTATTACAGATTAAAGCAAATTGATTTCAACGGACAGTTCGAATACAGCGATATAATTGAAGTGGAGGTAACACCAGTAAACAAATATTTACTTGAACAGAATTATCCGAATCCATTTAATCCGGGCACTGTAATTAGCTGGCAATCTCCGATTGATAGCTGGCAAACACTAAAAGTATATGATATACTTGGAAATGAAGTCGCCACACTCGTTAATGAATTCAGAAATGCCGGCAAATATTCAATAAGATTTGATATGAAAGATTTAGCACCGGGAACATATTTCTATCAACTTAAGATCGGTGATGTTGTTCAAACAAAGAAGATGACTTTACTCAAATAGAAATTATCAAAATCATTTCTTCGCTTCCCTCTCATTGAACGATTCTTTGAGAGGGATTTTTTTATTCTTCAACTATCATTCCAGCAGTTTAAAAATTTTTTACACTTCTGATTGCAAAGATTAAATTTTTGTTAAATTAAAAACATTTCAGGGAAAAAATCGAAAATTTTTTTTTAAAATTTTTTTTTGAAGCTACCTCTTTGTTATTAAATGAGTTATAAAAATTCATTTAAAGTTACTTGGTAAAAACACAAGGAAAATTTAACACGAATTAATTTGACAAATGAATTTGAACTTTCTATTTTAGCCCCCGTGAGGGCAAACTATTACTGCAAAATCCTGAGTTAACCCAAATAAAATATTTTTACTCAGCGACTATTTGTTATTGTTTTGATCAACGATATAAACCACCTGAGGGAATGTTAATCGAGGGCAATTAACAAAACTCTTAAATTTATTTTGTTATTAATCGTTGGTGCTTATGATCTTTATTTACCTTGACCATCTTATCAAATTTCATTTAGCAAATTTTTATTCCACAGGAATAAACTATTCTAATAAACTATCCAATCAACAATCACACGGAGGTATGTTATGCTTTGGAGATATAATATTCATCTTCCATTCCTTTAATTTCATTATTCTTATTAATTCAATTAACAAAAATCAATTATAATTTAATTGAAGTTTGGAATAAGTAAATTTTAAGGAGAAAGTTATGAATAAAAAAATAATATTAAAGTTTCATTTATTGATTATGGTACTGATGATTCTCTTTCAATTAGAATCCTCAGCACAAGTAAGTGTGATGAACTTTACTTCTTCATCAGGAACATACTCAGAAATAACCGGAGGAACTTTACTCGGTTCAACCACATCTGATGACCAATATTTTGTTGACCCTGGAGTTCCTTTAGGTGGAACAACCAGAACTGGTCCTGGATTCCCAATTGGTTTTGATTTCGTAATCAACGGAAATACTTTCGATAGATTCGGTATTAACAACAATGGCTGGATTTCATTAGGTAAATCAGCTCTTTCACCTTCGGTCGATATGAATACAAGTAGCTCTTATAATCCTTTATCTTCTACTACAGCTATTACTCCTCCCGAGCTAAGAACAAGAATAGCAGGTTTAGGAAGAGACTTACAAGCACAAACTGGAGCTGAATTAAGATATGAATTATTAGGTACTGCTCCTAACCGAACTTTGGTCATACAATGGAAAGGTTACAGAAAATTTGGAGCTACAGGAGATGATTATAATTTTCAAATCAGATTAAACGAAACCAGCAACACCGTTGAAATTGTATATGGTACGATGACAAATAACGCTACTTCGGCTACAGCACAAGTAGGTATTGGCGGATCTACAGCAAGTGATTTTAATAATAGAACAACAACTACCGATTGGACTGCCTCAAGTCCGGGTACAACTAATTCAGCTTCAATGACTTTATCAAGTACTGTTTTTCCTCCTTCAGGTTTGACATATGAATGGTCGACTCCCTCAGATTTACCACCAACAATTTCATTTACACCGTTAACCAATACAAGTAGTACATCAAACAGAGTTTTGACTGCACAAATTACTGATGATTTTGGCATCGCAGGTGCTCCTAATGACCCAAGATTATATTTTAAGAAAAAAAGTGATGTATCTTTTGTTTATGTGAATCCAAGTTCTGTTGTTGGTGATAATTATACATTCACTTTTGATTATTCATTACTAAGCAGTTCAGTTGTAAGTGGAGATACAATTGTTTATTATATTGCAGCTCAAGATAATGCTGGACAAACTACAACAAATCCTGTTGGTGGAAGTGGTACTCCTCCTGGAATAAATCCTCCTGCAAATTTTGAATCTTACAGAATACTTCAGGTTTTTGCTTTGCCTTACTTACAGGACTTTAATGCAGGGACTTCGTTACCTCCTGATTGGGGCGGTAATATGTTAGTATTAGCAAACCATGGTACAAGTGGAAGTAATGGCTTAACAAGAAACTTATACTCAAGTGTAACTACTGCAAATTCAACAACTCCAATTGTAGGTCCAATAACTTCAAACTCTGAACTTGTCTTTGATTACAGAATTGTTAATTGGTCAGGTTACCCCAATAATGCTACTACACTGGGCGCTGATCAATTTTTTATAAGAATTAGTACTGATGATGGTAACACATATAACACAGTTTATACTATTGATTCATCAAATCATGTCGTAAGCACAAGTTTCGCTACAATCACTATTCCAATTGGAGCTTATTCAGGTCAGAATATTGTTGTTAGGTGGGATTTGCAATGGGCGTCAGGAGATTATTACTTTGACATTGATAATGTGAAAATAAGAGAAACTCCCCTCGGTCCACCAAATCCGGCAATTGTTGTTTCCCCTGCTGACAATGCCACAAATGTTGATATAAATACAAGTCTCAACTGGTTAAGTGGCGGTGGTGCACCTGAAACAGGTTACAGAATTTATTTTGGAACAGACGGTGGTGGAGTTACACCTCCAACTAATATTCTTAACAATGTTGATTTAGGGTTGGTCACTTCTTATACACCAGCGTCCCCTTTATCATATAATACAACTTATTACTGGATGATCGTGCCCTATAACGGAAGTGGTGACGCAACAGGTAATGCAATATGGTCATTCACTACTGGAGCTGATCCTACAATTACTTCATTCCCTTATGTTCAGGACTTTGAGGGTTCATTCCCGCCAACAGGTTGGTCGAACTACGGTACTAAACTATGGACTCAAACTCTCACCGGTGGATTAAGCGGAAGTAAAGGGGCCAGAGTTTCTTATACTCCGGCAGGTTCTGCTAATTTGCAAACACCTCCTGTAGTTTTACCAGCAGCTCCACATAGAATTAAATTCTGGTGGAAAGATAATGATATCTTCGCAAGACCTTTAAGCAATAATGGCGAAGCTTCAGAGGAAGGTCCGGAAATAATTGGACAGGATACAACATATTTTGAAATATCAACTGATGCAGGAACTACCTGGACTTCTTTAGCATTCCTTTCTGCTGCAAGTCCACAATCAGCTTATTCTGAAGTTTTTGTTGATTTGACTTCTTATGCAAATCAAACAGTAAGCTTCAGGTGGCGAGATGAAAGCAACGGTACCTCCAGTGCTTATGGTACAGGTTTAGATCAGATTACAATTGAAGAAATTCCTGCTACGCCTATATTCGTAATTACGCCAACATCTCAGGATTTTGGTACCGCAATAGTTGGCAATACTGTATCAAGGAATTTCACTATTTCGAATACAGGTTCTGTTACTCTAACAATTAATACTGGCGGTATTACACTTACAGGTGCAAATGCTGATCAATTCTCTTTAGGAAGTATTACTTATCCAATAAACCTGAATAATGGAGAAAGCACTCAAATTACGGTTGACTTTGCACCTACCAGTGCAGGTAGTAAATCTGCAAATCTGGAAATAGTTCATAATGCTCCCGGTTCACCTGCAGTAGTTCCTCTGACAGGAAATGCATTACCTGCAGGGATATTGTTTGAAGATTTTACTGGAACAACTTTTCCACCTGAAGGTTGGTTAACAATCAATAATGATGGTGGTACAAAAAATTGGGTGCGAAATACTGGGAAATTTAATTCTGCTCCCGCTTCTGCATCATCAAGTTGGGAATCTTCTACATTAAGAAACGATGATTGGCTGATTACACCAAAATTGTCAGTCGCTTCAGGTGATTCGATTATTTTCTGGGTAAGTGCTGCATCAATAAGTTTTCCAGAAGAATTAGTGCTCAAAGTAGGTAATTCTGCAAATCCTAATGGTGTATGGACAACTATTGATTCTATCATAGTTTCCTCAACCTCGTGGGAAAGAAAATCTTACAGTTTAGATGCCTTCGCCGGTCAGAATGTTTATATAGCATTTGTTAACAGAGGATTAGATCAATTCACAGTATATCTTGATGATATTATTGGTCCTACAAAATATGTAACGCAAAATGACCTGGGAATCATCGCATATGAAGAATCTCAGGGAACCCTAAGAGAAAATATTTTTTCTCCCACGGGAATCAGCAGAGATATTTCAGCAAAATTAAAAAATGATCAATCTAATTCAGAGATACTTTCTCTTAACAGAGTTGAGCTAAGTATTTTATCGACTGAAAAAGCTAATTTAACTGTAGAAGCACCTGTTAATTTTAAAGCTGTTGTTAAGAATTTCGGTGCTTTGACACAAAATAGTTACCAGGTTGCCTGGACGATAGATGGCAATGTACAAACTCCTGTTTCGAACACCCAACCATTAGTTTCTGGTGCATCTGATACATTAACTTTAACCTGGGCTTCACCTACCGAAGGTCTCCATCAGACAAGAGCCTGGGTAGTATTAGCAGGTGATGAAAATCCGTTAAATGATACTTCTGCTGTAGTTAATTTCTATGTTTCTCCTGCAAACACAATTTTTTCAGAAAGATTTGAAGGAACTTTCCCACCAGCAGGATGGTTAACTGTCAATCGTGATGGTGGAGGGTTAATAGGTCCCTGGTTTGCAGGTAATCCAGCAGTTTTTGTTGCTTTTGAAGGAAATGGTTATGCTGCTGATAATTTTAATACCGCGAATGGTTTCTATATTGATGATTATTTAATTACTCCAAATACTGGTGGTTTGGTTGAAGGCACTTCCGTTGATTCCTTGGTCTTCTGGGCTTACTCGAATCCCTCAATTTACCCGGACTCATTACAAATTCTCGTATCGACCACTGGTACCGATACAGCAGATTTTACCACTGTCCTTGGCTATATTGCAGTACCAAAAACCGGTTGGACAAGACTGGCATTTGAGTTACCAAATTCTGCAAATAGATACATTGCATTCAGATATTTAATCTATGACGGTGGCCCAAGTGGTAATAATTCTGATTACTTCGGAATTGATGCTGTAGAAATTCACAGACATACAAGTTCACCTTCTACTTTCCAACTTACAGTTAATGTATCAAATGGTTGGAATATGGTTTCTGTTCCTGGTCAACATCCTGTTGATCAGAATGTTACTACCTGGTGGTCTGGTAAAGACCCTGCTGCAAATGTATTTAAGTTCCAGGGTGCTTATCAACCTGTCACTACTGTTCAGCCCGGTCTCGGTTACTGGATGAAACATCTTGGTGCTAATACTTACAACACAGGTGATGAATGGCCTGCTGGCGGTATCAATATCGTTCCTCACGATCCTCTTACTGCTACTGCTGGTTGGAACCTCATCGGTGGTTATGAGTTCTTAGCTCCTACTGCGGCTCTTACTACTACACCATCCGGACTTATCTCTGGATTTGTCTATGGTTACACTCCTGGCACTGGTTATCAGGTTGCATCTGACCTTGTGCCTGGCTATGGCTACTGGGTTAAACTTACTGCTGCTGGTCAGATTAATGTTAATCCCGGTCCTAAAGCCAACTTCAAACTATCTGACTTTATCCCTGATGACTTCGCTAAGATTATCATCACTGATAATGCAGGTAAGTCTTATACTCTCTATGTTGCTCAGGGTAAACAGGCTCAGAAGACTTCACTTGATTTATTCGAACTTCCTCCTGTGCCATTTACAGATATGTTTGATGTAAGATACACATCGGGAAGATTTGTTGAAGATTTGGGCAGTGCAATGAAGACAATACAGATGCAGGGAGTTGAATATCCTGTAAGAGTAAGAGTAGAAGGAATGATGCTTAGGATAACAGATGAGACAGGAAAAGCAATAAATGAGAGAGTTAAGTCAGGCGAAGAGATAACAATCAGCAACTCACAGATAAGCAAGTTGAATGTGATGAGTGATATTATTCCTGATAAATATTCACTTGAACAGAACTACCCGAATCCATTCAACCCAACGACAACGATAGAGTTCTCGTTGCCGGAGGATGTAGAGAATGTAAGATTGACGATATACAATGCATTGGGAGAGAAGGTAGCAGAGTTAGTAAACGGAAAGATGGAAGCAGGCAGATACAGATATCAGTGGAATGCTGGAAATGTTGCTACAGGATTGTATATCTATGAACTTAAGACAAACAAATTCTCTTCTGTTAAGAAGATGATGTTGTTGAAGTAATTTAATAACCTGCAGTCTCTCATTGTATGAGGGACTGCAGTTAATTTTAATAAACCAATACTTTAACAAAATAATTTCATAACAATCACGAGGTGCTCTATGCGTAAACTATTTTCAATCCTTGCTCTGGTTGTAATGTTCGTAAGTTTAGCATACGGACAAGCAGCCGTTGATATCCAAATGACATTTGGGGATGGTGTTGCACTGAATAATCAAATAAGATTCGGTCTGGATTTAAATGCTACTAATGGAATAGACCCGAGCTTAGGCGAAAGTGATCTTCCTCCATTCCCACCAGCCGGTGCCTTTGAGGCAAGATTTGACCTCACACCTTATGCTGGATCTGCTTTAAGTTCTTATCAGGACTACCGACCTGCAGCTGCCTTCCCATTCAGTGGAACAGTTGAACACAGAATCATCTGGCAGCTGGGAGATGGAAATACAGGTTTCTATATTGGTTACAATTTACCGCCTGAAGCAACAATTCAAATTGTAGATGAACTTGGAGGAATAATATTCAATAGTGGTACATTAAGCGGTTCAGGTACTTATCACATTACTGCACCATTAACATCTGCAAGAATGACTGTTACTTATACAAATATTGGAAATGTTCCTTCGCCGGGTTTTAGCTTAAATCCGTCATCATTAAACTTTGGACCTGTTGCTGTTGGTTCAAGCTCTGCAGCTCAAACTGTTACGGTTTCAAATACAGGAACATTGGATTTAACGATAACAAACATCACATCAGATAATGCACAATTTACATTCACTTCTGCAGCATTACCAATTACAGTACCTGCAGGTGGTAATACAACTGTTGATGTTACATTCTCTCCTACTTCTTTAGGTAATCAATCAGGAAATATTATTTTCACACATAATGCTCCCGGATCACCAACTTCACTTCCTGTTCAGGGTGTAGGCGCAGATGCAGGACCAACATTTGCAGTTTCTCCAGCTTCTGTTAATTTCGGAAATGTTTCTGTTGGGAACACAGTTACAGCAAATGTAACAGTAACAAATAACGGATTAAGCAATCCACTGGTGATTTCAAGTGCAGTTACATCACCTGGTGATTTCTCTGTATCACCTGCTTCAGCTACAGTGCCACCATTGGGAAGTCAGGTATTTACCGTTTCATTTACTCCAAGTGCCGGAGGTACGATTAATGGTACATTGACATTTACTCACAATGCACCTGGTTCTCCAAATACAGTAAACCTTACAGGTAATGGAGTTGCTGTATTCGGTTTAATTTTCGCTCAGGATACTGTTTACAATCTTGAGGATTCTTCATACACCGAAACAATGCAATTGAAGAGTCTTGGAACCAAAGCACAAGCATTGCAGTTCAGATTACTTGTAAACAAATCAGCTGGCGACAATGTATTCTTAACATTCCAGAACATTCAGAAAGGTTCTGATGTAAGTGATCCAAGCTGGGTACTTCAATACAATGTATTCCGAGGTCCAATTACATCTAACGGTGCTTCTGTTGATTCAATTTATGTTTTACTCTATAACTTAAATCAAAACGGTGGACTTGACCCCGGCGATTACAACAATTTGTTCACTGTAAAATATCGAGTTGCTGATTTACCTGCTCTTGTTGACACATCGAGATCAACATTTAAGATCACAAATGCTGAAGCATCAACATATCAGGGATTCCCGATTAACATAACTCCATCAAGAAATACCCTTACAGTTTTAGCAACTAACAGAGTAAGAAGCTATGGTGATGTTAACGGCGATGGTTTCATTGACATTCTTGACCTGATTGATGTTGTTGATCATATCGTTGGACGTGATTCTTTGGATGCAGCTGAATTTGTAAGAGCAGATATTGCACCCTGGACAATAGGTGCACCTGATCCTTCTCCTGATGGATTCGTTAATGTTCAGGACCTTGCTGTTATCCAGAACATAATTCTCACCGGATTCTATCCAAGTGGTGTTCAGGTTAATAACAAACCGACTGCTCAACAGGATATTCTTGCAAAATCCAACGGTGATGAAGAAGCTAAACTTATTCTATATTTGAATAAGAATGGAATTGCAATGCATCTTGACTCTAAGGTTGCAATTCGTGGAGTTCAGGTTCACTTTGGACAATTGCCAGATAATCCGGGCAATGTAAATATGGAATCTCAACTTGGTGGTGGATATTATTTCCATCAGGTTGATTTGCTCAGAGTGCTTATGTATGATCAGGCAGGTCAGAAGTATATTGAAGAAGGAAGACACTATGTTGGTAATATTCCATTCACAATTCAGAGACCTCAGGATATATCAATTGATAAGTTAATTCTTGTAAGCTTAGACAAGAGAAAACTTACAAACATCAAAGTTGAAATTATCTATGGTGATGCACCGCTTCCGTATGATTATGAATTGTTCCAGAACTTCCCGAACCCATTCAACCCATCAACCAGTGTAATGTTCACTGTACCGAAGAATGGACTTGTAACTATAAAAGTCTATGATATGCTCGGACAGGAAGTTGCAACTTTGGTTAACGAAGTCGTTGAAAGAGGCGTTTACACAGTTAACTGGGATGGATTGACTGATAAAGGTGGTTATGTAGCAAGTGGTAATTACATTTACAGAATGGTTGCCGGTGACTTTGTTAAATCAAGAAAGATGATGTTAATTAAATAAACCAAAGCTTCATCCGCTCTTCTGAAATATGAAGAGCGGATGTTTTTTATTAACTGAAGGGATACTGTATGAATAAAATATTCTTTTTAATAATTACGGCTCTGTTTGCAACTTATAATTTTGCTCAGCAGGAACCAACCGTCAAACTGCCTCTTACTATTGATGATGGTGCTGGTGCGAGCAGAACACTATTTTTTGGACTGGACACACTTGGAACTGATGGAATTGATATTATCTTCGGTGAAAGTGATGTTCCGCCTTTCCCACCAATAGGTGCATTTGAAGCAAGATTCTTTTTACCTGAGAATAATTTCTCTGGTTCACTTGGTTCCTATATTGATATAAGAAATGCAACTTTCCCTTTTACGGGACAGAAAGAATTTCGTCTTGCTTATCAACCTGGTTTTGGTACAGTTATAAATGTTTCCTGGAACCTTCCTCATAATCAGGCAAACGGAGTGTTGCAGGATATAATTACCGGTACTCTGATCAATGTTACTATGGAAGATTCAGGAACTTATACAGTTACAAATCCCAATGTATTTAATAGATTAAAGATGTTAATCAATTTTGTTAATATCATTCCTGTTGAGCTTTCTTCATTTTCTGCTTCTGTTGTTGGTACTTCAGTTCATCTGAATTGGAAAACTGCTACTGAATTAAATAACAGTGGTTTTGAGGTTCAGAGAAAAACTGACAACACTGACTGGCAAACACTTGCTTTTATTAAAGGACACGGTACAACTACTCAACCTCAGAGTTATTCTTATGTCGACAATTCTGTAAGTTCAAATAATAAATATTATTACCGACTCAGACAGAATGACTTTGATGGAACATTCGGCTTTTCAAATGTAATTGAAATTGATATAAGCTCACCGAAGGATTTTACTCTTGAACAGAATTATCCGAATCCGTTTAATCCTTCGACAAATATTTCCTTTACTTTGCCGAAGTCATCGAATGTTAAACTGACAATTTATAATCAAATAGGAGAGGTAGTAAAAGAATTAGTTAATCAACAGCTTGAAGCTGGCGTTTACATCTATAACTGGAATGCTGAAGGACATTCTTCAGGCATTTATTTGTACGAACTTCAAGCCGATGGTTTTAAGCAAACAAAGAAAATGAGTCTCCTGAAATAATATATCAGAGGAAGAGCTTGAGAGGATAAATTTAAATCATAACAATAAATTAATCTTTGATAGCTCTTCGCTTATTAAAGTTCTAATTGTTTGGGAAGCACATTGGTAAGACTAATGACCTCGGCTTGAGGTCATTAGTTTTATTAATATTCTCTGAGGGTTTTAGAAATATGATAAAAAAAATTTTTCTTATAATATTTTTTTATGCCGCAACTGTTTTACCTCAAGGTTTGTGGAATGATATTTCTGAAAATAGTATTTCATACACCGGAGAAAGAGTCATTATCCCAAACTCATATCGTGTAATAAAATTAGATATTCATTTATTAAAAGAACTTCTTAATTCTGCTCCGATGGAATTCACAACGGAAGCTGTAAATAATCCCGCTATCATTCCACTTCCAATGCCTGATGGTAAATTCCAGAATTTTAGTTTTTGGGAATCACCAACAATGGAACCGGAACTTCAACAAAAATTTCCTGACATCCGGACATATACAGGTCAAGGAATTGATGACCCTTATGCCACATTGAAAATGGATATAACTCCGCACGGATTTCACGCTATGGTGCTTTCACCAAAAGGAAGAATATTTATTGACCCTTATGCAAAGGGGGAAACAAATTATTATCTGTCTTATTACACAAAAGATTTTGTAAAAAAAGATGTCTTGTTTGACTGTGAAGTTCTTTATCACGATGAATACACTGTACCCGTTCCAAATTATTATGAGTCTTTATTAACACCAACAGGACCTCAGCTGAGAACTTACAGACTTGCAAATGCTGCCACAGGAGAATATACTCAATATCATGGCGGGACTGTTGGATTAGGATTAGCAGCTGTAACCACGAGCGTTAATCGTGTTAATGGTGTTTATGAGAAAGAGCTTGCAATCAGAATGGTTCTGGTTGCAAACAATAATCTTATAATCTACACTAACCCAAGCACTGACCCTTACAGTAATAATAATGGTTCAGCGATGTTATCACAAAATATTTCTAACCTTAATGCAGTAATTGGTAGTGCAAACTATGATATAGGGCATGTTTTCAGTACAGGTGGTGGTGGCATCGCTTATCTAGGATGTGTGTGTACGAGTAACAAAGCAGGAGGTGTAACGGGTTCACCAAATCCAATTGGTGATCCGTTTGATATTGATTATGTAGCCCACGAAATGGGTCATCAGTTTGGTGCAAATCATACTTTTAACGGGAATACCGGTTCATGCTCTGGAAACAGAAATGCATCAACAGCATATGAACCTGGAAGTGGATCAACAATAATGGCTTATGCAGGAATTTGTGATCCGCAAAATCTACAAAGTAACAGCGATGCATATTTTCATACAATAAGTTTTGATGAAATTGTAGCTTATACAAATTTTGGTTCGGGAAACTCCTGTGCGCAAATTACCGCTACAGGAAATAATGCCCCCAACATAACTGTTCCTGTTGGAGGATTTTATATCCCGAAAAACACACCTTTTGCACTGAGAGGAAATGCAACTGATCCAAATGGTGATGCATTAACATATTGTTGGGAAGAATTTGACTTAGGTCCTGCCGGTGATCCTAATTCTCCTTCGGGAGATGCACCAATAATCAGAAGTTTTAATCCTGACACTTCTAAAATTCGTTTTGTACCCAGATTTCAGGATCTAATTAATAACACTTCAACATATGGAGTACTTTTGCCATCATATAGTAGAAATCTGAAATTCCGTTTAACGGTAAGAGATAACAGAGCTGCTGGTGGTGGTGTTGATTGGAAACAAGTAAATTTTGCAGTTGATGGAAATTCAGGACCGTTTACTGTAACTTCACCAAATACATCAGTTATCTGGGCTGGAGCTTCTCAACAAACTGTATCCTGGAATGTAGCAAACACAAATCTCTCTCCTGTAAATTGCTCTAATGTAAGAATTTTACTTTCAACTGATGGAGGATATAGTTTCAACGATACTATTCTCTCATCAACTCCCAATGACGGTTCTGAAATTATTACTGTACCAAATATCGCTACGAATCAGGCACGAATAAAAGTTGAAGCAGTTAATAATATTTTCTTTGATATTTCAAATCAGAATTTTACGATTACTTATACGCCAATTGCATTTCAGTTAACTGTAGCGATTGAAAATGGTTGGAATCTGGTTTCAATTCCCGGTCTTCATCCAACGAATCAAAATCCTGAAACCTGGTGGTCATTTCTGGATCCAACTGCTTCAGTTTATTCCTTCAACAATGGTTACTTTCAGGTAAATTCTTTGGAACCAGGTAAAGGATATTGGATGAAACATCTTGGTAACAGAGTTTATAATACCGGCGATGAATGGCCTTCAAGTGGAATTCTTTATGTAGCTCATAATCCAATTCCTGTTAATGCAGGTTGGAATATTGTTGGTGGTTTTGAAAATTCTGCTCCTGTTTTGGGTGTAACAACAAATCCTCCCGGAATTATTCAAACATCATTCTATGGATTTAATTCAATCAGTGGATATCAGACTGTAAATTCTCTTGTTCCGGGTTATGGGTATTGGGTAAAATTCAGTTCATCTGGTAATTTGATTTTGCCTTCAGCTTTAGAGAAATACTCTAACGAAACAACAAATTTTATTAAAGAAGATTGGACAAAATTAATTATCACTGATTCCAGAAATAGATCAAAAACTCTATATCTTACTGATGAAAAAATTAATTTTGATTTCTTCGAACTTCCGCCTCTTCCCTTTCCTGACATTTTTGATATTAGATTTTCTTCTAACAGACTTGTCGAAACTCTCTCTGCTAAGTCTGTAATTCAACTTCAGGCAGTTGATTTTCCTGTTAAAATTAAATTATCTAATCCTTCTCTGTTTTTAACGGATGAGAATGGAAATAATTTGAATAACTATCTCAATTCTGATGGTGAAATAGTGATTGATAATCCATCCATAAAAAAAATATTTATTTCTAATCAATTGATTCCTGATGAATTTACACTTGAACAAAATTATCCTAATCCATTCAACCCAACTACGAAAATTCAATATTCAATAAGCAGTAGAGAATTTGTTCAATTAAAAGTATATGATTTACTTGGTAACGAAGTAGCAATACTCGTTAATGAAGAGAAACCTTCCGGAAGATATGAAGTGGAATTCACTGTTGGGAATGGGAATATTTCTAATTCATCATTTCTGAATAGACAAATAACAAGCGGAATTTATTTCTACAAATTAACTGCTGGAGAATTTAGCTCTGTTAAGAAAATGATTTTACTTAAATGAAAATACTACAAAAAATATTTTTGATTTTATTAATATTTATAGTCAGTGTTAATAGCCAAAACAGACTTAATGAAAATTTTTCTGATTCAGAATTATTTTATCGTTGGAGAATTGTAAACAGAGATAACGGAATTCAGACCTGGGCACAATCAAACCTGAAATACAAAACCCCACCCTATTCGATTGCCTGCCGATTTGAATCTTCAACTCTGCAGAATGATGATTGGATAATTTCTCCTAAAGTTCAGGTTGCAGCCGGTGACAGCCTGACTTTTTATCATAGCATAATAAGTGCTGCATTTCCAGAAAGTCTTTATGTAAAAATAGGTACAACGAATAATCCAAATAGCGGCACTTGGACAAATCTTGCTGTGATTTATGATAACACTACTGAATGGAAATATAAAAAGTATAGTCTTAATGCTTATGCTGGTCAGCAAGTATATATCGCTTTCGTAAACCGAAGTAAAGATGCATACTTTTTATTTATTGATGATGTAAACGGACCTGCTGTTGTTACCCCAAATAATGACATAGCTCTTGTAAATTTCTATCAATCAAGTGGCTTGCCTTCTTTTTCTATGTATTCAAACTCTGAGTTACAAACTGAGGAAATTTCGTTAGCAAAAAACTTACTGACAGTTGATTATTCTTCTTTTCCTGCTAAAGAAAGTGATGTGAACAATTCAACTCTCATAAACATCCCTGCAGAAGATTTACCAATTGAATATAATAATCTATATCTCTCAGGTATAGTAAGAAATTTCGGACGGACTTCAACTTCGTACCAATTAAATTGGGTAGTTAACGGCTTTACACAAACACCGTTTTTAGGAAACTATGTAAATCCAAATGCAAGGGATAGTTTTAGCGTCAAATATCAACCAACTGGACGAGGAACATTTACAGTTACAGGAAATCTGGTTTTATCTGGTGATGAAAATCTTCATAACAATAGTCAGAAGAAAAAGATAAAAGTTTATCCAAATGCTTATTCTATTACAAAATATGATCGCGGTGATAACTTTGCTGATACCTGGATGGGTTATGGAAATCCGAATGTTCGATTCAAAGCCGCAGTAAGATTTGAAGCTGAAGGAAATATTAAACTTGCAGGTGTAGATTTTCTTTATCAGACAGAATACATAACAAGCGGACAATTCGAAATTCAAATTCGTGCTGCTGGTAGTACGATTAATTCACCTGGTGCAGTGCTTTACACAAAAACATATTCAACTTCTGATTATCTTACTGGTGCAGGCGATTTAATCCATTTTGCTTTTGATGATAATGCACCGAGCATATCTGCTGGCTCTGATTACTGGATTACAATCAAATTGCCATCTGGAATACTTTTCCCTGCTGGAGTACACAGTAACGGATTTATCAATACTCATAGCTATTATCAAAGCAGCACAGACACAACACTCTGGTATCCATTAATCGTCGCAGGGAGTGAAAGAGCGTGGATAATGAGAGCAGTTCATATTCCTGTTCCAACTACATTTTCTTTCACTCAAAATATTAATAATGGCTGGAATTTAGTTTCCGTACCTGGTGCTCATCCAAATAATCAAAATATAAATACCTGGTGGCAGTATCGTGATTTATCAACAAATGTTTATGAATTAACAAACAACCGATATCAAACGACTACTGAAGTTACAACCGGTAAAGGATACTGGCTTAAACATAGTGGCAATAGAATTTATAATACCGGAGATGAATGGCCGGGCAGCGGTTTGCTCTCAGCTCCGAATCTTCCAATCAATGTTACAACAGGTTGGAATATTATTGGAGTTTATCAAACTCCTCTTTTCATTAATTCAAATATTACATCTCCGCCCAATATAATTTCCAGTTATGCTTATGGTTATGATATTTTTTCCGGATTTTATTCAACTAATACTTTACAGCCAGGTAGAGGATATTTTATTAAGTTTAATACTGCAGGAAAGATTGTATTTTCTCCTTCAATGCAAAAAGATGTTGATGAGGAATTTTATTTAGAAAAATTTTCTGATAAGATAATTATCACTGATAATCTGCAAAGATTAAAAACTCTTTATCTTACTGATGAAAAAATTAATTTTGATTTCTTCGAACTTCCTCCTCTTCCCTTTTCTGACATTTTTGATATTAGATTTTCTTCTAACAGACTTGTCGAAACTCTCTCTGCTAAGTCTGTAATTCAACTTCAGGCAGTTGATTTTCCTGTTAAAATTAAATTATCTGATCCTTCTCTGTTTTTAACGGATGAGAATGGAAATAATTTGAATAACTATCTCAATTCTGATGGTGAAATAGTAATTGATAATCCATCCATAAAAAAAATATTTATTTCTAATCAATTGATTCCTGATGAATTTACACTTGAACAAAATTATCCTAATCCATTTAACCCAACTACGAAAATTCAATATTCAATAAGCAGTAGAGAATTTGTTCAATTGAAAGTATATGATTTGCTTGGGAATGAAGTAGCAACACTTGTTAATGAAGAGAAACCTGCCGGAAGATATGAAGTGGAATTCACTGTTGGGAATGGGAATATTTCTAATTCATCATTTCTGAATAAACAGATAACAAGCGGAATTTATTTCTACAAATTAACAGCTGGAGAATTTAGCTCTGTTAAGAAAATGATTTTAATCAAATAAAGGTTTACAATAAAATGAAAAACTATTTGAAAATATTTATAATTATTTCAATTCTGATTACTTCTGGTTCATTAAGAATATTCTCACAGAATTTGTCGGAAGAAGATAAAAGATGGACACGGGTAAACCTCAATCCGGACTTTTTCATACCAATTGATGAAAACTATAGATACATCGAAAACCATTTTACTCAAATATATAAGTTAAGTAATGACATTGAAGCAGTTGTAAATCCAAATTTCAGAATTCTTCCTTCTTCAAATTCTACTCAATCTGAAATTAGTGTCGATATTCATCCAACAAATCCAAATATTTTATTTGCAAGTGCGAACTCAACAAACTGGCCTGTAACTACTTTATATGGCACCGGTTTATATTGGTCAACAAATGGAGGAACAAACTGGACCGGTTATGATAACCCACCAATTGGTTCGAATAGTGGAGATCCGGCTGCTGTAATCGGACCGAATGGAAATTTTTATATTGGTTACATTCGAAGTGGTGGTGGTCAGGGAGTTTCAGTTTCTACAAATAATGGTACGAGCTGGTCAAATTATGTTGCGGCTGCCGATCCATCTTCCGGAGATTTGCTGGATAAAAATCATCTTTGGGTTGACAAACAATCAACAAGTCCTTATGTAAATCGAGTTTATGATGCATGGACACATTTCGTCACAGGCAGTCCAAGCGATAATCAGGTTGTCTTAATTTATTCTACAAATAACGGCGTTAGCTGGAGTAGTTTTGTTGATTTGTCTGCATCACTCTCACCCGGAAGTCATGCTCAGGGAGTTAATATATCTACCGGACCAAATGGAGAAGTTTATGCAGCATTTGCAATTTATGATAATTGGGGCACAGGGGTTTATGGCGAAGATGCAATTGGTTTTGCCAAATCAACAAATGGTGGTGTTTCATTTACTAAAGCACGAATCTATTCTGCACCAAATTTTGGAATAAGAGGTAATTTAAAATCAACAAACATCAGAGTATCTTCTTTTCCTTCAATGGCTGTTGATCGATCAGGTGGACCAAGGAATGGATACATTTATATTGTTTGGGCACAAAGAGGAGTTTCTCCTGCCGGTAGTGATCCTGATATTGTTTTAATTCGTTCAACTAACGGTGGAACTACCTGGAGCTCACCAGTAAGAGTAAATAATGATGCACTAAATAACGGTAAAGACCAATACTATCCCTGGTGTACAGTCGATCAATCAAATGGAGCTTTACATATTGTTTTCTATGATAACAGAAATACAACTGCTGATAGTTCTGGTGTTTGGATGGCAACTTCATTTGATGGTGGAGTTACTTTCGATAATTTTCAGGTAAGCGATGCAAACTTTAAACCAAAACCAATTTCAGGTTTAGCTTCAGGGTATCAGGGTGACTATATCGGAATAACTGCTGGAAACGGTAAAGCATATCCTGTATGGGCAGAAGATCGAACCGGAAATTATCAGGCATGGTCAACAATAGTTTCTTTTGGACCTTCAATCATTCATACTCCTTTGACGAATACAGAAAACCTGAATGGTCCTTACACAGTTAATGCGACAATCACTTCTGTGAATCCTCTTGTAGCATCATCAATAAAAGTTTATTGGGGACGAGGAGTTGGTGTGATTTCGGATAGTATTACTATGACGAATACTGGTGGGAACAATTATGTTGCAAATATTCCTGGTAACGGAACTGCAACGACCTATAACTACTACATATCAGCAACTGATAACCAGGGACTTAAAGCAACATCACCTTTTAATGCACCAATAAGCTATTATTCATTTCAAACTTTTATAGATAACACTCCACCTACTATTGTACATACTCCATTATCAAATATTCCACCATCGAGATTTCCGCCAACCGTCACTGCGACTATCACAGATAACCTTGGAATTCAGTCAGTTATCTGTGAATACAGAAAGAATGGTGGCTCATTAAGTTCTTTTAATTTGAATTTAACTTCAGGCAATACTTATTCAGGGAATTTTCCTTCAATAATTGTAGATCCCGGCGATGTAATTGAATACCGAATTAAAGCTACAGACATCTCACAACAAAATAATATTTCATATAGTCCTTCTTCAGGATATTATTCTTTCAACATTATTCCTTCGCTTGGAAATATTCTTGTTGTTGATGATGATGTTTCGTTGGAAGATAGAGTTTCAAAAGAAAAGATTTCATACGGAGAATATAATATACCACTTGGTGCATCAGCAAATTTATTTAGTACTGCTTTGACAGAACGAGGATACACAGTTGATCAGGTTAGCTTTTCTGCACTTAATACATCAACTCTCTCAAATTACGATGTGGTAATATTATCTGCCGGCGTTAAAGAATCATCAATTTTTAATGATGCAACAAAGAGAACAGCATTAGTTAACTTCACTGCAAATGGTGGTAAGTTTTTAGTTGAAGGCGGAGAAGTTGGTTACATCTACCGAAAACAAACTACTGAAGTTGATATTAACTTCAGACGAAATTTACTTTTAGACAGCAACTGGGTAAGTGATCGCAGCGGTGCGAGTTTACAAATTGCTACCGTAAATCACTCAATCTTTACGACACCAAATTCTATCCCAACTCCTATTGCAGTGAATAATGGAGGAACATCAGGATACGGTGCCAGAGATGAAATGACTGTACTGCCCGGTGTAACCGGAATTAGTCGAATTGCCAATTGGAGTGGTGGCAATGCAGCTAACGGAGGAATATTTATCTACAATCCAAATGGTGATACGAATGTTTGCAAAAATATTTTTTACTCTTTTGCTATCGCTCAATTCGCTGATCAAAATGTTGCAAAAAATCTAATTGAGAACAGCGTAAGATATTTGATGAGAGATTTAGTCCCTCAAACAAAAACTTTAAATCTCACTGTTCTTATAGAAGGACTATTTAATGGAACAGTTATGAATTCAGACTCGGTTACTGTTGAATTCAGAAACATAACTTCTCCTTATTCACTTGTAGAATCCAAAAAAGTTTTTCTGGATCAGAACGGAATAGCAACGACAACTTTAAATAATGTTTCTGAAGCAACACCATATTATCTGATAATAAAACACCGCAACTCTATTGAAACCTGGAGTTCAACTTCAGTTCAGTTTACATCAGGAATATTAAACTATGATTTTACTTCAGCACAAAGTAAAGCTTACGGTAATAATCTGAAACTTATCAATGGTAAGTGGTGTATTTACAGCGGTGATGTAAATCAGGATGGATTTGTCAATTCAACGGATGTGAATTTAGTTTACTCAAATAACATCACAGGTAATTTCGGTTATTCTTCAACTGATTTAACCGGCGATGGTTATACTGAAATTAAAGATTTGGTTATTGCATTTATTAATTATTCATCGAATATCCAGGTCAAAAGACCAACTGGATTTCCATCAACAAATATTACTGGAGAATAAATGATAAATACACTGATAAGTTTATTGATATTCACTTCATTTATTTATTCTCAAACTTCATATCAATGGACGCTGAAGCAATCTGGCAGCAGTTTGGGTGGACCAATTGATTTTAATCGCTTCAATTCAAATATAGTTTATTACGGTTCAAATAATACAATTTACAAAAGCACAAACAGAGGTGAGAATTTTTTTGTAACAGGAACAACTGTCCCTGGTGCATCAAAAATAAAATGTATAATTCTGGATGATTACAATCCAGGTACTTTTATAGTTGCCATTGAATCCTCACCAAATGATAAGGTATATAAAACCACTGATGATGGAAATACCTGGATTTTAACTAATGACGAAGGACAAATGTCATATTTTGGCATTCCTGTTACTCAAGATCCCTCAAATCCTGATATACTTTATATGATGATTGATACTAAATTCAAAAAATCAACTGACTTCGGAAGCAGCTGGACAACAATTGCAACTAACTTTGGTCCAATCAATGCACCTTGTGATATTGAGGTATTTCCGGACACGAACATAATTCTGATTGGTGATAACGGCACAGGAATTTTTAAAAGCACTGATGGTGGATTTACGTGGTCACAAAAATTTTCTACTAGCGGAGAAATTCCAACAATCGCAATTGATTTTACAAATCCCGGAACTGCCTGGGCTACGAAATGGGGTGGCGGAGGAGGTTTTCTTAAATCAACTGATTATGGTGAAACCTGGCAACCTCAGCCGTTGTTCAATGGAATAAATATGTGGGGAGTTCACACTCAACCGGATAACGGAAATCATGTTATCGCAGGTTGTTATTCCTGCAACACCAGCTGGCGAACCAAAGACGGAGGTTTAACCTGGACACAAATTCCAATAAGCTCAACAAATTATCAGTATGTTATAGTTGATTCAATGACACATTTTGCTGCTCAGGGAAATGGATTTTATAAACTTGAATCACCTTACTTTAATGTATTCGATTTGACTTCATTAAAAGTTTTGTTGGAGGGTTCTTTCAATGGAACAAGCATCACTCCTGACACAATAACAGTTGAGATAAGAATTTCTACTTCACCTTTCGCACTAATTGAGCAAACAAAAGTAGTATTAAATTCTAATGGCGAAGCCAGCGCAAGATTTTATGGGCTTCAGAACAGTGTTCCATATTACATTGTTATAAAACACCGTAATTCGATTGAAACCTGGAGTTCTTCCCCACTGACTTTTTCAGGAAATCAGCTTACTTATGATTTTACCGATTCTCAATCAAAAGCATATGGAAATAATCTGAAACTTATCAATGGTAAATGGTGTATTTACAGCGGCGATGTAAATCAGGATGGATTTGTCAATTCAACGGATGTGAATTTAGTTTATTTGGACAATGTGAACGGAATTTCAGGATATTCTAATACTGATTTAAATAATGATTTATTAACAGAAATCTACGATTTACATCAAGTGTTTGTTAATAATTTAATGGGCGTTCAAAAAATAACTCCTCAATCACCTGTTTCAGAAAGATAAGAAAATAAATGTTGAACAAATTATTAAATAAAATCATTCTGATATTTTTAATCTCAAGCCTGATTTTAATCGCACAGAATCAGCATACAATTATGACTTATAATATTCTTAATTATCCGATTACCGATACTACTTCCCGTAATCCTTATTTCAGAACAATCTTTGCAAACATTCAACCTGATATTCTTGTAGTGCAGGAAATGATTTCGCAGCAAGGTGTAAATGCATTTTTAAATAAAATTTTACTTCCAAATAATCCGACATATCAGGCAGGAACTTTTATTGATGGCTTTGATACAGACAATGCTATTTTCTTCAAATCGAATTTGTTCACTTTTATAAGTAATACTCCAATAAGAACTGCATTACGTGATATCAATGAATTTAAACTTGTTTATAATCTCACCGGCGATACAATTATTATTTACTCAGTACATCTTAAAGCAAGTGATTCACTGCAAAATGAATTACTTAGAGCCGCCGAAGTTGATAGCTTAAGACAAAGAACTAACTCGCTTCCGCCAAATACAAATTTTATTGTACTCGGTGATTTTAATATTTACAGATCGGGAGAGCTTGCATATCAAAAATTGCTTGATCAGAGTTCGAGCGGTTATGTGCTTGACCCATTGACACTTGTTGGAACCTGGAACAATTCTGCTTACTCAATTCATCATACACAATCTACAAGAACAAGACAATTCGGTGATGGTACTCCAGGTGGACTTGATGACAGGTTTGATATGATTCTAATGTCACAAGCAGTAATGGATTCAGGTGGAATACAATTTATTCCTGGTTCTTATGCAGCATACGGTAATGATGGAAATCATTACAATGACTCAATCAATAGACCCCCTAACAATGCTGTTGGTCAATTAATTGCTGATGCTCTTCATTATGCAAGTGATCATTTACCGGTAATTGCAACTCTTTCCTTTCCTACTAACGATAAAACACTATCACTCAAATTATTTATTGAGGGAAGATTTAACGGGACAACTATGATTCCGGATTCTGTAATTGTTGAGTTAAGAAATTCAAATAGTCCTTACAATATGGTTGAACAGAAAAAAGTTTTAGTAACTTCAAATGGAGATGTATCTATATCATTGAATCAAGCAATTAACAATACTCCATATTATTTGGTAGTAAAGCATCGGAATTCACTGGAAACCTGGAGTGCAAACCCAATCACTTTTATTAACGATGCATCGAGTTATGATTTTACTACATCAGACAACAAAGCTTTCGGAAATAATTTAAAACTTATTGGAAGTAAATGGTGCATTATAAGCGGAGATATAAATCAGGATGGTATAATCGAAATAAGTGATATGATAAATGTTTTCACGAATTATGTTTTAGGTGTTAGTGGATATGTAAACTCAGATTTAAATGGAGACACAATTACAGATATGAATGATGTAAATCTTGTTTATCAAAATAATATTCAAGGATATTCAATTAAAAAACCATAATAAAAAAATATAGTTGAGGTGAAGCTATGCACAAAAAAAACAATCTGTTCGTTTTTATTCTTCTGTTGTTTTCAATCAGTATATCAACTGCATTCTCACAGCAGTTAAAGCTGATTGTATCAAATATAAGTTTTGAGTCTTCAAACTCTCTGACATTTGATGTTTATATTCAGAACACAGGAGCAACAAGTGTTACATATAGCAATGCAGCATTTGTGTGGAATTATGATCCTGCATTTCTTAATGGTGGTAATGCTTTGTTCTCGCTTATTACAGATTATTCTGACTTCCCTTCCACCGCACTGCCACCTTCTGCTTTGCTCACCGGAAGTAATATTATCAGGACATCTTCAAATCTTCCCGGTGCAAACGGAACAATTCTTCCTGGAGAAGGAAAAAGAATTTCCCGTTTCAGATTTCAAACTACGGCAAGTTCATTTACTGGAAGCTATTTTAATCTGACCTGGAAAAATTCTATTACACCTTATACACGAGTTTATAGTTGGAATAATATAACAGGTTTACCGGAAGAAGTATTAAGTTTAGATTTTTCTGTTGAACAACTATTTTTTGAAGAAAACTTTAGCTATTCAACTGGACAATTGACAACGGTTAGTGGGGGCAACTGGATTAATTTTTCAGGAACAGCTAATTTTATTCAAGTTGTTGATAGTAGCTTATCTTACACAGGATATTTATCATCAGGAATAGGAAATAAAATCAATATTATAAATACTAGTAGTTCAGCTGAAGATGCCTATAGACAGTTCCCTGCTGACACAACAACAATTTTATCGGCTTTTCTTGTCAATATTACAAATACAACAGGTTTATTAGCAAACAATTCTACTACAGGAGATTATTTTGTAACTTATTTACCTAGTACTTCAACCACTACACTTAATGGAAGAGTATCAATCAGAGCCGGCTCAATTCCCAATACTTTTAATTTAGGAATTAGAGCCAGTTCAAGCAATACTGTCGCTGTATGGTATCCAAATGATTTAAGTATTGGTACAACATATTTGGTTGTTTTAAGTTATCAGATAGTTCCTGGTTCAGCTAATGATATAGCATCTTTATGGATAAATCCGCCAGTTGATGGAACACAACCTTCACCTGATTTAACACAAGTTGCTGCGGTTGATTTATCTCAAATTGCCAGATTTGCAATCCGTCAAGGTAACAATACCCCCAATGCAAGCATAGATGGAATTCGCGTTGCACATTTTTGGAATGAAATTTTCCCAATTTCCGGTCAGCCATTATTAACTGCAAATCCAACTACTCTATCTAACTTTAATTATATTGTTGGTGGTGGTCCATCAACATCGCAAAGTTATAATTTAAGTGGTTCGGATTTGAATCCTCCTTCCGGGAATATCACAGTTACAGCACCAACTAATTATGAAATATCCTTGAACAACTCAACATTTTCAAATTCATTACTTGTCCCATACAGTGGTGGTTCACTTGCTTCTACACCCATATATGTCAGACTTAAGGCCGGTCTTACCGGAGGATTATATAATGGTGAAGTGATAATAAATTCCGGAGGTGGTGCAAGCGATGCTATAGTTTCTTGTAATGGCTTTGTTATAAAACCTGAACCCACAAATCATGTTTCTAATTTTGGCGGCTCGCTAGGTAATCCGGGGTATTATTATATAAATCTCAATTGGATTGATGCAACAGGTGGAACTTCACCGGATGGTTATTTAATCCGGGCAAGTTCAATTGCATTTGATTCTATTCCAAATCCTGTTGATGGTGTTCCGGTGAATAATTCAACTTTCAATCAGAATGTTGCACAAGGACTTCAAACAGCAACTTTTGGAATGAATGGTGGAACAACATATTACTTTAAAATATTTCCATACACGAATTCTGGTACTTTAATAGATTACAAAACAGATGGTTCAGTACCACAATTCAGTATTACAACAGATAATTTGCCCTCTCTTCCAATAATTGAAAACTTTAGCTATTCTGTCGGTACTACACTTAATCAAAACGGCTGGGTTACTCACAGTGGAGCTGGTTTAAATCCCGTTACAGTTGTTGATACGAACCTTTCTTACACTGGCTATCAGTATTCAAATATTGGCAAAGCTGTTTATCTAACAAATACTGGTGAAGATGTTAATCGAGCATTCGAAACTACAACTACAGGAAGTTTGTACGCTTCATTCTTAGTAAGTGTTGACTCTGCTCAAAATGCTGGTGATTATTTCTTACACTTTGGACCAGAAAATACAACCACCACTTTTCTTGGTAAAGTATTTGCAAAGAGAGATAGCTTAAATGGAAATCTCGCTTTTGGCGTTGCAAAGAGAAATAATAGTGAAGCAGTCTATACTTCACCAATTTATTCAATAGGTACAACTTATCTTGTTGTAGTAAAATATGAGTTTTATGATGGTGGTACATCCAATGATACAGTTAAACTTTGGATCAATCCAGTTCTCGATGGGAATGAACCAACACCGGATTTAACAGTTGGTGATGCTGGAAACGATGCAACTTCTTTAGCTATGGTTGCATTGAGACAAGGTTCTACAAGTACGTCTCCAAAACTTTATATTGATGGAATTAGAGTTGCAAATTCATGGATTCCTTCATCATCACAAACTACTTTCCAACTAACAGTTAATGTATCAAATGGCTGGAATATGGTTTCTGTTCCGGGTCAACATCCTGTTGATCAGAATGTTACTACCTGGTGGTCTGGTAAAGACCCTGCTGCAAATGTATTTAAGTTCCAGGGTGCTTATCAGTCTGTCACAACTGTTCAGCCCGGTCTCGGTTACTGGATGAAACATCTCGGTGCTAATACTTACAACACAGGTGATGAATGGCCTGCTGGCGGTATCAATATCGTTCCTCACGATCCTCTTACTGCTGCTGCTGGTTGGAACCTTATCGGTGGTTATGAGTTCTTAGCTCCTACTGCGGCTCTTACTACTACACCATCTGGACTTATCTCCGGATTTGTCTATGGCTACACACCTGGCACTGGTTATCAGGTTGCATCTGACCTTGTGCCTGGTTACGGCTACTGGGTTAAACTTACTGCTGCAGGTCTGATTAATGTTAATCCTGGTCCTAAAGCCAACTTCAAACTATCTGACTTTATCCCTGATGACTTCGGTAAGATTATCATTACTGATAATGCAGGTAAGTCTTATACTCTCTATGTTGCTCAGGGTAAACAAGCTCAGAAGACTTCACTTGATTTATTCGAACTTCCTCCTGTGCCATTTACAGATATGTTTGATGTAAGATACACTTCGGGAAGATTTGTTGAAGATTTGGGCAGTGCAATCAAGACCATTCAGATGCAGGGAGTTGAATATCCTGTAAGAGTAAGAGTAGAAGGAATGATGCTTAGGATAACAGATGAGACAGGAAAAGCAATAAATGAGAGAGTTAAGTCAGGCGAAGAGATAACTATCAGCAACTCACAGATAAGCAAGTTGAATGTGATGAGTGATATAATACCTGATAAGTATTCACTTGAACAGAACTACCCGAATCCATTCAACCCAACGACAACGATAGAGTTCTCGTTGCCGGAGGATGTAGAGAATGTAAGATTGACGATATACAATGCATTGGGAGAAAAGGTAGCAGAGTTAATAAGCGGAAAGATGGAAGCAGGCAGATACAGATATCAGTGGAATGCTGGAAATGTTGCTACAGGATTGTATATCTATGAACTTAAGACAAACAAATTTTCTTCTGTTAAGAAGATGATGTTGTTGAAGTAAAATTTTTAATTACCGAGGGGATATTAAGAATATCTCCTCTTAATTCTTACTTATCAAAATAAATTAACAATATATAGGAGGCCCATATGAAAAGAAACAAATTCTTTTTTTCTTTTTTCCTCTTAATGCTGTTGTTGCTTTCAATTAATCTCTACTCCCAAAATGCAGAAGTTGTTGAAACTCAAATAACTTCTGAAAAACCAAATAAAACCTCATTAAATATTTCTCCTCAAATACCAAGTCGTTACCCTGAGCTTCTGGAGTTATATGATAATGGTCCATTTGTAACAAACCCTGGTGGCGGTCCAGGTGGTTCTGATGGAAGTGTATTGCAAAATACAACACTTGGGCTGAATACTTTAGGATTTGGTTGGGCTAAATCTTCTTCAATATTTATTGCAGATAATTTTACTGTTCCCGATGGTGCAAATTGGAATATTGATTCAATCAGATTTTTTGGTTATCAGACTGGTTCTTCCACTACCTCTACTTTCACGGGATTATATATTTCTATTTACAGAGGAAATCCTGCTTATGGGTTAACTCCTGTTTATGGAGATACAACAACAAACAAATTATTGAGAACTTATTGGACAGGTTCATATAGATATGCAGAAAACAATGTGGGAACTACTAGACCAATTATGGCTGTGGTTGCATCAACGACTGGATTAAACCTACCATCTGGAGAATATTGGATAATGGTCAGTGCAACAGGCTCTCTTTCTTCAGGTCCGTGGATGCCTCCAATCTCGATAATTGGAGAACCTAATACGGGTGACGCATTACAACAAATTTCCGGAAGTTGGCAGGAATTGATTGATAATGGAATTTATACTAATCAGGGAATACCGTTCAAAATATTTGGAAACTCGATTGCTCCAACCGGACCAGGTGCTGCAAAAAATCCTTCGCCTTTTGATGGAAGCGTAATTGCATCATATCCAAATGTAACTTTGACCTGGACAAATCCAACTGAAGCAACTTCTAATCAGGTTTGGTTTGGTCCACATCCGGATAGTTTATCTCTTATTCACTCTGGATCACTAGTTAGTTCAAAATTAGTCACTTCACTACAACCTTATAAAGTATATTTCTGGAGAGTTGATGAAGTAGGTACTGAAGGAACTACACAAGGAACGCTATGGGCTTTTAGAACAATAGCTGAACCTCAGTTATTACCTTTTAACCAGAATTTTGATGCTGCTTTCTTTCCACCTACTTACTGGACCAGCTTGAGAGGAAGCAATAGTAATCAATGGTTAAGATTTACAGGTACTGGTGTTCCTTATGCAGGTGTAGGTGCTATGGTGTATCCTTTTAATCCTGTCTATAATGCGGATGCGTGGATGATAACACCTGGATTTAATCTAACAGCAGGAATTAACTATACAGTAAAATTCTATCAGAAAGTTCAGAATGCAGGTTTTCCTGAAAAACTCAAAATAACAGTTGGTAATTTCCCCAATATATCGAATCAAACAACAGTATTGTGGAGCGACACGAATCTGACTAATACAACTTATACTGAAAGATTAGTTTCATTCACACCTAATTTAAGTGGTACATATTATTTTGGATTCAATTGTTTTTCCGATGCAGATCGATTTTATTTGTATATAGATGAAGTATCAATTTATGAAACTCCAAATAACGACCTTGGAACAGTTAACCTGTATGAATCTCTTGGTGTGATGAAAGAACAGATTGTTAATAATACCTTAAGTCGAGAAATTTATGAAAAATCTATAGACCCAACTGACGGTACCAGTTCTGGAAACATAGGAATTACTCTAGTTCAAAAAATTGATTCAGACTTTTCAGAAGTGACACCACCAGTATTTAAAGTGGTTGTTAAGAATTTTGGAAATGTAACTGAGAATAGTTATCAGGTTGGTTGGGCTGTTGATGGTACAAATCAATCTCCTGTTTCTAACACACAACCATTAGCACCAGCTCAAACAGATACATTAACTTTAACTTGGAATACTGCAACAGCCGGATTACATACAATAAAGGCGTGGACAATTCTAGCAGGTGACGGTAACCCGTTTAATGACACTTCAAATGTTTATTCTTTTTATGTGGCTCCCGATAATTCTGTTTTTCTGGAACGATTTGAAGGTAATGTTCCACCAGCAGGTTGGGATACAGTAAATGTTGATGGCGGTGGTACAACATTATGGTTTAAGGGAAATCCCACTATTTTTCCGTCATTAGAAGGTAACGGTTATGCCGGCTCAAACTTCCAGGGAGCAAATGGATTCTACATCGACCAGTGGTTGATTACGCCAAATGTAGGAAGCTCAATAACTGAAGCTACTGACTCACTGATTTTCTGGGTAAGATCACCTGATGGTTCAATCTGGCCTGACTCTATCCAAATTCTCGTATCAACCACAGGTAATAATATCGGCGATTTCACCACAATTCTTGATTACATTGAAGTGCCTACAACTGGCTGGACAAGATATTCATATGTATTACCAAATTCACCTAACAGATACATTGCATTCAGATATTTAATCTATGACGGTGGTGAATTTGGAAACAACTCTAACTATATTGGATTGGACTTGGTTGAAATTCTTCGTTACTCTTCATCAACTACTTTCCAACTAACAGTTAATGTATCAAATGGCTGGAATATGGTTTCTGTTCCTGGTGAACATCCTGTTGATCAGAATGTTACTACCTGGTGGTCTGGTAAAGACCCTGCTGCTAATGTATTTAAGTTCCAGGGTGCTTATCAACCTGTCACAACTGTTCAGCCCGGTCTCGGTTACTGGATGAAACATCTCGGTGCTAATACTTACAACACAGGTGATGAATGGCCTGCTGGCGGTATCAATATCGTTCCTCACGATCCTATTGCTGGTTCTGCTGGTTGGAACCTTATCGGTGGTTATGAGTTCTTAGCTCCTACTGCGGCTCTTACTACTACACCATCCGGACTTATCTCTGGATTTGTCTATGGTTACACTCCTGGCACTGGTTATCAGGTTGCATCTGACCTTGTGCCTGGCTATGGCTACTGGGTTAAACTTACTGCTGCTGGTCAGATTAATGTTAATCCTGGTCCTAAAGCCAACTTCAAACTATCTGACTTTATCCCTGATGACTTCGGTAAGATTATCATTACTGATAATGCAGGTAAGTCTTATACTCTCTATGTTGCTCAGGGTAAACAGGCTCAGAAGACTTCTCTTGATTTATTCGAACTTCCTCCTGTGCCATTTACAGATATGTTCGATGTAAGATACACATCGGGAAGATTTGTTGAAGATTTGGGCAGTGCAATGAAGACAATACAGATGCAGGGAGTTGAATATCCTGTAAGAGTAAGAGTAGAAGGAATGATGCTTAGGATAACAGATGAGACAGGAAAAGCAATAAATGAGAGAGTTAAGTCAGGCGAAGAGATAACAATCAGCAACTCACAGATAAGCAAGTTGAATGTGATGAGTGATATTATTCCTGATAAATATTCACTTGAACAGAACTACCCGAATCCATTCAACCCAACGACAACGATAGAGTTCTCGTTGCCGGAGGATGTAGAGAATGTAAGATTGACGATATACAATGCATTGGGAGAGAAGGTAGCAGAGTTAGTAAACGGAAAGATGGAGGCAGGCAGATACAGATATCAGTGGAATGCTGGAAATGTTGCTACAGGATTGTATATCTATGAACTTAAGACTAACAAATTCTCTTCTGTTAAGAAGATGATGTTGTTGAAGTAAGAATTGAATAAATATTAAAAAAGCCCCGATTTAAGCGGGGCTTTTTTATTTGCGGAAAGGGAGGGATTCGAACCCTCGGTCCCGAATATTCGGGACAACGGTTTTCGAGACCGCCCCGTTCAACCGCTCCGGCACCTTTCCAAAAGTACAATGCAAAGTTAAAGAATTTTGATTTGATGAAGAATTGATTCTTTTGATAGCTGAAGTTGAAGTGATATATTTGAAAACAATTTTTGAAAATTTGTTCTTAATAACTCGGAGAGATGCAGGAGTGGTTGAACTGGCACGCCTGGAGAGCGTGTGTACCTCTAAAGGGTACCGTGGGTTCGAATCCCACTCTCTCCGCTCAATATTTTCTAATTTTTTAACAAAAAAGCCGTCACTTCTGCGACGGCTTTTTTAATTTGGTTAAATTCAATTCTAATAATTTCTTTCCTGTCCAAATATGTTTAGCAAACCGTTTATGTGTTTCGTAGGATCAGAAATTACCCAATTACCATTTACTAAATCAACAACACCTGAATGACAAGAATTACAGGTACTAACATTCGGATGAGTCCCACCCTGTGCTGATGTTTTTGGTAATGGATCTCCTGTTGCTACATCACCGTGACAGCTTCCACATTTAGCTCCATTGGAACCAGCAGTGAAACTAACATTATTTTCAGTATTACCATTTTTAAAGTAACCGTGACAATAGGTATTCCCACAAGTCTGATTTGTTTTATTGTATGTTGGATTAGGAGTGAAAAGTGAAAGCGAGTTATCATAATCTTGAGTAGTCGGTTCATTTGTCTCGGTTAATGCTATCGAACTAAAATTAATTTCTGCACCTTTGAAATCATCAATATGTCCAACAGATTTAAATTCTGCCGGAATGATATGACAAGCAATGCATTCCACTACTTTGCCATTAGAATTAGTGTATAAATGTTTATAATGTGCTCCCTTGTTAGGTGCAATTATATTTGGATTATTAAATACACCGTGACAAGTGTTGCAAGCTTCTGGCCCACCTGGTTGATTATGACAACTTAAACAACTGGCACCTGTAATTCCACCGCTGTAGTCAGCAGCGTGACAATTTTGACACTCATTCAATTTCCAATTAATATTTTGTATCAAAACACCATGGAAATTTGGAGATTTGGGATTAATAATTCCTTCCGGATGTACACCAACTTCTGGAGCTGGTTGAACATCAACTCTCATATCACTGCAAGATATAAATGCAAGAGTTAATGTTAATGATACTAATAATAAAATTATTCTTGTTTTCATATTATAACCCGTGACAATAGTTACAAAAACCAGCTGTTTTCTGAGATGAAGGCGAGGCACTCGTATGACAATTATAGCAAACAGAACCTTCGCTATCGTGCCAATCACCTTTTTCATTTTTCATAAATCCTCTCGCATGCGTTTTCGGATTTGTTCCCTTAATTCCGTCACTATCAAGATGACAGGTAATGCAAGTTGGATCGGAGCCATTAACATCGTGACAAGAGGTGCAACGTTCAATATCTCTTCTCGCAAGAATTGCGTGTTCCCCACCTCCGGTGCCGACACCAATTGTAAAGAAGTTTGGTTTCAAATGACTCGCGGGAATTATTCCACTAACCGCAAAATCAGTATTCTCGGCAGCATGACAATTTGCACAGAAAGTTTCAACCTGATGGCAGGATTGACATTCCGCTGTCTTTCCTTTGGACTCCATTCCGTGTGTAAATCTGTAGTTTAAATCATGGACTCTTCTTATTGCCTGAAGTTTTGTACCATCAGTAAAATTGCTTGGATAATATGGCTGATAGAAATCATTATTAAGATTAACTTCTGTTATGACATTTGTGGCAACATGACAATCATTACAACTTTGATTATCGTGGCACATAACACAATTTGCATCAACAGCATTTGCCATAAATTTATGGTTACGGGTAAAATTAGCAACTTTGTGATTCTGTGGTAATAAATTAGCGGTGGATATATGGCACGATTCACAAGCATTTGATGCTACTGATTTATCATTATGACAACTATAACAATTTTCCATGGGAGGATTAACACCAACTGCCTGCCAACTGTAATCAACTTCTTTTAAGCCCTGGTGGCAGGATTCACAATTCATCTGTGTGTTGTTTAAATGAAAACTATGATCAAAAATTAATTCAGATTTTTTCCGAACCAGCGGTTCATAAACATCATTAATATGACAAGTTTTACATTCCTCTTCGTTATCAACGCTGTGGCAGGTGGAACAATTATCATGATTAGGGAGTTGAAGTGTCTTTAACGATGTACTTTCAACAACTGCACTATGACAGGTTTGACAATCAACTAATTCAGAATGAAGTGAATGAGAGAATTTTATTTTTCCTTCATTGGGATTTTCGGTTTCAGATGTTCCTTTTTGAAATGCAGCAATTAATAAGAACATAATTACTGCAACTGATAAGAAACTATATGTATATTTAATTTTCTTCATAACTTCTCTACAGATTTAGATTAAACCAATGATTTAACTTGAACAGTAATCTGAAATCATCTTTATAGATTTTGTTATCCATATACTGTCCCTGTATATCGAACGACAGTTTTCTGAATGGTCTCAGATTCATACCAACAAGTATAGATGTAATAGAATTTTCTTCAGCATCAGGAGAAAGTTTATATGTTGTGTACGAAAATCCAGCTGAAGGTGTTATTAATCCATCGGCTAATGTGTATGCTGAATAACCTGATATAGCATCCATCTGACCAGCGTATCCAAAAGTCTTTTTATAATTAAATGTTCCTACACTTGTAGCTAAACCAATTCCAACTCTTGAAGCATTATCATCCTTGTAGTTAACAATTCCTAGTTGACCAAGTACTGTAAAGTTTTCATTGATTCTGATATCAGCACCCATTTCAATTTCTTCAGTGTTACCATAATCGAAGACACTGAAAATAGAATTGTATCGTATCTTGGGTTCTCTGAAGCTGTAGTAGAAGTTCAAACCAAGATCTTTTATTTCCTCGTATCGCCCATCAAATTCAATTTTGGAAGTCTCCTTAAAATTCAAATCATATTCGTAATTAACATCGATTGAGAATTTTTCTGGCAAATAATAAGAAGCTTCACCAATTATAAATTGATATTGGTTTGACTTATTTTGAATTAATACTTCTATCGGGTTCAGATCCGGATCAAGGCGGATTGCTTTGTAATCAAGAGGTTTGAAGTTTTTATTTACATAACCAACTCCAAGTTGCAGATTCCTGATTATGGTAGTTGAAAGCTTCCCACCAGCAATATAATTATCTGAAAAATTTTCAATCAATTCAAGTTTCTGATATGCAGGAACATTACCACCATAAAAGCCGCTAAGCTGAAAATCAGCTTTGCGAAGTGAAAGAGAGACACCATCCATCAGTCCTCCAACAACACTATTGATAATTGGTTGGCGGCCTAACTTTAGAGTACCGATATTGAAAATATTTCTTGCTTCAAGATAAAGATTATAAAATCTGAGCCGAGGATCATCTTTAATATCCTGAGCAAAATCATTTTCAAAATTCAGATATGAGCGGATGGAAACATCTCCGTAGTTGAGATTTAGATTCAACATCTGATATGCCCTTAAGTGATTTTTGGACACATCTGCTGAATCAAATCTTTCAAAGCTGTAAAGCGATGATGAGAATCTTCCATTGATATTCTGTGGAAATAAAACTCCGCAGAATATCAACAGAAAGAAAATCAGCAGTTGTTTCATAGATGCATTCTTTCTTAGTTAGTTTTTTGGAACATTATGTTTGATTTTTTCCCACGATTCTTCAAACTCAAATCCGGTATATGTTGGACTTTCTGCATTATGACATCCAATACAGAATTTTTCTTTTTCTTCATGGACAATTAATCCATTCTTAATAGCTAATGCTTTATCTTTCATAACTTTCATATCTTTGTAAGCAGAACCAGGTCCGTGGCAGGTTTCGCACTGAACTCCATCTTCAACTTTAAATTTATTGCCAAGCATTGCTTTATCAAGGTTATAACCAGTTGCGTGACACTTAAGGCAGTCCTCTGTTTCAATAGCAGGAGTTGTAAATCCTTTTTCTTTGGCAATCTGGTTAGCTTTGTCTGTCTTCAAAGTTTCATAAGCTTTGGAATGTTTGCTGTTTTTCCAAATACTTAACTGACTTCCCTGCTTTTCAGTTTTATGGCACATAACACATTGATCTACCCCAACATAGGTGAAGTTGTTTTGTGAGAATAAGTCGGGGCTAATAAATAGAAATGTTATAAGGAAGATTACCAGGTGTCTCATAGAACCTCCTAAGAAGTTTATTATTTCCTCTTGTAAAATCAGAATTTTTTTTAATAAATGAAAGAGAATCAAAAAAAAATTCGTAATTCATTTATTATTCATAACAATCAAACATTGCCAATTTCATACCATTTATTTTTGAAGGTTATCAAGAAATATTCAAGCTAATGATTTCATTTTTAAGAATTAAATAATGATACTTTTCAACTTTAAGAAAACTTAATACAAGAACTATTTATCAGTTATGATGAAATGATTAACTTTGCGCTGCAATTTTAGAACAAGTTAAAAAGAATAAGCAAGGAAACTTTATGTCTTTGGATTACCTTTATGAAAATATAGTTGTTAAAGAATCGAATGTTCATGGTAATGGTATTTTTACAAATATTCCTATAAAGAAATATCAGCGGATACTTCTGATTGAAGGTGAAGAAATAGATGCAGCAGAATGCATAAGAAGAGAAAACGAAGAGAATAATGTTTATATCTTCTGGAAAGATGATAACACTTATATCGATGCATCATCAACAGAGAAGATTAAGTATATTAATCACAGTTGTAATTGCAATTGTTATATAGATGAAGATGAATCCGGAAATCTTGTACTTATTGCATCAAGAGATATTGAAGCGGGAGAAGAATTAACAATTGATTATGGTTACGAAGAAATTTATGAAGAGTGTTCCTGCAAAAGCTGCGATAATAAACTTGAATCTGCTGCTTGATCAGGTAATAATTTGTGTGTGAAGTGCAATCTCTTCAAGAATTGACGACACTTTAAGGCAGTCTGGCATTGAACCACTGAATACAATTGCCTTACCTTTTACATGAACTTCAAATGATAATGCTCTTGCTTGCTCATAAGTACAGTTTATTGCTTTAATTAACTGAGCAATAACTTCATCGAAAGTGTGCCAGTCATCATTATAAAGCACTACCCGGCTTGCAATATCGTTTATCGAATCTACATCTTCTTCAAAAGTAGGTTTTTGAGTTGGTAACTCTGGCATATCTAAATATGGTTCTTATTGTTCTACACTGCAAAAATATAAAAAAATCCTGAACCGATAGAGGTTTCTAATCAATAGATTTTGTTTGATAAATAATTATTGATCAAAATATTAATTATAAATTCTCTCTTTGTTATATTTTCAACTGAATTGCATTTATAAAGGTGCATCTTTATATTTTTCGCACAAAAAAATAAGTTTTTGAAGGAGGAAAAATGAAAATAGCAGTATGTGTCAGTCAGGTTCCGGACACTGCTACAAGGATAAAAATTGGTTCTGATCACAAATCAATTGATCCAACTGGTGTTACTTATATAATTAATCCTTATGATGAATTTGCAATTGAAGAAGCACTTAAAACTAAAGAGAAAATTGGTGGGGATTCTGTAGTCTATGTTATTTCAGTCGGAGACGATTCAGTTAAAGAAACACTGCGTAAAGCTCTTGCAATGGGTGCTGATGAAGCAATATTACTAAAAAGTTCTGGTTATAAAGACTCAATTGCAATTGCAAAAGCTCTTTCTGAAGAAATAAAATCGCTTGGATGTGAACTTGTTTTCTGTGGAAAGCAGTCAGTAGATTTCGATAGCGGAATTACCGGACAACTTGTAGCTGAGATGCTTGGTTATAATTGTATCTCAGTTGTTGTTGACTTCAAACTCGATGGAAATAAAATTATTGCTGAAAGAGAAATTGAAGGTGGACGCGAAGTAGTGGAAACAGAACTGCCCGCAGTTATTACAGCTCAGAAAGGATTGAATGAACCAAGATATGCTTCGCTGAAAGGTATTATGGCAGCTAAGAAAAAAACTATAGCAGAGAAACCTGCATTCGATTCTGAAGTATTTACAGAAATTCTCGATATGCATCTACCACCATCAAAACAACCGGGAAGAATTCTTGGAACAGACAAATCTGCTGTTCCTGAGTTAGTCAGATTATTAAGAGAAGAAGCAAAAGTAATATAGGAATTATTATGGCAGAAAAAATTTTAGCAGTACTCGAACAAAGAGAAGGAAATCTTAAAAAGGTATCATTTGAAGCGGCTTCCGTAGCACTCAATCTTGCTAATCAACTTGGTTTGCAAGCAGAAGCTGTTGTTGTTGGGAAAGAAATTTCTAACTTAAATGAGTTATCAAAATTTGGAATTAGCAAATTAACCCATCTTAAAAATGAATCATTAGAAAATTATTCTTCATCAGCTTATGCTGAAGCAATTGCTTCTTTTGCTAAAGAAAATGAAGCAAAGATTTTGATATTCCCGAATACAGCAATGGGTGTTGATCTTGCACCGAGAGTTGCAGTTAAGTTGAATTCGGGAATAGTTATGGATTGTATGAAACTTGAAGTAAAGGATAATGAAGTAATTGCTACTAGACCAGTTTATGCTGGCAAAGCTTTAATTGATGTTAAACTTAAAAGTGACATAAAAATATTTACAATCAGACCTAATGTTTTCAAACCACAGGCAGTTGATTCATCAACAGTCCAAATTGAAGAAAAGCAAATTGATAATCCGAACTTGAAAACAAAAGTTACGGCTTTCAAAAAATCCGAAGGTAAACTTGATGTTGCTGAAGCTGATATAATTGTATCCGGTGGCAGAGGAATGAAAGGGCCCGAAAACTTTCATCTTATTGAAGAATTAGCTGAAGTGCTTGGTGCAGCGGTAGGAGCTTCCAGAGCGGTTGTTGATGCCGGATGGAGACCACATCGTGAGCAAGTTGGACAAACTGGTAAAACTGTTTCTCCTTCACTTTATATTGCTTGCGGAATTTCAGGTGCGATTCAACATTTAGCTGGTATGTCTTCTTCAAAATATATCGTAGCAATTAATAAAGATAAAGATGCACCAATTTTTAATGTGGCTGATTATGGAATTGCAGGCGATGTTTTTGAAATTCTTCCTGCATTAACTGAAGAAATAAAAAAATTAAAATCATAGCAGGTATTAAATTGGATAAAGTTCAGTGCGAAATAGTAGGTCTTTCATCCAGTCCATCTACAGGTGGAGCTTATGCAATATTATTGAAAGAGATTGATGGGAACAGACGGCTTCCAATTATCATCGGACATTTCGAAGCTCAGGCAATTGCTTTGGAAATGGAAGGTATAAAACCTCCCCGTCCTTTAACTCATGATTTACTCAAAAGCGTAATTGATAATCTCGGAGGAACAGTCGTTGAAATTGTGATTAGTGAATTAAGAGAAAATACTTTTTATGCAAAGATAGTTCTTGATGTAAGTGGATTGACAAATGAAATAGATGCAAGACCAAGTGATGCTATGGCTTTGGCAGTAAGAACAGATGCCCCGATTTACGTTGCTGAAGCAGTTATGGAAGCAGCTTCATTTATTCCGACTGATGAAGCAGAAACAGATTTAACTGAAAGTTTTGAAGAAGAAAAAAAACCGGGCGAAAGTTTACCCAAATCCAAAGAAGCACAGATTGCAGCTCTTCAGGAAAAGTTGAGAGAAGCACTTGAGAAAGAAGAATATGAAAGAGCTGCAAAACTAAGGGATGATATTAAAAAGTTAACTCAAAGTAATTAGTATCAGCTTGCAAAAACTTTTTTACCTATTTCACACTCTATGCATTGCTGCTTGATGCAAAAATTTCTGAAAAGCTCTATCATTCCCTGATAATATACACTTCTTAATTTTTTATCTGATATATTTAGTACTTCGCTAACTTCATCAACAAGGTGATTACTTTCCTTTTGTGTAAAATGAATGTATAGAGCAAGAACGCGCTCAGCCAATTTCCTTTTATCGAATATCTCAAAGTAAACTGTCAGAATTGGTAAAATAATATTAACAATTGTTTCATCCGCTCTGCCCAATCCAATAAAATACTTGATGTCGGTTCTGACTGGCTTATTAAAATTAAAATGCTTCGCCCAATAATCTTCACCTTTAACAATAAGTAAATCTCTTAGTTTAGAAATCAACTTATAGTTATTCTGAATGCTTGAAACTGCACCTATTATTCTGCTGAATAAATTTTTATTCAGAATTCTGTCCAGTAATCTTGCACCTGCTGCAAGCCGAACAGTCGGAAAGTTCTGTGGTCTGAGTTTAAAGAAGTGCCAGTGTGATTTATTAAAATAAACTCCATCATAACCAGATTTTAATTGCTCCCAATTCTCGTATAAATTTCGAATGTACTCAGTTGTTTCTTCATCTTCGAGTTTATTTAATTCAGGGACTAATCCGCTTATAAAAAACAAAGCACTTTCTGCTTGCGGAATAAAATTTTCCTTTGGTATTCTTCTGAAAAAGTTGATGTCAATCGCGTGACTTAATTTCATCATTATATCTTTATTCTTGGAATAACCTAACGCCTCAAATATTTCTTCGTAAAGAAGTTGTTGCCAAATCTCAGCGTTTTCAAAATCACTCGATGTGAAAGTTCTTTCTTCAATTTCTTTGTGAAAATCATGATTTATTTTGGGTTCACTTATCATTACTTCGTGTAAAACTATTAACTCTTTCAAACGTGCAAGAAATCTATCACATTTTTTTCTGTACCTCTGTAAACCAAGTTCTTTAATGAATTTTAATTTGAGTTCGATTGGAGCTTCATCCGCAACCTCACTGCAAGGCATTTTAATTTCATCTTCACCAATTTTAGAAATTTCTGTTAAGAGTGTTTCGCGTAGTGGTTGAGATAAATATTTACTGAGATTAAGTGTTGGGACATGTCTTCCACTCTGAGTTATTACATAACCAGATGATTGATTATCAGCAATGGTAATATGAAGAATTGTTTTATTGTATCTTTGATTCAGATGATGACCGTGTGAACGCCAGTCGGAATGAAAAGTATCGATTTCAACATCACCGGTGAAAGTAATATTTCCAATTCTAATTCTTGCATTATGAAAATCTGGTCCAGCTTTATCACTATTCTTTGAGCCAGGGTCGATAACTTCTATTTCAGTTCCGTCAGAAGTTTTCAGAACCTCACTAAATTGTTTTTCCTCCCAAATCTTATAAATAAGTTGCTCGGGAATTCTGGAATATTTTTTCACGGGAACCTCGCTTAAATTAAGCTTGGATAAAACTCTGATTCAAAAATAAATGAAATTTATTTATCAAACAGTATTTATTATTAAGAAAAAATTTGTTTGGCTATTTCATTTAATCGTTGAATTTCTTTTTCAGCAAGTTGACCGAAATCTTTTTCAGATGACAAATAGATAATCCCTCTGCTGATATTCACAATAAAATTTTTTCTGTTCTGACCGTGAAAAACTTTTAATACATCCTCAAAACTTCCTCCCTGTGCTCCAACTCCCGGAAGAAGAACACTCAAATCGGAAAATGAATTGATATTAGTTTTGAGTTCATCCAAATTAGTAGCGCCAAAGACGATTCCGCAGTTTTTATCAATATTCCAATCAGTAGTTAAACTTATTATTCTTTGGTAAAGAAATGTTCCATCTTTAAGAATTTGTTTTTCAAAATCAATAGAGCCCGGATTAGAAGTTAAGGCAAGAATAAAATTCAATTTATCTTTATAGTTGAGGAAAGGTTGAAGTGAATCCTTTCCCATATATGGATGAAGCGTAATAGCATCAAATCCAAAGTGCTCAAATACAGACTTCGCATACATTTCAGAAGTGTTTCCAATATCGCCGCGCTTTGCATCAGCAATTGTTAAAATATCATCTGGAATAAATTCCAAGGTCTTTTCAATAATCTCAAATCCTTTTTGCCCGAGTGCTTCATAAAAAGCAAAATTAATTTTATAAGCAGCTGCAAATTCTTTTGTGGCTTCTACAATATTTCTGTTGAATTCAAAAATTGGTTCTGTTTCAGAAAGTAAATATTGCGGAATTTTAGTCAGGTCTGAATCTAATCCAACACAAACAAATTTTAATTCATCATTTTTAAGCAATAACTTTTCTAAAGCTTTCATATATTAAGCATAGTTTTTTCTTGTTCGATAAATATTCAGAACAATTCCGAGCATAAACATATTTAGCAGGAATGAACTACCACCGTAACTTACAAATGGTAATGGCACTCCAATAATTGGAAGAATTCCGATAACCATTCCAACATTGATGAGAAAGTGTGTAAAGTAAACACCAAATATTCCTATTATAACCAAACTTAAAAATTCATCTTTTGTTGACGAAGCAATATTTAAAAGTCTGAGAAAGATTATTAGAAATAGAGATAGAACAAGCATAGCACCGATAAATCCAAACTCTTCACCAATTGCACAGTAAATAAAATCAGTCCATTGCTCAGGGATATATTGCAGCTGAGTTTGATTTCCCTGCAAATAACCTTTACCAAAAATTCCCCCACTTCCTATTGCAACCATTGCCTGTATTGAATTGTAACCTGAACCTAAAGGGTCGCTCATCGGATCAATAAATGATTTTATTCTTGCTTGCTGATGTGGACTTAAAGCATTATATAAATTATCCGTGAAAAATCCTGCTGCAAGATTTATCGCGAACACAGAGCCATTAAAAAACAAATCTCTCTTAAAGAAAAATAAAACTACCAATACAATGATAAGTGATGCTATAAATGGAATAGATCCGAATAGAGATGCAACTGCAACAAATCCGGGCGAAAGAACAACAAATAAACCAAGTAAGCTTATTCCCTTCCAGAAAAGAACAATTAAGATGAATGAGAAAAATATAATTGATGTTCCCATATCAGGTTCAAGCAAAATCAAACCAATTGGAACAAATCCGATTGCCAATGCAATAAGAATATCTTTGAAGGAATCAATATTGTTATTTAATCTGGTCAGAAAATTGGCAAGCAAAAGTATAGTTCCGATTTTAGCAAATTCGGATGGTTGAAACCCAAATGAACCAAGCCCAAGCCAGCTTTTTGCACCTGAAACTTTTTTGCCGATAACAAGCACAACTACTAAGAATAACAATGAGAGAAGATATGTCGGGATTGAAATAAATTTTATTGTATTTGTTGGTAATGCATATGTTATAAAAAATCCAATATAACCAAGAACAGTAAATAATAATTGCTTTTCAAAATTTCCTGCTGCCTGTGGGTTGTTTAATGTAGCACTATAAATTGCAGCAAGTCCAATGATGTTAAGGATTAAAACCGGAATAAAAATTTTAAAGTCAAACTTATCAGATATTTTATAATCAATCCTCAATTTGTGCTCCTGCAATTACAGGTTGTTCAACCTTTTGTTTCTGATTTTTCAATTTATCTTTCAACAAATAAGCATCCATCATTTTTTTGGCAATAGGTGCTGCATGAGTACCGCCAAAACCAACATTTTCAACAACCACAGCAACTGCAATTTTAGGATTTTCAGATGGAGCGAAACCAATAAAAAATGCGTGATCCTTTCCGTGAGGATTTTGTGCTGTTCCGGTTTTACCTGATATGTGATAATCCGGATTTCTTAAATGTGTCGCAGTTCCTGAACCTTGAACTACTAAAAACATTCCCTGTTTAACGATATCAAAAACTTCTTTTTTAATTTTCAAATTAATTTCATCAAACCTGAACGGAACTATTTCGCCGGTCTTGTTATCAAGGTAACCTTTTACAATATGTGGTGCAAAAGACTTTCCATCATTTGCTATCAAAGCAACATACTTTGCGAGCTGAAGCGGAGTTACACTTACTTCGCCCTGACCAATTCCTAAACTTGCCATTATGCTTCTTGGCCAGTTATCGCCATAGAGTTTTTTATAATAAGATTCATCAGGTATAAAACCGGCAGCTTCTTCACCTATATCAATTCCGGTTTTCTGATTGAATCCAAATTTTGCTGCGTACTCTTTCCATTTTTCGAGACCAATTTTGTAAATCAAATTATAGAAAAAAGTATTACAAGATTTTTCAATTGCGTGCACAACATTAACTGATCCGTGCGAGCCATGACATTTAAAGAACCTTCCAAAGGTAAACCCACCACCGCAATAAATTGTTGTATTCACATCAATTAAACCTAAATCAAGTGCGGCGATAGCTGCAAGTACTTTGAAAGTTGATCCTGGTGGCTTTAATGACATAGTAGCACGATTGAACAAAGGTTTATCCGGATCTGAATAAAGTTCCTGTAAAAAATCTTTGGAAGTGATATATGAAAATTGATTCAAATCATATTCCGGAGCACTTACTAAAGCAAGTATTTCTCCGGTTGAAGGTTCAATTGCAACTACAGCACCTCTTTTTCCTCTTAATTCTTCTTCAGCAACTTTCTGAACATCTCCATCAATAGATAAAACTAAATCGCGACCTTTTATTGATTCTTTATCATTTGCCCCATCTTTATATCTGCCAATTTCTCTTCTTCTTGAATCAACTAATACATAGTGAAAACCTTTTTCACCTCTTAAATCTTTTTCATATTGTTTTTCAATTCCATTATGTCCGACATAATCACCGGGACGATAATAATCTTTTTCTTTTTCCAATTGCTGTGAAGAAATTTCTTTCGTGTATCCGAAGAGATGAGAACCCATCACACCATAAGGATAACCTCTTTGCATCTCAACAATGTAATCAACACCAGGAAGAAACTCTGAATTTTCCTCAAGCCAGGAAACCACACTGAAATCAATTCCTCTTCTTATTCTGATTGGAATGTACTTGGAATAAATTTGATTTCTTTTCAGTATGCTGGCAACATATCCCGAATTAACTCCAAGAACTTTATCGAGTACTTTATTCAGACTTGTGTCATAATCAGCAGGAGTAATACGAAGAGTGTAGGCAGGGATATTATCAACAAGAACATTCATATTCCTGTCATAAAATACACCGCGCAAAGGAATCTGCTCAATTGGTTTAATGCTATTGCCAGCGGATTTTTCATCATAAGCTTCGTGATTAATTATTTGCATCTGGAATAAACGCACAGAGAATACAGCAAATATCAAAATGATGATACTGTATAAAATTGTTTTTCTGTTTACTGATGCAAAGTTTACTGCGTTCATAAAATTCTTTTTTTCGGAACAAAAATTATTATAATCATGCTTAATAAAGCAGTATAAAAAGCTGGTAGAAAAGCATTCTGAAAGAATATCATTAAAATATTTGATGATATATCAAAAGCAGAGAAAAATGAATAAATAATCTGATCAACCAACGCAGCTAAAAATACAATCAATCCGAAATTGAAAAACATCAAGTAAATATCAACTTTGTTTTCTGAAGAGAAATAGCCTGCAACAAAACCTGCTACAGTTTTAGCAATCATAGTGCTTCCAAGTAAACTGCCTGTAACTAAATCAAAGAATAATCCATAAATAAATCCTAAAACTGTTCCGTAAATCTGTCCTTCGGTTATAGAGTAATAAACAAGCAGAATTAAAATTAAATCAGGAACAACTTCACCAATTGAAACAAGTGGAACAACAGTCGTTTGAATTATTAAAACGGGAATGAAAATTAATATTGATATGATATAGTTAAACTTCATTGAAACTTTTTCAAAAAATTTAATTCGAGACTATCAATTTCTTTGCTCGCAACTGTTTTTAATACAAATACATTTTCAACTTTTGAGAAATCAACAAATGGGATGACTTTTATTTCATTAAATATTCCTGTTTCAACATTATTACTACCAGCAGCAACGCCAACCGGAATTGGAAATGGTACAAGCGAGCTTAACTCAGAAGTAACTATTCTATCACCTTTTTTTATCTGATAGGTTTTTGGAACATTGATGATAACAAGATTTTCTCCATTCCATTTCATTAAACCATTTTCTCTAGTTCTTTCATCTTTAACAGTAATTTTCAAATCAACATTTTGTAATGTTCTTGCAATTGAATAGTTACCTGAAACTGAATAAATAATTCCAACCAATCCTTTATCAGTTAGAACAGGCATGCCAACTTTAACTGAATCGGAGTTTCCGACATTCAATGTAATTGTTCCCTGTACTCTGGATAAAGATTTTGATACTACACTAGCTGGAATCAAAGGATAACCGGATGTATCTTTCAGAGTGACTAAACCTTTAAGCTCTTCATTTATTATTGCTGCTTCTCTTAGTTTACTTAACTGAAGCATCAGTTTTGCATTAGTTTCCCGCAACTGTTCATTTTCTTTTTTTAAGCTTTTAATATTCACAACATCTGAAACAACTGATGTAACAGTTGCAAATGTTCCGAATGAGATGGCTCTTACTCTTTGGACTGCAGGAGAATGGTTTTGTGAGATAATGAATAAACTTAAGATAACAAGAACTGTTAGAATGATATATTCTTTGAAGTTATACCAAACCGAATTTAGAAATCTTATCATTAATATCTTCTGTTGCGAATAAGAACTTTCGAATACTGATTCATATTTTCAATAACTTTACCTGCACCTCGGGCAACGGCTGTAAGAGGATCTTCTGCAACATGCACAGGAAGATTAGTTTCCATTCTGATTCTTTCATCAAGTCCTTTTAACAATGCTCCACCGCCTGTGAGCATTACTCCCCGGTCAAGAATATCAGCAGAAAGTTCGGGTGGAGTTCTTTCTAATGTTTGTCTTACAGCATCAACAATTTGAACAACTGCTTCGTTAAGTGCTTCACGGATTTCTACTGAACTGACTTCAGTGGTTTTAGGAACTCCTCCGACAAGGTCTCTACCTTTAACCTGAATTGTAATTTCTTCTTTTAACGGAACTGCAGAACCAACTTCGCATTTAATCGCTTCGGCAGTTCTTTCTCCAATCAATATGTTGTGATTTTTTTTGAAGAACTGCATAATTGCGTAATTCATTTCATCGCCAGCAATTCTTATTGATTCTTCATTAACAATTCCTGATAATGCAATAACCGCAATTTCAGTTGTGCCACCACCAATATCAATAATCATATTTCCAACAGGAGCTTCGACATCTATTCCAATTCCAATTGCAGCAGCCATTGGTTCAGCAATCAGATGAACTTCTTTTGCACCAGCGTGCTCGGCTGAATCTCTTACAGCTCTTTTTTCAACTTCAGTAACACCGCTTGGCACAGCAACAACGACTCTTCTGCTTCCCATAGCTCCGGAGCCACGAACCTTCTTTATAAAAGCTCTTATCATTCCTTCAGCAATTTCAAAATCGGCAATTACTCCATCACGCATCGGTCTTGTAACTTTAATTTCTTTGTGTTCTCTTCCCTGCATTTCCTTGGCTTTATTGCCAAGAGCTATAATTCGTTTTGTGTTTTTATCAAATGCAACGATTGATGGTTCGTTTAAAACAATTCCTTTACCCTTTACATAGATAAGAGTATTGGCAGTTCCTAAATCAATTGCTATATCATTTGAAAAAAAATCAAATATTCCCATAAGTCCTCTTAGTGTTTAAAGTGTCTGATACCAGTAAATACCATTGTAATATTATTTTGATTTGCAGCCTCAATAACTTCCTGATCTCTTACAGAGCCACCTGGTTGAATAACTGCAGTTGCTCCACATTTTATAATTTCAAGCAACCCATCAGCAAATGGAAAAAATGCATCTGATGCAGCAACCGAGTTTGTCAAATCAAGTCCGTGTTCTTTAGCTTTCATATAAGCAATTTTAGCTGAATCAAGTCTGGACATTTGTCCCGCGCCAACTCCAAGCGTAGCTTTATCTTTTGCAAAAACAATTGCATTTGACTTTGTATGTTTAGCAACAATCCATGCAAAAGTCAAATCTTCAAGTTCTTTTTCAGTTGGTTTCCTGTTGGTTACAATTTGGAGCTCATCTTTATTCAAAGTGACCAAATCTTTATCCTGAACAAGAATACCTCCCGGAATACTTCTCGCAGATAATCCCGGCTCATTTATTTTTTTCAACTTTCTTACAAGTCTTCTGTCTTTTTTCTTTTTAAGAATAGCTAATGCTTCATCACTAAATGAAGGTGCACAAATTATTTCAAGAAAAATTTCATTTAACTTTTCTGCTGTCTTCTCATCAACTTCATCATTAAACGCGACTATTCCACCAAAGGCAGAAACAGGGTCACATTTTAATGCTTTCAGATAAGCATCAAGCGGAAATGCACCAATAGCGGCTCCGGCAGCATTATTATGTTTGATTATCGCGCAAGCATTATCACCAAGTTCTTCACAGAGTTCTACTGCAGCAACCAAATCTAAAATATTATTGTACGAAATTTCTTTCCCATGAAAAACTTCAAAGTACTCATCAAAATTTCCAAATACTTTTGCTGACTGATGAGGATTTTCACCGTAACGTAATTTTCGGTTTAGTTTTTCATTTATTCTTATATGAGATTTCTCCAAATCAAATCTTTGCTCAAGATAATTTGCTATATGAGTGTCATAATTTGACGTGTATGAAAACGCCGCAACGGCAAGCTGCTCTTTGGTTTTATCAGAAATGTTTCCTTTTTCAAGTTCAGAAATGAAATTTTTATATTGTTCTGGACTTGTAAGAATCGAAACATATTTGTAATTCTTAGCAGCGGCACGAACTAAGCTAGGTCCACCGATATCAATATTTTCAATAACATCATCGAGAGAAACATTTTCTTTTTTAATGGTCTGTACGAAAGGATAAAGATTCACGCATACGATATCAATCGGAAGTATTGAATTTTCATTCGCCTGATTTTTATCCTCAGGATTGTCTCTTCTGAAAAGAATTCCTCCAAAAACTTTCGGATGAAGTGTTTTAACTCTGCCTTCAAAAATCTCCGGGAAACCTGTTAAATCACTTACTTCTGTAACAGGGACAGAGTTTTGAGTTAATAGTTTGGCAGTATTTCCGGTTGCTAAAATTTCATAATCAAACTTTAGAAGTGATTTTGCGAAATCAACGATTCCTGTTTTGTCCGAAACACTTATAAGAGCAAACTTTTTCAATTTATTCGACCTAAGATTTAATTACTACTCTGTTATCTTCAATTTTAATTTTATTTTCCGCAAAAGCTTTTATTACTTCGGGCAATAATTGATGTTCAATTTTCAAAACTCGTTCAGCAATTTCTTCAGGCGACTTAACATCTGAAATATCAACACATCTTTGAGCAATTATTTTTCCTCTGTCATATTCAGGATCAACAAAATGAACAGTTGCTCCGCTAACCTTTGCAGAAGAATTAAATACAGCATTATGAACATTCATTCCATACATTCCTTTTCCACCAAAAGATGGAAGGAGTGCCGGATGGATATTGATAATACGATTTTCAAAATGTTTAACTACATCCAATGGTATCAGTTTCAGGTAACCGGCTAAAACAATCAAATCCAAATTATAACTCTTAAGCACACTCAATAAATCAGCAGTGTCAATTTTATTTTCACCTTTTCCAATTACTTTCGTTTCTATTCCAAAACTTTTAGCAATCTCAAAAGCTGCACAATCTGATTTATCACTGAAAACTGCAATAACTTTAATTAGGTTTGCTAAATCAGTGTGAGTTAAAATTGCTTTGAGATTCGAACCTCTGCCGGAAACAAAAACAGCTACTCTTAGCACAAAAAATACCTTAATTTGAGGCGAAAATTATACAATCAGGCGCTCATTTTCAATTTAATGCCTGATTTTAATCAGATTGTTTATTGATTTTTCTTAAGAGCGAATAAGCTTTGTTTTTTATCGTAGTCCTGAAGTCAAAATCATCAATACTTTCAATCTTTTTCAAATAATATAATGCTTCTGTTTCCCGTTTGAGATTTGAAAGTGAAACAGCAGCACGATAATATGCTTCGGCGGCAATAGTATTTTCTTTATCACCATTAAACTTCAAGCAAAGAAGTGCATTTTCCAGAGCATCATCATAATTCTTTTTTATTAGTTGTAATTCACTCAATAACAGATATAATTCAGCTTTAAGATTAGTTGATGTTCCTTGTTCTGAAAGAGTTTTTGTAAGAAGTTCTTCTGCATCTTTGTACATTTTAAGTTTCAAAAGATTCTTTAAATGCTGAATGGTTTTAAAGTCTTCAGTGATTGGTTTCTGAACAAAAATTTTCCCTAACCTCTCCGCATAAATGTCTTCATCAATATCTTTATTCCCTTCATCAGATTTTTCGTAAAATTTAATCGCTTGTTTTCTGTTGCCAAGTAGCTCAAAACAAATTCCGGTTCTTAGATTTGCAAATCCAACATAATCATTATTCACACGATTATCTCTGAATAAATTGTAGTGAACTATAGCGGAATCATACTGTTCTTTTGTAAAGAAAATATTAGCAAGTAATAAATGAGAATTTGAAGTTATAAAGGGGAATAAACTGTCATTCGATGAGATGATATTTCGAAGTATCTTTTCAGAGGCTAGTTAAATCATTCAATTCATATTTAATTGAAGCAAGTGAATAATTGAATAAAAGATTTTTCGGATAAGATTTAACAAGCTTTGTAAGAATTTTTTCAGCTTCGGGATAATCAATTATCGTACGCGAATAAATTTGTGAAAGATAAAATTGAGCATCAGTTTTTAGTACATTACCTTTTTCCGCTACTAATTGAATATAACTTAAACCTAATTCTTTATCAGAGTTGAAACCAACCAGGTTCGCAGCCCATTTTAATGCGGCAGGAATCTCTGCGAAAGCAAAGTTTGATAATCCAAGTCCAAGATAAGCGTCATAAAAATCAGGGTTTATTTTAATAGCTTCTTCGAGTCTGTTTCTCATACTCGTTGTTGATACTAAAGCACTTGCAAAATCATTGTTGCGAGCAGAAACAACAGAGTTATTGTAATCAATCATTCCAAGCCAGAATAATTTTTTAATTTTATCTGCTTCTTTATCATCATCAAGTTGCTCTAAAATCGTTGCAGCTTTCTTAGAATAAAAATTGAAGCTGTCGATAAATGCTTCATTTAATGTCCCGAGGAAAAACCATGAATTCATAACCGATTTGTAGTAAAAACCACGATGGTCATTCGGGTACTTTTTCGAGAACAAGTCTAATTCATCAGATGCTTTTGAAAAATTGAAGTTATAAAATTTTGAGACTGCTGATTGAATCTGTTTGTCTGCAGTCTGAGAATTTAAAGAGATTGAAAAGATAATAATTAAAGCAATTACCAGATTTTTTTTCATCAGATATTATTGTCCGTTCTCTTTAGCTTTAGAGAAATTCAATGAAGCTTTAACAAATTCTCTGAATAGCGGATGAGCATTTGTTGCTCTTGATTTAAGTTCAGGATGAAATTGACAAGCAAGGAACCAGGGATGATTTGGTAATTCTATTATCTCGACTAATTCTTTATCCGGAGATAAACCACTTAATATCATTCCATGTTCAGTAAGCACAGATCTGAATTTATTATTTACCTCATAACGATGTCGGTGGCGCTCCGAAATGTATGCTGTTTTATATGCTTCAAATGCATTTGTTTTTTCTTTAACAACACAAGGATAAGCACCAAGCCGCATTGTTGCGCCCATATTTTTAATATTCTTTTGTTCAGGCATCAAATCAATAACAGCATATTTTGTATTCTTAAATTCAGAACTGTGAGCATTCTTGATTCCACACACATTTCTTGCAAATTCGATTACAGCACATTGTAAACCAAGACAAATTCCGAAGAAAGGAATTTTATTTTCTCGTGCATATTGAACTGCTTTTATTTTCCCTTCAATTCCTCTTTCACCAAATCCACCTGGCACCAGGATTCCACTTACATTTGAAAATAATTTTTCCGGTTCTTCTGCTTCAACTTGCTCAGCACTGATTGGTTTTACAACTACTTTACAATTATTTTCAGCACCAGCATGAACAAAAGATTCCATAATACTTTTGTATGCATCAAGATGCTCTGTGTATTTTCCTACCAAAGCAATTTCAACTTTTTCATCAGGATTTTTTATACTCTCGACAAAATTCTCCCATTCCTCGAGTTTTATTTTTCTATCCGGCAAATGCAGTCTGTTCATTACAATCTGATCAAACTTTTCTTTATATAAAACCAAAGGAACTTCATAAATTGAAGAACAGTCATAAGCAGAGATAACAGCATTGGAATTTATATTGCAGAAAAGAGCAATCTTTTCTCTAATGTCTCTTGAAAGTTTTTTCTCCGACCTGCAAATCAAAACATCAGGTTGTATCCCGAGTTCGAGAAGATTTTTTACACTGTGCTGTGTTGGTTTGGTTTTTACTTCGCCCGCAGATGCAATGTAAGGAACAAGAGTAACATGAATACTCATTGTGTTTGCTCTTCCAAACTGCAACATTAACTGACGCATTGCCTCAATAAAAGGAAGAGATTCAATATCACCAACTGTTCCACCAATTTCAGTTATAATCACATCATATTCACCAAGTTCACTAAGCTTCAGCATTCTCTGTTTAATTTCATCAGTTATATGAGGAATTACCTGAACTGTTGCCCCAAGAAAATCTCCTCTTCTTTCTTTGGTGATAACTTCATTGTAAACCTGACCGGTAGTTGTGTTATTAGCTCGGGTCATATTCACATCGAGAAAACGTTCATAATGTCCTAAATCCAGATCTGTCTCAGCGCCGTCATCAGTCACATAAACTTCGCCATGCTGAAATGGACTCATAGTTCCTGGATCAACATTGATGTAAGGATCAAACTTTTGAATTGTAACTCTGAATCCGCGTTGTTTAAGAAGAAGTCCGAGTGAAGAGGCAGTAATTCCTTTTCCTAATGAGGAAACAACTCCGCCTGTTACAAAGATAAATTTAACTTTTTTTCGTGGTGACATTCTGATTTTTTTTGCTTTCAAATATAGATTAACAGAGCTTGATTATCAATTAAATGTTTGATTATTATGAATTTACTTTGACGATTACCATTGTCATATCATCATATTGATGAGTTTTACCAATAAATTTTTTCACTTCGGCCAATAAAATTTCCCGAATCTTCTCAGCTGATTCATAAGAATATTGTTCTAATATTTTTTGAATTCTATCCAATCCAAACTCTTCACCTTTACTGTTAATTGCTTCCGTAAATCCGTCAGTATAAAAAACAAAAGTATTTCCCTTTTCAAGTTGAATTATCTCTTCAGAAATAACCTGACGAAAGATTATCCCTTTTTCAAGTCCAAGTGCTAAACCTTTTGGAGTAATCAGATTTATTTTTCCCGAGTTATGATTTATCAACACCGGATTGTGTCCGGCTCTTGCAATTTTAATTACTCTTTTTTCCAAATCAAGTATTGCATAAATCATACTAATGAATCTTCCTCGTTCAACATTTTCATAAAACAGTTCATTCATCTTTGAAAGAATATCCGCCGGCGAATCGGACTCTTTTGCAATAGCTTTGATAAATCCTTTTGCAAGTGTCATATAGAATGCTGCCTGAGTTCCTTTCCCTGATACATCGCCTATTATGATACCGATTTTATTTTCACTTAATTTAATGAAATCATAATAATCTCCGCCCACTTCAAACGCAGGAATACAAACCGAGGCAATCTGAACACCATTCAAAACCGGATCTTTTTTAGGAAGAAAACTCATTTGAACAATTCGTGCTACCTCCAGTTCTTTTTTCATTCGCTGTCGCTCAGTGATGTTTTCAAGAAACTTTGGAGCTAAAGAATTTACATCAACTGATTTATCTTTTGTCAGAATAAAGACAAAACCAATTATGATTGAAATTGCTGAAAGCAAAATTGTTAAAGTCCAGTAATGCGTGAAAGATTCATTTCCAATAAAACTAAAATCAGCCGCACGCAGAAAAAAATTAAAGAGTATAAATGAAATACTCGTAGTCAGTAAATCAAATTCATAAAAAAGAATGGATAGAATTATACCAATAGCAAAGCTGACAATCAGACTTGCATAAATTGGTTCAATAAAAAGATATATAAGCAATGCAAACAAAATCGAGTTGACAGAAATGAAACCAATTCTTTCATTAAAATATCTTACTACTGAACCCGATATAAAAAACAGTAGTGGAATAATCAGTAAAAGATTTGAACTAATACTGCTTGAGAATAAATAGAATAAAGGATAATCAGAATTAATATGTTTTACGGTTTGAAAATTCTTTGAAGTAAAGTTCAGATAGAAGTAATTTGATTCAAATTTAATTAGTATCAGATAAATCGCTGTTAAAAATAATCCTGCAGCAACTGACACTGATAGTGTTCTCCCAATTATGCTATGATTTAAATATTTGTGCCGGATTAAATCAAAGGAAGAAAACTTTTCGTTCCAGATTTCTCTTAAATAGGTTTCTCCAACTGCCCAGAGAGCAACTGCTGAGAGAAAAATAAAAATTCCTGCTATGATAATCCCAAGCATAATATTCCAGTGGAAATCAAAGCTTAATTCAAGAATTTGAGCAAGCGCAAAAAAGAATGTGTAGATAAATGCGAATATGATTGCATTTTTATAACCAATCTCATAAGCTTTAATTCTTTTCAGTCCAATGACAATGACCATTATCAGTACAAATAATAACAAAAATATGGTTGTCACTATTTCATAAATATCAGGGTCAGAATTTGAGTATTCATCTGGCACAGGAAGTATTAATTCAAACGATTTTAATTTATCGCCAATAATACTTGCCTTCAGATAAATTAACTGACCGGAATCATCGTAACCTTTCCATACAAAATTGTAATCTTTTCTGTTAAGCTTTTGGATTAACTCTATTTTGTCCAGCGTAAATAAGTAAGACCCGAAATTTATTTTTTGTGAATCATTTGTGAATGAGATGTAATCAGCAAGTGATGATATTTGTCTTTCAAGAAATGATTTTGCAGAATCTTCACTGAAATAATTTGTAATCTTTGTTTCATTAAAGACTTCGGAGATAGCAATTAATTTACCTTCCTGAGAAATTTTTAATTCAAGCACTGTGCTGGTTTCAATATTTTGATTTTTATCCGAAGTGATAAGGAGATTAGTATCATTAACCGATAAAACTTTTAATAGCCAGAAATAAGATAAGTTTTGCTCTCTTATTTTTCTGTTGGCAGAATCAATTCTGTTTGTACTTCTTAGCCATCTTAAAATTGCGGGATTAGATTCAAGTGATAGATTTCGTTTTTCATCCTTCAGTTCAGGTCTGTAAGATTTAACTATTTTATTACCAATTTCAGAAATTTCATCTTTACTTAACTTTAACTTCAATCCGCCATCAGGATGGTAATCTGGTGTCAGATAATTTATTGTCAGAAGTGAAACTATGAATACTGATATTATAAGAATTATAATTTTTATATTGCTGAGCGACATGATGATTTTAACGACTTACATTTTTCACTAAATAATCAAAAGAAAAATCATAAATTTGCAAGCAATAACAAAATAAATTTTACTTCAATAGAATTATCATTTGATAGTCTTCACAAAAAAATATTTTTTCTTATTTCTGATAATCTTGTCCAGCTTCAATCTATATTCACAAGATACAACACAAAGTCTTGCTTTCAAGAAAAACAGACCTGTAAAAACTAATCCATATTTTTACAGACCTGATTTATCATATCAACTTCTTCAGCAATTCAGATTGTTGCAGGAAGCAAATTCGGGTGATGCTCTAGCACAACACGAGCTTGGTATCCGATTATTACTTGGAGAAGGAATGGCGGCTGACACCGCTCTGGCAGTGAAATGGATTAAATTAGCTGCTGATCAAAATCTTAGCGCAGCAGCATATAATTATGGAATATTACTGATGAATGGTTGGGGTGTTGACTGGAATCCATTTGAAGCTTTCAGATACTTTAGAATTGCTGCTTCTAAAGGAATGCCGCAAGCGCAATATGTGACAGGAATACTTTTCACTGATAATCTTATTGTGCCCCGCAGTTGGGAAAAAGCATTTTATTTCATCAATCTTGCAAAAGAAAATGGCTATGCTGTTGAACAGGAGATTCTGGATGAATTAGCTTCAAAAGTCCGTCCTGGTTTTATTGACTCAGTTAAAACAGGTAAAGCTTTAGCTGAGGAAAAAATATCAAAAGATGATGTTACCTCTAAATCAGAATTAAATTCCTCAAGCCAAACTACCGTTGAAAAATCTTTGGGACTTAGTTTTATAAATTTTGATGCACTCGAAGATACAACTCAGCATGAAGTGAAAGATATAGAACTTATAAATGATCTCACAAGAACTGGTATTACGAATATTCTTGATACGCTAAGATTGAAAAATGCTAAATCAATAAATGAAATTATTGGTAATGATCAAATTAATATTTTATTGGAACTGTGCAATTATGGTTCGCCCGAAGCTCTTACTTTAGTCGGAAAATTGTTCGAAGAAGGCATTTACTTCAAGAAGGACATCATTACAGCAGCCGGATATTATCTAAGAGCAATCAGATATGAATCATTCCGGGCACCATTTCTTTTGTATCAGTTAACACAGAAGAATAATTTCAATAACATTTTACAAAAAGAAGTTTTGAATCAAAATGCTGATGCAATGTTTGTATGGTATGGTTTATCAAGATTTGGTTACAACAACGAATTAGTAATCAACGAAACTTTCAGAGTATTACAATCAGCAGCAGGTCTAAAACACATTCCTTCAATGGTCGAGCTTGGATTGAATTATTTCACAGGAGATTATTTACAAAAAAATGAATCAGCTGCTTTTCAGATTTGGAAAGAAGCTGAGCAACTTGGAAGTGTTGAAGCAACAATTAGGATTGTAGTAGGTGAAATATTAAAAGAGCAACAAAGTGATAACAGTAAGCGATTAGTCTCAGCTTTAATTAATTTTGCAGAGAAAGGTTCTGTTATTTCGCAGTCTGCTCTTGGTATTTGTTATTTGAAAGGAATTGGAACAAATAAAAATGAAGCTCTGGCTGTTAAATATTTTCGATTAGCTGCATTCCGCGGAAACCGATTTGCATATGAACAATTAAAAAATCTTTATGATGAAATCAGACCAACTTCAACTGAATTTATTGTGAACTAAATTTTTTTCTAAATAAAATTGATTGAATCGAAATTAAAAAACATTGGAACGAGCATTTTTGCTGTAATGACAAAACTTGCAAACGAGAAAAATGCTTTAAACCTTTCGCAGGGATTTCCTGATTTTGACATCTCGCCAATATTAATGGAGCTGGTAAATCACTTTATGAAAGATGGCAGAAATCAATATGCTCCAATGCCAGGTGTTCCTGAACTCAGAAAAATGATCTCATATAAAATTGATAAACTAAACAATTGTAAATATGATTTTGAAAGTGAGATTACAATCACTGCAGGAGCTACTCAAGCTCTGTACACAGCAATTTCAGTTTTAATAAATCCGGGTGATGAGGCAATTATCTTTGAACCAGCTTATGACAGTTACGCACCTTCTGTAATTGCAAATGGTGGGAAACCAGTTTTTATCTCATTACGACTTCCTGATTTTTCAATTCCGTGGGACGAAGTTATCACTTCAATCAATCCGAAGACAAAACTTATCATCATTAATTCACCACATAATCCAACAGGAGCAATAATCAATCAGGGTGATATCAAAGAATTAGAAAGAATTGTCAGGGATAAAAATATTTTTATAATCAGTGATGAAGTTTATGAACACATTGTATTCGATGGAAACAAACATATTTCAATATGTGAATCAGAAATTCTGAGAAACAAAAGTTTTGTGATTTCTTCCTTCGGAAAAACTTTTCACACCACAGGTTGGAAAATCGGTTATTGTGCTGCTCCAAAAATTTTAACAGAGGAATTCAGAAAACTTCATCAGTTTATCGTGTTCGCAGTCAACACACCAATTCAATATGCTTATGCTGAATTTCTGAAAGATGAGAAAAATTATCTCGATGTAAATTCATTCTATCAAAAGAAAAGAGATTTCTTTTTGGAATTGATTAAGGATTCCAAATTTAAACCTTTACATTCGAAAGGTACTTATTTCCAGCTATTAGATTATACTCAGATTTCAGATAAGGATGATTTTAATTTTTCACTTGAATTGATTGATAAAATCGGTGTTGCTGTTATTCCACTTTCACCATTTTACTCTCAAAAAAACAATAATAAACTTGTCAGAATTTGTTTCGCAAAAAAAGATGAGGTGCTTTATGAAGCATCTCAAAGAATGAAAAAGTTATGACTCAGAAAGAAGATAATTTCAGCGTAAATAAACGTGCTGCAATAATTTCAATGGCAGTCGGACTGTTAATGTTTACTGCAAAGATTTCTGCATACTTAATTACCGGTTCATCAGCAATTTTTTCAGATGCTGCAGAATCAGTAGTTCATATTTTCGCAACAGGAATGGCACTTTTCAGTATTATCTTCAGCAACAAACCGGCTGATCAATCACATTTTTATGGACACGGGAATGTAGAGTATTTTTCTGCTGGCATCGAGGGCTTTTTAATTATTGTTGCTGCAGTAGTAATTATATATGAAAGTGCAAAAGATTTGATTCTTGGTGTCGAACTTCAGAAAATGGATATTGGTCTTTATGTTATTACAGCTGCTGGAATTATTAATCTTTTGTTGGGTTTGTTTTTAATCCGTACTGGAAAGAAAACTGGTTCTCTGACTCTTGTTGCGGATGGTAAACATGTTTTAACTGATTCTTATACTAGCATTGGAGTAATGGTTGGAATTATTCTGGTACTATTCACAGGAATAAAAGAAATCGATCCGATATTTGCTATTATAGTTGCGACGAACATTCTTTTCACAGGCTATAAGCTTATTCGTCAATCCATTGGTGGACTGATGAATGAAACTGATGAAGAGATATTAAAAAAGATTTCTGACTTATTGCTTTCTATCAGAAAAGACTATTGGATTGACCTTCATCAATTAAGATTCTGGACTTCCGGCGAAAGAGTCTTTATTGATTTTCATTTGATTGTTCCATTTTACTTTACAGTTAAACAATCACACGATGAGGAAGATTTTATTAAGTCCGAATTGCAAAAAATATTTCCGAATGTTGATTTGAAAATTCATTTTGATTATTGCTGGGATGATCTTTGCAAACTCTGTTCGTTTGAGGAATGTCCACATCGCAAAGAAATATTTTCAGAAAAGTTTTTGTGGAATAAAGAGAAACTGATTGGTGGTACAATCATTCCGAAAGCCGGATAGTATTTTCTGCAGCCGGCTCTTTAACTTTCGTTAGAATGAATAAACCTATCAGAAAGAAAAATCCAACCGAGAAAATTGCGATTCTCTGACTTTCAGTTAAATAACTAACCAACCCAAAAACAAGAGGTCCGAGCACGGCAGAGCTTTTACCAAAAAAAGAATAAAACCCAAAAAACTCTGTCTTCTTTTCCGGTGGAGTTAGTTTTGACATAAGACTTCTGCTTGTGGATTGGCTTGAACCCATTGCAGAACCGGCAAGCAAACCTACAATATAAAATCCTGTTTTATCACGAATAACAATTGCAAGTAATATTGTCAGTAGCCAAAGTAGCAATGTTATAATGATAGTTTTCTTTTGTCCAATCGAATCAGCAACAATTCCAAGAATAACAGAACCAAGAATAGCCGTGGTTTGTACAGTAATAAAAAAAATCAGTAGTTCAGTTTCAGTGAAACCTAAAGTTGTGCTTGCATAATTACCTGAGAAATAAATTACTGTGTTTACTCCTTCGATGTAGAAGAAAAATGCAAGCAGAAATGTTGCAAGGTTTTTATAATGCTTCAGGTGTTTAACTGTATCGAGAACTCTTCCAACACCAATTTTTATATATGATTCGTGAACCTGAATATTTTTTCTGCTATCTCGTAAGAATAAAAATAAAGGTACTGAGAAAATGAGAAAGAAAATTGCTGATACTACAAATGTCTCTCTGACTTTTTCTGCAGTAATGAAAGGATAAACTATTGCAAGTGTTGCGAGCGAACCCAAATAACCCATTGCAAAACCATAGCCACTTACTCTACCGTAATTTTTTGGTTCTGTAATTTCTGGAAGGAATGCATCGTAAAAAACAAGACCTGCTTCGAAACCAATATTTGCAATCACAAAAAGAAAAATTCCCCAGAAAATTGTTCCTTCTTTAACAAAGTAAAGTGAAGCTGTTGCAAGAATGCATAAAGCTGTAAAGAATAATAAAAATCTTTTCTTGCCTGCCGAATAATCAGCAATAGCGCCGAGAATCGGAGAAATGATAGCGGTAATAACCATCGCAATGCTTGTAGCGAAAGACCAGTATAAATCACCAATCGGCTCACCTGATGCAACAGTTTTTTTGAAGTACACTGCATAAAGGAAAGTAACAACGATGATAGAAAAAGATGTGTTTGCAAAATCAAAAAGGGTCCAGACAAATATTTTACCCTTTTTACTCATTCACTTTTCTTCGGAGTTTTTTTAGTAATTGTTTCATCCAAAAGTCCCCTACCGGCTTTCTTCAATTCACCAGATTTTTTCAAATCATTCAGAATAGCATCAAGAACTCCGTTAATAAATTTAGCGCTGCCAGCAGTACTGAATTTTTTTGAAATTTCGATTACCTCATTAATTGAAACTTTGGGCGGAATGTCCTCAAAATAAAGAAGCTCACAAATTCCCATTCGTATTAAAATTTTGTCGATGAGTGCAATTCTATCCATTTCCCAATTACTTACTTTTTCTTTAATCATTTCATCAAATTTGTTTCTGTTGGGAAGAACTTTGTAAATCAAAGAAAGTCCAAATTGCTTATCACTATCTTCTTCAGTATCTGCGAACACTTCATCAATTTGTGATTGCAGATTATCATTATTCATTTCATAAGCGTAAAGAACCTGTAAAACTTTTTCTCTGATAATTCTTCTCTTGAATACTTTTGTCATAATTACTCTCCAGATTAAATTGCAAAGAACCAAAACACGGTTAATGCCAATGATTCTCTTATTTTATTATAAAGTTCCGATAAAAAATTTAACTGCAGCTCAGATGCAATTGTTTTAATATTAAGATGATGAAATTTACTGATTTCTTTAATCCTGACAAGATGAAATGAATCAGAAACTACTATTAAATTTCTCTTTGATTCTTCAATCAATTTATTTTTAATAAATTGTATCTGCTCAGTCGTGGAAGTTGTATTATTCTCAGTAATTACTTTTTGAAAAGAAATATTTTTTGATTTGAGATATTTCAGCGCAACTTCTGCTTCACTCAGTTCACCGGGAGCATTACTACCAGTAAGATACAATTTATCAACGTTAAAATTTTCTAATAAATCAATCGCTTTGTCAACCCTTGCAGCAAGAATCGGACTTGGTTTATTATCTGACCAAACAGCCGCTCCTAAAACCACAATAGTGTAAGAAGTTCTTTTATCAAGTGGCTGAAGTTTTACTCTTTCTTCACGTGAAATAATAAAGAAGAAGGAATAAACCAAAAATGCTATCATTACTAACAAAGAAAGAACAAGGGACTTAAAAAATATTTTGCTCTGATTTTTTCTTAATCCCAGAAGTAACACAAAAATTAAAGTAAAAATCATCAATTGATATATAGTATAACATAGTCCGGTAAATAATTTATTTCCAAACTGACCAAAAATATATATCGAATTAAAAGGCAAATTGATTTTGGTTGAAACATAGCCGAACACAAGGAAAAAATAAGATACAACCATTAGTGAGGATAAAACTTTGAGATTTAATTTAATCTTTGAATTAATCAATGCGAAAGTTAAGAGTAAGATAGCTATCAAATAGATAATAAGATTAAAAAGGTTTCCGGTGATTTCTAAATTGATATCAAGAATGGAAAGATTTTGATTCTGATACTTAAAAAAATAAAGTAACAAGAGTTGCAGAAACGCAGCAATCATCAATAAATACAGAACAGTTTTGTTTTCGTTAATGGCGGATTTCATCAAAGATAATTAAATAATTTCTTTACAAAGTTAAGCAAGCAGAAGTGATTTTTCGAATACTGAAATGTGGTATAAATCATTAAAGAAGTAATGAATAAAAAAGGCACCTTAAAGGTGCCTTAAATTTATTGAAGCTTGAACACTACAGGTATTGACACCTGAACTCTTACAGGTTTACCTCTTTGTTTTCCAGGTTTGAATTTAGTTTTCTTTACTGCATCAAGAGCTGCTTCATCGCAACCAGCGCCAATGCCTTTAATAATTTTTGCATCTCTTACATCACCGTTTTCATCAACAAAAGCAAGAACATATACTTTACCTTCAACTCCTGCTCTTTTGGCAATTTCAGGATAAACTATTTTGCTTTGAATTGCCTGAATTCCACCAATCGGCTCTGGCATCACCTCGGAAAATGGGAGAAAAGGTTCTTCCTCTTCAATAATTTTCCTGTTTAAGTCTACCGGTGGTTTCCCAATTTCCACTTCTTTTTGTTCATTCGTATCCTCAAAAATTATATCTTCAAAATTTTCATCAATAGTTGCTTCAACTGCAATAATAGGCTTTGGTGGAGGTGGAACTTTTTCAGTTTGTCTAGTTGGAGTTATATCAACAGCTGTAATAATAACAGGTTGATCAGTAATCAGTAATCTATTTAATTCAAATCTGGGGAAGAATTTAAAGGCAGTAATAATAATTATTAAAACGGCTATGTAACTTAATTCTAAAGATTTTTTATAGCGAGAGATCAAATCGGCTTTCTTTGATTTTACGAGTGCCATAACTCCTCCTCTAAATATTATTTTAGTTTGATTGGTTTTACTTTGAAAGGGATGTTTTGTTCCGAAAGGGTAATGAATAAAAAAGGCACCTTAAAGGTGCCTTAAATTTATTGAAGCTTGAACACTACAGGTATTGACACCTGAACTCTTACAGGTTTACCTCTTTGTTTTCCAGGTTTGAATTTAGTTTTCTTTACTGCATCAAGAGCTGCTTCATCGCAACCAGCGCCAATGCCTTTAATAATTTTTGCATCTCTTACATCACCGTTTTCATCAACAAAAGCAAGAACATATACTTTACCTTCAACTCCTGCTCTTTTGGCAATTTCAGGATAAACTATTTTGCTCTGAATTGCCTGGATTCCACCAATCGGTTCAGGCATTTCTTCTACAGCTACAAAGTACTGAGGTTCTTCCTCAACAATTTTTTTATCCTCCTTTGGAGGTGGAGGAGCTTCTACATTGGCATTAATGTCAATTTCGGTCTCTCCAATTTCAATATCTTCAAGCACTTCATCAGAAGGTGCCTCAATCGGGATAGGAGGTTTTGGCGGTGGTGGAGGTCTGTTCTCCTGTTTTGTCTGTTGAATATCTTCAACAGTAAAAAGCTCTTGTGGTCCTTCAATTTTAACTTCCTTTCCTCCAAAATCAGGAAAGAATTTGAAAGCCACAATCATAATAACTAAGGAGGCGATTAAACTGATCTCGAATACTCTTCTGTATTTAGCCATCAGATCAGCTTTTTTAGTTCTTTTTAGTGGCATTATGTTTTCTCCTCAAATCGTAAATTTTGGTTACTAACTTAATACTTGATTGATGTATTGTCAAATTACTTCTCGGGTATTTTTACTGTAATACAAATAAAAAGTTCCAGCTAAACTTTCAAAAAATTATTAATAAAAATATAAAACCTTCGGTACAGAAATTCTGCTAACAAACTTCCGGAGATTGCACCAACAAAATCTGCAACCCAATCCAGAACCTCTGCACTTCTTCCCGGCACAAATAGCTGATGAAGCTCATCGAGTAATCCATATCCGGCAGCAATAATAATAGTAATCAGTAAAATATTTTTTTTAAGTGATGGATATTTAGTTTGATATTTCAATGTAAGGTTTAGGAAAAAGCCCAATACAAAAAATGCCAGGAAATGATTAACCTTATCACCAATTTCAACAGATGGAAGCTGATCAGAAGGTAAACTTGTTAAGATGAAAATTGTTATCCAATGAATGATCAAAGGAAGATAAATAAAAACAAATACTCTGGGATTAGTTTTCAAATGACCTCTTTAGAAAATTTATTGTTGCAGGAATATTTTTCATTAAATCTGTTGCAATAATTCCTAATTCAGTTTTTTTATTTAATAAAATATCTGCAGTAAGTCCATGCAGGTAAACCGATAGTAAAGCGGCTTCTTTCAGATTTTTTGATTGTGAATAAAATCCGGCAATCATACCGGTTAGAACATCACCACTTCCGAATTTTGCAAGTCCATTATTTCCTGATGAATTGATAATTATATCACCAGTATAAATAAATGTTATTGTAGGAGCACCTTTCAATACTAAAATTGTTTTGTGATGCTTTGCAAATTCACTTCCTATTTCAAAAATATTTTTTTCTATTTCTTCAACAGGAAGATTTACCAGATTTGAAAATTCACCTAAATGCGGAGTTAAAATACATTTTCTTAAATCAGCTTTTGATAGAATATCCTTCAATGCGAATAAAGCATCAGCATCTATTACCGCTGCTTTAAAGTCTTTCTTCTTTATAAATTTTTGAACAAACTCGATGGTTTGCTCTTCCCTTCCAATGCCAGGACCAAAAGCAATAACATCAGCCCATTTAATTTTTGATTCCAGTGCCTTGTAATATTCAGGTGTAAGAAATTTGCAATCATCGTTTCCATAAGATTGAACTACTAACTCAGTTATTTTCTTGTGAATAAATTTTTTAACTGACTGAGGAATTGCTAAAACTGATGCTCCGGTTCCTGAGTAAAGCGCTGAACCAGCAGTTAATACTGCCGCGCCTGGATATTGAAACGAACCTGCAATTGTTAATACCTTTCCGGCAGAGTATTTATTAATTCTCTTTCCTCTTTTGGGTAAAAATTGATACGCATCTTCAGGTTCAAATAAAAATGTGTTGGTAAACTCACTATCAAAAAAATCACGACCAACACCGATTTCACATAAAATTATTTCTCCACAATTTTCATAACCTTTGCAAACGAACAATCCTTTCTTAAATTCACCAAGAGTGATTGTCAAATCAGATTTGAAGATTATATCACCATAGCCAGTGTCTGCATTCAATCCGGTAGGAACATCAATTGCAACTTTAATTGCATTAATTCTATTTAGTTCATTTACGATAAGAGAGATTGGTTCTTTCAATGTACCTGAAAAACCGCTGCCGAGAATTGCATCAATTATCAGTTCTCTGTCTTTAAATATTTTTAATTGTTTTGTACCGGAGAATTGAATTAACTCAAGATTAGCTCTTTTTTGAGAAAGATTCTGACAGATTTCAAAATTGACTCTGCAATCATCACTCATCGAATGCGGATCACCAAGATAAATTACTTTTACATCTAAACCATTATTTGATAAATGCCTTGCAACAGCAAATCCGTCTCCTCCGTTATTACCTTTGCCACACACTATTCCAACTAATTTAACTAAAGGAAACTTAGATAAAATTGTTTGGGAAATTCCGAGTGCGGCATTTTCCATTAGTACTATTCCGGGAGTTTGCAATTGATTAATTGCAAAAGAATCAAGAGCACGGATTTGTGAATTAGAGTATAATGGAATCATAATTACTGTTGGGAAATTTTGCAGCGCAAAGTTATTAAATCTCTTACAACTTTTATAGGTAAGAAATTATCAGATTCAGAAGTGAACCTGGTAAAACTCCCAACAAAACAACTAATATTGCTGAAATGAAAACTGCTAAAAGACCTGTGTTGCTTCTTTCAATTTCAATCTGCTCTGATGAATCATAGAAATACATAAGCACAACTAAACGCAGATAGAAATAAACACTTATAACACTCGAAAGAACACCAAGAATTGCTAACCAGGTTAACTTTGCTTCAATTGCTGCAATAAAGATGTAGTACTTTCCAAAGAATCCGGCAAATGGTGGAATGCCAGCAAGTGAAAACATAAATAATGAAAGTAATGCTGCAAGTAATGGTTGTCTTGTACCTAAACCACGATAAGAATTTAATTCAAGATTAGCTTCTTCTTTTCCTTCTATAATACTAACTATTCCAAAAGCACCAAGATTCATAAATGAATATGCTGCAAGATAAAATATAATTCCTGCGATGCCTTCAGTATTGGATGCAGCTAAACCAATTATTAAATATCCCGCGTGTGAGATTGATGAATAAGCAAGCATTCTTTTAATATTTGTCTGAGCAATTGCAACAATGCTACCAAAGAACATTGAGAGAACAGATATAACAGAAAGATACGGAGTAATTATTCGCATCGCACCGGAAGTAAACAAAACAAACAAGGAAACAATAATTGCACTGAACGCTGCAGCCTTTCCAGCGGTTGAGAATAATCCTGCAACTGTTGATGGAGCGCCTTGATAAACATCAGGTACCCACATATGGAATGGGAATGCAGCTATTTTAAATGAGAAACCAATCAAGAATAATAAAACTCCGGTTAGAAATAGAAGATTTCCGGAAAGCTCGGAAAATTTTGTGGTTATAACTTCAAAAGAAGTGCTTTGGGCTGTACCATAAATTAAAGCAATTCCGTAAACGATGAATCCTGTTGCAAATGCACCGAGTAAAAAATATTTAAGAGCTGACTCGGTCGCGGTTAATCTTTTTCTGTTAATTCCTGCAAGCACATAAAATGAAACCGACATTACTTCCAAACCAAGGAAAATCATAAATAAATCTTTGGCTCCAGCCATAAGCATCATACCAAGAACAGAAGTTTGCATCAGAATATAGTACTCACCAAAATAAGCATCATATTTTTTAATATAGTCAATTGAAAGGAAGCAGATTATTGCAGCACTGAATGTAAATATGAAATAGAAAATATTTACATAGCCACCGGTTGCAAGCATATTCTGCAAGACTACAGAACGGGCATCAAGTGTGAATAGAGAATAAAATCCGGATGCAAGAAATATTAAAATCGAAAACCAACTTAGTATGTTTTCACTTTTCTTCGAATACATTTCGATTGTAGTTGCGATAAGGATTCCGGCAGCTACAATCACAAGTGGAAGAGTATTATAGAATTCCTGAATATTGTTGTACATAAATCAAAAACTCAAATTACCTGTTGTTAATTAATTTCTCTGCAGTCTGTTCAGGATTAAAAACCTGATGAATTATTTTGGCTGAAGTTTTTTCAGATACCTTTAAGAATGTAGAGGGATAAATTCCTATCCACACAATGAAAATAAAAATAGGAATCATCACAAAAATTTCTCTTGCATTCATATCTTTTAATCCATTGAGTGAAGGGTTTTTAACTTCACCAAATACAACACGCTGATACATCCAAAGCAAATAAACCGCTGCGAATATTACACCGCTTGCAGCAAAAACTGTAAACCACCAACTATTCAATACTCCTGATTTGAAAGAACCTAAAAGAATTAAAAACTCACCAACGAATCCATTCAATCCTGGTAAGCCAATTGATGACAAAGATGCAAACATTAAAGAGAAAGCAAAGAATGGCACGAGTTTAGCAATTCCACCATAGTCAGCAATTTCACGTGTGTGGGTTCTTTCATAAATAACACCAACCAAAAGGAATAATGCTCCTGTTGAAAGTCCGTGATTAATCATTTGTATCACTGCACCCTGAACAGATTCCTGAGTCATCGCAAAAATTCCAAGAACTACAAATCCAAGGTGAGAAACTGAAGAATATGCAACAAGCTTCTTCATATCTGTTTGAACCATTGCAACCAAAGCACCATAAATTATCCCAATCACAGCCAAAATAGAAAAGTAAGGTGCAAAGTATAATGATGCATCGGGGAAAAGCGGAAGATTAAATCTGAGCAAACCGTAAGTTCCCATTTTAAGCAAAACTCCGGCAAGGATTACAGAGCCGGCAGTTGGTGCCTGAACATGAGCATCAGGTAACCAGGTGTGTAAGGGGAAAAGCGGAACTTTAATCGCAAAGCTTAAACCAAATGCGAGGAACATCCAAAGCTGAATATCTCTTGCGATTGTCGGTGCTACCTTATAAAGCTGTGTTATATCTGTAGTAAAATATCCGAGTGAACCTGAGGCATAAACAGCTAACCAAACAATTGCAACTAACATCAACAAACTTCCAAACATTGTGTAAAGGAAGAACTTTATTGCAGCATAAATTCTTTCTTTACCTCCCCAGATTCCGATTATAAAGTACATCGGAATGAGCATTGCCTCCCAGAATATGTAAAACAGGAATAAATCAAGCGATACAAAAACGCCAATCATTCCTGTTTCAAGTAAAAGCATGAAAAATGTAAATTCTTTTATTTTATGTTCAATACTTGACCAACTCGAAATCAATGTAAGTGGAGTAAGAAAAGTTGTTAATAACACAAGCAAAATTGATAATCCGTCAACTCCAACAAAGTAATAAACATTAAGTCCTTGTATCCATTCAAACTTATGAATGAATTGAAAGTCAGAGGATGAATGATCAAATCCAAAATAAACGAATAATGATATTATGAATGTTATAGCAGAAAAGAATAAACCTGTGTATCTGATTGCTGAAGCTTTCTCTTTATTAATAAATAATAAAGCGAAAGCACCAATTAAAGGAAGCAAAATCAGGTATGTAAGTAAAAGACTATTTTCCATAAATTAAAAACTTAATATTATCCATAATAAAGCTGCAGCTATTCCAAGCACCATAACTAATGCATAAAGCTGAGCTACTCCAGTTTGAACTTTTCTTATTATTGAAGAAAGTAAATCAACTAATTTTGCCACACCGTTTACAGTTCCATCAATAATTTTATTATCAGCGATTTTCCATAAAACATTTCTTGATACTGTTACTATCGGATTAACAATCACTGCATCATAAATTTCATCTACATAATATTTATTCCACAAAAGATTATATAATCCTTTGAATCGTGTAGCAGTTCTTGAAGCTATTTCTGGTTTCTTCAGATAAATATATCTTGCCAGTAAAATTGAAGCTGCAGCACCAATAACTGAAATCACCATCAGTAAAATTTCTTCAAAGTGTGAATGCAATCCGAAGTGCATCAGTTTTCTATCCGCATCTTTAAAGATTGGTGCTAACCAATTATGAAATTGATTTCCGTGTTCCCCACTGAATACTTCAGGTATTCCAATGAATCCTCCGATAACGGAAAGTATTGCTAGAATGATTAATGGAATTGTCATTACTTTGGGTGATTCGTGCGGATGTTTATCGTGACCAAATCTTTCCTTGCCTTCAAAAGTAAGAAAGTATAATCTGAACATATAGAATGCAGTCATCAATGCAGTGATAACACCAACTAACCATAGAATAAAACCTCCGTTTGCAAAAGAATACCAGAGAATTTCATCTTTACTGAAGAATCCGGAAAGTGGTGGAATACCGGAAATTGCTAAAGCAGCAATCAGAAATGTAATTGCTGTATGAGGCATATATTTTTTCAATCCACCATAACGCTGAATATCCTGCTCCTCGTGCATTGCGTGGATTACACTTCCTGCACCAAGAAAGAGAAGAGCTTTAAAGAAAGCGTGCGTCATCACATGAAATATTCCCGCACTGAATGCACCAACACCCATCGCGAGGAACATATATCCAAGCTGACTTATAGTTGAATAAGCTAAAACCTTTTTAATATCGTTTTGTACAATTCCGATTGTTGCAGCAAAGAATGCTGTCATCAATCCGATAATGGCGACAACAATCATAATTTGAGGTGCGGAGGCAAATAGAACAGAACATCGGGCAACCATGTAAACTCCGGCGGTAACCATTGTTGCAGCATGAATCAATGCTGAAACCGGAGTCGGACCAGCCATTGCATCAGGTAACCAAACATAAAGTGGAATCTGTGCAGACTTGCCGGTTGCACCAATGAAAAGGAATAATGTTATAAATCCATAAACAGAAGCTGAAACACTGAATGTACTTGCTTTGCTGAAAACATCATTAAAATTGAGAGAACCAAATGTTAGGAAGATTAAAAACATTCCAAGAAGAAAACCAAAGTCGCCAATTCTGTTTACAATAAATGCTTTTTTAGCTGCATCCGATGTTGTATTCTTTTCAAATTTTCTATCATACCAAAATCCAATCAAAAGATATGAACAAAGTCCAACACCTTCCCAACCAAGAAACAAAAGGACAAAATTATCAGCGAGAATAAGATTCATCATTGCAAAGATGAATAGATTGAGATATGCAAAGAATCTCCAGAAACCTTTATCACCATGCATATAACCAATCGAATAAACATGAATAACAAAACCAACACCGGTAACAATCAAAGCCATTACTAATGAAAGTTGATCAACCTGATAAGCGAAACTTACATCCAGTCCGCCAACATTAAGCCAGGTGAATAAGCTAACGATGATTTGTCTTTGTTCAACAGGTAGAGATAAAGTTTCGAAGAATGCGCCAAGTGCTATGAGAAACGAAATTCCGATTACACCGCTTCCGATTGTACCGATAACTTTTTCATTTTTAATACGACTTCCAAAAATTCCGTTGATAAGAAAACCGACTAATGGAAGAAGTACAGTTAAATAAATTAATTCACGCATAAAATCTGATTACCACTTGAGAATATTTATTTCGTCAATATTAACAGTAAGTTTATTTCTAAAGATTGCTATAATTATAGCAAGTCCAACTGCTGCTTCGGCTGCGGCTACAGTCATTACAAAAAATACAAACAACTGACCAACCGAACTTCCTAAAAATGATGCGAATGCAATCATTGTGAGATTAGCGGAGTTTAACATTAATTCTATACACATAAAAACTACAATAGCATTTCTTCGTGTAAGAACTCCCGCTACTCCCACAAGAAACATAAAAGCGCTGAGAACTAAGTAATATTCAATTGTTATTGTCATAGCTAATCAATTTTTTTCTTTGCTAATAATATTGCTCCAATTGTTGCAGCCAAAAGCAAGAAACCTGCTGCTTCAAAAGGCAAAACATAATTTCTGAAAAGTTCATTACCGATTGATTCGATTGTGCCTGCTTTTATACTTGCATCAAGATTTTTTTGCAAAATTTTTGATGGAGCAGAAAAGAATATGATATAGACAAGCTGAAGCAAAACGAATCCCGCAACAACAAATGCAAAAATCTTAACTTTAGGATTCGATTCCATAAACTTCTTTTCGTTATCAGGTCTTAATAGCATAATTACGAAAAGGAACAAAACCATAATTGCACCGGCATAAACAATAACTTGAGCTACTGCAATAAACTGAGCATTTAAAGTAAGATACAAACCAGCCAACGATGCCATATTTAATATCAAATAAAGAGCAGCAATAACAGGATTATTTCTCGTAATCATCATCACTGCGGCAACTGCTGCAACAAAACCGAAAATAAAAAATAAAATTACTTCTAGCGTCATATTGTGTTAAGGTGTATTTCTGTAAATTAATCTTGGGAATGGAATTGCTTCTCTTAAATGTTCAAGACCACAAATCCAGCTTACAGTTCTTTCTAATCCAAGTCCAAATCCTGAATGTGGAACAGAACCAAATCTTCTCAAGTCAAGGTACCATTCGAAAGCTGATTGAGGAAGATTATGTTCAGCAATTCTTTTAAGTAATGTATCAAGATCATCTTCTCTTTGTGAGCCACCGATTATTTCTCCATACCCCTCAGGAGCCAGAACATCAACAGCAAGAGCAAATCTTTCATCCTGTGGGTCGCGTTTCATATAGAATGCTTTAACTTCTGCAGGATAGTGATGAACCATAACAGGTCTGTCAAATTGTTCGGAGATAATTGTTTCATCTCCACCACCGAAATCATTTCCCCACTGAAAATCAACTCCGTGTTTCTTGAGAATCTCTACAGCTTCATTATAATGAATTCGCGGGAATGGTCTCTTTACATTCTGAAGTTTAGTTGTATCTCTTTCAAGTATTTTTAATTCTTCATCTTTTTCCTTAAGAACTGTTTGGACAATATACTCAAGAAATTCTTCGGCTAAATCCATATCATCATTCAAATCTGCGAACGCAACTTCCGGTTCAACCATCCAGAACTCTGTTAAATGTCTTCTGGTTTTTGATTTCTCAGCTCTGAAAGTAGGGCCAAATGTATAAACTTTTCCCAAAGCCATTGCACCAGCTTCTGCATAAAGCTGTCCGGATTGAGTTAAATAAGCACTTCCTAAATCAAAATATTTTGTTTCGAAAAGAGTTGATGTACCTTCCACAGCATTTGGAGTTAGAATAGGCGCATCCATTAAAGTAAAACCTTTTCCATCAAAAAAATCACGAATTGCTTTTACCACACGATGTCTTACTCTCATTATAGCCACCTGACGCTTTGAACGAAGCCAGAGATGTCTGTTATCGAGCAGGAATTCAATTCCGTGTTCTTTTGGAGTGATTGGATAGTCGTGAGTTTCATGGATAATCTTTAAATCAGAAGCATCGAGCTCATATCCACCAGGAGCTTTAGGTTCTTGCTTGACTTTGCCCGTAACAATAATCGAAGATTCTTGTCCGATACGATCAGCTATATCAAATATTTCATCACTTACATTACCTTTGAAATACACACATTGAACATACCCTGTTCCATCACGTAAAACTAAAAATTTAATTTTACCACTTGATCTTTTATGATAAAGCCATCCGTATAAAGTTACTTCTTGTCCAACAAAATTCTTTAAGTCACTGATTGTAATTTGCTGCATTTACCAACTATAATTTCTTCAAAAATGATTGCCAAATATATGCAGGCACTAAAAAATATCAAAAGTTTGCGGTTAATCATTGTATTCAAAACACAATGAAGTTACTTAAAAAATATTGCAAGCCAGATTGTCAATTGATTCGGGTCAGTCCATTCAACCCGATGTTTTGTGAAAGCGGGAATAAATAGATAATCTCCCTTGTGAAGAGTAACAATTGATTTATCTTCAAACCTGATCATAGCTTTGCCTTCAAGGACAATCACCCATTCATTCTCCGGTTGATTATACCAGAAATTTTCCGGACTAGATTGACCTTGAGAGATGATCCTTTCTATTCTTATTGAATCAGATTTAAAAACAGTTTCAATAATTTCATCCGATAATTTATCCGGAATGTTTGAGAAGAAATTTTTTAAGTTCATAAATTTTTATAAATGTTTTGTGAAAAATAATAAAAAAGGCTGCCCTTGTGGGCAGCCTAAGTAATTCAACTACATCACTCTCAAGGAGGTACTCTATTTCATTACAACTAACTTCTTAATTGAAACAAAATTTCCTGCAACCATTCTGTAGAAGTACACTCCTGAAGAAAGGTTACCAGCATTAAATGAGAGAGTATAGTAACCTGGTTCTTTAACTTCATTAACAAGTGTTGCAACTACCTCTCCGGTTACATTAAATATTTGAACTGTTACCTGCTCTTTGACAGAAACTGTAAAATCAATATTCGTTACCGGATTGAATGGATTCGGATAGTTTTGACTAAGATTGAATTCTGTAGGTTGAGTGAAAACTTCAATCTCTTTTGAATATGATTCAGTTCCATCTAAATCAACTTGACGCAATCTGTATTTATAGGTTCCTGCTAAAGAAATTTTATCTGTGAAAGAATATTCCGTTGGTTTAGTTGAGTTACCTTTACCCTCAACAAAGCCAATATTGGTCCAATCAGAATTCAATTTGCGTTGAACTTCAAATCCCTTGTTATTCTTTTCTGTAGCAGTTCTCCATCTGAGTTCAACTTTATTTTCTCTAACATTCGCTGTGAAAGAAACCAATTCTACTGGAATTACTAATGGTGAATAAACAAGATGATAAACTCCAATATCTAATCCCTGTCGGGCATGATCACTGCCAACATTATCAAATCGTGCAATGGAGAAATAGTTTCCATTATTCAAATCAGCAATAAAATCATCAGTATTACCTGTGTTTAAGGCTCTCTTGATTTCAAGTGACCAATAACCGGTTGACGGATTAAATTCTGCTTTTGCAGTTACATCAGCACGGCTACCAGTAATTGGGTTTGGTGAATCATTCAAGATATAACCAGGAATTTTATCTCCAGCTACCCAACCGGAATTTACGAAAGGAAGTGCGGTTGATTGCAACAACCATGGAGCTAAATTAGAACTTGCATCAGGTCCTTGAGAAAGTGGTAATGTACCGGAAATATTATCAACTCCAAAACTTCCTGAAATTACCACATCATTCTTTCTTCCGGTATTATCCCAATACTGATCATCAAGATAACTTATCGGATTTGTTCTTTGTGCCTTCCAATGCCAAACATCCATTTTGTTGTTTTGTGTTGCGTGAGCAGTTTTTTCATTATGACAGGTTCTGAAACAAGCAGCACCGTAACCATCATCCATCTTCCAAACAAATGAAAGTCTGTCTTCATCACCTGATTGAGTCCATGTTGTACCATCAAATGTCCATCTCTTCCTGAATTCACTCTTTGATGGTGGAACAACTCCAGTTGGATATTCTCTATGTCCATCAAGCCAGGTTGCTAAAGCATAAATATTATTATCATCATACAAAAACTTAACTTTTATATTTGATACTGTTACAATTGAATCGGCATAATTCCACAGTGCTTCGGGAACACCATCAATAATTATCGGAGTATCTGTCTTTTTAGCTGTAATAGTTCCACCAGGATACTTAGTCTCTAATGCAGCATGTGTGATTGCAATTGTCTGGAATACTCCAAGTCCACCACCAGAATGGCAATTAGCAGTAGCGCAGGACAAACCAGATGTTGCATACAAAGGAATTGCAGTTTGATGTGCGCTTGACAAATACGGAACTTTAACATGGCATGATTGGCAAACTTCATTAGCATCGCTTGTAAATCTGTCGTGCGAGTTGTCCAAGTGACATGGATTACATGTTCCTAATGAAGCGGTATAATTAGTACTCTTGAAATGTTTTACATGATACAATCTGTAAAGTGGTTTACTCATATTATCTGTGTGACAAGGCAAGCAATCTTCGACACCAAAAGAACCGTGATGTTTTGCGGGTCCATTTACACCGTGGCAAGTTGCACATGATTGACCAGCAACTGCTGAAGACATTGGAACAGGATCAATTGTTGTAGTACCAACCTGAAAATCTATTCTATATGATTTTTCAATCGTAGCACCAAAAATTCTTTTAGCAGACAAATAAGCTGTATAAGTTCCATTTCCGAATTTCGTCAAAGAATCTGGTGGAATAATTACTTTAATTGGATTGCTGAATGCAGTGCCAGATGGTAAACCAGACCATGGAGCTACAGGATATGTTTGAACTATATAGTTGTTAACTATATTCTGAAGATTCATTATTCTCATGTAGTCTCTCTTTGGTCCTGAAATAACTAACTCAAGCTTTTGAATTCCAAGTGTCTGTGCCTGTGTTTGCCAATCTAATACAAGACCGCTATCAGAAGCCAGGTTAATATTTATTTGAATTGTATCGCCAGCAGAGAAATAACCACTGCCAGGAAGATTTGCAATCTGTGCCTGAATCTGTAATCCTGTGGTATTTTGTGCAGCAAATGCAATTGGAACTGTTTGCGTATTAAAAGTAATAGATGGATTTCTCCAGACAAATTTCAAACTATCCATTCCAGCAACAACCGGAAAACCAAAACCAGCAGGTCCGTTTTTGAATTTTATTTTCATACTGGTTTCACCAGCTATAACATATTGAGGATAGTTTAATGATGAGTCATTTGCCCAACCAGTTACCCCAAATTTAACTTCATATTCGATTTCAGGAATTTCTCTTGTTCCGCCATAGAAACCTTCAATAGTATAGGTTTTTATTAATGTGTCTCCAATACCTCTAACAGCATAAACATCAACATAGTAAGTTCCGGCTGTATCCATCCAACCCTGTGTAGCAGCAGATCCGCCGGTGATAGTCCAGGCAGTAGTCGATCTCACTGCTTTTAATGAACGATTTGGAACCTGAAAACGAACTGAATCAGCTCTGATAATTGTTTTAGTCCAGGTTGTATCGAAAACAATTCCATTCCAGTTTAAAAGTTTGAATGGGCTATCATCGCTAGGATCGGTAAACCACTGATATGCCTGGAATGGCAATGGGGCTGAACCGCTCTCAGGAATTCTCCATGTCCCTTTAAGTTCTATATCTTTAACATAAACTGAGTCACCCGAAACGACAGCAATTGATGACGGAGTTTTAATCATTCCAACATTATGCATTTGTTCAAACTTTAGTTGAAGAGCTGTATTAGCTTCAACTGAAGCATTTAAAAGTTGAAATGTTATAAATATTGCTACGACGGCAATTGATAAAAGTAAAAGACCTTTCTTCATATTTTCACCTTTTTTTATTATTTAGGAATTTGCATAGCGCCTTTATATAAACGAATTTTGTGCCGTCAGAAAAAATTTATTTAATGATAATTTTTTATTCCTGTAAATCAATGTGAGCTAATTAAGCACACATCACTGAGCTATTTGAACACACTTATTTTTTATTTGTTAAATATTTTATTGAAATAGTATTCATCGGGACGGTATATAAATTGTCAAAGTAAGTATGCTATGTTAAAAAAATTCAAATTGGATTTTATCTCTAGACCTGTTTTTGGTTCACTCATCGTTGTTCTTATTGCTGGCACACTGTTATTTGCAGAAAAATATTATGAGAATCAAAACACAAAAGCTATTATTAGCAGAACTAAAGTTTATATTAACAACGCTTTAAATAAACTTGTACTGGCTTTTTATAAGAGATATGAATTAAAGAATTTTAATCAAAATTATATTACATCTAATTCTTCTAATGAAGTAGAACTGATAGACTCTGTATTCAAAGAAATTTCAAGTAATGAATTGTCTTATTATACGGGTGTTGAGGGTGGTTTCTATTTATCCGAATCAAGAAAATTTGTTGGTTTCGCTTTCCCAACAAGTCCACCTCCACAACCTTCATACGGACCTCCGCCTCGTGAGTATAATATTGTATTAAATCAAATTGAAGAATCTTTAAATCGCCATGAACAGATAACCAAAGTTTATCAGTTTGAACCCACAGTATTTTTACTCGCCACAAAACATTTGAAAATTGAAAATAAAATTGTTGGAGCTGCGTATGCTATTATAAGAGTTGAACAAATTCTTCCATTTTCTTTTTATAAAAAATTTTTCCCTATTGTACTCTTTCTTTCATTCTCCGGAATTGGGTTGGCGATTTATATTTCCTGGCTTCTCAGAAAGAGAGTTGAAGAAATTAAAAATGGTCTTGAACTAATTAAAAAAAATCAATCTCTTAGACTTCATCATCAAAAAGGAGTACTTGGAGTTATTTCAAAATCAATCAATAACCTTCTTGATGCCAGAGATGAGGAACAGCGCGAAAGAATAAGATTAGAAAAAGAGTTACAAATGAAAGAAAGAATGGCAGCATTGGGAAATCTAATAGCTGCTGTTACTCATCAGATTAAAACACCTTTGGCTATAATTAAATCGAAAATTCAACTTTGGCAAAGAAAAATAGAAAACATATCAGATGAAAATGCGAATGGTATAATTACAAAAGAGTCTATGTCAGAGATTGTTTCAGAAATTGATAGATTATCCGGGCTGGTTAATAAACTACTTTTGTTCTTAAAAAATCCTGTAGAAGATTTTATAGAAAGCGATATCAATGAAACGGTTGATAAAGTTCTGGGATTATTGAAGAGTGAACTCGATAGCAACAAAATCAAAGTCAGATTTGATCGTCAGAAATTACCATTAGTTAGAATTAATCCTTCATCATTTGAACAGGTGATAGTTAATATTTTAGTAAATGCTATTCACGCAATTCAGAATGATGGCGAAATCGTGATTCATACTTTTCAAATATCTGAAAACCAAATTGCGATAGAGATTAAAGACAATGGAATCGGAATTCCTTCAGAAATAATAGATAAAATTTTTGATCCGTTTTTCACAACAAAAAAAGAAGGATATGGACTTGGACTTTCCATTGCATACGAAATTATTAAATTACACAAAGGTTCTATTAATGTTTTTCAGAATGAACCCAGAGGAACAATTTTCAGAATTATTTTACCAATAAATTAAATATTGAATTGTACTATGAATGCTGAGAATAAAATTTTGGTTGTAGATGATGAAATTAAAATGCTTGCAACAGTCCGAGAAATTCTGGAAAATGAAAAATATTCTGTTGATGAAGCAACAGATGGAATCATCGCTTTGGAAAAAATTAAATCTAATCACTACGATGCCGTAATTCTGGATATTAATTTGCCTTATAAAGATGGACTGGAAGTATTACAAGAAATTAAGAACATCGATAATGATTTACCTGTAATTATGTTCACCGCCTTTGGTTCAAATGAAAGAATAATTAAAGCAATGAAAATTGGTGCTTTCGATTATATTGATAAACCTTTTGAACTTGATGATTTTCTTTTCATCATTAAAAGAGCAATCAGATACTCAAATCTCATTAGCGAGTTAAATTCAATAAAACATAACACTTCATTTGTCAGTCCGCAGATAAATTATGACGATATAATCGGTTCTTCATACAAGATGAAGCAAATCTACAAATTGATTGGAAGAGCTGCTCCGACTGATGTTACTGTTCTTATTGAAGGCGAAAGCGGAACTGGTAAAGAAATTATTGCAGATACCATTCAGAGGCATTCACTACGAGCTAACAAACCATATATTAAAATTAATTGTGCTGCAATTCCAGATACTTTGCTCGAAAGCGAATTATTTGGTTATGAAAAAGGTGCATTCACTGACGCCACAAATAAAAAAATCGGAAGATTCGAACTGGCAAATGGAGGAACAATTTTCCTTGATGAAATTAATAATATGAGTCTTGCACTACAAACTAAGTTGCTGAGATTTCTTCAACATAAAACTTTTGAAAGAGTTGGTGGTAACGAAACGATATCTGTTGATGTAAGAATAATTTCGGCTACAAATAAAAATATTGAAGAGGAAGTTAAGCTCGGAAACTTCAGAGAAGATTTGTTTTACAGACTTAATATAATGCATATAAAAATTCCTCCATTAAGGGAACATAAGGAAGATATACCTTTGTTGGTTGAGCATTTTATCCAAAAACATTGTCACAAAAAAAATCTAACAATTTCAGATTCTGCACTTGAATTATTAATGAATCACACCTGGCAAGGGAATATTCGTGAACTTGAAAATGTTATTCAAAGAGCTTTGATTGTTGCGCAGGGTTCCGTCATATCAAAAGAAGATATTGCTATTCCACTCAATGATGAATATAAAGTCTCAACTCATAAATTCTCTAATGAAGAAAATTTTAACCTTCACGAAGCAATCGCAAATTTAGAGAAAGAATTAATAATTAAAGTATTGAATAAAACAAATGGGAATAAATCGAAAGCTGCTGAATTATTGGGAATAAATCGAAGGCAACTTTTCACAAAACTTCATCAGTATAATCTCTTTTCTTCAGTTATTTCAGACATGAAAGAATAAATCATAAATTTTTTTAATTCCTCTCTATCTTTATATTTAATTGTCAAAACATTCAGGAATAATTATGAAATCATTATTATTAATATTTTTTTTATCAGCATATACTTTAATTTCTTTTCCACAACACCTTCAAACTAAAAAAGAAATAAAGCCCGACTGGGAAGATGGATATCCTGAAGGTTGTACGACAATTACAGTTGGAAAGCTCGCCAGCTTTGATGGAAGTGTTATGACATCTCATACTGATGACAGCCACAGAACCAGAAGCGAATTTGACATCGTGCCTCCAAAAACATTTAAACCAGGTACATTGAAAACTCTCTACAAAAGAGTTCCGGATAATTCTAAAAAAATGCCTGCCTATAAGTTTGTTGAAACCGGAAAAATTCCTGAAGTTGAAAAAACCTTTGGATATATTAATACTGCTTATCCTTGTATAAATACCGAGCAACTTGCAATCGGAGAATCAACATTTGGTGGAAGACCGGAACTTGTTTCTGATAAGGGATTGATTGATTGCACTCAGCTTGTTACACTTATGGTTGAACGATGCTCAACTGCAAGAGATGCGATAAAAATGGCTGGAGAACTTTTAGGGAAATATGGTTGGAATGATGAAGGTGAGTGTCTCACAATTGCAGATCCAAATGAAGTCTGGATGTTCGAAGTGGTTGGTCCGGGTAAAGATAAAGTTGGAGCAGTTTGGGTTGCACAAAGAGTACCTGATGATCATATTTCAGTAAATGCTAATGCAAGTCGTATCAGACAAATTGATACAACCGATACAAACAATTTTATGTACTCAGAGAATGTATTTTCAGTTGCTTTAGAAAATGGTTGGTGGAACCCCAATCTTGGACCGTTTGAATTTTGTTATGCTTATGCTGATAGAAATTCACTTGCAGCCAGAAGAAGAGAATGGAGAGTATTTGATTTAGTTGCTCCATCTCTAAAACTTGATCCAAATTCTGAAAATTACCCATTCTCAGTCAAACCTGATAAACCTGTCACTCTGGAAAAGATGGTTGAAATTTTTTCAGACTATTATGAAGGAACTGACTTCGATATGACAAAGAATCTTACTGTGACTGATGACAGCGGAAGAACAATTATTTCACCATTGGCAAATCCACAAATGCCCTATGATATGAATAAGTTATTAAAAATAAACGGTGGATGGGGCTGGAGAGGAGAAAGAACAATAGCGCGATGGTATACAATGTATGCAACTATTATTCAATGCAGAAGTTGGTTACCAAATGAAATAGGTGGTCTTGTATGGCTTGCGTGGGATAATGTTGCAACTTCAATCTACACACCTCATTATTGCAGTATAACCAAAGTGCCCGAGACATCTTCTACACCGGGAAGAGAAAATGGATTTACAAAAAAATCTGCCTGGTGGGCATTTAATGCAATGAGTTCTCTTGCCCATCAGCGTTGGGGCGATATGAGAAAAGATGTTCGTGCTGTTTGGGATCCCTGGCAAAAAGAATTGTTTGATAATCAAAATGCATTTGAACAGAAAGCTTTGGAACTACTTAAGAAGGATAAGAAACAAGCAATAAAATTTATTACGGACTATTGTTACGACTGGCAGGTAAAAGTGGTAGATCGCTGCTGGTTATTATTTGAAGAACTGATGACTAAATACGACGAATTATATTGATTTACTGACGGAAGTTCTCTTTGTTAGGAATTTGTAAATATATCCAAGCAATTGAATATAATTTGCAAGAAGGTATTTGTCTATAAATGTAATTCTGTTTGTTTCAATTTTTTCAATTTCACAATTTGCAAACAGCAGGCGTTTTGAATTCTTTTCTTTATTCTGTGTAGTCAGCATTTCTTCGTAATCTGCTAAAGTAACTTTGTCAGACATTATACCCTTTGCCTGAAGTTCAAATTTGTATCTTCCCTTCTTAGCAAAACCAGTGATATAAAATGATGGTTCTTGTTTGATATCCAGTATTTCTATTTCCTTAAAGCCGATTGAATTCAAAACAAGCTGAACCATTTCTTTAAACTTTGATAAATCTGTTTGTTCAATGAATGCAACTAACTCTTCATATAATTCTTTAGCACTTTCATCATCTGTAACCGAATGACCGAAAAATTTTAACCATTGAGATGCGGGAATCATATCAGCAATAACCTCATTCTTTACAAATTCAAATACATCTTTGTGAAGTAATCCTTTTGTTTGCAGAAAATATTTTAAATCTTCTTCAAAGGTATTTTTAATATAATAGTCGTATACAACTATTTTATTATTCCTTGGTTGTTCAAGTTTGAGCTCGGTCTCGTTTTGCCAATTTATTACAGGATTCCACCATTGATCAAAATTAACAATGTAAGAGATTTTACTTAAATCAATAGAGAGCTTTGCAGGTTTGAGATTCGTTATCAGAGCACAAATTTCTTTTCTGTTATAAAAGTCTTCTACAGATTTTTTTATCTCGTCAATGGTTGCACCATTTTTAATCATCACAAATTTCAAATCATTGTTTGTCAATACCTGATCCAGTTTCTTTAATCCGTTTTCATCGTACTGAGTAAAGATCAATGCTTTCCTTCTGTTTCTGGATATTGATACAAGTTGTTCTATCAGGTGAGTTGCTTTTGAACTGATGTTTCTGAATGATGAGAAATTTAAAATCTGCTTGAGTTTATGAATCAAAGTAAAAATATTGGACTGAAATTTAAATGGATTCATCGTCTCGAAAGTTTTTATCAATTCATCTTTAGCCGAATTAACTGCTTCTTCATATTCAAAAACCTGCATTTCATCGAGTTCAAACCAGATTTCTTTTCTTATTGTTTCTGAATCTGATTTAATTGAATCAATATTTCTTCCGAGATAACTGAACTTAACTTTGCTTCCGAAATCAAATTCATTCAGCAAGGTTTCATTAATTCCTTCACTGGCAATATCGGATGTTACCCAGAAATACTGTGGTTCAATTTTATTAATAATCTGATCTATCACTTCTTTCGAAGTAAAACCAGCGATCATATCATCCAGAATAACCAAATCAAATCGTCTTAATTTTTTAAGAAGCTCAAAGGAATCTGAGCCTAATTTATTGATGGGTAAAAATGTTAAGTGAGTTTGTCTTTCAGGATTTTCTTTTTCCGGGGAGATAATAGTGTAATGAAGATCGTGAAATTTTCTTAGCAGAATACTTTCCCATCCAAAATCATATTCAAACTTCTTTCCGATAGATGAATCAAATAATTTCTTATCCTGAGTAATACACAAAACAGAATTAACATTTCCTGTTCGAAGTAGAAACTTTGCAGCAGCTAACAACTGAGTCTTTTTATCAATTCCAAGTTCATCAGCGAGAATTGCAAAATTATGTTCTGTTAAAAACTTAGCACCTTCAATTTCGTGTTCTCTCAGGAAGTTAAGCTGATTAACTACATCTTCCCATTTCAAATCAACAATTGGTGATAAAATATGTTTAATTTTATCAGACAGTGAACTATGCTCAGAACCTAATACATCAATTACTTCTGCTTTAGTTTCATATTGTGAGAAATTAATTTTTTGAGTTGATGTTTTATTCAACTCAAATTTTGCTTTTGAAATTTTTGGTATTGAATCTATAGAAGTCTTAAAGTCATAGATTGGTGTTATTTCCAAATCAATAATTGGAATAATTCTGGTTGAGGTAATAGTGTTGAATATATTTTCAACGCCTGGGACTTTGATCTTATAAATTTTGGGTGTCTTAATTTTATCAACTTCAAATTTTTGCCACAAATTTTTCTGATCAATATCAAAGGAAACAGATTGCTCATCAAGTAAATCAATTTTGATTATCTCCGGAATCATCTCAGCCAGATAATCTTTTATCAGCGGCTGTCTTATTAGCATCGGCATTTCTTTAAGAGAAGGTAAAGAGATAGCAAACTGCTTTTGAATAATTTTCGGTGCTTCCGGAATATAAATTTTTGATTTGTTAATTACCGTAGTTTCTAAATTGAATTCATAAGATTGGACTTCAGCTTTTTTATTACAAACAAAAATGTCGCTTTTATCAATAACTTTTTGTTTCGGAATTGTGAAGAAAACCATATAGCTTCTTGCCTTCTGGTTAAATTCCGGAAACTTAATCTGTGGCAATTCTGGCTCAGTAAAATTAAACTTAAATTTTACAGCCAATGGTGGACGAAGTTTATCGAACTCTACGAGATAAGGGTCTTCAAATGTGCGGACTTTTGGAATTTCTATTTTTTTATTTACTGGCGGACGAAGCCATTTGTTGAATTGAAATTCATCACGAACCTCAATCTTTGAGATTGAGGTCGCTAATTTTTTTCTGGCTTGTCTTACAACCAATTTTAGTCACCTGTTCTTTGAGATTGAACCTGTTCACAAGCTAGTTTCAGTCTCTCAAATGGTTCGGAAAGGTTTCTTGATTCAGCTATCTTTTCTAGTTTTTCTTTTATAGACTGTAATTCTTCTTCAAACTTCTTAGCACTTTCAAGATATGCTTTTGCACTACCGTTCATCGGAGTATTAAGCGGAATGAGAACTGTATTCCCTTTCGCTTTGCTGCTCTCGTCATTCACAATTCTTACTACTCTTATTCCCTGTTTATTGTTTGCACTTAAGAAAAGAGGATCTTTTACCAGAATCATATCAACTTGTTCGTTGATTGCATTCAACAAAGGAATTGCAATTAATTCGACAAGTACATGCTCAAGCAAAACATCACCGTACAAAGTTTTCTGAAAACTTGTTGGTTTAATCGGTGCTGTAACCCTGAATTCAAGTGGTTTGGTTTCTGCATCTGTAACTAAAACAGCACCCATAATGCCTCCGTTATCGGGCAAATTATAAGTCTCAAGAAAAGCTAATTTTGCGATATCCATTTTAATCCTCTTTGAAAAATTTGTTCGATATTTATGGTTTATTTTTGCATATTCAATGCCAAATTAAGAATCACTACATCAACTCTTAATATTAAATATTCCTCGAATTCTTTTAAAATATCAGTCAATATTGACTGACAGATTTGTCGCCATTTTTTTTGAAATTACTTTAGTTTCAATTCTTTTTATGTACGATGAATAATTTTGCAATGATTACTTAATTTCATTTTAGATTTTACACATCGGGTCGTTTATAGTTTCCCGAAGCTCAACTCCAAATTCGTTATGAAGATTTGAAATAATTTGTAAGTTTTACCGAGCTTCAAAAATTAAATCTCTGAATAAATGATATTAACATATGGTATTTGCTCTTTGTCAAGTGATTTTAATTACAATCCTGATTAAAAGTTCTTGCTTTATAATTAAGTGATATGTAAGTTTATGTAGACTAAATCTAAATAGTTTGGAAAAAAGATGAAAACAGCTGCAGAATTAAAACACGGAGAAAAAGCAAGAATATCTGATATAAATTCAGATAATCCTTCTTACAAGAGATTAATTGAAATTGGATTTACACCTGGACAAGAAATAGAACTTGTGAACACTTCTGTGTTCGATGATCCAATGGCTTTTTCGATCAGAGGAACTTTAATTGCTATAAGAAGAAATGAAGCTGACTGTATAATTTTGTCATGAACATTGATGTTGCTAAGCGAATTCCTCTGATAACTCTTGTCGGTCCTCCTAACTCTGGTAAAACTACTCTATTCAATTACCTTAGTGGTAAAAATTTTAAAACTGTAAATTATCCCGGCTCAACAGTAGAATATTATACATGCAAAATTCAGGATAAATATAATATTGAAGCCAATCTTCTCGACTCTCCCGGAATTATTTCACTCAACCCAAATTCACCTGATGAAGAAGTTACAGTTAATTCTTTATATAATCATCCGGAATTTGGTGTCCCTGATTTAGTAATTGCCACTGCTGATTCAAGCCAGCTATCACGTCATTTACTTTTAACAAAACAATTGTTGACTGCTGGGTTTCGGGTTATACTAGTTCTTACAATGCGAGACTTACTAGAAAAAAAAGGATTAAAAGTAAATACCGATAAACTATCTAAACTTCTTCGTTGTGATGTTGTAACAGTAAACGGTAGAACCGGTGTTGGCATTGATGATTTGATTCTTAAAATAGAAAAAAATCTAAAAGGAGTTACGAATAATCATTTTCAACCTTATACACTTTCAAATGAATTAAGCAAAGAAAATTTAATCACTCTTTACTCAGAGATTGAAGATTTAACACGTGCAGTAATTGAACCAATCGAAACTCCTGACCTGGAAAAGATTAATAAAGAATTGAAAATACTTAATCCGGTTTTAACAGAGCCAAGTTTGCAGCCGGATTTATTCACATTAAAACTTGATCGAATTCTTTTACACAGAAGATACGGATTATTATTTTTCTTCCTTATAATGACTACCATGTTTACATCCATCTTCTGGCTCGCTGATCCTTTCATGACAATGGTTGATGATTTCTTTTCCTATATGGCACAAACTTCTTCAGAACTTTTAGGTAATACATGGTATTCTCATCTAATTAGTGATGGTTTGATAAGTGGTACCGGTTCTGTGTTAGTTTTTCTTCCTCAGATTTTAATTCTATTTCTAATTCTCGGTTTGCTTGAAGATACAGGTTACCTTGCACGAGGTGCAATGATGATTGACAAACCGTTATCCAAAATCGGATTAAATGGAAAATCATTTGTGCCTATGCTATCCGGCTTTGCTTGTGCAATTCCTGCGATGCTTGCTGCCAGAACAATTTCAAATAAGCGTGAAAGATTGTTAACAATTTTTATTATTCCGCTAATGAGTTGTAGTGCGAGATTGCCAGTATATGTTTTGTTAGTTGCATTCTTAACTCCATCTGATAAACCTTGGTTTGGTGGAATACTGCTTGCTTCAATTTATCTGTTTAGTATAATTAGCTCAATTATTGTTGCATCATTGATAAATAAATTCAGTAAGAAGCTCATAAAAGCTGAAGATAATTCTTCTTTCATACTTGAGTTACCAGCTTACAGAATTCCTAAACTTAAAGTTGTGTTGAAAAATTCTTACATCAATGCATTGCATTATATTAAAAGAGCCGGACCAATTATTCTGTTACTTTCGTTGATAATCTGGTTTTTAACATATATGCCTAATCATTCTCCTCAGATTGATGCGACTGGATTAAACCAAGAAGAAATTATTCAATTAGAAAAATCGGAAAGATTGGCAACATCATATGCTGCGGAGCTTGGAAAATTCATTCAACCAATTATGGCCCCGTTAGGTATGGATTGGAGAATCGGTGTTTCGTTAATTGCAGCTTTTGCAGCACGAGAGGTTTTCGTTTCATCACTTGCTTTGATTTTCAGAGTTACAGATGATGAGAATATTCAATCATCACTATTAACTGCAATGCAAACGGCTACTAATCAGGAAACAGGTGAACCATTATTTACTACTGCAACGGTAATCGGACTTGTGGTTTTCTTTGTATTTGCTTTGCAATGTATTTCTACAATTGCAGTTTCAAGAAAAGAAACCGGTGGTTGGAGAATTCCGATTCTTCAATTAATAATTTTTACTTCAACAGCTTATTTGTTTACATTAATTACAGTGAATGGACTAAGATTGTTAGGCATTAATTAGTTCGAGGTTTACCTTGATAAAACTATTCAGCTCATTTATTTTTAAGTGCAATTAAAAAAAAGAAAATGAAGAACGAAAAAGCTGAAGAAATTTTCCGCAAATTTCTTAAACAGGGCAAAAACAGAATAACACCCGAAAGATTTGAAGTACTTGAATATGCTCTTGAACACGAAGGTCACTTTGGTGCAGATGATCTTTACATTAAAATGAAAAATGCAAAATCCAGAGTTTCAAGAGCTACAGTTTATAATACTTTGGAGTTGTTAGTTCAGTGCGACTTAATTTCCAAAAGAAATTTTGGTGATAACATTACCCGTTATGAAAGCAATTATAAAAAACAAACACACGACCACTTAATTTGTGTTGACTGCGGAAAGATTGTAGAATTCTCAGACCCGCGCATCAAAAAACTTCCGGAACAAATAAGTGATGATTTAGGATTTGAATTTGATAGTTATTCGTTTAATATTTTTGCCAGATGTAAGAATAGAAAGAATTGTAAAAACCAATAAACACTCTTTAAAAAATTTTACCAATGAAAAAAACGAAGTATCCTTTAAGCTGGTCCAAAAAAGATTTTTCAATTAAAATCTTTTGTTCTATCCCGAATATTGCTACAGGAATTTTAGTACGTGCAGGCGACGCAAATATTGTTATTGATCCCGGAGATGGAATTTTGCGAGACCTGAATAAAGAGTTAACAGTTGAACAGATAAAATCTATCTCAGATGTTTTCGTAACACACGGACATCACGATCATGTCGGTGGTGTTTGGTCTTTGCTCACTTACCTCCGTGTAATGAATAAAAAAACTCCGCTGACAATTTACTATCCCAAAGGTTGTATTGAGATCGAACATATTCATAACGCATTTGTAAAAGTCTATCAGGATTCACTTCCTTACATTATCAAACTTAAAGAAATAGATGGTAAATCTGTTGTTACAAGTAAAAAAGTTCGTATTAAACCATTTGAAGTGATTCATAAAGAAATTTTGAATGATGGTAGAGGAAAAAGACAAGTGCCAGCGTTGGGATATAATTTTTCTTATAACAAGATGAAAATCTGTTATGGTGGTGATACTGCTTATTGCGAAACTTTAGTGCGAAGTGCTAAAGGTGCTGATCTCGCAATTATCGAAGCCGGTCACGGTGAAGAAGAATCAGACGATATGCATATGTCTTTCAAAGAAGCAAAATCAATTGGCGAAACCGCAAAAGAATATTTTTTAGTTCATGTTCCCGAATAATTATGGAGTATTTAATGAATAAGATAAATATTGTATTACTTACATTTTTTATTACTCATTTTGTAATAGCACAATCACAAGATGAAAAATACAGATTTGAAGGCGAAAAGCATTTAAAAAACCTCAGAATGCTTACTGAAGTTGGTGAGAATGCAGAAGCATATTTTTCATTCGATGGTAAAAAATTAATTTTTCAGGCAACTGTTGATACTTTGAAATGCGACCAGATATTTACAATGAACATTGATGGCAGCGATAAAAAAATGGTTTCAACCGGCAAAGGCAGAACTACCTGTGCTTACTTTTATCCTGATGGAGAGAAAATACTTTATGCTTCAACTCATCATTTTGATGAAGAATGTCCACCTCCACCAGACAGATCTAAAGGTTATGTCTGGAAGCTTTACGATTCTTACGACATTTTTATGGCTGACAAAGATGGTAAAAATCTTGTTCAACTTACTAACTCAGGTAAGTATGATGCTGAAGCTACAATTTCTCCCAAAGGAGATAAAATCATTTTCACATCTACAAGAGATAACGATCCTGAACTCTATGTAATGGATCTTGATGGCTCTAATCAAACCAGATTAACTTTCGAAAAGGGTTATGATGGAGGCGCTTTCTTTTCTGCTGATGGAAGCAAAATTGTGTTCAGAGCAAGCAGACCGAAAACAGAAGCTCAATTAGCAGATTATGATGAACTTGTAAAATATGGATATGTGCGTCCGACCGCACTCGAAATATTTGTTATGGATGCTGATGGAAAAAATATGAAACAAGTTACCAATCTTGGTAAAGCCAGTTTCGCACCTTTCTTTCATCCTGATGGTAAACGAATTATTTTCTCATCTAATTATGGAAGCGAAAATGGTCGCGACTTTAATTTATTTATGATAAACATTGATGGAACAGGATTAAAGCAAATCACTTTTAATCCAACATTCGACGGCTTTCCAATGTTTTCTCCGGATGGTAAGTACTTAGTTTTTGGTTCAAACCGTTTCAATAAAAATCCAAACGATACAAACATTTTTATCGCTGAATGGGTAGAAGAAGAGTAAAGGAATAAATATGAAAAAATTAGTTTTAATAATTTTTGCATCACTGCAAGTTGCTTCTTTCTCTCAGGTTGTTGACTCACCTGAAATTACAAAAGAAGAAATCTATCAACACATAAAATATCTTGCTTCGGATGAATTGGAAGGAAGATTTACAGGTACTGAACAATGTCGTATTGCTGCAGAATATATTGCAAAGGAATTTGAAAAAGCCGGACTTCAACCAGCTTTCAACGGAAGCTACATTCAGGAATTTCCTTTTATCTCTGATATCAAATTAGGAGATAATTTTTGTGAGTTGATTAATGAAGAAAAAATTTCATTAAAAGTTAATAATGATTTCACTCCACTTCCCTTTTCCGATAACCTGACAGTTGAAGGTAAACTAATTTTTGCAGGATTTGGAATTTCTTCAAAAGAAAATAATTATGATGATTATGAAAACATTGATGTAAAAGACAAGATTGTGATTGTTTTCCGAAATCATCCGGATATAAATACTCCACATTCTCCGCTTGAACAATTTGCCGGCTTAAGATACAAAGCAACTGTTGCAAGAGATAAAGGTGCAGCAGGAATAATTTTCGTAAATACTTCTGACAAAAAAGATGATGATCAATTATTCAAACTTGTTTATGATGGAGCTGCAAAAGTAAAAGGAATTTCAGTAATACAAATTAAAAGAGATGTTCTGCAGAAACTTTTATCAAAAATTAAGCTTGATGCAGAAGAACTTGAAAAGCAGATAACAGAAAATAAGAAACCAATTTCATTTGAACTTAACACCACTGCAAAGATTAAGACAGAAGTTATTGAAGTTGAAAGCATTAGCTGGAATGTTGGCGGTTTATTAAAAGCTAACGATGAAAAATTATCTGATGAGTATCTTGCCATCGGTGCTCATTTCGATCATCTTGGTTGGGGAAAACAAAATTCACTTTATCAGGGTGAACCGGCTATTCATAATGGTGCTGATGATAATGCATCAGGCACAACCGGTGTGCTTGAGCTTTCTGAAAAATTTGCTTTTGAAAAAAATAATTTGAAGCGAAGTATTTTCTTCTTTGCATTTTCAGGTGAAGAACTTGGATTACTCGGTTCCAATTATCTTGTAAATCACTTTCCTGTTCCTACTGAGAAAGTAGTTTCAATGATAAATATGGATATGATTGGAAGATTGAAAGATAGCTCACTGATAGTTTATGGAACCGGAACATCTTCTAACTGGAAAAATACTTTAAATGATAAAAATTCATTTGGATTCAAATTGACTTTTAATGATGAAGGATTTGGTCCAAGCGATCATTCATCATTTTATGGTAAGAAAATACCTGTTTTATTTTTCTTTACCGGAACACATTCTGACTACCATAAACCAAGCGATGATTATGATAAAATAAATTCCGATGGTCAGGAAAAAATTCTTAAATACATTCACTCAGTTGCAACCGAAATAATTAACTCAGAAAACAAACCGGATTATCTCGCAGTTGAAAGAAAGGATTCCGGCAGAATGACTGCATCAAGAGTTTGGGTTGGAACTATTCCTGATTTTGCTGGTGATGTAGATGGTTATAAACTTGGTGGTGTTACTGAAGGCAGCCCGGCTGCTCTGGCTGGTCTGAAAGCCGGTGATATAATTACAAAATTTGGTGATAAGAAAATTTCCAACATCTATGATTTTACTTATGCGATTGGGAATTATAAACCAGGCGATAAAGTAAAAGTCTTAATTAAACGAGCTGACCAGGAGCTTGAAGTAGAACTTGAATTAAAAGCAAGGTAAAAGAGGAGCGGTAGCAATACCGCTTTTTTTATGATTTTCATTCAAAAGGAAATAACACTTAAAAGTCGCTCAAAAGGAATTTATCTGATTACTTCAGAAATAATTTCTGAAATACCCGAGATAAAAAGTATCCGTGTTGGAATAGCGAACATTTTTTTAAAACATACTTCAGCTTCTCTTTCAATAAATGAAAACGCAAGTCCTGAGGTTCGAGTTGATATGGATAATTTTCTGGATAAACTTGTTCCGAATGAAAAATATTTTTTGCACAATTATGAGGGCGAAGATGATATGCCGGCACATATAAAAACTTCCTTGATTGGAAATTCGTTAACAATTCCTATCACTGATGGAAGACTGAACCTTGGTACCTGGCAAGGAATTTATCTTTGTGAACATCGTATTCACTCGCACAGAAGAAAAGTTGTAATAACTTTAATTGGAACCGAATAATAATCTCATAAACCAACGAGAAAGTAGATGAAGAAAATTTTATTTGTTTGTATGGGAAACATCTGCCGCTCACCTGCTGCCGAAGGAGTAATGAAATCGCTTGTAAATCAGAATGGTCTGAAAGATAAAGTCTTTATTGATTCAGCAGGAACGATTGATTATCACGCAGGTGAACTTCCCGACTCGAGAATGATTGAAGCAGCCGCAGAAAGAGGCTACGAGTTAAATCATAAAGCTAGACAGATAACAAAATCAGATCTGGAAAAGTTTGATTACATTATCACAATGGATGATCAAATTCACCGTTCCGTTCAAAGACTTGATTCACAAAAGAAATTTCAGAATAAAATTTTTAAGATGGCAGATTTCCTTTCAGAGATGAAAGCCAAAGAAATTCCTGATCCTTATTACGGAGATAAAAGTGATTTTGAGTATTCATTGGATTTAATCGAAGATGCTGCAAAAGGTTTATTAAAGCACATTCAAAATGAATTATGAGAGATGCAATAATTAAATACATCGAGAAAGAACTCAATTGTAAAATTGTATCATCAAAGAGTGTTGGTGGTGGTTGCATAAACGATGCACAAACAATAACAACTTCCGACGGCAGAAAATATTTTTTAAAGTTGAATTATCATTCAGCAAAAGATATGTTTTACAAGGAAGCAAATGGTTTGAGAGAACTTAAAAGAGCCAAAGCAATAAGAGTTCCTGATGTAGTTCTGGTTGACACTAATTTTATTTTGCTCGAACATATAAACATTGGTAGAAAATCAAAAACATTTGACGAAGATTTCGGAAGATCATTCGCAAAGATGCATCAATTCACTTCAGAACATTTTGGCTTTTATGAAGATAATTACATTGGTTCAACACCTCAAAGAAATATTCCTGAACCGGATGAAAAAAATAACTGGATAAAATTTTATTTCAACAAGCGTATTTTGTTTCAATACAAATTACTCGAAAAAAATGGTTATGCAGACTCATCAATGAAAAGAAGAATTTCTTTACTTGAAGATAAGATTGAAACGATTTTGCAGGGTTCAGAAAATATTCCTTCACTTTTGCACGGTGATTTATGGTCAGGAAATTATTTAGTTGATGAAAATGGGAATGCGTGCCTTATTGATCCTGCAGTTTATTATGGTAACAGAGAAGCTGATCTTGCAATGACAAAATTGTTCGGCGGATTTAGTTCAACATTTTATAAATCATACAATGAATTCTTTCCTTTACCTGAAGGATATGATTACCGTGAGAATATTTATAAACTTTATCATATAATGAATCACCTTAATCTTTTTGGTGGCGGTTATTATCATCAGACAATTTCGCTTATGGACTTTTATTTATGAAATTTTTAATAACGCTTTTTATTTTATCGACCATACATCTTTTTGCTCAGATTGAAGAAGAAGTAATTATTGATTCGGATATGACTTTTGAAGAAGCTATCGCAGGAATAAATATTCCGGAAACAATCAGAAATAATCTTGTCTTAATTGATGTTCAATACTACTCTTTTGATGACAAGTTACATCAAGGTCAATTGGTGGTTCATAAATCAACGGCAAAAGATTTAATAGAAATATTCAGAATTATTAAAGAAATAAAATTCCCGATTGAAAAAGCAATTCCGATTGCGAAGTATGGGTGGAATGATGATGTATCTATGAGTGTTAACAATACTTCGGCATTTAATTACAGAAGATTAAGAGATGCAAACATAGTTTCTTACCATGCAAAAGGATTGGCAATTGATATTAACCCAATGCAGAATCCTCATATCAAAAGAGGAAAAACAATTCCTGAAGGTTCAACATATGATAAATCAAAACCAGGAACATTGACTGAGTCATCACAGATTGTCAAAGAATTCCGCAAACGCGGTTGGATGTGGGGTGGTTTCTGGCGCTCTTCAAAAGACTATCAGCATTTCGAAAAGAGAACTAACTAATTTTTATCAAATAAAAATTTTAGAAACTTTGGTGCACGCTTTGACCACGCGATTTCATTATGCTCGGCTTCATTATCTTTTATCCACATTATATCTTCACTTAATTTATATCCCAAATCATTTAACACTTTTAACATTTCGTCTATTCCAGCTTGTAGTTCAGCTTCCAAACCAACACCTCCGTTATCAATGTAAATCTTCAAAGGTTTCTTAGCGCCGGAATAATTCTTCACAACACTTACATAATCAACATCTCTGATTTTGAATGCCGGTGAAATACAAATCATTCTTGAAAATACTTCAGGATATTCCCAACCAAGCATAAAAGAAATTAATCCACCCATCGAAGAACCGCCAACAAAAGTATTCTCTCTTGTTGAGAGTGTTTTAAAGTTTTTATCAATAAATGGTTTAAGCTCACTTACGATGAACCGCATATAATTTTCACCTTCTTCAGTATTTGAATATTCATAGAATCTTCTGCCGGAATTATAAATCGCAACAACAATGAAAGAAGGAACATCGCCAAGTGAAATAAGACTATCGGCTATTTCATCAATCCTCCAATCATACCCAAGTGTTGATGTTGCCGGATTAAAAACATTCTGACCATCGTGCATATAAAGCACCGGATACTTTTTGCTGTCAGAAGAATCATAATCAGGTGGCAACCAAATAATTACATCTCTGTCCTGAATTTCTTTAGCATCAAAATTTTTGATGTGTACATATTTTCCATTAATTGTATCTGGTACACTTATACGGAATTCATCTTTCCAGTAGTTAATCTTAAATGTTAAAACCGTGTCGTTGATAACCGTAAGTTTATGGTTCGGAGGAACAGTTTTATCATTTGTTAATGCTTCCTTACTCCAATCTCCTTTTGTAAACTTAAATTCAAGAAATTCATTTTTGTTGAATAAAAAAGTTTTCGTCCAAATAAATAAATCAATTTGTTCGAGGACAATTCTGTTCGGAATCCATTCTCCAAGCTGAGTATGATTTCCAGCGATAAAAACTTTTTCACTTTCCTGAACTGAATTCGCGCAGACATTTATTGTGACTTTAACTTGAGCAAAAGTAAGTATCGAAACACAAATTGATACTAAAAGTGTTAATGTTATTTTTCGCATAATTAAAATATTTTTGTTGTGAAATATATTGAATGATATTTTCTTTTTTATGAAATATTTTTTTTCTTTGACACTAATCATATTGGTCATTAACGGTTGTGTTGAAAGGCAGAGCTTTGATGATACCAGCGGTGCACCTCCGATTTCCGGTCTGTTTACTGAAATTGGTGGAAAAATTTCAGGAAAATTAACCAGAGCAGATTCACCTTATCTGATCAAAGAAGATTTAATTATAGAACCATCTGATACACTAATAATTGAACCTGATGCAGAGCTTTACTTTGATGACGGCAAAAAAATGATTGTGCAAGGAACTCTTATTGCAGTTGGGACAAGATATCGTCCAATTCTTTTTACAGCTTATAACAGAGACTGGGAAGGAATAAAATTTCTTTACTCCAATCACAATTCAGTAATTCAGTTTTGTATAATTGAAAAAATAGTTTTTGAAAAACAAGATGGAACCGGTTATTCTGCTATTTCATTTATTGGCTCTTCTGCTGAGTTGAAAAACAATTATATAACTGAAAACAAATCTAAAATCGGCGGTGCAATAGGATTACGAAGCTCAGTGATTAGCATCTATAACAATATCTTCACAAAAAATTCAGCACAATCTCAGGGTGGAACAATTCATTCAGTTAATTCAAATCTGACTGTTATAAATTGCGTATTCTATAAAAACACAAGTTCATTGGAAGGCGCCGGAATTTTTGTTGACTATCATTTGCGGACTGAAATTCACAACAATATTTTCTTTAAAAATAATTCTCCAACCGGAAAGCATAACTTCTTTTTTGCACCAGGTGATTCATCAAACCTGATTGAACAATATAATTTTTTCGGTGATGAAGATAATGATCCTATGTTTCTATTTGAAGATGATTTCAGACTTTATTATATGTCACCTTGTAAAGATGCCGGAAATCCTGATCCTGAATTTAATGATATAGATGGTTCGCGCAACGATCAGGGTGCTTACGGCGGACCTTATGGAGGATGGTGAAATGTTAATAAAATTTTTAAATGATCGGTATTTAATCCGCGATTTTCAATTAGGTGATGTTGAAGCTCTTGTAAAGTATGCTAATAATTATAAAATCTTTCGTTGGGTTAAAGATAATTTTCCTTATCCATATTCAATTAAAGATGCTGAACAATGGGTTACTGTCTCTCGAAATACCAACGATGGACTCAATTATGCAATTGCAAATCAGAATGAATTGATTGGCGGAATTGGAGTAAAATTTAAAGAAGATGTTTACCGATATTCCTGGGAACTTGGTTATTGGCTTGGAGAACCATTCTGGGGAAAAGGTATTGTTACAGAAGCTGTAAAAGTTTTTACAAAATATTTATTCAATCACTACAATATCAGATCAATTACTGCTAATGTTTATGAGGGGAATAAAGCTTCAATGAGAGTTTTAACAAAGGCCGGATTCAAACTTGATGGTGTGATAAGAAAAGCTGTATTTAAAGAAAAATTATTTTGGGACTTGTATGTTTATTCATTGTTAAGAGAAGAAGTAAAATAAAATTTAAAAGTATCTATCCAGTTTAAACTTCTCACCAAGATACAATTTCCTTACTTCCTCATCATTTGCTAAATCGAGTGCATTACCCTGCTTGAAGATAACTCCATTGATAAGAATATAAGCATTATCAACAATACTTAATGTTTCGTGAACATTGTGATCAGTAATTAAAACTCCGATGCCTCTGTTTTTAAGATTTGCAACAATGTTCATAATGTCCTCAACAGCAATTGGATCAACTCCGGCAAAAGGTTCATCGAGTAAAATAAAACTAGGATCAGTAGCGAGTGCACGCGCTATTTCTGTTCTTCTTCTTTCACCACCGCTTAACTGAAATCCCATACTTTTTCTGATGTGTGTAATAGATAATTCTTCAAGAAGCTTTTCACATTTTTCTTTTTGATCTGTTGAGGAAAGATTAGTCATTTCAAGAACTGCTAAAAGATTTTCTTCAACTGTCAGTCTTCTGAAAATTGATGCTTCCTGTGGTAAATATCCAATGCCCAATCTTGCCCTTTTGTACATTGGAATTTTAGTAATCTCTAAATCGTCAAGAAAAACTTTTCCGGATTCAGGTTTTATCATTCCGGTAATCATATAAAATGTAGTTGTCTTCCCTGCTCCGTTCGGTCCAAGTAATCCGACAATCTCACCCTTTGAAACTTTGACAGAAGCTTTATTAACAACTGTTCTTTTCTTATAAACCTTTACTAAATTTTCACTTCTTAATGTAGTTGCCATTTTATCCTGTTAATTTGCTCATACATTTTTTGTTTGTCAGGTCGTTCGTCACTAAAAATAAATTTCGGGAGTTGAAAAGTTTTCTCATTTCCGCTGACTTGTTGTTCCGGATAATATTCACTTCCGGGATTTCCGAAAAGTTTAACTTCACTTACTTCATTATCTTCGAATAAAATTGCTGCATCTAATGAATTTGCTTTCATCAAACCATTCGGTTGATCTTCTTCGTAAAGATAATAAATTGAATATACATTGCCGAAAAATTCTGCTCTCTGAATTTTATTATCGTTAAAGAACATCTTAATACCAGTAGCGGAAGACTGATCAAATCGGTTTAAATAATTTTTATGCTGTGATACCATAAAAGCATTACCATCAACATCAAGCTGTCTGATTTTTTTATCTTCAATATAAATTGTAATTGAATCTCCTGTTAGTTGAGAATTATCATACCACAAAATTGGCTGATTATGTTCATCACTGATTTTTTGAGTTATAATTTTTTCTTCATCTTTCAGATAAACTGTAAGATCATTTTTTGATGCGAATAAATCACGAATAATTCTTACTGAATCTGTTGCAATGAATTTCTGTTCTGGTTCACGAAAGACTTCCATTACTTTACACTGAATGAGTAAAGTATCAAGTCTTACTGTTTCAAAACCAAGTGAATCTGTTGATTTGCTTGTATCTACCTGAACAAGCATCGGGAGTTTATCAATTATTGTGTACTTGCTCTCACGATAATCCTCAAGATGTTCACCAAAGACCAAAGAATTATTTGAATTATTTTTTATTACAACATTACCTGAAGCAATTGTAATTTGTTTTTTTCTGAAATGATCAACTGTGTCAGCAAAAATCGTATTAAGAGAATCAATAATCTTTACATCAATGGTTGCAATAGCTCTGTCTTCATTTCTTAAATAAGTCAGTTGCTGTGATGTTAATGTTGAAGCAGTATCATAAAGTCTTACATTCTTTTGAAAGACCGCTTTGTCCTCATCGAAAAAATATTCGCCCTGTTCAGCCGTAAGTACAACTTTTTTATCTTCGAGCGTTACACCAGAATTACTTGAAGTCTTTCTTAAATTCCCGAAATAAAATCCTCTTTCGGTTTTGATGATTAGAGTATCCTGCGTAGCAACTACATCACCAATAAGTTCAGCATCATTTCTTGAAAGATATTGGATGGCTTTGCGGCAGGTTATTTTAACATTGCCTTGAGTTAAAATAACATTTCCACTCACTTCACGAATTGACTCACCGTTTACAACTTTTCCAACAAGACTATCACCAATAACTGTAATCATTTCTTTTTCCTGAGCAAAAGAAATGAGAGAAAAAGAGAAAATCATTATGAGTATTTTTTTAATCACAAAGTATCCCGTCTGGTGATGTAAGTGATATTATATATAACATAATTTTTCAGATTCTGATCAGACTCAAATCCATAACCCTGAATTTTTTCTTTCGGAGAAAGTATTGTTACAAATTTATCAGAAACAATTTTTCTATCTTTATTTCGCCACATCATCTCATCTGTTGTAATGGTAACGCTGTCACTCACAGCTACTACACTATCAATTGCAAAAAGATCATTTGTAAGATCATCAACTCTACCTCGTTTGGAAGTGAGAGTTGTTGTCTTTCTTTCATTAATATCATAAAAATCTATTTTGATGCTACTATCAAGTAGAGTTTCATTTTTCTCCGGATACATTCTGATGTGTCCGGCATAAAGTATTGCACGAATTTTCCCTGAATCAGAAAATGTTACAACTGAGTTCCAGCTTTCCTGAGCAGGAATATCTTTATCCTGAAATGTTCTGTCTATTGGTGGTTTAACGCGCTCACCTGAGCAAGCTGTTAAGAGCAAAAAAATCAAAAGTAGAATGCGCTTCATCTTGCTTGCAAACCGAGGTTAATCAAATCGTGAAGATGAACTATTCCGATTGGTTTATTGGAATCGTCAATAACAATCAAACTGGTGATTTTATAATTTTCCATTTGTTGTAAAGCAAACGAGGCGAGAAATTCTGGTTTAATGACTTTCGGATTTTTTGTCATTACATCAATAGCTTTTAAATCTTTTATGTCCATAGTTTTCTCAAGCAGTCTTCTCAAATCGCCATCAGTTATAATACCGGTTAAAATTCCTTCTTCATTTACCACACTTGTAGTGCCCAACCTTTTGGAAGTTATTTCAAGTATAACATCTTTAAGTGAAGTATTTTCACGCACCTTCGGAACTCTTTCACCAGTAACCATTATTTCTTTAATCTTGAGTGATAAACGTTTACCAAGACTTCCACCAGGATGCAGCATTGCGAAATCTTCCTGTGTAAAATTCCTTTTGTGTAAAAGCGCGACTGAAAGTGCATCGCCCATAGCAAGTGTAGCAGTTGTAGATGCGGTTGGAGCCAAATCATAAGGACAGGCTTCTTCTTTTACCGCAATGTTTATAAAGATATCACTCTCTCTGGCAAGCTTAGAATTTTTATTTCCGCACATTGCAATAAGCTTAACACCTAATCGCTTGAACATAGGAATTAAATTAATTATCTCTTCACTTTCACCGCTTTTGGAAATAAGAATTACAACATCTTCACCTCGTACCATTCCCAAATCGCCATGAAGTGCATCTGTAGGATGAAGATAAATTGATGCAGTACCAGTTGAATTAAGTGTTGCTACAATTTTTCTGGCAATTAATCCTGACTTACCCATTCCGGTTAAAACAATTCTTCCTTTGCATTGGTACATGGTTTCAACCGCTTCAACAAATTGTTCATCAATTCCGCTGGCAAGATTGGCAACTGCTTCAGCTTCAATTCTGATTACTTCTTTTCCCCGATGAATAATATCCTTTGAGTTCAATTTATTTTCTCCTGAAAAAACTGAATAAAGATTTTTTCTTTTTCGGTTCAGTTAAAAATTTATCTATAAGATGATCAAGATGAAATCTTCTTTTGTATTTGGAATATAAAAGAAATGCGAGAATTATTTCCGATTCTGTAAACGATTCAATGTCCTCAAAAAGTTTATTTGGATTTTTATAAACCTCATTGCGAGTTTCTCTTTTCAATCTTAAAAGTTCATTATAAAAATTGCTTACTGGAATCGGGTAATTTATTCCACTGCTTTTTTCATACAACCAGATTTTATGTTCAGCTGGCACAATTGCAAGAATATAATTCATTCCATCAATTGAATATAATTTTACTTTGTTTCCATCGGGCGATTTTTTACCCGGTATCCAATCAGAAAGTGTAATAACCCTCTCAACTTTATAAATTTCATTTTGATCAGGATAAGGTGAAATTGAAAATTCAATTTTGTTATCCTGAATTTCATTGATTGAAATTTCAAAAGTTGTTTTGTCAGCTTTAACTACTCCACTTGTTAAGATTGGAGAAGAGGAAATTTCCAAATCAATTTCATCGTCTGCATTTCCAAGCAAATAATTTCCCTCACCAAATCTACCTTCTCCGATTACGAAAAATTCTCTGATTAAACTTCTGTATCTGGCATAACCGGATTTTTCTTCGGGAAGTAATAGCAAGAGCAGATTCAATTCAGCATCAGATAATTTTCTTGGAAATTCTCTCAAGTGTGTTTACTCACGGATTTAATTACTGAATCAATTGCTTTGATTTCAATAAGAAGTTCTTCCAGCTCAGATAATGGTAACTGACTTGCAGCATCACTCAATGCTTTTGATGGTTCAGGATGAACTTCAAGAAATAATGCATCAATGCCAACCGCTGCAGCAGATCTCGCAAGTGGTCTGATAAATTTCGGCTGACCACCACTTACATTATCTTTACTCGGTAGCTGAACTGAGTGAGTCGCATCCATAACAACGGGATATCCAATCTCGCGCATAATTACAAGCGAACGCATATCAACAACTAAATTGTGATAACCAAATGTGGTTCCTCGTTCTGTGAGCAATATCTTTTTATTACCGGTTGAAGCAACTTTATCAGCAGCGTGCTTCATATCTTCAGGAGCGAGAAATTGTCCTTTCTTAATATTAACTGCCAAACCTGAATTACCTGCTGCGATGAGTAATTCTGTTTGTCGGCAAAGAAAAGCAGGTATCTGAATAACATCAACTGCATTTTTAACTTTATCAATATCTGATTCTGTGTGAATATCTGTAAGAACAGGAATTTCAAATTCATCACGAACTTTTTTGAGGATAGAGATAGCTTTTTCATCACCAAGTCCAGAGAATGAATTCAGATTAGTTCTGTTTGCCTTTTTAAAACTTGATTTGAATATAAAAGGGATACTATTTCTCGCAGCTATTTCTGAGATTTTTTTCGCCGTTGAGAATATCAATTCTTCACTTTCAACAACACAAGGTCCTGCAATCAGAACAAATGGCAGGTTATCGCCAATTTTAATATTTCCTACTTCTATTACCATTTTCCATAATTTGTTTTGTGTGAAAATAAAAAAATTGCAGTTGGGAATGAAGTGATTAAATCTGCTTCCATCCATCAATGTTACCTTATGAAAATAGACAGCTCCTGAGCACAGAATTTCAAATAATTTTGTTTCTCAACATTAAGTGATATTATTTTTCTTTAGTAGAATTTTCAAAATTCAGAGGAGAGATGAAAAATAACGATCGTAAAATGCAGATAATAAAAGCCGCTGATAAAAGATTTGCCCGCCATGGATTCCACAAAACCAATATGGATGAGATTGCAAGAGATATAAGAATTGGAAAACCAACTCTTTACTACTACTTCGAATCAAAGGATGCTTTATATATTGAAGTTATAAAATGGGAATTTGAAAATTACCTCGAAATGGTAAATCAGATTTTTTCAAATGATGAGCATTCAATTGAGAACAGGTTTGAAGATTATTTTATTAAAAAAGATTCTGTCAGAAATGATTTTAAGTTGATCTTCGAAATAATTGTTCAGTTCATTGCCGAAAGAACTACTGAAGCTGAAACAGAATTATTGAAAGAATATCTTACAAAAGAAGAAGAAATAATTAAGAAAGTACTTGTTTATTTCTATAAAGATAAAATTAAAGCTGTCAGTAAATCACTTCCTTATTCAGTGGTAATGCTTAGCTGGATGATTGCAGTTGGTAGAAAAGTGAGCTCACAGTTAAACTCAGAGAAAGAATTCTTAACTCTGGAAAATATCCAGGGAATTATTAATTCATTACTCGATTAATCTTTGTCGTCTTCCTCTTCTTCGCCAAAAATATATTTTTCATATTTGTGTTTGATTAATTGCGCCTCAACAATAAAGAAAACATCTTCTGCGATGTTTGTTGAATGATCGGCAACTCTCTCTAATTCTCTTGATATTACGAGTAAAGCAACAGCCGCTTCAATATTATCCGGATTCTCTTTCATAATTGACTTAAGAATTGTATGATTCTCTGCATTCAACTTATCAATCTGATCGTCAGATACAATTACTTTCTTTGCAAGCTCAGCGTTTCCGTTTATATAAGCGTCAATTGCATTCTTCAGAACCTCTTTTGTAAGTTGAAACATTTCAGGAAGTTTAGTGCGGTTATAAAAATCTGGCTTCTTCTGAATCAATAAAATGTTTTCACAAATGTTAACTGAGATATCACCAATTCTTTCAAGGTCAGTATTCAAAGTCATTGAAGACATTATCAATCTTAAATCCATTGCAACAGGTTGTGATAATGCAAAAATTTTCTGACAGATTTTTTCAATCTTTAAATCATATTTATCAACTTTAGCATCACGTTCAATAACAAGGTTAGCTAATTCAAGATTTTCTTCCTCAACAGCTTTAACAGTTAACTGAAATTGTTCGTCAACAAGACTGCACATTTTCAAAATTCTTGTTTTTAATTTTTCTAAATGCTCATCTAATAATCTTTGCATTGTTCTCTCCTTAAAAGTAAGTTATGAATTAACCGAACCTTCCTGTAATATAATCTTCCGTCTGTTTATTGGAAGGGTTGGTAAATATCTTTGAAGTTTTATCAAATTCAATCAAGCTTCCGAGATAGAAGAAAGCCGTATAATCACTTACTCTTGCAGCTTGCTGAAGGTTATGTGTTACTATTACAATTGTATAATTATTTCGTAACTGATGAATAAGTTCCTCAACTTTTGCGGTTGAAATCGGATCAAGAGCACTTGCAGGCTCATCCATCAATAAAATTTCCGGTTCGATTGCCAATGCTCTTGCAATGCAAAGTCTTTGCTGCTGCCCACCTGACAAACCAAGTGCAGATTCATTCAAGCGATCTTTAACTTCATCCCACAAGGCTGCTTGCTTCAGACTTCTTTCAACAATTTCATCAAGTTCATTCTTTGATTTTTTACCAAGTCCACCAATTCTTAATCCGAACGCAACATTTTCATAAATTGATTTTGGGAAAGGATTAGATTTCTGGAAAATCATTCCAACTCTTTTTCTAAGTTCCACAACATCAATCCCGCTTTCATAAATATTCTGACCATCAATAATAATTTCACCTTCAACTCTCACATCATCAATAAGTTCATTCATCCTGTTCAATGTTCTGAGAAATGTAGATTTGCCACAACCTGATGGTCCAATTAACGCAGTTACATTGTTTGACGGAATTTTCAAATTGATATTTTTCAAAGCAATTACATCACCATAGTAAAAATTAAGATTGTTTACTTCAATCTTTATTTTACCGGACTTTTGCTTTTCACTATGTTGAACTGTTTCCACTGTCTGTTCTTTCATATCAACTATCTCTAAAATGTAGATGATTTATATTTTTTCCTAAGATTAGCACGAATTATCATTGCAGTAATATTCAGAAGCACTACTATCAAAATTAATAATAAAGTTGTTGTATAAACCATTGGCATCGCCGCTTCAATATTTGGTGATTGAAATCCAACATCATAAATGTGAAATCCCAGATGCATAAATTTTCTGTCAAGATGGAAGAAAGGGAAATATGAATCAAACGGCAATGATGGCGCAAGCTTTACAACGCCTGTAATCATTAAAGGAGCAACTTCACCGGCTGCACGAGCCATTGCTAAAATTAGTCCTGTTAAAATTCCGGGAGTTGCTGCTGGTAAAATGACTCTTCTTACAACCTGCCATTTGGTTGCCCCTAGAGCTAAAGCTGCTTCTCTCATTCCACGAGGAATTTGAGTTAGAGCTTCTTCAGTTGCAACTATAACAACAGGCATTGTTAACAAAGCTAATGTTAATGAAGCCCAAAGAATTCCACCTGTTCCCCAGGTTGGAGAAGGAAGTCTTTCAGGAAAGAAAAGTTGATCAATTGTTCCACCGATTAAGTAAATAAAAAATCCAAGTCCGAAAACACCAAAAACAATTGAAGGAACTCCTGCAAGGTTATTAACAGCAATACGAACTGTTCTTACTAAAGGACCTTGCTTTGCATATTCACGTAAATACAAAGCAGCAAGAACTCCAAAAGGAACTGTGAAAATGCTCATCAGCAGAACCATCATTACTGTACCGAATATTGCAGGAAACACACCACCTTCAGTGTTTGATTCTCTTGGGTCATCAAAAATGAATTCGCGAATTTTTGTAAATGTAAATCCGATTTTACTTGCGAATGACATATTATTTGGTTGATAAACTCTCACGATGTTAATCATTGGAATTGTTTTACCTCTTCCGTTCGCATCTTCACAATAAACTGCATATCTTGAAGCAAGCAAATTCAATGAGTCAACTTTTGTTTTTAGAACTTCATACTTTTTATTTTCCTGAGCAATTTCATTTTCAAGTTTAGCTATTTCGACTTTATTATTTTCTGAATTTTTTCCTTCATACTGAATCTTCTTAATCTTTAGTCTAAGATTTTCGATATTGTAATTTACTTTTCCGATTTTTGATTTTTCGATGTCTTTAATTTCATCACGAATAGATGATGTAATACTTAGATAGGAATTGAGTTTACCAGCAACATTTTCTTCACCTTTTACTTTAACATTTCCATCAATCAGAATTTCTTTTATGAATCCATAAAAATTTCCAAACTCCATTCTTTCGATGGTCGAAGCAAACTTTGGTAATTCTGTTTGCTTAATTTCCCTTTCATCAATCCATTGGAAATCAAAACCATATAAATCGCGATTACCGATTTTCATTTGCATTCTCATCAATCCTGTATTCCATAGAGAGTCAGGTAAATTAAGATTCGGAATTGGTTCTTCTTTAACAATTTCACCAAGTTGTTTACTTCCATCTGTTCTTGTTATCTGAACAATTTCAGAAGCCCAGAAATAATCCTTTCCGTTTACAACAATCAGAAACAGAAGTCCGGTAATCATAATCAGACTTAAGCCAAGTCCCATTCCGGTAAACCAGATAAATATTTCTCCTGATCTAAAATATTTTTTCATAGTTCGTTTACAACTCAGCGTATTTTTTTCTTAATCTTTGTCTTATTATTTCGGCAAACGTGTTAACGATGAAAGTAAGAATAAACAAAAGTGTTGCAGCGAGAAATAATACTCTGTAAAGCGTTCCCTGATAAGGAGCTTCTGGAATTTCAACTGCAATATTTGCTGAAAGTGTTCTCATTCCGTTAAAAGGACTAAAAGAAAGTATTGGTGTGTTACCTGTCGCCATCAAAACAATCATAGTTTCTCCAACCGCTCGTCCGAAACCAATCATTATAGCAGAAAAAATTCCTGGACTTGCAGAAGGTAAAACAATTCTTGTCGCAGTTTCCCATTTAGTTGCTCCAAGTGCAAGCGAAGCAGAAGTTAAACTAGAGGGAACGCTTGAGAGTGCATCTTCACAAATTGTGAAAATAATTGGAATCACTGCAAAGCCCATTGCAAATCCAACAACGATACTATTTCTCTGATCATATTGTTCGTTCAAATTGGTCATCAGCCAGGTTCTGTAATCCCCGCCTAAAACATAATATTCGAAAATCGGTCCTAACCATTGAGCGATATAAAAACCAAGAATAATAAGTGGAATTATAAAGAATAATTCATAACCTGGCTTTAACCTAAATCTTATTCTGCCTGGAATTCGTTTCCATAAAGAAGCACCAAGTGCAATAACAACCGGGACTGTGAAGAACATTAGAAAAACACCTGGCAAAATTCTTTCGAGTAAAGGTGCTAACCAAAGTCCTGCAAGAAATCCAATAACAACACTTGGCAAAGCAGCCATTACTTCAACAGTTGGCTTAATATAGTTGCGAACTTTTGGATGAGAAAATTGCGAAGTATAAAGCGCTCCAAACAATGCAAGAGGAATAGCAAAAAGCATTGCGTAGAAAGTTCCTTTTAGAGTTCCAATAATAAGCGGAACCAAACTGAACTTGGGCTCAAAATCATCTGTACCACCAGTAGATTGCCAAACAAATTCAGGTTTTGAATAACCTTCATACCAGACTTTTCCGAAAAGTGTTTTCAGTGTTATTTCCGGATGAGGATTTTTAATTTCATATGAGACTATCGTTCCATCTTCATATAAAACTACTGCACCATCACCTTTTGGAGAGAATGCAATGTCTTTAACAGGCAAGTCTTTTCCGCTTAATTCAATTAAAGTTCTTTCACTTGTAAGATGCTCAAGATAAATTTTCCCTTTTGAATCTCCGGTAATAAAACTTTTATTTCGCAGTGAACTTGCGACTGAAGTTACTGCTGCCTTATGAGAATCGAATGTGTGAGGATTTACAAGTTTCCATCCGTAATCTGTTTTTTCATCGAGTACACGCATCCAGGAAGTAACATTTCCATCAGCATCACCAACAATTATTGATTGATCGCCAATGATAAAACCAAGTGAAGTGATAGCACTTTTACCTGAAGGAGTTGGATTAATTTTTTGAATAAGTTGTGGATTACTTTTGTCTTTTAGAGAAATATAGTAAAGCCAACCATTTGAAGTTCCGATCATCAGCTTCTCACAAAAGTTATCCAGTTCAATTGCTGATATTGGATATTCAACGAGGTTTGATAAATCATTCCTGTAAATCTTTTCTTCTTCATCTGAAAGAAGCGAGAAAGTTTTTTCTGAACTGTATTGAAGTAATCGGTTATCAGAAGTTAATGCTACTACAGTAAACTCATTATCAGAATTCTTCCTGTAAACAAGCTTACTAATTGATTTTTTACTTGAATCGATTTCAATAGATGAAGTGAGAATAAACTCAGGAGTGATTTCTCTTTTATCTTCTTCAATAAAGTTAATTGAAAATTTTACTTGCCCTAAAATTACTTTTCCTTTATTTGTTCCCAGAGCAATTAAATTTTTGTTAGCAGATTTTACTGCACTCGAAATAAATTCGTCAGAAGATAAATCTATCTTTTCAGATTTAATTATTTTCTCTGAAGATAGACTGATAAAATCAACGGTAGCAGAATCAGTAAAGGTGTATAAAATTTCCTGATACTCATCAATGCCAATGATTAATGGTTTTTTCGATTGAAGTATTTGCTGCGATTGAATTTTTTCTTTTTCCTGACCTTTAGCACCAAACCAAAGAGGAAGTGCTTCCCATAATACAAAAACGAGAATTGCAACAACCGATATGATTGTTGCAATTCCTCCAAAATATATTACTCCCTTGGCTGTTTTATCGAAGAATAAAGCTTTCTTATGAAGCTTTGATTCTTTAACCGAATTATTTTTTTTCTCAGTGCTCAGCTTATTTCCCAATATCTTTAATCAAGTTTCGCGAGTTCCTTTTTAACTAATTCGTGAGTCAGCGGAAGATAACCATCTTTTACAACCACTTCCTGACCTTCATAGCTTAGCACAAATTTAAGAAATTCTTTTAATAAAGGATCTACAGGTTTGTTCGGTGCTTTGTTAATATAGATGTTAAGGAAACGGCTTAAGGGATATTTACCATTTAAACAATTTTCATAGTCAGGTAAATGAAATTCATCATTTTCAGATTTTGCAAGCGGTAATGCAATTACACCGGAAGTACGATAGCCAATTCCTGAATAACCGATTCCATATCTGTCTTCGGTAACTCCTTGAACAACAGAAGCACTTCCAGGTTGTTCTTTGACCTGATCTTTGAAATCACCTTTGAATAAAGCGTGTTCTTTAAAGTAACCATAAGTTCCGGATGCAGAATTTCTTCCATACAGACTGATACCTCTGTTTGTCCAATCACCGGTTAAGCCCAAATCGCCCCACTTGGCAATATCAGTTTTGTAACCACCTCTTCTTGTCTTAGAAAATATAGCATCAACCTGAGGTAGTGTTAAACCTTTTAATGGATTATCTTTATTCACATAAACTGCAAGAGCATCAATTGCTACCCGAAGCTCTGTTGGTTTATAACCAAATTTCTTCTCAAATGCATCAATTTCTTCCTGCTTCATATCCCGCGACATTGGTCCAAGTTGAGCGGTTCCACTAATTAAAGCAGGTGGAGCAGTACTTGAACCTTTCCCTTCAACCTGAATATTTACATTTGGATAATATCTTTTAAATCCTTCTAACCAAAGCGTGAGCAGGTTATTCATTGTATCAGAACCAATACTTGAAAGGTTTCCGGAAATACCTGCCACTTTTGTGTAATGCGGAATGTTGGAATCAACTTTAACTGCTGTCGCATCAGTTGTTTCAGTTTTTTGTGCAGATTCCAGAGCCGATTGTTCATTCTGCATAGTTTCCTGTTTCGGGGAAACATCTTCTTTTTTATCACCGCAGCTAACAAAAAGAAATGATAGCAGAAATGTGATAGAAAATACGATTGAGGCAAATTTTATTTTAAGCATAATCTCTCCTAAAAATGTGTCTTCAAAATTATAAAAATATATTTCATTATTCTGATAGTTTTATGTTAAGAAATTGTTAACACTTTAATTTTTGGTGAAATATTAAAGTTTTTTGCACGATTTCATTACAATTTCAATTGTTCATTTATTAACCTTTCTATATTTTTTCAATGTCATTTTATTCAAGAGTAAAGATATGATTTTACAAACAGTTTTTCAGACATGGTTGCCGTTTATCTACTTGTATGTTGTTGGTGGAATATTTTTCTTTAGCGGAATGTACATTATCATAAAAAGTGGCTCACTTGATCCAAAAAAAAGAAAGCACAAGTTCTGGATTAAAGTTCTATTCGGTGGTTATTTCTTTTTTCTTTTTTTGCACGCATTCCTGATAATTTCTGCACTTTACTTATGAGAATATCAGTCAAACAACTAACTAAATAAGCAAAAAATATATGCCGTCATTTTATAATACCTGGTTGCCCTTTATTTATTTATATGGTGTTGGTGGGATTTTCTTTGTCAGTGGGTTGTTCATCGTTAAAAAAGCAGGTGCTTATAATCCACAAAACAAGAGACACAGATACTGGTGGAAAATTACAATTTTAGGATTTTTCTATTTTATGTTAATTCACGCTGCTTTTATTCTTGCAGCACTTTATCTCTAACAAATTGAAACTGGAATTATGGAAGTTCATCACAGTTTAGGAACATCAACTGACTGGATCGTAATGGTAGTTTATTTTATAGCCATTATGGTATTTGGAGCATACTTCTCAAAGTATAACCGAACGACTACAGACTTTTTCTTCGGTGGAAGAAGATTTGCCTGGTGGTTAATTGCAATGAGCATTGTTGCAACCGGAGTTGGTAGTCATAGCTTTATTAAATATTCTGCAAAAGGATTTGAGGCAGGTTTTTCATCCACAATGACTTATATGAACGATTGGTTCTTTGTACCATTTTTCATTTTTGGATGGCTACCAATTATCGTTTACACAAGAATAAGATCAATACCGGAATATTTTGAAAAAAGATTCAGTGCACTGACCAGATTTCTGGCAACAATTCTTCTTTTGTTTTATATGATTGGTTATGTTGGGATTGGATTTCTAACCATGGGCAAAGCAATTCTGCCATTACTTCCACCTGAATTTACATTGTTCGGAATGCATTTTGAGATCACGCTGATGGGTTTAATTGTTGTTATTGCAATTATAATTGGTATCTATATTACTTATGGTGGACAAACTGCTGTAATTTTCACTGATCTTGCTCAGGGATTCGTTCTGATTTTTGCCGGTATGTTAGTTTTTGTTTTAGGTTTGGATTATTTAGGTGGATTTAAAGTATTCTGGGATTTACTTCCAACCGAATGGAAACTTCCCTTAGCTCATTTCAATGATCCGCCAGGTTTTAACTTCGTTGGAATATTCTGGCAAGATGGTGTTGCCGGATCTGTTGGATTTTTATTTATGAATATGGGTTTAGTAATGAGATTTATGGCTTGCAAAGATGTTGATGAAGGAAGAAAAGCCGCCACCTTTAATATACTTTTTATGTTACCGATTTCTGCAGTAGTTGTTGGAAATGCTGGCTGGATTGGTAAGGCAATTTCAGTAGCTGATCCTTCAGTCGTACCACCAACAACAAATCCGGATTCAATTTTTGTTGTAGTAGCAAACATAATTTCTCATCCGGGTGTTTTTGGATTTATAATGGCTGCTCTTACTGCAGCACTTATGTCAACTGTTGATACTCTGTTAAATGCAACTGCAGCAGTTTACATAAATGATATTCACAGACCTGTAAAAAAATGGTTAACTAAAAAAGTTCAAACCTGGAAAGAAGAGGATAAACAGGAATTACTCTCAGCAAGAATTGCAACAGCAATTTTCACATTCCTAGGAGTATTAACAGTTATTCCTTTCAGTAAATTCCCAACAGTCTATGAAGCACACGGCTATTTCCATTCAACATTAACACCACCGCTGGTAACAGCAATATTTCTTGGTGTTTTCTGGAAACGATATACAAACGCTGCCGTTATAGGAACACTTGTAGGCGGAGTTGCTTTAATGATTATGGGAATGTATTACCCAAGACCATTGATTGAAATTTTTTCACACGGAACAGCTTACGAACCTAATCATCCTTATACTTACATTGGCGCGTTATACAATTTGTTTGTGTGCGCTCTGTTTGCAGTTATAACTACACTTACCACAAAACAACAAATAAAAATTGTGGAAAAGATTCGCCAGAGTGAAAATCACCGACTGATAATGAGCTCTTTCGTCGTTGCTTCAATAATCATTTTCCTTTTGATCGCATTCAATTTACTATCATTACCTGTATTATTTGTTCTTACATTTATAATGGTTGGAATGGTTGTTTTAGCAGCAAATTATTTTATCAAATACAACGAAGAAGAGAAAACTGATGGTCTTACAGTTTGGTCTATTAAAAAAGCAAAAGAATACTTTAAAGGCAGCAAATTAAATGAACGAGAAGGTGAAAAAATCAAAGTACATTGGAAATTAAAAGAAGGTGAAGATGACACAGTGCATTTTTCAAAAAATGATATGAAACGGATGGCTGCTGAAGTTGGGGATTTGGTTTATATATCTGATGCCAGAAGATATCTTGGAGGATTAAAATCAGTTCATACAGTTTATGGCGAACCTCATGATGAAGATGGTATAGTATATATATCAAATGAACATTATGAACAAGGTCAGTTTGTAAAAGGAAAATTACTAACTGCCGAAAAAGAAATGTAGCATTCAATAATTTAGAATAGAATTATAATGATAGTAGACCATATAGAAAATAAAGACCTTTATTCAAATCTTAATCCAAACATCAAAAAAGCTTTGGACTATTTAGCTGAAACCGATTTCAGTGAAACTGAAGCAGGCAAATATGAAATAGATGGTGAAAATATTTTTGCTTTAGTTAGTGAGTATAAAACTAAAGACTTATCACAAGGCAAACCCGAATCTCACAAAAATTACATTGATGTTCAGTTCGTTTATTCCGGTGAAGAGTTTATCGGTTACGCTCCACTTGGCAATCAGAAAATTGTTGAACCTTATAATGAGACAAATGATATTACCTTCTATGATTGTGAGCAATCACTTTGCCTTATTCAGAAGAAAATGTTTGCGGTTTTCTTCCCTACTGATATTCATATGCCCGGCATTAGAGTTACCAATCCTGTTTTAGTAAAGAAAGTTGTAGTAAAAGTTAAAGTGATTTAGTTTCAGCAGGTTTGAAATAGATTCAAGCAGGATTTATTTTTGCAAATAAATTTTAACTAAATAATAAGGAGATATATGGGAAAAGGTGATAGAAGAACCAAGCGTGGAAAAATTTTTCAGGGAACAACAGGAAAATTTCGTCCAAAGAAAAAGAAAAAAGCTACAAAACCCGCTAGTACCGAGAATAAATAATTTTGAACTTAATAAAAATGGCTGCGAAGTTTATACTAAGCAGCCATTCGATTTTTAAAGAAATTAAATGATCTAATTGCAATAATTCTTTTAGATTCTACTTAATCACCACTTCATTATTATCTCTTTTTGAATCCGGAATTCTGGAACTACCAAGAACAATTTTATTCACACCTTTAACATTATCAACACTAATCTTGAATGTTTTATTTCCGGTTTTCCAAACATATGCAGTATAGTAAAGTTCTTTTACTGTCTGATCATCATTCATCAAAGTAACTTTAATCGGAATCGGGATGTTACCAACTTTTTCAACTTCTAATTTCAAAGTTCCATCTTTCAATTCGTAAGATTTAATTCCAAGATCAGGATGACCAAATTCAAAGAACCATGGTTTCCAATACCAGGAAAGATCTTCACCGGCGGCTTCATTGAATGAAAAATAAAAATCCCAGGGAATTGGATGCTTTCCGTTCCATCTTTCCATATAAAGATGAAGTGCTTTCAGGAATTTTTCTTTACCTAAAAAATCTCTCAGGAAATCATAAGCAAGCCCGGGTCTCGCATAAGCTGAAACACGATAAGAATAACCTGACAGCAAATTTGAAGGTACAATCAAAGGCATTTCCATTTCGTTTCCTGCAACAAATTCAAATCCAAATACATTTCGTTCTCTTGGCATTGCACCTTCAGTCATTCTCTCCTGAAAATCAAATGGTAACATAACTGCCCAACCTTCATCCATAAAAGCATATTTGCGCTCATTTATTCCCATATAAAAAGGCATATACTGATGTGCAATTTCATGTGAGGTAACACCAACAGTTCCTTCTTTGCTTTGTGAAGAGCCGTTGTTAACTATCATCGGATATTCCATTCCACCTGAGCCATTCCAGACTGTGCAACTTGGATATGGAAAGGGTATTGCAGGTAGTTCTTCAGAAAAGTATTTAATTGTTTCTTTTGCATAAAACGCTACATCAACAAAATCTTTCGATGATTCTTTATAAGCCGCAGCAATATAGATTCGTTTGTTTGCTGGTGTCAGATAACTAACTGCATCCCATAAATAATGATCACTCATACCGAAAGCAAAATCAGGTACTTTATCAGCTTTGAATTTAAAGGTATGAGTTTCAGAAGTAGTTTTATATCTGTTTGGATTTTTCAAATCATCTGAAGTAAAAATTCTAATTACCTCATCACTCTGTTTGGCTTGTTCATATCTCTTTAAATATTCATTCGATAGAATTTCATCTGGATTTTGCCAAACACCCGTTGACCAAATATGGAAACCGTTCGGTACAGTGATATCAACTTCAAAGTTTGAAAAATCATTGTACATTTCTGTGTAACCTGTGTATTCATTATAATCCCATCCATCTATATCATCGTAAACAGCCATTTGAGGATACCAATATGCGATAAAGAATGAAGTTGAATCGTAGGTACCCATTCTTGCATAATTAGTTTTTGGGATTTCGAATGACCATTCAATCTCAATTTCTGATTTAGATGCCGGTGCAATTTTATCTTTAAGAATTATACGAAGGTTTGTTCCATTGTACTTGAAAATATTTTTGTCATCTGGATTTAAATTACTCTTGTTGAAACTAAAAGACGAAATTTTAACACCTTCAGTAAGAGCATCTTCTGAAACATTAAAATCTCTCTTCGATGATGGCTTGGAAATATTCGGATAAAGTCTCATTACAATTTCAGTCAGAGTATCGGGGCTATTGTTATAATAAGTTATGAACTCTCTTCCGGATAAAATTCTTGTTTTTGGATTAACGCTTACCTGAATTTTATAATCAGATGAATTCTGCCAATAATTTTTGCCCGGCTTTCCGTCAAAAGATCTTGTTCCTTTCTCGTAAGCTTTTAAAACATTTCTTGGAATGTAATAATTGGTTTGTGAAAAAATGCCAGTTGAGAAAAAAAATAGTAAAGTGAAAAGAATTTTTGTTTTCAATGTTTCACCTTTAGATGTTATCGAATAATGTATTTGTTGTATTTCCGAATTTACTTCTTCCAAATCTTTTGTAGGCAAGTTGAGTTGCTTCTCTGCCACGCGGAGTTCTTTGAATAAATCCCTGCTGAATTAAAAATGGTTCATAAACTTCCTCTATTGTACCAGGGTCTTCATTAACTGCAACAGATAAAGTATTCAATCCAACAGGTCCGCCATTATATTTATCGATGATGGCAAGAATAATTTCTTTATCCATTTCGTCAAGACCATATTCATCCACTTCCAAAGCGGCTAAAGCTTTTTTGGATATTTCGATGTCAACTGATTTTTTGTTTTCGAAATCAGCAAAATCACGGGTTCTTCTTAACAATCTGTTTGCAATTCTTGGTGTTCCTCTCGATCTCTTTGCTATTTCAGCAGCAGCATCTTCATCAATTTTAAGATTAAGAATTTTCGCTGACCTTTGAATAATTATCTTAAGTGTTTCATTAGCATAATAATCCAATCTGAATTTAATGCCGAATCTGTCACGTAACGGAGATGTAAGCATGCCTGCTCTTGTTGTTGCACCAACTAAAGTGTATTTAGGCAAACTGATCTGAACGGTTCTGGCATTCGGACCGCTATCTATCATAATATCAAGTTTATAGTCTTCCATTGCTGAGTAAAGATATTCTTCAACAACAGGGCTAAGCCGATGAATTTCATCAATGAATAAAACTGAATGCTCCTCGAGATTAGTTAATATGCCTGCCAGATCTCCTGGTTTTTCGAGAACTGGTCCTGAAGTTATTTTGAGTTTTACTCCGAGTTCATTTGCGATTATATGTGCAAGAGTAGTTTTACCAAGTCCAGGTGGACCAGTGAGCAAAACATGATCCAATGCCTCTCCCCTTTTTTTGGCAGCTGAAATAAATACATTAAGATTTTCAGTAATCTTTTCCTGCCCACCAAAATCAGTAAGAAACTGTGGACGCAGATTCTGTTCAAACTTTTTGTCTTCTTCAGTTGGTTCCGGATTAGTGTTTGCAGATTTTCTCATATCAGGTTACAAGTTGCTTATTTCTGATTTTTAATTTGTTAAGAATGTAAACCATAAAAGTCATCAGAGTTATCATTATTAGTGCTATAAATATTGTGTAAGTCGCTGCAAGCGAATTTCCCCATAAGTTAAATAATCCCGGATTCCAAGCACTTCCATAAATGATCATTAAATGAACAACATAAATTAACAATGTATTTCTTCCGATTAAAATTATTATTCTTGGGATAGAATTAATTGATTGCGAGATGTAAGAAACAATTCCGGTAAGAATTAATACAAATCCAACTCTGAAAATTATTGTGTCATAAGTATAAGAATCAGAATAATTTGATATTGATTTTCCTAAGTTCAACATCATATAAATAATGGAAATAAGGATTAGAAGTATTCCAATTAAAACGAGTCTTATACTGAATTTATTTGTTTTAAAGACCAATGGATTTCTTGCAAGATAACTTCCTAATATACCACCAAGAATTACATAGCCAGCCCAGGGAAACAGAGGGAATAACGAACCATTTCCTGCGTAAAAATAGTTTGCTATCGGCTGAGGAAAATATCTTAGCCAATCAATTTTTGCAAAGAACGGTGATGGAATTATGAAAGCAAGTCCGATTAAAAGAAATGTAATAGTATCTCCGAGTTTTAATTTCTCAGAAATAAATGCTGATATCATCAGGAATAAAAGTCCAAAACCTATAAGTTGTAAGACATCAACAGCAAAGAAAATATCCAGCTGTTGCCTAGTAACATTGGAGAAATCAAATATTTTGTAAGTTGGATAACGAAGTAAATATCCCAGAAAAACTAAAAGTAAAAATCTTTTTAGACCTTTTTTAACGCGAGGATTTTTTTCAAAAGGCTCATCAACCAACCTGAATAAATAAGTGAATACAGTGCCTGATGTGAACATAAAGATTGGAGCAGTCATCCCTCTCATAAAATTCCAAACTGCATAAACCGGATAATCAAGTAATCTGTAATCTGGTGCAAGCAAAGCATCAACAGTGTGACCTTGAACCATTTGAAGAACAGCAAATGCTCTCATCAAATCAATAAAGATGATCCTATGCTTTTTATCTGTCTGCGTCATCTTAATATTATTAAAAAGTGTGTTAAAGATAAGAATAGTGTTTAATAAAGAAAAAGCCCCGCTAAAAAGCGAGGCTTGTGTTAATGAAAAGTTTTAAGATTATTTTTTATCGTCATCAACAACTTCGTATGAAGCATCCTGAACATTATCTTTTCCATCTCCGGATTGAGTTGAACCAGATTGTTGTCCTGCTGCTTGTTCGTGCGGGGTTTGTGCACCTGCCTGAGAATAAATCTTTTGAGATATTTCATTCCATGCTTTTGTTAATGAATCAGTTGCAGATTTTATCTGCTCTGTATTATTGGTTGACAAAGCATCTTCTACTTTCTTAATCTCAGCTTCAATTCTTGATTTCATATCCGGAGTAAGTTTATCCTTCAGTTCTTCAAGTTGTTTTTTGGTCTGGAATACTAAAGTATCTGCTGTATTCTTAACTTCAGCAGCTTCTTTCTTTCTTTTATCTTCAGCAGCATGTTCCTGAGCTTCCCGTTTCATCTTTTCTATTTCTTCTTTACTTAAACCGCTTGAAGATGTTATTCTTATACTTTGTTCTTTACCAGTAGCTTTATCCTTAGCACTCACATGTAAAATTCCGTTAGCATCAATGTCAAAAGTAACTTCAATCTGCGGAACACCACGAGGTGCTGGTGGAATTCCATCAAGATGAAACTTACCTAATGTTCTGTTATCTGCAGCCATTGGTCTTTCACCCTGCAGAACATGAATTTCAACTGATGGCTGATTATCAGATGCAGTAGAGAATATTTCACTCTTTCTTGTTGGAATTGTAGTGTTTGCCGGAATCAAAGTAGTCATTACACCACCAAGAGTTTCAATACCAAGTGAAAGTGGAGTAACATCAAGTAATAATACATCTTTAACATCTCCGGCAAGAACTCCACCTTGTATTGCTGCACCAATTGCTACAACTTCATCAGGATTTACACCTTTATGTGGCTCTTTGCCAAAAATTTTCTTTACAAGTTCCTGAACCATCGGAATTCTTGTAGAACCACCAACTAATATTACTTCATCAATCTGTGATGCAGTTACGCCAGCATCTTTCATTGCCTGTTCACAAGGTATTCTTGTTTTCTCAACCAAATCATGAATTAACTGTTCAAATTTTGAACGGGTTAATGTTATATTCAAATGTTTAGGGCCATCCTGAGTTGCAGTAATGAATGGTAAATTAACATCAGTCTGCATTGAAGAAGACAATTCAATCTTTGCTTTTTCTGCAGCTTCTTTAAGACGCTGTAATGCCATTGGGTCTTTTCTTAAATCAATTCCTTCCATTCGTTTGAATTCATCAGCAAGATAATCAATTAATCTCTGGTCAAAATCATCACCGCCAAGATGTGTATCTCCATTTGTTGATTTAACTTCAAAAACACCTTCACCTAACTGAAGAATTGAAATATCAAATGTACCACCACCAAGGTCATAAACAGCAACAATCTGGTCTTTATGTTTTTTATCAAGACCATAAGCAAGAGCTGCTGCTGTGGGTTCGTTAATAATTCTTCTTACTGTAAGTCCTGCAATTTCTCCGGCATCTTTTGTAGCTTGTCTTTGTGCATCATTAAAATATGCTGGAACAGTTATAACAGCTTCAGTTACTTCCTGACCAAGATAATCTTCAGCAGTCTTTTTCATCTTTTGAAGAATCATTGCTGAAATTTCCGGCGGAGAGTATAATCTGTCACCAATTTTAACTCTTACAGTATTATTTTCACCACGAACAACTTCATAAGGAACTTCACTTCTTTCTCTGTCAACTTCATCATAAAATCTTCCCATAAATCTTTTAATAGAGAAGATTGTATTCTTTGGATTTGTTATCGCTTGTCTTTTGGCGGGCATTCCAACCAATCGCTCGCCAGTTTTAGTAAAAGCAACCACCGACGGTGTTGTTCTTCCACCTTCGGAATTTGGGATAACGACCGGTTCATTACCTTCCATTACAGCAACGCAAGAGTTTGTAGTACCGAGGTCAATTCCTATTATTTTTCCCATTATTATTTCTCCTTTCTTAAAGAAATTTTCAAAATTTTGTTTATAAAACTCGATTTTCTTATCCAATCATCTTGCCAATAAAAAGCTTGAATTTGTGCAAAAAATGCGGTTTTTAAAATCGAGTAAAGTAACCAATTTAGTAAATTTGTCAGCTCATTCTGAATTTTCGTCAGATAATATTGATTACTGTCAAATATACTGACAGATATTGAATATTTGAGTATTTTTACAAATAATTTTTGGAGGTTTTGTGTTTGAGATAGAAAATTTTGACTTAAAGCTGAATACCGATTTCATTGGTAGAAATTTTATTTATGTCGAAGAGATTGATTCAACAAATACTTTTCTTCTGGATAGAAGAAATGGAGTTAATGAATCAGGAACAGTTGTGCTGGCAGAAAAACAAACCAAAGGAAGAGGCAGAAAGGATAGAGTTTGGTATAGTTCAAAAGAACAAAACCTGACCTTCTCAATTTTACTTTGTAAGGATTATAAACTTTTCAATCATTTAAATCTTATAAATTTTTCTGCTTCGCTTGCAGTTGCGAATTCAATCGAAAACTTATATCAACTTCGCACTGAGTTAAAGTGGCCTAATGATGTTCTGATAAATAAGAAAAAAACCTGCGGCATTTTGCTCGAATCATCATCTCAGGGAAATAAAATTGATAGGGTTGTTGTTGGAATCGGAGTGAATGTAAATCAATCAATGTTTCAGGGGCAATTTAATTTTCCTCCCACTTCAATAAGAATTGAGCTTGGGCGCGAAGTTGAAAGAGAAAAACTTCTGGCAGAAATCTTAAATAATTTTGAATTTTATCTGAATAAAATTTCAACTGAATCGAATTACATCACTCGTGAATGGAAAGAAAAGTGTAGAATGATTGGCGAAAAAATTTATGTGAAAGAAGGTGATGTAATTAAAAATGGTATTTTTGATGATATTGACGAAGAAGGATTTCTTTTACTCAGAACTAAAGATGGAATAGAAAAAATAACTATTGGTGATGTCAGCATCGTCTGATATCACTTCTTTATGCAAGTAAATCCAGCACTCTTATCAGATTAGCTCTAAGATCTTTTCTGTGAGATATAAAATCTATAAATCCCTTCTCAAGCAGAAATTCTGATCGTTGAAAACCTTCGGGCAAATCTTTTCCGATTGTTTGTTTTATAACTCGAGGACCAGCAAAGCCGATTAAAGCTTTTGGCTCAGCAATATGAATATCTCCAAGCATAGCATAACTCGCAGTAGTTCCACCCGTAGTTGGGTCAGTCAATATGGAAATATAAGGAATTCCGGCTTCGGCGAGTTTGGTTAACCTGGCACTTACCTTTGCAAGCTGCATAAGTGAATATGCGCCCTCCATCATTCTTGCACCACCACTGCGGGAAATTATTATTGTCGGAAGTTTATCTTTATACGCTTTGTCAATCAATCTGGCTAACTTCTCCCCAACTACAGAGCCCATACTTCCACCAATGAATTCAAAGTCCATACAACCAAGTGCTACATCTCTTCCCTCAATCTTTCCTGTTCCTGTTCTAACAGCATCATAAAGATCAAGTTTTTTAATTGCCTCAGCAATTCTTTCTGTGTACTTTTTGGTATCCTTAAATTCGAGAGGATCTGCTGAGCGCATTTTTTTGTCCATTTCTTTAAATGAATTTTTATCTAAAAGAAATGAAATGTACTCTTTACTACCAATACGCCAATGATAATCACACTTGAGACAAGTCCACAGATTTAATTCAAGTTGTTTTCTATGGATTATTTCACCACAAGATGGACACTTTTCCCAAAGTCCATCAGGCAACTCACGCTTTTGAGTGTCAGGGGCTATATTCTGTTTTGATCTTCTAAACCAAGGCATATTAGTTTTTTAGAACCTCTGCATAAATTGTTATTACTTTTGTAGATTGCTCGCTATCATTCGACATAATTGAAATTGTTCTGCTCATCTTGCCTTGTCTTCCTTTTGTATCAAGGTCAACTTTCAAAGTTCCCTTCTCACCTGGTTTTAATTCTGAACTGCTAACAAGTGCAGCAGTACATCCACATGAGGTTCTTACATCTTTTATATTTAGGATATCGGTACCTTTGTTAACTAATTCAAAAGTATGGGACACTGTTGTACCTTCTTTAACCTGCCCAAAGTTAAACTGACTTTCAGGTAAATATAAAAGGGCTCCGGAAGGTTTATCTTTATTTTCATCCACCAGAATATTGCAACGGATTACAAAGTTTATATCGCTTTTCTCAGGATCATTTGTAATTACTCTAACAGTCTTGATTTGTGCACCTTTTCTCCCTTTAGAGTTGAATGTAACTTTGATCGTTGTTGTTTCACCCGGCTTTAATTCTTTTTTATCGGGTTGAGCAGCAGTGCATCCACAGGAAGCACGAACATCAATTATCTTTAAAACATCTCCACCATTGTTCATTATTTTGAAATCGTAAGAAACGACATCACCTTGTTTTATATCGCCAAAATTATATTCGGTTATTTGTGCACTGGCTTTTGGTCCAACAAGTTGTGCAAATACACTAATGGATAGAATAAGAGTCAAAGAAAATATTTTTTTAACCATTTTTCTTAACCTCCTTCACAATAAAATCTTTAATGTAATTTGGTTCAAGGAAATCAAAGTCATTGATAATTTTTGTCTTTCCGAATTTTAAAGCCCACAAACCAATTACTTCAGGTTCGGGTGAAATTATTTTATTCGGGTTAGAAGAAATATTACCAAATAACAATTCACCATCATTTATTTTGACATCAGTAATTGGTAATATTTTTAATTCCTCTTCAAATATATAATTATTGTTTTTAACATGAAACTTTGCAAAGTATGCCTCATCACGGTTTGCTTTATTCGCAATAATGAACCTCTGTCCATCAGGAAGAATTTGTGAAAGATGAAATGCAAGTGCTTCGAAAGTGGGAACAGGAATAATTGGAATTTTTATTCCTGCTGCAATCCCTTTTGCCGCAGCCATTCCGATTCGAAGTCCGGTAAACGAACCTGGTCCTGCAGATACAGCGACTGATTTAATTTCATTTAGTTTGATGCTTGAATTATCTCTGAGCGTTTCAATAAGCTCAAATAATTTTTCGGAATGTGAATGAGGCAGAAAAATCTTGGCCGAGTAATACTCAGTTTCGTTCAAAAGAAAGGAAACACCACATAATTTTTCTGATGTTTCAATTGAAAGTAATGGCAGAATATCAACTGAACTTGAAGAATCTGAATTTTCTTTGTTCATTTCCTGTTGCTTCAATTTTTATTTCAAATCTTTTTTTCGGTAATACATTTTGAAACAATTCACCCCATTCGATGAATGTAATTGCTTCATTATCAGCAAGATAATCTTCCAGCCCAATATCGTGTAACTCAGCTTCTTTATTAATTCTGTAAAAATCGAAGTGATAAATTCTTAAATCCCCTTCATATTCATTAACGAGTGCGAATGTTGGACTGTTTGCGTTATGAATTCCTAATGCTTCAGTAATTTTTTTTATGAAAAATGTTTTACCTGTTCCAAGCTCACCATTCAAAACTACAACATCACCCGATTTAAGTTCTGTTAGAAATTCCAGAGCAAGTTGCCTGGTCTCTTCTTCAGAATTGCTGATTCGCTCACAAGGAAAATCCATTTTACTTTGGCTCCATAGTAATTACAGGTAAAATCATTTCCTCCATAGAAATTCCCCCGTGCTGAAAAGTATCCTTGTAATAAGATAAATATTTGTGATAATCAGTTGGATAAACGAAATAATAATCTTCTTTTGCTATGATGTAATTTATTGTTACTCCGCGTTTTGGTAATTTGTAATCAGAAGCATTTTTCACAAAGACTGCATTCTTGTTATCTGCTTTTAAATTTCGTCCGTACTTAAATCTTAAATTTGTTGATGCTTCTCTGTCACCCAAAACTTTAGCACCTCGCAAACAGCGAATGCTTCCATGGTCAGTTGTAACAATTAATTTAACCTTATCCATTTTAGCCAATGCTTTGAATGATGCAAAAAGAGATGAATGTGTAAACCAACTATTAGTTAAAGAGCGATAAGCTGCTTCATCAGGTGCAATTTCTTTTAATATGTCTGAATCCGATCTTCCGTGAGCAATCATATCCAGAAAGTTAACCACAACAGCTGTTAGTTGATTGTTCTTGTATGAATAAATATTTTGTTCAAAATTTCTTCCCACTTCGGGATCAATTATCTTAATATACTTAAACTCATTTTTGAGCTTAATTCTTTTTCTGTCCAAAAGTAATTTGAATAAATCTTTCTCATATTTATTCATACTGTTTTCATCTTCACTTCCGCTCATCCATAAATCAGGATAATATTTTTCAATATCTGCAGGAAATAATCCGCTGAATAATGCATTGCGGGAATATGGTGTTGCTGTCGGAAGAATCGAGTAATAGAAATCCTTTTCAATTTTGAAGTACTCTGATAAATGTTGCTCCATTATAAGCCACTGATCCATCCGAAGGCAATCTATCACAATATAAAAGACTGAAGTATTTTCATCCCGTAAATTTTTGAATAGATATTTTTCAGGAATTTCAGGACTTAAAGTCGGGACATCAGGTTTACCCAAGGATTGCAACCATTCAGGATAATTTCTTTCTACAAATTTTGAAAACTCTTTGTTGGCTTCTCTGTATAAGTCTGACAAGGTTTCTTTAAGTCCAAGTTCAGGGTGCTTATCGAGTTCAATTGACCAGTTAACAAGTTTTAGATAAATATCAATCCATTCATCGTATTCCAATCCGCCGAGAAGTTTTTGAGAAATCAGATTGAAATCATTCAGATAGTCTTTTGCAGCATATTGTCCAACGATTTTTTTCGACTCAAGAATTTTTTTGCACACAAGCAATACCTGACTTGGGTTAACCGGCTTGGTAAGATAATCGGATATTTTTCCCCCTATTGCTTCATTCATTAAAGATTCTTCTTCTGATTTTGTAATCATCACAACAGGTAAAGCAGAATTAATTTCTTTTATCTTGCTGAGAGTTTCCAAACCACCCATTCCAGCCATCATCTCATCAAGAAAAATAAGATCGTAAGCTTTTTCTCTTACCATCGACAAAGCATCTTCACCATTAGTTGCAGTATCAACCTCATATCCCTTTTCGGAGAGGAAAATAATATGAGATCTCAGCAAATCAATTTCGTCGTCAACCCATAGAATTTTTTTCTTATCCATCTTTCCTCAGTTTATTGTAATGTTAACATCAATTCCGGCTTCATTTGTTGTTGTTGGCGGAATTCTCGAAGCGCCTTCAGGAGAAACTGATGAGCGTTTATAAAAAATTGAAAGCGTAACTTTTGAACTTATTGTGTATTTGATTCTTGGTTCAATAGTTACTCTTGTTGTTCCATCCTGCGGAATTCCTTCTTCGGTAAAGTTATTCATTTCATATCTTACTACAGAATTCTTTGATTGATTATAAGCAAGACTAAATTCAACATCGTTCTTTAATGATACACCAAACAATGGGATTTCAAATCCACTTTTAGAATATTGAAGTGTGAATCCTATGTCCCGTGAAAAAGTTTCATTAATATTCGTCGTTGTTATTCCGAGATCATAACTGGTTCGAGTACCATATTTTAAGCTACCGGAAAGATTTCCTTCCCATAACTGACCAAAAGTTAAATTCAATCCTGCTAAAGGTGAAAATCCATAATCAATTTTTTGTGTCTGAATTTCCTCTTTCCCATCACGACTTAATTTCCATCCTTCAGTATAGTTTGCTGTGTAACCGTGCTCAAGTGAAACACGTTTAGCTATGGATTTGAAAATTAAAAAGTTTTCTAAACCATCCCAGGTTATTCTCCAGTTTGGTCTTGGAATATACTTTGTTACTTTGCTTAAGAACGGAAGCTTTGAAAGAAATGGGAAACTTTCAAATCCTTCCTGAAACGCATTTGATAAACTTGAAGCAGCATCACCGGATTGAGGATTATAAAGTTCGTGAACCTTTTTTATACCGCTGTTTGCAACGGACAATAACAAGACTGGTGGGAATGTAACAAATGATCTTGTTAATGTTCCGGAAGAAGTTATTCCCTGAACAAATAAGTTTCCATTATCATCAACTGAAAGTGTAGTGACTTTATTCAATGACCAGCCAACTTTCCAGTTGATATCAATTTTAGCACCTTCCCAAAGTGGTCTGGATGTTTTGAAATCAAGATTATTTTTCTGTGAGAAGTTATCGCTAAGATTCGTTCTAGCTGCAGTTACACGTTTGCCAACATCACCAGAAAGTCCTAACATAAATCCACGGGTAGGACCAGCATCCTCATTGTAAAACAATCCCCAAAAGTTTGAAAAACCGGTTCCCATTGATTTTAATCCTGATTTGGATAGTTGATTATCATTCGAAAAGCTAATTGAGATTGTTTCATAATCAAAGAATATATTTTTTGCAACTGTTTTCAGAAATCCTAAAGCCTTTGAAATTGCTGATGGTTTATTCAAATCCTCAGCACTAAGTGAATCAGGCGAATCCGTTTTATTTACAAGAAGACTGTCTTCATTCTGAATATCCTGACGATTAAGAATTTGTTTTTCCTGATTTATTTGTCTCTGTGTTACATTTTGTTTTTGTTCAGGTTCTTCAGCGAACAAAGGAGCAAAAAGTGCTTTCAATCTTAAAGTTAATCCAACATTCGACTTATTATTATAACCCGCACTTCTACCTAATTCTTCCTGTCGTAAATCATAATTCCATTGGTATCCGGCAGTATAACCAGCGGTGATTGTGAAAAATTTATTCAGATCGAAAAGAGAAGGAAGTTTTGGTGCTGTTCTGAAATCTATAGACTGCTGATATCTGAAATCCTTACCAAAGAATTTTCCTCCAATGATGTCGGACCATATTTCACTTTCTGTTCTTTCTCTTCCGTATATATCAGTCTCGAGATTTGCAAGTGTTGAAGTAATGTTGACATTGTAACTTGTTGTAAGATTTAAAAATCCTCCTTCAGTAACTTTCCAGTTAAATGTCATTCCTCTTGTCGTAGAGAAATCTCTTGAGACCACTTCATCTGGTTCAGTAAACTGACCAGTCTGTGGATTATATGTGGGTCTGCTCTTACTTGCATTTCTGTTTCGCTTTGCAGTTACATTAAGACTAATGTTTTGTGGAAGAAAATAAATCTTAAGATTTGCATAATCTTTAAATAGCTGAATGAACGAACCAAGTATAGGAATATCTGCGATAACGATATTATAATCAGGACTTAAGTTCAAACCGTAAGTCATATTTGCATTCCAGACCCAAGCAGTAGATTTTTCTATTGTAGGATTCCTGCTGAAAGTTTTGTTATAGTTAAATCCAAATGTGAGTGCATTAAATGTATCTCTGATTAACCACCAGGAAGAAGGAATTTTAATTTTAATATTCGAAGCTGACCAGGTATCAGAAATTGATTCAGTTTCAGTTTCTTCTCTTATTTGTTGAGGAGTTTTAACTCTGCCTGTTGTATCCAAATCATAAATAGTCTGCTGCCTCTGAACAGCTTCATCAACTTTAACATCAGTTCCCGGCAAATATAGCGGTTTACCTTTCTGCTCTGTGTGTGAATAATTAATACGAAGGCTACTTTCAGGTAAATTTATTGGTAGTAGTTTCAAAACATTTAAATCAGTTGAAACCGACCAGTTTGTATTATCTACTCTTGAACCGAACCTTTCAGATAAACGATGGAAGTATGGATCCTTTTTACTATAAGTAAAATTAACAGTCATCAAATCAGCAAGTTTCAGAGAACTATTAATACTATAAGCCCACCCAGGTGAATCATCAGCACCAACTACACGAAGTTCATTCACCCAAACTTGTCCTGATAACGGTCCCTGGTTAAAACTATTATCAATATTAAATACGCCAACAGATAAAAATTTAATTGATGTCAGTGTCGGATTACCTTTGAAGACATAATAATGTCCCGGTCTTCCTTCAACCGGAATTTTAATAATCTGATTTAATGAATCTCTGGTTGTCTGCTTTATTGCAGTAATTTTATCAAAATCAATTGTGATTTCATTCCAATCGGGCAGTACTGGTTGACGATATTCATAATAGTTGTTAGTATCACCACCAAAACGGAAATATACTTCCGTAGAGTATTGTCGTTGTCCACCAAGTGTATCGCTGTATGAAATCGAGCCGGGAACATCATTCAAATCTCCGTGAATAAACAATTTCATTTGTTTGTAATTAAAAACATCCAAAGGTCTGAACAAATATTTTACGGCTTCTCTTGATTGACCATCAGGCAGTCCGTTAAGAACTAAACTTAATGATTGTTCATTTCTTAGAATATTTTCATCAGGTCTTGTTCTGTCTCTTTCCTGAAATACACCTGGAGGACTTTTATATTCCGGATTTTCCTCAATACTTACAACAGAAATTGACAAGACGCTATCATTCTTTACAAGTTTCTGCCATTGACTTCCAACAAGATTAAATTCCGCAATCCTGAAATGAACTTTATTATTTACTCCTGTAGTGAACATTCTAATGAATTCAACATTTGAAAAACTTGCCTGTCCTATTGCATTCTTATATTCCTGCAAAGGTATTCTGAATAAATACCAGTTAAATTCGGTTAAACCTCCACCAGCAATAAATGGATTGTTCTGCGGAACAGTATCGAGCGGAATTTCGTATCTGAAGAATGCTGTTGCGTTATCCAGAGTTCCGTTTCTGTTAAGGTCTTCAGTATCAGGTAAACGACCAATGTCGGTTAATACAGCGTTACCTTCAGTTCCATTAATATTGAAATAATCATAAGGATAAGGCGTACTTCCTCGCTGGAAAAAGAAATTATCTCCGGAAGGATCAGATTTTGTACTGTTATATGTTGTTCTTTCAGCAGCGTCGAATAATCCATCAAGTCCCGTGTCTTCTTTACCCTCAACATCAATTGCATCATTTCTGTCTTTGTCTTCGGTATCAAGAATATTATTTGGAATTACATCTTCACTTATTTTACCTAAATCAAGGTAAAGTTTTGCACCAGGTTCAGCATCAACAATCTGTGCCCAGAATTCAATAAACTCTACATTCTCTTCAATTAAATTATTTGCTGTTGAAGAAAGCACTTTCATATTTCCACCCCAGACTTTCTGAGGATCGCTCAGGTTTGGTTCCCAGTTATAAGTTCCCGGCGTGTCTGGTAAGAAAACATAATCAAGAACTGTTACTTGTTGATCAGAACGTGCAACCTGCTTTCTTTCCCCATAAATTTGCTGTACAGTAAATGGTGATGGTGTTTCATTGAACCAGAATGCTTTACCTTTGTATGGCATTTTTTCCCGTCGTGAAGTTCCCGGAAGATTAGCTAATGAATCAGGCGCACTTAAATCTTTCCAGGAAGTATATGAAACTCCAACAGGAATTAATCTTTTAGCTCCTTCAAAATCATCAATGTAAGCAATACTTTTCCCCTGATCTGATGAGATTGTACTTTTCTTTGTATTCGGATCAGGACTCATATAAGCAAATTCACCGCTGAAATTAAATGAAGACATTTCTCTTGTAGAAATAACTTTATCAATTGCTTTTGTAACAAATGGCAAATCAGCTGAAGTATTAAAATCAACTCCATAAATTGTATTGCTTAATGGTTCTTCACCAATTCTTACTTTATCACTTAATGTTTGTTGATTAAGATTGAGAACTGAGAATCCAAGATTTGTTTTCTTTGAGAACTCATAAATACCACGAGCACCCAACAATGTTTTTGATGCAAGCTGGAATAAATCATTCTGTTCAAAAGTGATTCTTAGGTTGGCGCCCGGCACAAGAGCAGCACTATTTGTAATAGTTAACTGACCACTGTTGTAATCTACACGATAATCAACGCCCTCTTTCAAAGGTCTTCCATCGAGCAAAACTTTAACCGAATTTTCAACAACATTAAATCCGAGCTGATATGTTGCTGATGCAGTACCTGTGCTTTTACCAACAAGAAGCCATTTGTCTTTTTCTTTCTTCTGCTGTGCAAAGGTTTTAGTTGTATCATAAATATCCTGATAAGTGTATTGACTTAATTCAGATGGAATATTTCTTCCGAATGGCTCTAAGGTGGGGAAAATTATTTCGCCTGTTTCAGGAAAGACAGTAATGTTTGGTCTGAAGTCGAAAATATTATCTGGATTTGGCTGTTTACTTGCATCAAGTAAATCAAGTCCAAATGCATTCAACAATCTTTTACCATTTAATTCTCTTACAGGTTCGCCACCTTCAATTTCGTATTTAATATCAAATTCAAATCCTTCTTCTTTAATATTTCTTACCCCAATCGGATAAATGTTTTTAAGTTGCAATTTCCACGCTGTTTGATAAAGTGGCTGAAGATTTTTTGGCTTAACAAGTTTTAGAACTAATCTTTTGGTAGTGTTAGTATCACCGGGCGCAAGCCATTCTCCAAAATATTCATCATCAGCTGTTCCCGGTCCGTTTTCTCTTCCATAAGAAACAGCGATAGCATCATTTTCATTGATGGCAGTTTTAAAGGTTATAAATCCTGTTTCAGCATGAAGTGTGTAATCAATTCCTTCCTGAAGTAATAGAAATCTTCCTGCTTCTTCAATTCCGGAAACAGGATTGTCAAGAGGTTGTCTGTATGAATCAGGATATTGTTGATTCCTGCTTATTGGCGGCAATGAAATAAATGCATTTGCTTCACGTTCACGGGACTTATCAGTTGTAATTGTAGATATAGATTTCCAAACCTGTATTTCAGTTATCAGATACTGATTATTTACTTGCGGAGTCGGATTTCCATAATAGTTATTAAAAATATTTAATGTAGGGTCAGCGTAAACTGTATCAACAAAATAGTGATTTGTTGAATAATCATAAGCCCGTTTCTGGAATTCGCTAGCAGTTGTTCCACCTGAGACCTCAACTTCTTTTGTTTCACCTTTCTTCTGACTAGCAATCGTAGTAAGTGTAAAAGGTCCCATTTTGAAAAGTGCTTTGATTCCGAATAGAGCTTCACTACCACCAACAAGTGGCGAAGTCTGAAGTGAAACATTTCCTGCTTCTATGCTTTGAATTATTTCATCTTCATAACCAGTATATTTTATCTTAAGCTGATTTTCATATTCAAATGTTCTTTCAGTATTCCAGTCAGCACTAATGTTTAACTTATCTCCGATAGTTCCATTCACATTTATCTGAACCTGCTGTTTAAAGTCAGGTTCGTTTCTTGTATTGCCTAATCTTGAAGCAGTAACACCTTCTGTTGTTTCATTTCTCCAGGCACCATGAATCTGAACAGCACCACCAATTTTCAAACTTATTTTAGGTTCACCAAAAATACTTAATACACCAACTTTTGGTAAAGGAATTTCAAAGTCAGTAATGCTCTTCATTAATTCCTGAAGACCAACTTTACCTGATTTAAGTTCGTAAGCATAACCTAAATCTTCCCATTTCTTTCGCTCTTCAACTTTCAACCTTTCCTGAATATATTCTTCAATCGGCATTCTCAGTAATATTTTTGAATCCTTACCGGCGATAAGTTCTCTTATTTCAACATACTTCCCTGTCGAATCAATTGTAATTTTTCTTTGTTTAAAAGTTGGTGAAGGTTCGACAAAAAACTTAGAAAGACGTTTTTGTTTTAAGCGAACATAAGGAACATCTTCACGAAAATATCTGAAGTGTTCTAATCGCGCAGTAGAATCCTGAGACCACTGATACAATCTCAACGAGTCTTTATTAATAATTATTTTTACAGTATCTAAAGCCGATTTAACAGAATCAGTTTTCGTAATTAGAGAATCGCCATTTATAAAGGTTGAATCTGTTTTATTCTCCAAACCAGTATCTGGTGGTGTATTGTAGAAAGGAATTTTTAATTCATTATTCCCGGATGTAATTGGCGGAACTAATTCATCATTTGATGAATTCTGTATTTCAGATTGTTGCTGGAGAGTAATCAGATTGAAACAAATATCTCTCCAAATATCCTTATTCATCTGAGATTTTTCAGATGAATTAAACCCCAGATTTATCCCGGCATAAAAAAGTAACGCTGAACCGAGAATAATCCGGATGAAATCTTTCACGGAATTTTTTAACGCGCGTTTAATGAGGAACACCTAACAGAATATTAAACAATACAGTAGAGGTATTTTTCGATATGACTCCTTTTTTTGTTTGAAAAAATAAGCGAAAGTCATAGATATTTTCAAGAAAGTACTTTTTACACATACAAAACATAAAAGTTCTCATAAAATTTTTTAGGTCAAAATTTTAGCTGCTGTTTAAAGTTTAGTAAACTTTTTAATCAGCTTTGCATGTTCAGGAAATTTAGTTATTAAATTTTTTCTGTCTGCAAGTTCAAAATCCTTAAAATCAAATCCTGGTGCAACAGTGCATCCAATCAGAGCAAATGAATTTTTGTCAGTAAGTTCTGCAGCAAACCAATTATTCTTTGGAATCACAAGCTGAAAAATTTCACTTCCCTTTCCAAAAAGATGTTCAGTCAATTTACCATTTTGATCAATTACATATAATTTAACATCACATCCATCATAAAAATGCCATATCTCGTCTGACTTTAATCTGTGGAACAAAGATTTATCTCTTCCGGTCAATAAAAAGTAAATCGAAGTAGATATATTTTTTTTATTTAACTTCTTTGCGGGAATAGTTTCAGTAAAAAACATTTCGCCGGCACGATAAATTTCGCAATAAAAACCTCCTTCAGGATGTTTCTGCAATTCCAGTTTATCTATATAATATCTGGCTTTTGAATTCATAAAATATTTTTTCCTTACAAGTAAGATAAGAATTTATTCTGATTTTGAATTAACACTACCTTAACTAATTTTGCTGAAAAATTTTGGAATAGAAATGTTAAAATTCTCACTACTCATTTCCCTGTTTTTTCTTTCAACAGTATTGTCATTTGCTCAGAACGAAAAGATCAACAATTATATTTCTGTTGCAGACACTCTCACCAAAACAGCTTTGAGAGATCGGAAAGGTTATGATTGGTTGAAAGAACTTTGTGAAATCGGACCAAGACTCAGCGGTTCAGAGAATTCATTAAAAGCAATCTTCTGGGCCGAAAATAAAATGAAACAACTTGGTTTCGACTCAGTGTGGCTTCAGCCGGTTATGGTTCCTCATTGGGAAAGAGGTGAAAAAGAATTCTGTGCTGTTTACAATGGAAATAATTTTGTAAGAGAGTTAAATATCCTTGCTCTCGGAGGGAGTATTTCCACTGATAAAAATGGAATTACAGCAAATGTTATTGAAGTAAAATCTTTTGATGAACTGAAACAAAAATCATCGGATGTTAAAGGCAAAATTGTTTTTTTCAGCAGACCAATTGATCAGGGATTGATAAATACTTTTTCCGGTTATGGTTCTGCTGTTGACCAGAGAGTTTATGGTGCTATCGAAGCCGCTAAGTATGGAGCTGTTGGGGTTGTAATAAGATCAGTTACAACGAAATATGATAATGTTCCTCACACAGGCGTTATGCTTTACGCTGATAGTTTACCCAGAATTCCTGCCGCTGCAATTGGTTATCTTGATTCTGATTTTTTAAGTGAACAATTAAAAATAAATCCTGAGCTTTTGTTAAAACTCCGATTGAATTGCAGAACATTTGAAGATGCACCGTCATTCAATGTGATTGGTGAAATTAAAGGAACGCAATTGCCTGATGAAGTAATAGTTGTCGGAGGACATTTCGACAGCTGGGATGTTGGATGCGGTGCTCACGACGACGGCGCCGGATGCATCCAATCTATGGAAGTACTGGATTTATTCAAACGACTTCATATAAAACCAAAAAGAACTATCAGATGCGTTTTATTCATAAATGAAGAGAATGGTTCTCGTGGCGGAATTGAGTATGGAAAATTTGCTTTATCTTCATCAGAAAAACATATTGCTGCCATTGAAGCTGACAGAGGTGCATTCACTCCCGTCGGATTTTATGTTGATAGTGATTCTTTAACTATAGATAAAATTTCGAGATGGTTGCCTGTATTTGAAAAAGCTTCAATTGAGTGGATTAAAAAAGGCGGCAGTGGAGTTGATGTCAGCAAGATTAAAAATGCAAAAGCATTACTTGGCTTTGTTCCAGATGATCAAAGGTATATGGATTTACATCATTCAGCCAATGATGTTTTTGAAGAAGTTCATCCGAGAGAATTTGAATTAGGCACTGCTGCAATGGCTGTGATGGTTTATCTTTTAAGTGAAGAAGGTTTGTAGAGAAAGAAAATAAAACCTCCGAGGTCTTAAAAGACCTCGGAGGTTATTACCACTAACTAATTACGAGTAATTTATTTAAAAAATTAAATTAAGCAGAATTTGGGTTGCTCTAAAGTTATCGATAATATTCTAAGCAATCTGTTTTTTTTAATTTAGCCGCAACCTTCAGGCTGCATTGTGTTAAGATTGTAATTCCGTATTTTTACCTTACTCCCTTATACCTTATTCCATTATACCTCTTTCCCGTCGTCAAAATTTTTTACACCGCTTTAGTTTTTACTTGTAAACTTGACTAATAGAATTCCTCACTCTTCATTTTCATTTTTTAATTAAAGAATTTTATAAGGAATAAAAGTTGATATATTTATAGTTAAGAGGAGCTTACTATGCAGTTAATTACCATTTTTGACGTAATAATAAAGCACAGAATAAAACTCTGTTTTGTCTATTTTATATTCAGTAGTTATCTGTGGCAAAATAATATTTTAGTGACGGAAACAATTACCCCCCCCCCAATCAATTGATGGTTAACAAATTATCAATATACATTTCAATCACTTTTTACACCTCTGGATTTGTTTAAACTGTTATAGTTTTTACTTAAAAATAATTTTTCTATTTTTAATAAAATCAAAGGGAACATAATTATGAAAAACATAAATCATTTATTAATAATATTAATCTTTATTTTTTTAAAAGGTTGTAGTCAGAGCAGCTCTATCCCGGATGGAAGTGCCAATCAAAATTCTGATGAAAACTTGTATTTAATTACGCAAAATGGCAATTTATCAGAACTATCTGAGGATGTTATTGACACAGAGTACGATACATTTTTTTTTGTTGGTGAAGAAAGAAGGGCTATTTACATTGGTGGAAAATTGCCCACACAAAATCAAAACAATTATAATGTTGTATGGCTTGAGAGTAATTCAGATTGGCCCACAGAAAGAATTGTAAATAACATTAATGATTCTCAAATCCAAACCATTAATGGGGAAAATTTCTATAGCGTCCAATTTTTACTTCAACCATCAGTAGGGAATCATAATGTTAATCTGAATGTTGGGAATTTATCCGGCACTAATTTGATTTCTTATGCCAATAAAAGCATAAGTTTACAGGTAAGCGGGGATCTTTATTCAAGAGACTGGGGACTTAGAGTTTATCAACAACAAAACTACAATGCTTTGGATAATGTAAGAAATGATATAGTAAGAGCATTTGGGGAAATGAATGTTTACTTTGGTTACAATGGTAATAATATAATTAACGTTAATAATAATCTTCCCAACCAAACTTTTAATTACGATTTTTCTAATATCCTGCCAATAAATGAAGATCCTGGGGTTATTTATGCTTTTAGCCGCATTTATGGTGAAATTCCAATTGATCAGGCGTTGATGAGTTTTTGGAATGAGCATCCAAATGAAGGATTACTATTTTTTGTTCAGAACTATAATCCGATAAATGCACAACCGTTAAATTACATATTCGGTTACACTAGACGAATATATTTCAATGGAGATAGAATACTATCTCCGATTTCATTTATCTTTGTTCAAAGAATAAGAGACATAGTAGCCAATAATTGGGAAGATGAGGAGATTTCGACTACAACAATCCATGAATTAGGACATTTATGGTGTGCTGACATTACAAATGAAGTACATACCTCTTGGCACAATGGAAATAATAGAAATATGTGCTCCTTAAATTACTTTGATTACAATTCAGACGGCGAACCACAAGGAGATGGAGACCGAATATTAACTCTGAGAGGGTTTTGCGAAGGTCACCTACAACGAGGTATGAATATCTCCTGGCGCTTAAGGCAATATAGTCCTTATGGTGAAAATACAACACCACTAAAACATATCTTATTTGCGCTAAATAATGAACAGAGTATTTACAGAAGCGATTCAATTAAAATTGAACTGATGTTATCTAAAAATGAATTTTTTCAAGGTGAATCAATAAATATTCTTTGTTCAGTTTTCAATCAATCAGCTATGTCTGTTTATATCGGAGGATACGAACATCATTTACTAAACCTTAATACCGGAAAACTTTATAATTCAAGAGAAAACTATAGTCGAAGATCTCAAACTGGTATTCCTGCTTTTAGTATTGAAAAATCAATAATAGATCCTCATGACTGGTTAATGTCAGATGAATATATTGGTAATCCATTCCCTTCTGGTACATATGAATATTGGTTGACTGAAATCATTAATGATCGTAAAATAGTTTCTAATAAAGTAAGATTTACAATTTTAGAACCCCCGGATTCTGTAAAGCCACAGTTGAATGAATTAATATACCTCTCAAATAAATCAACACCACTTGATGAAGCAAAATCGCTTTATGAAAAGTATAAAAACTCTTTTTATAGCGAGAGAGCTCTAAAAAAACTTCTTAGTTATCCGAATCTGGAAACAACTTTAAAACTTAAACTAACCAAACAATATATAATTAGCTATCCCAACAGCTCAAAGGCTGTATATTTATTCCTAAACCTTTTGGGAAATCATCTTGAAAATAGGATTTTGCTCGAAGAAATAATCGAAAATTTGAAACGTAATCAACCAGATTGTTATCTTCTTGAAGTATTGAGAAGTTGGCCTGATAATTTAGATACTAAAAAACAAATCCGGCATTTACTTTATTGAGAGGGTGAGTATAATGAAAACAACAATTATAATATTTTTAATTTCTGTGTTTTTTATGCCAAACACAATCATTTCTCAAATAAATAGCGGCAAGCTAATTAAGTTGGAGTATGATAAAGATTTTATTTACCACACAATAAGTGAACTAAATAATGCAATCATTGAAGATGATATTGATAAGATAAATAAAATTTTAGATGATAATTACCATATGGAAGAAAATCATTTTCAAAATCCTTTTGATTTGTTAGATATCCAACCTATTAATATTATAAAAGAATCTTCTAATGCAAGAGTTATCTGTATTATAAAATTCAGAAATAATAATTTAATTGATAAATTTATTTTAGATACAATTTATTTAGAAAAAAATAGGAATCAATGGAAAATAACCGAACTTGGTACTCTAGAAGGAAAAGTTAAAAACCTATATAATAATAAGTTTATTCCAAAAAGCAAGATAAAGTCAATAAATGTAATAGAACCTATAATAAGTTATAATACCGGAATTTTAGAAGCTCATTATCTTTCCCCTGAAATTATGGAAATAAATGGAAATATTACTCAAAATTATACTACAAAACTATTGTTCGGATTATATTCTAAAATAGATATTGCGCTTTATGCTACTGAATCTAACAATACTACAAATTATGCTATTTTTAATTTGGATGATAAATGGAAAAGAGTACTTTTCTCTAAGTTAGGTAGTGATGAAATAAAATGTTATAGCTGTGCCCAAAATGAAGTTAAATTTTTTGACCCAGTTGCAATTGATGTTAATGAATTTGGGGAGGTTTTTATTTTGGATAGATATACCAAACAAATTCATAAATTTATATATAATATAAATGCTAATTCTTTAATGTATCAAGGGCTTTTAGATATTCCGGTTCAATTATTAAGATATCCTGAAGATTTAGATTATTCGAGTAATGAAACAGCAGACTATCCACAAGATGATTTTATTTTGGTTACAGATAGACTAAGAAAATCAATTCTAAAATTTTCACGAGAAGGAATATTAATTAAGGAATACACTACTTATATTTATAATGGTACGGTATACAATATTGATTGGCCAACTAGGATCTCCTCAAATTGGTCAACTCAATTTATTGATAAAGGATCTAATTATATAATCTCTTGTGAAATTCTCCCATCCACAATCGTATGTTACAACATCTCCAAATTACCATACATTTATAATCCAACAGATATTGCGCTGGACGCAAGCTATAACATTCTAGTAACAGATGAAAGTGGTTTAGTACACAAATTTAGTTTTTATGGTGAATATATTTGCTCTTATAAAATTGCAGACTTCCCGTTTCATTCAACCCAAAGAATAGGTAATACATTATTAACAAACCCAAATTTTGGAATACTAACACATTTTGTAAATGATCTTTGGACACAAAGTAAAGGTTCAAAAAGAATATTGCCTGGTGCAGATGCCATCGAGTTAGAAATTACTGATAATGGAAGTTATTATAGGGCAAAGTGTAAATTCACTGATAAATGTTATTATAAATTTGAAATAATTAAAATGGCGGATGGTTCTGTATTATACACTAAAAACTCAAGTACTAATATTGGTGGTGAAATTAATCAAATTTTAATTCCAACAAATCAATTTTCAGCAGGCACATACATTTTTAGAGTCTCTTTTTTGCCTTTTTATAATTCTTCTTACGGAAATTATTCGGTCGATTGGAAAATTAAAGAACTTCTATTTACCCCATTGATAGCCCCGGTGATCTCCAACTTCACACAATCGCCCAATCCAATATGTAAAGGTACAACAGGATATGTTTATGTTAATCTTTCTCAAGGTAATGGTAATTTAACTTATAACTGGTTTTCATATAATGCTCCTTCGGGTGTAACAGTCAACTTTAGTCCAAATTCAAACAGATGTACAATTACTTACAGCAGCGCAGATGCAGTTGCTCTTGGAGCTGAAGGACCTACCTGGGATTTTGGTTGTACGGTAAGCAATTCAGTAGGTGAAAGCACTATGCGTTATACTCCTATACTCAGTGATTGTAATGGTTGTCCAACTCTTTCATTTGAACAGAATGGAATGCTCTTCGATGAAAATCCTCTTCTTATTACATCACTAAGAAACCCTGGTAAAGATGTAATAGACTATTATCTTATCAATACTCCGATAACACCCGTAAATAATAAGATAAAACTTACAGTTCACGAGCCACAGACAGAGCATAGCTGGTTTGATCAGATATCTCTGATTGAAGCAACAGCAAACCAGGGAGAGAATATAGTTGTAAATGAACAAGGACAGGTAATAAACTACAGTTCAACAATACCACTGAGGATAATGCTCAATGGTCAAACAGATATAACTTCCGCACTTGGGAATATGGACTCGGTAACAGTTCAGCTAAATGTTGGAGATGTTATAACAATCACCCGGTTTACAGAAGGAGTTGAAGCAGATGGTGATGTAGTGCTTGGAGGAGTAGAGCCACCACCACCTCAGAAAAGGTTAAGTGCATTGCGGATGAATCTTAGAAAAGAAATAACGAATGAACAGGGAGAGCAAATAACAGAGGTAATTCCGATAACAGAATTCTTCCTGCGACCAAATAAAAGTATAATAAGCAAGAGAATAACTAATCTGCCATCAGGAGTAATAGAGTTGCAAGTTAATAAACCGCTTGAGCTGGATTACTTTGCATTTGTGATAAATCTACAGACAGTAAAAACCAAAACTCTTTCGTTAAGCAGTGCAGTGCACTCAGTAAACGGAGAAATAAAAGGAAAACTAATAAGTTTAGACGGTAATTACGGGGAGCTAAGTCCAACAGAGCGAATAGATCTGACATTCAATACAACTACAACAACAGGAAACAGAGCATATATCCTAAAGACAGCAGGAAGATATGTGACAGATAGTTTGTACTTGAAAGGAATAAATAAACCAATGACCACCGAGAGTTCTAAAGAAATACCAACGGAATATAAACTATTTGATAACTACCCGAACCCTTTCAATCCTACAACAGTAATCCGTTGGCAGTCACCAGTAGGCAGTCATACAACATTAAAAGTTTACGATATATTAGGCAACGAAGCAGCAACCTTAGTTGATGAGTACAGAGAAGCGGGAAGATATAAAGTTGAGTTTGATGCAAGCAAACTTGCAAGTGGAGTTTATATTTATAAGTTAACTGCCGGTTCGTTTACATCAAGTAAGAAGATGATGGTGATAAAATAAATACCTCATCCCTAAATCCCTTCTCCAAAGGAGAAGGGACTTTTTTATAATTCAAAAGTCAAAAGAGCGGATAAATTATCCGCTCTTTTTTTGCTAAGTTTATAAAAACTTCCAGTTAAACAAGTGAACATTAATTATTGAAAACAATCTTCTCCGCGGCAATTCTTCCGCTTCTTACTGCACTTTCAATTGTAGCAGGAAGTTTTGTATCAACCCAATCTCCTGCAATGAAAAGATTTTTAACTTTTGTTTCTGTTGAAGGTCTGTGTTTCAAAGTAAAATCATCAGGAATAAATGTAGCTCTTTTCTCCTTAATTATTTTGTATAAAAGAATATCATCATCAGAAATTGCAATAAATTTTTTAAGCTCCGTGAAAACCAAATTAAAAATTTCTTCATTATTCATCTGCATAAACTTATCTGCATTGCTGATTACAATATTCCAATGAGTTTTCTTGTTAAAAAACCAATGTAACTCCGAATCAATAAAAGCATAAAAATCTTCACTGAGGAAATTTTGCTTTAGCCATAAATGGATATTCAAAATTGATGAGTAATGAAATTCGGGTTGCTTATCAAAAAACTTTTTATCAATAAATTTTTCCAACGCAAAATAAGGAACAGCGGAAATTACAAAATCAAAATCTTCATAAATATTCTTATCTGTAATTACTTTATTAATCTTCACATCTTCAATCTCAACTCCGATAACTTTCTCTGACAATCTTACTTCCCCGCCCTTTTTCTTTATTAATTCAATTGAAGGTTCAGAGAATACTTTTGTCAAAGGCAAAGTAGGAAGGATAATTGAAGAAGATGTATTGTCTTTCCAGAAAATTTCTTTAAGAATATCACAAAAAATTTTTGCTGAAGCTTTTTCGGTTGATGTATTTAATGCTCCAATTGAAATTATTTCCCAGAAAATCTTTATTGAGTTATCCGATTGTTTTTCTTTTTTCAACCATTCAATGACACTTAATCCGGAAAGTTTATCGGAATCAATAAAATTAATTTTTGTGAAAAGTTTTATCAGCAAGAACTTTTCTCGAACATTTAATCTCTTAAATGAAAATAAAGCATAAAGTAAATTAAACGGGAAAGGAAATTGGGCTGCTTTTAGTTTAAATGAGTTGCCTTTGTGAGACAAATAATTTACTTCAAGATTTTTCTGGATTTTCAAATACTTGTAAGCATCAATTAATCGCAGAAAGTTAAGCGTATCGGCATAACAACCCATCAGGATATGCTGACCATTATCAATTTCGGTATTGGTTGTTTCATCTACAAAAGAATAAACTCTTCCGCCTGCTTTTGGAGATGCTTCAAGAAGTGTAACCTGAAATTTATTTTGGGAAAGATAAACTGCGGATGAAAGTCCTGCTAATCCACCACCAATTACTAAAACTCTTTTCATCAATAAACTAACTGATACTTTGCCCAAACACCTAAAGCAATTCCGACTTTTTCTATTTTTTTAACTTTTATTTCGTTATTTAAAACATCGTAATCAGTTTGGATTATTCTTTCGAGCATTCTGTAATAGATATGTTGCATAGCCCTTGCGGCAAACATTGTTTTTTTATCATCAAGGTCAAGAGACTGAGTTGCTTTCTCAAAATAATTTTTCGCACGCTCAACTTCATACTTCATTAACTGCTTAAAATTTTCGTCTGATATTTTTTGATAAAGTTGAGTTTCGCTGTAATTAAATTTTTCTAAGTCCTCCTGGGGTAAATAGATTCTTCCCTGCTCGGCATCTTTACCAAGATCACGAAGGATATTAGTCAACTGTAAAGCAATACCAAGATTAACAGCAAAATCTTTTGTTGAAGGATTTTTATATCCAAATATTTCTATACACATAAGCCCGACCGTGGAAGCAACACGGTAACAATAAACAAGCAAATCATCAAAATTCTTATAACGATTTTTCTGCAAGTCCATTTCCATTCCTTTAATCAGTTCAAAAAATGGATCAAGCGGAATATTGAAGTTTGAAATTGTTTTGCCAAGCTTGTTCAATAAAGGATATTCACTTCTGCCTGCAAAAGCTTTTTCAAACTCAATTCGCCATCTTCTTAACTTTTCATATTTAACATCATCAGGAACGGAAATATCATCAACTATATCATCAGTTTTTCTGCAGAAAGCATAAACAGTATTCATTGCATCTCTTTGCTTTTCAGGCAAAAGATTAAAAGCATAGTAAAAACTGCTTTTGCTTTCCCTGGATATTTGTTTTGCTGAATCGTTCATTAATAAAAAATACTTTTTAATAGTATCGTAATAAAATCTCTTTTGTTAATCTTTAGTCTTTTACCAAAAATCTGATATTTATTTTTTTCAATCTTTGATAGAATTCTTTCCCCACCAGCAACTGTCCATTTAATTTCAACTTTTAGTCTTCCCTTCAGAAATGGGAACAATCTCTTGCCTTCGGAAAAAAGGTTTTTTGTTCTTTCTATATTGTATTTCAACAGTGCTGAAAAATTAGGATTATTTTCTTTCATCTCAAACATATTTTCATCAACATTAAAATGATTCATTTCCTCCTGCGGTAAATATATTCTGCCTTTCTCATAATCAATTTCCACATCCTGAAAGAAATTGGTCAATTGTAGCGCAGTACAAATTTTATCAGAATACAGATAAGCTTTTTCATCTCTTATATCAAAGATGTCAAGGACTATTCTGCCAACGGGATTTGCAGATCTTTTGCAGTAATCCATAACTTCATCAAAATTCTTGTATCTGTTTTTTATCACATCCTGCTTAAAAGCTGAAATCAGATCTGTGAAATACTCGGGACTAAGTTTATTTCTTACAATAACATCAGACAAAATCCTAAACTCTTCATTGACAAATTTATTATTAAGAGCATCCTGGAAATTCTTTTCAAAGTTATTTAATGCAGATATTCGTTCACTTGCAGATATTTGACCTTCATCCGCCAAATCATCAGCTGTTCTGGCAAACCAATAAACAATTGCTATATCACGCCTTTTCCCTTTTGGAATCAGAAAAGAAGCTACGGGAAAGTTTTCATAATGGGTTTTTGACAATGAAATCGCAGCTTTTAATGTTGAATCGGGCATAAAACGCATTTTTTGTTGGTTCAATTTAGTAAATAAAAAGAAATCAATTATCAAAGTGAGCCAAACGGCATAAAAATTATTTCTAATTATGCGATAATTCAATTGGAATAATTATTGGAGATACAGATATGAACTTAAATTTATTTGAAAGTAAAATTTTTAATGTACAGGGGATTCAAGAAATAACGAGGGTCAAAATGGAAGATTTCGAAAAACTGGTAATCAAAGATATAATCATTGAGAAAGTAAACCTCACAAGAGCAACTTATAAAGAAGCAAGTGAGTTAAAAAAAATTCTTGATGATGATATTGAAAAGAAATTCAGAAAATTAATTGTTGATTTAAGCCAATGTGAATTCATTGATTCAACCTTTTTAGGTGTGCTTGTATTATCACTTAAAAAAATATCAATGATCAGTGGTGAAATCAGACTTGTTAAACCAAAATCAGTTGTGAGAGCATTGATGGAAAAATCAGGAACACTGAATATTTTCAATGCTTATGATACACTTGATGAAGCGGTTGAAAGTTTTGAATTCACTCACGCTTCAAATTACTATACAAGAGAAGGACTTTCAGCACAAGCTTAATAATTTTATTGTTCATGGCACCCCCTAAAACACTTCCTTTAACGCTGGGAAGTGTTTTTTATTTTAAATATTTATTTCTCTTAAATGCTTCAGAGCAGATCTAATCTAAACCGGATTTTTCTATTTCATCAAAATCATCTTGCGAGTTGCAGAATAATTACCAGCTGTAAGTTTATAAAAGTAAAGTCCGCTTGCAAGATTGCTTGCATAAAATTCAACTTTAAATCTTCCGGCTTCTCTGTATTCATCCACTAAAGTTGCTACTTCATTGCCTAGGACATCATAAATCTTAAGTGTTTGATGACTGCCAACTGGTGACTGCCAACTGATTACTGTCGTTGGATTAAATGGGTTGGGATAATTTTGTTCCAAGCTAAATTCATCTGGCGCAAAAACTTCTGCTTCAACAATGTTAGAAAAACTGAAACTTCCGTCATAATCTATTTGCTTTAATCTGTAACTATACTTACCGGGTTCCAGATTCTGATCAACAAATTCGTAACTATTCATTTCAGTGCTTGTTCCATTACCCCTAACAAAACCCAACGAAATCCAATCTATAAAGCCCTCTTCTTTGGTTGGAGTTTGAGTGAGGCACTTTTCAATTTCAAAACCTTTATTATTTATCTCACTTGCAGTTACCCACTTAAGCTCTATATCATTTCCTATTACTGAAGCACTAAAAGAAACTAATTCAACAGGAATGACAGAAGCAAGTTTAATCAACCATACATCGTGCAAGCCCGCACCAAATGAAAGAGTATGACCTGTAATAACAAAACTTCCATCAGAAGTCTCAATAAGATAATTACCAACATCAGATTGAGCCCCACCCAAAGTTTTACTCCACAATTGATTCCCAAGTTCGTTAGTCTTAACAATCCATAAATCGTCGCCACCCGCTCCGTATGAAAGTGTGTACCCTGTAACTACAAATCCTCCGTCTGAACTTTGAATAACTGAGTTACCGTAATCTCTTCCACTTCCACCAAATGTATTTTGCCATTGAGCGTTTCCAAGAGAATCAGTTTTAATTAATAGCAGGTCATCTAATCCTGCACCCGAAGAAGCAGTATATCCTGTCAAAATATAACCTCCATCGCTGGTTTGTTTCACAGATAAACCTCTGTCAACATCAGTCCCACCAAAGAACTTATTCCAGACCATATTTCCGGCTGCATCTGTTTTCACCAGCCACACATTTCCAACTGCGCCTGGTCCGTATGAAAATGTCCAACCCGTAATAATATAACCACCATCAGATGTTTTGCTTATTGATTACTCCCCTTTGACCATTTTTCTCAACAATTGCTAAATCTCCCTGAAAATTTTCAGCATCGTCATATTCAGCGGTGATTACTTCCTTACCAGCTTTATTAATAAAACCCCACTTTTTGTCTTTTTGAAATCTGGCCATTCCGCTATTAAAATTACTTAGAAAATCATATTTGGCTGGAACAATAGCGTTTCCTTTATCGTTAATTAATCCATATTTCTTGCCTTCCGTAACTATAATTAAGCCAGATTCATCCGCTGGTTTAAACCAATTATACTTTTTACTAATGCTAGGCATTTCTTTGCCAAATTTATCAAAAATTGAATAATTATCTCTTTTATATGCAAGAATCATTTCTCCACAAATTTCTATTATTGTGTAATTTGGTGGGACAATAATGTTTCCTTTATCATTTATCACACCCCACAAATCATCAATTTTCACACCGGCAAGTTTGCCTTCGAAAAAACTAACCTCGTCATACTTGGGCTCTATTACAATTTTTTTATTGTAAGTACAGAAACCAAATTTTTCTCCCTTTCTGTATGGAATTAGTTCCATTTTACCTTGGGGGTAAGAGTTGAAGAAGAAAATTGAAACTAAAAATGATAAAATTAGCTTTTTCATTTTTCTCACAATAATTTGTTAATGAATTTTAGTACTTTATACATCCTGTTCCACCGCAAACTTTGCAAGCGGTACCGTAATATACTATCTGATAACCTGTCCCGTTACATTTCCAACAAGTCTTGGGTGATGAAAAATATAAAGTATTCTGATAACCATCTATTTTAGAATAATTATAACCATTATTACCTCTACCATTACATTCTGAACAAGGTTCTCTTTGTGCAATCTGTTCTCCGCTGCCAAAACCAAAACACGCATAGCATTTCTCCTTGCAATCAGATTGTGAACTTGAACTTCGATTACTGTTATAATAATTCTTAAATTCTTCTTGATATTTTCTTGATAATTCCTCATTTCTTCTACGCAATTCCTCGTGATCAGTCTCCTTAAATTTCTTCAAAATTGCTAATACTCTCTGATATTCCTTTTCCTGGTTAATTTTATCGATGACATTTGTAAAATTAAACTCCTTGAGATATGCCATATAATTTTTCCCATAATTATCAGATTTCTCAACATCCATTCCAGCTTTAATACATTGAAATAATATCTTTGTTGGCGAGATGCAATATGTTCGTTCTTCTGTTCTATTTGCAGAAGAGCCATATATAGGGCTACTGGTATAATAACAAATTAAAGGGTTGCTGAAAAAATAACATACAGCATTTTGGCCGTGTATGTTTAATGAATTAGGATTGATGTTGAATCTTCGACAAATATATCCTAAAAATTGTTCTTTATTATCGTTAACCCAATAGCCTTCACTTAGCTTGGAAAAAGTTGCGATATGAAGTAATGTGTTACCTTCTTTATCATACCAAGGTTTACCTCCGTAAACATTCTCCCAGATATAAGAAATATTAGCAGTGTCTTTTTCAGAAATTGCAGATAGAATTGCAAGTTGCATTAAATCAACACTGTCAACGTTGGGGGGAGCATAACAAAATTCTATTGATTTTTCGTTGAAAATTATTTTCCCATTTTTTACTGGAAATTTAACACCAGGATTGGCTCCATACTTCAATAATAACTGAGCTGGCTTTATTTTTCGATTAAAAACAGCAAATTGTAATGCTGTATATCCCCCCTCAGGATGTCTAAAATCGATTGGGAATTTTTTCTCAAACTTTAAAAATTCCTCTAACTTGTAGAGATCATCAGGATCGTCTCGACCAGCATAAAAGAATAATTCATGAGATAACTTCTCAATTTGTTTTTTCGTGTACTTCTGACTGAAAGTGGAAGGACTTATGAATAAAAGTATGATAAAAAAAATGAAAAATTTTTTTAACATTTTTTGCTCCAAAATAATTTTTAATTAAAGATAATTATTAGAAATTAAATTTTCAAAAGAAAATTCGCAGAGAATTAGACTCATTTTAGACTTACAATTAAAAATATAAAATGATGAATATCTAAATGTGAGAATAGAAACAGAGTGCTAGGAATAAATGAATAAATAGAATTTATTGATGAAATTTAACAGCTTAGCTTGATGTAAAAAATTTATTAAAAGGGAAATTAATTGATGGAAATTCATTCCAAACTCTACCTTTAAATTTTCTTCCATTCACTTTTTTATTTCTCTTTACCTCGTCTGCTCCCCAGGTTCCCCATTGCTTAAAGAAAAATGCAACTCCCTGCTCTTTACATTGATTAAAAATTTCTTCAACCCATTCTTTTTTTATTGGCCTTGCTCTTGTTCCAGATTCTCCTCCAACTATTGCCCAATGAATACCTGTTAAATCCAAATTACCAACTGCACCAATAAGTGGCTCAAAAGAAATAAATCTTACTCGAGCATTTATTTTTCTGAGTGTATCTATTCTTTCTTTGAATGTTGAATTTTCTACGCTTACACCAAGCCAGACATTTGATGGCGCTTTCTTATCTGAAAAATATTCAAGCATAATTTTATCACGTTTAGTGAGAATTTGGTAGATATGCTGAGGAGTTTTTCTCATTACATCAAATATCATATCGAGATATTCAAACGGCATTTCTTCATGGAATAGATCGCTCATTGAGTTAACAAAAAACTTTGTCGGCTTTTTAATTCTTAATGGTTCCTCAAGCCGGTGAGGTAAAATCTTAAAGGTAAAGCCATCTCTGTAATCTTCAATCCCCATTGCTTTAAGTCTTTTTGCAAACACTTCTGCATAGCAAAACTTACAACCGGCTGAAACCTTATCGCATCCAATTGATGGATTCCAAACTTTTTCTGTCCATTCGATTTTAGTGGTTTTCATTTTTAAGAGGGAAGAAAATTATAAGAATTATTATTTCAATTAAAAAGTTTCACCTAATAATCTGAACATTTCAATGATGTTCTTGTATTGAATACTAAATGCATCGCAGACTTCCGGGATTTTAATTTTATTTTTTCTATTAGGTTCACTTTTTTCTTGTGTAACTATCTGACAATTGTCATTAAAAGAAATTGCATAAGCAACTATCCAGCTGTCAGCATTTTCATATCTTAAAAAATCATCTATTGCTTTTTGAACATAATGTTTTGATTTAGAATTAGCCCATTGAACAACTTTTTGATATTCAGATATTATTTGCGGTGTTTCAGTTGACTTGAAAAATTCCTCTGGTATATTTTGTACAATCCATTTTTTAAGTTCATCATCATTCTTAAAAATCTCTTCTCTTACTTTATCTATGCTGATTATTTTATTCTCGAGACACAATTTTTTTATTTTTTGCCAGAAAGTAGTAGCTACATCTAAAGGATATGTGATTCTGTGGGATTGAATAAAACAATTTGTGTCTAATATAAAAACTGACATTAGTAAAGGTGCTCCTTCATAAATTTATTGTAGGTATCACCTTTTAAACCTGTTAACTGATATGCTTCTCGCAGTAATAATTTGTTTGTTAGTACGGCTTGATTTACATAACTCAGGAACCGAGTACTCAGTCGTTTACGTTGAGTTTTATAGAAATCACCACCGCCTTCTTTTTCCCCTTTCTTTTGAATATCGCGACTTATGTATTCATCATAAAATTCAAAGAATTCGTTTCGAGTTATCTTTCCAAGATCTAGCAACCTACGTGCAATAACTATTTGGCTAACTTTAAATCTTCTGGCAATATTTTCAATATCAAGTACATCTGTTAAAATTTCAGTCAGCTCTTTTTGGGGGACTAAAAATTCAGCTGCTATTTTATCGCATAAAATTTCTGTTGGATTATCAGCCGGAAGAAGATGTCTAAAATCAAAACCTGCGCTTTCACCAAGCCAGATATGAGCCAGCTCGTGTGCAAGTGTAAATATTTGTGCAGATTTGCTATCAGCAGAATTAACAAATAAAAATGGTGCATACTCATCAATTAAAACAAAACCACGACAATCATCTACTTTTATTTTTCTTCGTGTATTATTACCAACTATACCACTAGAATTTATTATTATCCCAGCTTCTTCAATTTTATCAGTCAAATAATTTATTGCTTCTTCCCAGGTAGATAATTCTTTTGCCCAGCTTTCTTTAATATTTAGTGTGTTTCTTATATCTGCAACAACTTCGTCAATCTGAAATCTTTTATTTCTGAATTTCCCAACAAAGTTTATTCTGTCATAATCATTTTCTTTTAGATAATTAGATAACCATTCTTGCCTTTGCTGTACAATTAATATCGCATCAAAAACATTGATTGGGATTTTTTCCTTATTTGCTCTGTTTGTTCTAAAAAACGGAATAGGCAGTTTTTCTTCCGGTGGTTTTTCTAAAAACAAATATCCGAATGGTAAATAAACTTTTTGTGCAAAAATTTGTAGCTGTTTAAATGTTGGACTTTTTTTACCTTCAAGCCAGGAAATAAAAGGAGGAATTTTTTTACTAACCTCATCAACACTTAAACCGGATCTTTCAATAGCCCATAAAAGTATGTCGTTATTTATTTTTATCTCTGGTTTCATATTTCAAATATATAAGATTTTCTAATCGAATTCATAACTTCATTAGTATCTGCATTTCTATCTCACTTCCCTCCTTCTATTATTTCTATTTCTTCCGGAGTTAATTCGTAAAGCTGGTAAACTAAATTGTCTATTTCTTTTTCATACGCAATTTTATCTACTATAAGGTTTTGTAAGGAGCTTTACAAAAGTTTTTTACTTTTTCTAGTTTCTATTAAAGAATATTTATGTATTTGAGTTATTTTCTGTTAAATCAATTTTTTCAAAGGTATTAGCATCAAACTCTTTACTTGAAGCTGTTTTTTTTTCAATAGCAATACATAATAAATGAGTTGGTCTTGAAAAAGCTACATGCGCAATTTTTAAACCATATGGTTTTATTTTCGAGTTGTTCTGAATTGGATTACCAATAAGTTCATCAATAAAATATTTAATGCTATTATCACGATATTTTGTATCTAAATATAATGTTGCAGTATGTGTTTCTCCTTTTACGCCATGAACAGTGTCTATATCAATACTGATTGATTTTCCATCCACCTGAGTCCTAAAAGTATTATTACTATCAACTTGATCTTTTGAAAAATCTTTTAACTCAGCTTTTCCCAAGTAACTTTTACCATAATCATTTAAGTTAAGTTTTAAAGTATTAATAATACAATTAACTAACATTGAAGAAATTTTATTAAAAAATTCATCTGATAATTTAAACTTTTGCAATATTCTATAACACTGGTAAACCTTAAATTGAAATTTTATTAAGATTTTTTCGTCGATTGCTTTTATATAATCAATAAATGATGTTCTTGAATATCTTTTATTGTTTTTATCTTTTACATCAGAAAGATATAATGCTTCCACAACACAGTTATAAAATCTCTCTGTAAAAGTTTTTAAACTTTCATTTTTTGATAAATGCAACATATTATAAAAATTAGGAAAATATACTTTCTTTCTTGTACTACTTTTTTTATAAAAATCTGGAAAATAGGATTGAATAGATAAACCATTATTCTTTGGCTTACCCACCCATCCTACTGCTTTAATTGGATTTCCTGTTAGTTGTGAAATTTCATATAGAGATTTTTGTTCGTTATTAAACTTTGCAGTCAAGTTAATAACAAGTTTGGCGAATTCTTCTATAACTTTATCTTTAGTATTATCATCAAATAATATTATTACTGGCTTTAAACAAACATTATTATTGCCAATTAAAGTATTGTATGGTTTCACTGCAACATTTTTGATTACATCTGCAATGGGTTGGGAAACTCTTTTTGAGTCAGTTAAACACAAGACATCATATCTATTATCTTCTGGGTTCCAGCAGCTTTGCTCCTCATTATAATTCATTATAGATTGATTAACATCTCCAATCCATTGAATAACGACATTTTCATTAAAACATTTTCCGATAATTTTTTTTTGAATTTCAGAAGTATCTTGCGCTTCATCAATGAAAACATATTTAAATCTTGACGAGAAGTAATTTTTTAAAATTGGGTATTTGCATAAATAACAATTAGCAAAATTATAAGCATCTTCGAAAGATAGTATTTTATCTTCCTTCCATATTTTTAACTTTAATTTTATGGCAGCTTGTTTTATTTGCTCTTTCTCTTTATTAGACCAATCATTTAGGCTATTTGGTTTTTTAAATGTTATTTCTTTTCTTGTAACAGAATTGATTATAGTATTTTGATGAATTGTGTAATTCCCAAATAAATCATAAGCATAATGATAAGAACGAAGTTTATTAAATATATTTTGATCAATATTAGGCAAATTATATGTAGTTTCCATTCTTCTTCTTTGAAGATTTGTGTCAATATAATATGGTTTATAGTGAAAGAATGATAGATAAGCAGGAATTGCCAAAAATCTATCTACAAATGATTGAATAGTTCCAAAAAAGTTAGGATGTGTAAAAAGTTTATCAGCTTTATTACCCAGTTGTTTTTTAATTATATCTATAGCAATATTGGTGTGAGTTAAAACGCAGATACCTTTATTGTTTTCAAAAGGCATTTTTTCAGAAAGCAAGTATATTTTAGCAAGGAGTGCAGTTGTTTTACCGCTACCTGGACAAGCCTGTAAATGAATACTTTTATCTATACATTTTATAAAATTATAACGTTCATTTTTAGCGTCTTTGAATGAACCCCCATTAGGGAAAAATATTTTTTCAACTCTTTTTATATCATCATCTGTTATGTTCATATGTTATTCTGTTACATGCTTAATGGCATCAATGATATAATTTATGCCAGTATTTTCCTGACAATCTTTTTTGATAAGATTTATAATATTATTTTTATTATCTATTAATAACTTAGCAAACCATTGTGCTGTTATTGATTTTGATGCTTGTCTTTTTTCAAGTGGTTCGTAAATTTTACAAGCGCGCTTTATTATATTTTGCTCAGTTAAAATTGGGTCATTTGAATTATTAAAAATATTTTGTAATTCATTTTCTTCAATCCACTTATCCCTATTACATTTAGTTGCTATCTGTATAGCTTTGTGCATATATTCGAAAAGATTGCCCAGAGCAATATCAAATTCCAGAGTTTTGTATGGAGATGTAAATACTTTTATATTATAATCTGGTGAATTAAATTTTTTTTCAATCTTTTGTTTTTCTTCATCTGCATTCTGTCCATCATTTATTTTTCCATCTTCATCAATTTTCAGATCTAAGTCAGTAACTACAGCTACTTTAATAGGTAAAGAAGAGCCGTTTTTTTGCTTAAAAATATTTGCATATCTAAGTAGTGCCTTGCTTCCGACATTTACTATTGAAACACCATACTTATGCAACGGACGTCCGATAATTTCTGCTACTGTAGGAATGATTAAATTTTCAGCATCACCCTCAACAATGATAACTCTTTTCGCGAAAAATAGATTGGCTTTTGTGGCGTCCAAAAAGCGCTCTAAAAACTGATAATCACTTTCATTTAATGCCGTTGAGTTTTTATCCAATGAAAACACGGCCCCGTTATAACAAAGCTTTATATATTCAAGTGGAATACTTGAGCCTAATATCACACTATGTGTAGTTAAAATATTCTGAACTCCTTTGCTTTCTCTGTTCAATGAAGATTTAAGAACTCTTAACTGGGCTTGTGGATGTAAATGTGCCTCGAGTTCTTCTATTAATGCAAGTCGTAAGCCATTATGATTTTCTCTATTGAGATGTATTAATTCTGCGGCCATATAAAGCAAATTCAAAGTTCCTAGTCCTGCTTTATTTTCTTCTAATGCTAGTTCAAGCTTGCGTAAAATGGATTGTAGTTCAGCAGGGGTAATTTTTATTTGAGGTTCTCTCTTGTCATTAATATCTAAAAAATCCTTAGTTTGAGAATTGAAAATTTCTTTAATAATTTTTCCACCTTTTTCGCCGCCTTCTATTTTAAGATTTCCATCTTTTTCTAGGCTATCTTTTTCAAAAAAATCTAATACAAGTTTATTAGCATATTCAAAATATTTCTCTAAAGCATGTTTTTGGTTTTCTTTTTTTATGAATATATCGTGACTTTTTAATATTTGGTACAATCGTGATCGATAACCTGGCGAAAGTTCCACCTCCGCATCGCGCAAGGGCTTAAGATAAGTTACTCTTATTAGGTCTCTTACATTTCCCTCTAAATATTGCCCTTCTTCATCAATGCCCGCCCTTAAGTTCGTAATAATTCGGTTATCTCTATTCTTTGCTGTTAATCTTATAGTTAATTCTGCTTCATTTTTATCATTAAAATGGAGCCATTCTAAAAACTGACCTGCTTCTGTATCTGTAAATCCTGCAAAAGTAATTTCAATTTTAAATTCCTTAGCTCTTTCTTTAGTATTGGATTGATAAAAATCCTCTTCATCAATTCTGATTGGGTCATAAGTTTGAGTACCTAAACAATATCTAATGGCATCAATAATGGCTGTTTTACCAGAGTCATTAGCGCCAATCAATAGATTTAATCTTGGATTAAAGTCGATAGATAAACCAGGCTCGTCATTTTGTCCTTGAGCAAAGCAGCGAAAATTCCAGATTTTCAAATTCTTAATATACATTTTTCACTTCCCTCCTTCTATTATTTCTATTTCTTCCGAAATTAATTTTATATAGAAAATTTTTTTATTTGCCACGAGCTTTAGCTCGTGGATTAAATTGATTATCAAGTCTGTATTGGCTTTAGCCTAAATATTCCTTTCTCTGTTTCGGCTAAAGCCAGGTAAAATATTTTGTTTTATTTGATACCAGCCAGAATTTTATTTTCTTTGAATTAAATATCCTCTTTTTAGTGTTTTTATCATAATTTTTGCACAAGCAAGTGCATCGGAAAGTGCTTCGTGATGATTTAAGGGAATACCAAAGTAATCGCAAACATCTTCCAAACCATAATATTCAAACCCCCAGAAATTTCTCGATATTTGCATTGTACAATGGAATGGTTTTCGTGGAGGATTAATTCCATATCTTTCACAACATTTTAATAAAACGCTTTTATCAAATGAAGCATTATGTGCAGCTATAAAACCTACCCCTCTGAAATATTTTTTAATTATTGGCCATAATTCTTCGAATGTAGGAGCATCTTTTACATCTTCCCAGCTTATTCCATGTAAATCTGTAAAAACAAACCAACTACTTGGTGGTCTTATTAAGAAAAAATCTTTCGATACTATTTTACTATCTTCAACTCTAACTAATCCGATTGCGCAGGCACTATCACGATAATAATTAGCAGTTTCAAAGTCTATAGCGGTAAAAGAAGGGACTCTTGGTTGTAAATTCTTCATTTGAATATTCCCTCTTATTTTATTACCCCGATTATCAATTGATAATTTTTAGTTCGTCACCCAATCAAAAATAAATAATGCTTACAATTTTCTCCAGAAGCTATCACTTTATTATTTAATAAACTTATCTAATGATATAAACTTACTTATTACTTAACTATAAATTAACTCCTACTTACATACGTTCCACATACGCTTCAGATACGCTTCACATACGCTCCAGATACGCTCTAAGTTCTACTATTTTCTTATATTTGTACTATACTTAAGGTACTTTATGGCAATCATTAAGCGAAATATACTTGGAACTTTCCAGGGCTCCCTTTCTGATATCATTTTAAGGGTTAGAAATGGTAAGTTGGTGGCATATACCAAACCATCAAAGCAAAAGGTTAGTAAATCCAAAAGTGCGCTGTCTGCCAGATATAAATTCTCACTAGCTGTTGCACTTGCTAAAGAGATAAACAATGATAAAACATTATCAAAAATTTGGGCAGAAGCTAAAATCAAAGCCACAAACAGTTATCAAAAACTGATCAAAGTGAATTCCTCTCTTACAGAACCAGTCTCTTTGAGTATCAGAAATAAAATCACACCTGACTCAATTCCTTTAACTGATGTTCAAATTAAACTGAATAATAATTTTCTTGAATTAACAGTTAGTTTAGAAAAGCTGAATAAAGAATTACTCAACTCCAATAAACTATTTTGCCTGGTGCACTTTTGGAATCCAAACGACGATAACAAAAAAACTTTATCTAAGCCGGATTTTGTTATGAAACTTTTTAATTTTGATTTGTCCGAATTGGATAAAAATTCAATTCTAAATTTTTTAATTGATGTAGAAGACCTTATCAAGCTTGAATTTGGTAATGGATTAGCTTTGGTTGCGTTAACAGGTGTAAAGAATTCCAAACTTTTCTGGAGTTCAACTTTTGGTAAGAAATTTATTTAAGAATAATTAATAGGTTCATAATGATTGGGGCAATCGCAGGAGATATCATCGGCTCTATTTATGAATTTGATGATGAAAAACCGGAATATGACTTTCCTTTATTTACTGAGAATTCTCACTTCACTGATGATACTATACTTTCTGTTGCATTAGCAGATAGTATTCTGAATAATGAAGATTACAGATTTAAACTTTATGAATATTATCATCGTTATCCTTATGGTGGATATGGTGGATTTTTTCACAAATGGGCAGAGGTCAAGAATTCACCACCTTACAATAGTTATGGTAACGGATCTGCAATGCGTGTTAGTCCAGTCGCCTGGGCTTTCAATGATTTAGAAACAGTGTTAGCTAAAGCTAAAGAATCAGCAGAGGTAACACACAATCATCCTGAGGGAATTAAAGGTGCACAAGCTACTGCATCAGCTATTTTCCTGGCTCGTTCCGGAAGTTCAAAGAATGAGATTAAAGAATACATAGAAAAAAACTTTGCTTATTTCCTGGATTTCGATCTGGAAGAACTCAGAAAGAACTATACATTTAATGAAACCTGCCAGAAGACTGTACCCCAGGCAATCTACACTTTTTTAATCTCTGATAGTTTTGAGGACTCAATTCGTAAAGCTATTTATATTGGTGGTGATTCAGATACACTTGCTTGCATAAATGGTTCAATTGCACAGGCATATTATGGAATACCTAAATCAATTGTTGAAATAGTCAAGCAAAAGCTTGATGATCATTTGTTAAAGATTGTGAATGATTTTACTGATAAATATAAAATCTTATAAAATAGACTCTTGCAAAATCCACTTACATTTTATGCAAAACAGTCATTAGACTATTTCACATATTTTCCAAAATCTTAATCAGATTAAAGTTAAAACTACCTAAATTTAATTCTTTAATCGATTATAGAAGAATTAAGGTTGAAAATTAATATGCAAAATCCACTTAAACTGACCATTACCCACTGGAGGGGGTTGTACAACAGTATAGCCCTCTTCCATTAAAAATCTTGCCGTTGATGTACTTGGAGGAGGATTAAATGGATTGACGGCTGTTCCGTTCGGGCATACAACAGTAATTGAACCAGACCAGGTTTCATTCATTTCAAAATTCAGCCACGGATAACCAAAATTGTCAGCTTCCATCTCTCCTGATAATGAAATGTTCCCTACAACCGTCTCTGTTCCGATGCAAACAGATTGTTCAATTCCATTCCAATCTACTGTTCCATTTCCTGTTATCTCACCGTATGGTTCATTATATGTATTAACAATAAATGGCACGAAACCTTTAATAGTTCTCTGTATTGTTCCACCCCCGATACTGAATGTCATAATATGATCATATTCACGTTCACCTCTTATAAAACAACTGTTTCTTATTTCAATAATTCTGTCACCAACTCTTCTGTTGAGTTGTGAATCGGAAGTAAGTAGCATAACCATTTCGCCATATTTAAATAGTGCTTGCTGATAATATCCACAAGGATCTTCAGGTATTGGTAAATCTAAAAATGCATTTACCCGCTGAATAATTTTTTGCTCCAGGGATTCTAACATTTGGTTTGCCAGTTGATCTTCTCCAATCGCCTGCAATAGCTCAATATACTGAAGTATTCCTTTTATCAGTTCAGAAAAGCTTTGCCAATCCATTAAATCAATAATTAAATCTGAATTGGCTTTATTCGACTGAGAGATTATCTCCTCGTTAGTTGGCTGGGCACCCCCATAATCGCTAAAATGAAATATTTCTGAAGTCACAGAGTTGTTAGTTATTTCTGTTTTATATAATGGCAACGCATAGTCAGATGCTTTTCGACTATATAGAATAGTTCTGGAGGTATCAGCAATGGTTTTGTTGAAAATAACTTTTAATTCGGCAGCATTTCGTAATTTCAATCCATCTGGAAGAATCCGGATTGTATTAATCAGATTATTTGAGAAAGGATTTGCTTCTGTTGATTTTAGAAGCTGGAGTGTAATGGCTTTTGAATCTAAAAACGCATATTTGGGGATTGTCAAAAAAATTCTATCACCATCAGGGCTGGTTATTTCAAGAGTTCCTCCGTCTGTTGGCGTTATATTTTTGGTTGACTGGATAGCTACATCTGCATCTACCGGGTTGCTGTCTTCTTTACAGCTTATTGCTATTAAAGCAAGAATTATGAAGAATGAAAAAATCAGAAACCATTTATTATTTGATTTCATAATTTCGCCTCATAATTCAAAATTGGATTGAAAAAACATTTGCTTAAATGTTTTCGTTGCAACAATGAAAAGAACACATAATAAAATCAAGTAGTGAAAGAGCGGTTTACCTGGATTTAATTATTAAAAATTTTCTCATTAGAAACTTCATATTTTTTTAATGTAAAATCAATAAGTGATGTTTTGTAATTAGCAAGCAAAATAAAAGAATTATTAAATCTAAAATCTCTTTACAAAGAAAAATATTTAAAATCCTGTAGTTGATTAAAAATGAATTGTATTGTAGAGAAAGTATTAGATTTTTCCCTAAGCTTTTTATAAGCATTAAATTTTATTGTTTGTCCCTAAAATCCAATGTGTCGTGATATGACCTAAATTAATCTGTGGTTAATTATTCAACTAAATACCAAAGACTAATGTAATAACGGTACTAATCAGGATCAGTTTTTGCTACCAATTTGCTACCAAATTCCTTGTAAAACTTTATTTAAGAAAACTAAGTCTTTTCAACCTTCCATTTATTACCCCTTATTGAGGCATTACCATTCGCATCACATCGAGTAATTTTTATTAAATGGTCAGGAACATTTAATTTAAACCATATATCATCCATTGAACGCTGAAGATAAGCTGGTAGTTCATCTATCCTTAGATTAACAGGTTTACGTGGAGAGGTTATTAAAAAATAAGGTTTGACATTATTCCATATGCAGTTATTGAATCCAAATATTAATCTTAACTTATTTATTTTAGAACCGAATTGTTTATTTGTCCAACCTGACTCTGCTTTTGCTTCGATCAGAACTATATTGTAAATATTATCTTTCTTGAAGGCAACTATGAAATCAATGTCTTCCTGATTTGAGTTTAATCCAACCGTATTATCACTGATAAATTCTGTTGTTCCCCTTTCAGCACAATATAGACTTGCATAAATCCAATCCAGGTGATAATCCATAGCAGCAAAATCATCATATGGAATTTCAATTTTTATTTTTTTCACCAATTGTTTTGCGAAATTCCTCAGAAATTCTGAAATCCTTATTCCCAAGAGCTTGCCCGATAAGGAAAAACCTTTCCTTACGATTAAAGTGTTTCAGTAGAAAAATTAAATCAGTTTTCATTTTATTGGTCAACATTCATTTTAATTTTGGTATTATTTAGATTCTTGTTCTGTCTTTTCCCTCTATTTCAAACTTGATTATCCTTGATTTAACAACCTAGAGGAATGTAACTCCTTCTATTATTTCAATTTCTTCCGGAGTTAAATCGTAGAGCTGGTAAACTAAATTGTCTATTTCTATTTCCCAGCGTTTGGAATCTGATTATTAGTTTATATGCTTTAGTTTCTTATACTTTGTTGGTAAGGTTTTTATTAATGATTCCTCGATTAAAATTTTATCAATAATTAATTTAATTAAAGAAACGAGCTTACTATTTTTTGAATATTTCGCTGGTGCTATATACCTTGCTCGTCCGTGTTCTAATAATTCTTCACAAATTTCTTTGGGTGACTTTTTGGTTTTTGTATGCCTTTTATTTGGGTCATAAACAGCTATTGAGTAACCACCTTGAAAATTGACCATTTTCATAGAAGGAATATCAGTCTCACCATCACCAATATATATCATTCTCTTAAAGGGAATATATCTTTCTTCTTCAGGAACATATTTATTAATTTTTGTATTATCCCAAACGTTCATTATTCCTTTATTGATTCTAAATAAATATTGAGTTTTATTTGTATAATCAATTGCCAGAGCAGGCCACTGAGCAACTCCATTTATATCATAAAAAAATTCGGAAGCAAAAATAAATTTGAATTTATTCCTGATTCTTGTTCCCTCAATTATTTCTTTCAAGCCTGAAGATATTATATAGTGCTCAATAGCAATATTTTTTGATTCAGCGTATTTATTAATTAAATCAAAATATTTATCAACACCCTTAAAAAGTTGTATTTGGTTTCCGTGTTTTCTAAAAGAGGCTCTCTTAATTTGATGGTTTGCATTTTTTGCCTTATCAATTGTTAAATACATATAAGCAAGTATTTCATTCATTTTTTTTTCTTTTGCAAAATCCTTAACCTCTCCCCAAAAGATTTTGGGTCTAAGATTTAATGCTGGTAATAATGAGTGTTCCTGCATATTCCCGGGTGCAAGCGTACCATCAAAGTCATAACATATTGCAATTCTTATTTTTTTATTACGCATATCTATTTCCCTCCTTCTATTATTTCTATTTCTTCCGGAGTTAATTCGTAAAGCTGGTAAACTAAATTGTCGATTTCTTTTTCCCAAGCACTTGTATCTGATTGCGGGTTTTGTTTTTTCGCAGTAATTATTTTATCTACCAGTGTCTCTATTTGCTGAATAATAAAATGGTTATTTGGAGTGATTGGAGGTAATGGCATAACCTCAACATATTGATTTGATAATCTAAAACCAGTAAAACCATATTGATGGACTATCATTAATACATACTCATAAATTAATTTTGAATTCAAAATTCCCATTATATATTTCAGATTATTTCCAGTAAAGAATGCCATACTATCCAAAATAAAAACATTAGGTTCAACTATACAAAATGTTGGCTCTTGTGTAATACGTTGCCACACCACCTTCTCCTTCTCAAACTCGGGGTAGTAGGCAATTTGGTCTTGTGTTTCAAACCATTTATTGCCAGTTTGTTTGCGTGCATTAAAGCCTAAATTTGGATATTTCTTACCAGATTGCTCAAGCTGTCGGATATCGAAATTATCTAAAAAGTATTTCTTTAGAGCTGGAAACTTCTCGATATTTAAATGTAATGCCGGAAAAGTTCCAATCACCCACAAACCCGCCCAATCATAATAATATCTTTTTATATCTCGTCCTCGCAAAATTGGTTTTATTATTGCTTCGGTACGCTGTCGTTCAGTCAGTCCACCGAATCGGGACGATTCGGCTACACTGCAATTATTCAATATTTCATTTCGCTTTTCTGTTGTGATTATAAATGCTTCGTTCAAGCCGGTTTTAATTCCATAATAAATTTTCACATCCCAATCTTTGAGCGGTTTGCCAATGAGTTCTATTTTTTCTTTAAGCTTTTGCTCGGCGTTATTGCCAATAAACCAGGCATCTTTAGTCAGTTTTGTAAGTGTAACTCCTTTTTCTTTTAACTGTTTATTAAAATCAATATTATTTTCTTTGGTTAATGTTAACGCTTGCAAATTGAAAATAGATTTTTCACCTGATAAATTAGTTTCAGAATGACCATTCACCTTTGGATTGGATTTTTGAATAAGCAAAATATTTGTATCAACTGTTGCACTTTCAAATATTCCAGGTCCTAAGTCAATTAAAACTTTGGGATTGTGCTTAGTGAAAAATTCTCGCAATGTTTCCCCGTATCCTGCACGCATCCATTTATTTGATGTGATGTAACAGAGATGACCAAATTTCCTCAATAGATTAATCCCTTTTTCATAAAAGAGACAATAAATATCTCCTGTTCTTTCAAATGTTTTATAATTCTGATCTTTGTAAAGGTCAGCATATTTAAATTTACTTTTATCACTAATTGCTTTCTGCAATTGAATGTAAGGAGGATTTCCAATTACAATATCGAATCCGGAGGATTCATTTACTTTTACTCCAAACATCCATTCCGGGTCAAACCATTCTGAGAATTTGTTTGTATCGTAAGGGTCCCAGCTTGCAATCTTGTCAGAGAATTCATTATCAATCCTGTTATCATCCAAAACTTTTCTTATTTTTTTACGTAGTTCCCTGTCTTTATTTTCAAGCTTTTTCTTTTCACTTTCTTCACTTGTAGTAAAATATTTTTGTCTTAATTCAAAGAGCTCTTTTTCAAGGTTATCCAATTCTGAAGGTCTTAAAGTTAAAGTATCAGGCAACCCAATAAGTGTGTTGGCTGCCACAAGTTTTGTTTCGAGGTTCGGCAGGGGATCTATGCCAAGGTTGTCGACCTCACCCTCGGGAGAGATGACCTTTTCATCTACTAATAGCGAAATGAAGAAACGTAGTTTTGCTATTTGTATTGCAATTGGTTGAATGTCTACTCCGTAAAGACAATTTTGAATGAGATATAGTTTTCTACCATAATCTAATTCATTCCTTTTAAAATTATCTTCAATTTTGTTTATTAGTATTTTCTTGAGTCCAGGATCGGTAATATTATTTTCAATTGCATTAATTTGCTGTTGTTTCCACTTAATATTATGAGGGTCGAGTTTTGATAAAATTAAAACCAATTTGTGCAGTACACCCATAGGAAAGGCACCGGAACCAACAGCAGGGTCTAGTATTTTGCAACTGTTTATTGCATCTATGAGAATATCGGTTTCTTTATCGGTAAATCTGTGTGGTTCCTCTGCATAAGAAATTAATTTCCTCAATTCTACTTCAAGTTCGTCTTCTTTATCAATCCAGCGGCTCGGTAATAATTCTTCCTCAATTTTAAGCTGTCCTTTTCGTGCTTTATTTCCAAACATATCAATTTGATCGGTTCCAATTTCAATGTAACTTTTTGCACCTTCAATCATTTTATTTTTCAGATAAGCAATCAGGGACTCATCAACCATATAGTTAACTATTTCACGAGGAGTGTAATAGCTTCCCGTAGCTTTACGTACAGTTGTTGCGGTTTCAGGGTTGTAAGCGGCTAGAAGGTTTTCAAAAACTTTTCCCAATAGCTCAGGGTCCAATGCAACTTCTTCATCAATTGGTGTGTTTTCATCAATTGTAAAATTATAGGTCTCAAGTATATTTATTAAACCTTTAACCCTGGTATTTTTATATTTTGCAGATCCAAAATCTTTTTGTAAGTCAACCTTTTGCTCACCGGAGAAGAAAAGAAAATTCGGAACAGCCGGTTGATTAGCTGCTTTGTCAGAAAATCCATCAATTCTTATCTCTTTACCCGTTTCGTTTGTTGGGTCATCTTTACTTTTATCAAGGCACTCAAACAAACCTCCGTTTAGAAATGGAATATTTTTAAAGATATCCAGCATATCCTTCGGATTTTTGAAAAGGGAATGATAGCGGTAATAGTTGGGTTCCATATAATCTTTATTTTTACCCTGAAAAGTTTCTTCCCTTCTGAATTTGCGTTTTTCAATTTTCGTGTTGAGTGTTGCAAAAAATAAATTTTGGAGTATTGCTTTATAAAAATTCGAATCTTCAGATGAAGGATCAAAATTTATTAGGTATTCCTTTAGATTATCAGGATTAAACAAATGATTACCAATCAAACCCTTTGCTTTCATAAACCAAATAAAAATCAGGCGGGTTATCAATCTTATAACTGCAATGTTTCTTCCGTTAGTTTCATTCTCAGCATCTTTAGGAAATCTAACATTTTTAACAGCCCAGAAATACCAGTTTGCAATTTCCTGATAGAATTGTTTGGTAACAACCTCAATTGAAAATCTACCTTGCAAATCCTCAAAATCTTTTACTCTTCCTTTCGTGACTAAAAACTCATAGGGTGTTTTTACTTTTGCATCTGGTCCAAGAAAGAATGAGTAACGACGTGGATTGGAATATTCTTTTTTAACTTTGCTTCCTTCAAGTGAAAATTCAATAGTTGCAAGTGAAAGACGATAGTTCTGTGATTTTGAAGAATGCAGTAATACCAATGCTCTTCGATATCCGTAAGATCGCATCAGACGGAAAATATCCCTGGATAATCCAACACGGGGGTCATTTTCCGATTCGTGTTGAACCTCAATTACTTTCAACTCAAGAGATTTATCTTCACCAATAAGAAAAGCTTCTTTTGAATATTGTGGTGTGAATTCAAAAGAAAGTCTTTCTTCTGTGATTTTAAAGTCATCTGTTAAAAATTGATTCCGGAAGAAATTTTTATAATCACTTCTTGAATATGGATTTTGGAAATTCATAGAATATCCTGAATTTAAATTTATGTTTTTGCTCTCAATAACCTACTGAACCCTCCCCGTCCCTCCCTTTGGCAAAGGGAGGGTGTTCAAAAGTCCTTCCCTTTGATAAAGGGAAGGATTTAGGATGGGTTCGTAATTAATTGTTTTATAGCTTTTTCAATTTTCTCAAAAGCCAAATCCGGATTTCCAAGCAGTTCTTCGTTTTTAATTCTTACAAATTTGATCCCAAAGTTTTCCAAATAAGATTGTCTTTCCGTGTCATAAATTTTCTGCTCTTTTAATTCGTGTACATCACCGTCAATTTCAATTGCCAGTTTAAATTTTGGACAGTAAAAATCAACAACATAATTATCAATTGAATATTGGCGCAAAAATCTTACTTTAAGTTGTTTTTTTCGGAGATAAGTCCAAACAAGCTTTTCACAAAAAGTCATATTTTTACGAAGCTCTCGTCTTCGTTTTTTCATTTCTTGTTTGTTATAATGTTTTGTCACCTTGATATTCCTTTGAACCCTTCGGTTCTCTCCTTAGAAAAGGAGGGAGTCCACAAGTCCTTCCCTTTGGTAAAGGGAAGGATTTAGGATGGGTTCAGTTCTTCAGCTAAAATCAGATTTTCTTCAGCTTCATCAATTTGTTCTGCTTTTTTAATAATATTAATCAAATAACTATGCGGAATTTCTTTCATTAAGTATTCCAAATCGGAATTAATTGTTTTATCACTAATTTTTCTAATTTGTCTGTGATACAATTCCGGCAATGAATCAAGCTCTGCGACAACAAACAGAAGATCTTTAAGATAATCTGGATTACCTAATTTATTGTCAATCAAAAATTTGAGTTTATCAATAGTTTCCCGCTTTCCCTTATCGAGTGCCACTTCATTTTTCTTTGTGAATAGATTTTCTTTTACTTTTTGATATGTGGCTTCGAATTCATTACTTACCGGTTCGGCTTTTTCATCAATATCGGCTTTAAATAAACTTATTGCATCACGGGCGTTTAGTGATTGATATTCAACAGGTGAAGTTCCGAGTTTGAATATGTAATCATTTCCTTTTTTACCAAAAACCAGAACACCTTTTTGTTCAAATGTTTTTGATCTTTTAATTCTTATTCTTCTCGGCAATTCTATTGCTTGTCTGTATAATTCCGGATTGGTTGTTTTAATTTTATTTAATTCATTTAAGAATTTAGCATCCCAGGATTCCTTCGCTTCTTGTTCTTTCATTTCTTCTCTGAATCTTTCGACAAAATAAGAGCGAAGTTCTTCATCCGAAGTAAGCACTTTAGTATCTTCACCTATCAATGCTTGAATCATTGTAAGCTTTAACGATGCAATTTGTGTAACAAAAGTATGTTGTTGTCCTTCTGCAGATGGGAAAAAATTGTAAATAAATAATTCATCAAAAACCTTTTTATTAATTCGATTGATTCGACCGACACGTTGAATAACTCTCGTTGGATTATATGGAATATCGTAGTTAAAAATTATTCCTGCACGATGAAGATTAAATCCTTCAGAGATTGCATCTGTTGCGATAAGAATATCATAGTCATTGAGTTTAAGTTGTTCTTTTATTCCAGCATCAAAATTTCTTCTGATAGTTTCTTTATTTGAAAGTGATGCATCTTTAGATGAATACTTAAAAACACGAAATTCATTCTTCAATTCTTTGTAAAGATAATCAGCAGTATCACTAAACTCAGTAAAAACAACAATTTTTCTCGAAGGCATTTCTTTTAACTTACTCTTAAGTATTTTCTTAAAGTCTTTAAGCTTAGGATCTTCCGGGTAACCTTTACCAAACCATTCACTTTTAATAGACTTCAGTAAATTAATATCTTTATCCAAATCACGTATAAAATCTAATTTCAACTCCTTTTTATCAATCAGAAACAATCCTTTCTCAGTGTAGGAAGCAAGTTGTTCTTCGAAATTAATTTCGGTTAAATCAATTTCTGCATCTTCCCCTTCAAGATCGAAAAGTTCTTCTATCGATGGAAGATTTCCTTTTTTATAAATTGGAACTTTACCTAGTCGCTCATACCAATCTTTAATATATTCAGACGATGCAATCATTGAATCAAGACTTTTTGCAAAAGCTTCAATCGAACTTTCAAATCTTCGAACAAGTAAATGCTTCATAAAATCTGCTATATTTCGTTGTGCTTGCTTAAATAAGTTTACATCATCAAATTCTTCAGATATTTTTTGCTTATACTTCTCAATATTTTTAATGTAATTAGCCGGCATATATCTGGCACCAATAAATCCTTTACCTTCTTCTTGCGGTGCTATTTTATAAAATGTACTAATATATAATTCAGCAAGATCACCAAGTTTATATTCCAGCACAACAGGGTCATTTACTTTTGGAAAGGATATATTTTGAGACTTTAAATCCTCTATATATTCATCTATCAAATCAAGATCAATTCGTGAGCGCCGAATGATAAGCGGTGAAAGGATATCTCTTATTTTATCTGCTAAAATTTCAATCTCATTTTTTATTTCTAAATTTGATTTCGTTTTCTTGCGCTGACTTTCTTTTATCTTTTTATACTCCTTCACCATTTCCCTAAACTGATAACTTAGGTTATCAACTGTCCTGATTGTTGATTTAGCGGTTATCTGAAAAAGTCTGATTAAAGCAAAAATATCTTGTGGTCTGTTATTGAAAGGTGTTGCAGAAAGTAAAATTACTTTATTTTTCTGACAAAGTTGATGCAGTAACGCATAATCATTTGTATTTTCGTTTCGGTATTTATGTGCTTCATCAATAATAATTAGTTTTAGTTCATCATCATCATTTTCTTCTAGAGCTTGTGCAATCTTACCACTCGAATATATTTTTGTCCTAAAGTTAAATTCATAAGAGTAATCACTCCATTGCGAAATTAAGTGTGGCGGAGCAATAATGATTGTTCTGAGTTTCAGATTGTAAGCAATGGCTGAAGCAATTATACTTTTACCAAGTCCAACCACATCTGCAATAATTACTCCATTATGTTGTTCAAGAATATTAATCGCTCTTGTAACCGCATCAATTTGATATTTTAGATCTTTAAATTTTTCACCAGTAATATCCGACGGAAATGCTATGGAACCTCGCTTTTCAATTGTGAAATATTCAATTAAAACTCGAAGATAGAGCAAGTAAGGAGAAGGTAGTTTATCTATCCAAATTTTATGAATTACTTTTTCTTCAAATTCGTTGAAATTATCCTTATTAACAATCAGAACAGCTTCTTCCCACAATCGGTTAAATAATTCAAGACCTTCTTTAAAATGTTCATCTCTAAAAATTACATTTATCTCGTGCTGACCTCTCAATCCAGAACGACTTAAATTACTTGAACCAGTTATTAATGTCCCTGGAAATTCTCCCCCTTGTGAGTATTCATCTTTATTTTCAAATAAATATAATTTGGAATGATTAGGTCTAAGTGTTTTTCTGATTTCTAAAGTTCCATTCTTTATCTTTTCAATGAATAATTTGAATGCTTCTTGTTTTTCAACTGAATCAAAAAAATCTGTATCATTAAATATTGTCACAAAATTTTTATGAAAATTTAATCTTATTTCACCCCTCGAGTGATTTGTTTCATCTATAATTTCAAATTCTCTAATCTTATTCAACAGGTCTTTTTCAGCATCTAATCCAACAAGAATTTTAATGTTTTTGTCTTCAAGATTTTTATAAATTTCTTCAAATCCTGAGAAGTAAAAGTATCCAACAAGAAAGTACAATGATTTTGAGGAAGGTAGGATATTATTAAAGACCTCAGCGAGTAGTTTATCCGTGTTTGTAATAAATTGATGTGGCATTTAGCTCCAGTTAAAAATTACTAATTATAAATGAAATTTTCTTGACCACAACTTAGCACCCCAAAAAACTTCTGCGCAGGAATTGCTCATATTGTAAGCAATCTTAGAATTATTATTTGAAAAATAATAATTATTTGCACCTAACTGCAAAAATATTTTATTAACAAGTGGCAAATAATGGGTATAAGAACCTTGTATAAACACTAACAAATTTTCCAGGAGGTCTTATGACTTATAGTCCTAAAATTAAATCAGAGTTGGTTAAAAAACTCTATCATCTAAAACAATCTTTACCGAATAAACCACCTATGACTACGATGGTTAATGAAGCCATCGAAGATTACTTAAAAAAGAAAGGAGTAGAACTTGATGACAAAAAGCAAACTCAGATTAACTGAAATCTGGAAAACAGAGTTCATCTTTCAGGATATTTATGATCAAGCAAGTGATGAATTTAAGAACTATGTTGATTCTCTTACAACTGAGGAACTTGCTGAGTTCATAGATAACAATCTTTATACTTGGTCCAAATCATTTGAATCGGGGATAATGACTAACTTGGTTATAGTTGCTAAAACTATTGCCGACAATACAACCCTACCTGTTAAAAACTAACCCCAAAATCATAATTTATTTGGTATAAGATAACTGAATAAGCTTATTCATTTTAAAGGAGAATTATACCAATACTAAAACTAAACATAAACAAACTTCTCAGTATTTTCGTAAGCCTAGCTTCGAGCATCCTGTATATCATCAGAAAAGAATTCATTCGTGAAAAACCAAAAAGGAGAAATTTCTATGAAGATCCCAACAACTTTTATTAAAACGGTTATAACTTAAGCCTCAAGATGTCTGATCAACCTGATGGCTTTTATATACAATCAATTAAAGAGAAAAAGGAGAAAATGACAGAAGAAATTTCAGTCATAGAACAACTCATTGCTGAATCAGAGCAGAAAGAAAAAAGTTAGAACAAGCTCATCTGGATTTAATTCTGGTTGAAATAAAAAAGCTGGAAGAACAGATTGAGAAGAATTTCGATACTGCAGCACAGGAAATAGAGATAATTGAAACCTGGGCTTTGAAGAGAAATGAAAAGTTGACTAAAAGAATTGAATGGATAAGCAGGAAACTGGAGCTATACCTAAAAAATGAAAATCTGAAAACGCTTGATTTACCAAACGGAATAATTCGAATTCGGAAACAACCAGACAAGAGAATCAATGTTGATGAAGAATTGTTCTTTAGGAAAGCCACTGATGATTTGTTGAATATCATCCCGGAATCCGTAAAACCAGACTTGTTAAAGATAAAAGCCTAGATAACACGCACAGGCAGAATACCTGATGGTGTGGAAGTTACAAGAGGTGAAGAAAAATTCAGTTATACAATAAAAAAGGAGAAAAGAAAAAATGGAAATAATAAAAAAATCAAGGGAAAAATGTTTGAAAATAAAAAACCCTGCAAGTATTTAACTTACAGGGTTTTTTCTGGCGGGGCCGACGAGACTCGAACTCGCGACCTCCTGCGTGACAGGCAGGCGTTCTAACCAACTGAACTACGACCCCTTAAAATTTTATTTCACAAAAAAAAGAACTCGCGACCTTCCCGACTTGTCGGGACAGGCGTTCTAACCTCCGTTAGCCAACGGATGAACTACGACCCCTTAAAATTTTATTTCACAAAAAAAAGAACTCGCGACCTTCCCGACTTGTCGGGACAGGCGTTCTAACATCCATTAGTCAACGTATTAACTACGAATTAAAAATATTTTTTTCGCACGCCAAATATAATTCTGAAGTGCAGAATTTACAAATCAATCTCCGAATGAAATACCAACTCTTCTGGCAGCTATCACAGCCTGATCATCGGGTTTTACCAGTTTTTGTCTTGATATAGCATCTTCAATTCTTACGCTTTTAATTTCACTTCCTTTTAATGCAACCATTCGTCCAAACTTTTTCTGAGCAACCAAATCTATTGCGAATGCACCAAATTTAGTAGAGAGAATTCTGTCAAAAGGGGTTGGACTTCCACCTCTCTGCAAATGACCAAGCACAGTTACTCTGGTTTCTCTGCCTGTGTTCTCTTCTATTTTATCAGCTACAACTTTTCCAATTCCTCCAAGCTGAACAGGATCAGTTCTTTTAATGTCAGTTCCTCTTGTTACAATATCACCACCAAGTGGTTTTGCTCCTTCTGCAACACAAACAAGACTGAACTTCTTACCCATTAATTCTCTTTCTTTAATCTTAGCATAAACTTTTTCCCACGAGAAAGGAATTTCGGGAATTAAAATTATATCGGCACCACCAGCTAGTCCGCCATTAAGTGCAATCCAACCAGCGTATCTTCCCATTACTTCAACAACCAGAACTCTATGATGAGATGCTGCAGTTGTATGTAATCGATCGAGCGAAGTTGCAACTACATAAACTGCGGAATCGTGTCCAAATGTTAAATCTGTTGCTTCCAAATCATTATCAATTGTTTTTGGCACTCCGATAACATTCATTCCCATCTGAGAAAGTTTATTACAAATGTGCATCGTTCCATCACCACCAATTGCAATAAGTGCGTCAAGATTCCAAGCTTTATAGTTGTTCAATGCTGCCTGCGATTTATCCTGTATTTCTATCTTACCTGCAACTTCAACAGGCCAATGGAACGGGTCGCCCTTGTTTGATGATCCGAGTATAGTTCCTCCTCTTGCCAAGATACCTGAAACATCACTGTTTGTTAATTCTTTGGCTTTCCCTTCAACCAAACCTTCAAATCCATCCAGGATTCCAAATACCGTCATTCCATAATCTTCAGCTGGTTTTGTAACACCTCTGATTACAGCATTCAGTCCGGGACAATCTCCTCCACCTGTTAATATTCCTATTCTTCTTATTTCATTTTTTTTAGCCATTATTTCTTTTCCTTTTAGTTCTCAATTAAATGTTCTTAAAATTTTTGAAGTGCAATTTAATTAATTCACTTAAAACTTCGTTTCCAAATTTTCGTTTTATGTGACTTGCAACATCATTCACTTTCTCTGCTGCACCAAGTGGCAAATCTATTTTCAATTCAGTCCTTTTCTTTTCAAACCAGTTTAGTACTCTTTCTCTTGCGAGAATTGATGCAATCGCAACACCATAAAATCTCTCAGCTTTTTCTGCGAGAAGCAAATTATAATTTGTTAGCTTCTTGTTTAATTCAGTTCTTATCAGATCTTCATTACAGAATTTATCAATCACCAAATCAGAGTAGTTAAAATTCTTTTTTAATTCTTCAATTGCTTTTGTATGCGCCCAAATAAGAATTGAATTAAGGTTCTTAAAACTTTCATATAATTCATTATATCTTTTGGGAGTTATCTCAATAACGCAAATTCTTTCAGCAAATCTTTTGCGAATTTTAAAAGCAATTTTTCTAATATCATCATCGGAAAGTTCTTTGCTATCTTTAATATTAAGGTCTGATAATTCATTACGGATTTTAATGTCAAAAGCAAAAGCAGCTACTACAAGAGGACCAAAGAAATCTCCTTTACCACTTTCATCTGAGCCGATATAGTTTTCAGGTTCTGTTATTTCTTCGGATTGAAAGTTAAATTTCGAATTAATCAGAGCATCTATCTTTTTATAAAAATCAGAGTTCAGATTGCCTTGCAATACATTCTTAATTCCTTTTTTACCAAAGTAAACCAGAAATTTAAGCTTATCTTTTCCATTGCTGATATTGATTTCATAGTTGTATTGTTTTTTAGTCGGTTCGTCTACTAAATAACCATCTTTCAGAAGAATATTTCTTACTTTTTGAATTTCCTGCAGTGCTTTTTGCTCAATTATTGAGTGCTGATTCTGGAACGCTGATTGCATTGGCTTTAATGACTTTTATTTTTAATTTTTGAACAGTTATAAAGGAGATATTTAAATGAAAAACTTATTATTTATACTCAGTTTGATTTTGATTTTTCAACTGACAAATACATTTGCTCAGGATAAATCAGAGTCAGTTAATAATCTTGTTAATACACTAAAGCAAAAGGTTCTTTTGTCTGATGATCAAACTAATTCTATTCAAAAAGTGCTTAATGAACTCATAACTAAATCGAAATCTGTTGAAGATAAAAGCGAAATAATTAAAGAAGCACAATCCAAAGTTGAATCATATCTTGATAAAAGACAAAAAATGAAATATGATATTATCAAGAATGACTGGTGGAAACAGGTTCAATCTGTTTTATAAATACAGGTCCCGAACAATCGGGACTTTTTATTTTCTCAACTTATAAATTTTTACTTCAACAGTTCCATCCGAAATCATATCAATCTTTTTTGCAGCTGCAAGTGATAGGTCTATTACTCTTCCTTTAAAGTCAGGCATTCTGTCATTAATTCTAACAATTACTGTCTTGTTGTTCTTAAGATTTTTTACCAACAACTTAATTCCAAATGATAAACTCGGATGTGCAGCTGTAAGATCATTCATATTGTAAATCTCACCACTTGCAGTTTTCTTTCCGTGATATTCATCAGCATAATATGAAGCAATTCCTTGTTCAACAAATTCTAATCCTTCTTCATCAGGAGTATTAAATTCATAGTTTTCATAATCCTTGTCAGAAGTGAATCTTTTGCTTGCAGAGCAGGCAGTAAAGAATATTATTAAGAGAGTTAAAAAAATAACTTTTAATTCTTTCATAAAGTTAAAATTGATGCAACTTTTATTATAGCTGTTTCACTACGTAATCGGTTATCAGCTAATGAGAAAATGTTTTTGTCTAATAGCGATTCTGTCTCCTCTTCAGTTAATCCACCTTCAGGTCCGAAGATAAAATAGTGCGGTTCATTTGCATTAATAAATTTCTTATCAAATTTAAGTTCACTTTTCTGATTAAAAATTATTTTATTCCCTTTGAAATTATTAAGTTCTTTCAAAGAGGAAACGACTTTAAATTCCGGTAGTATTGATTGTAAAGATTGTTTAATAGTCTCGATTGCAATTTTATTCAACTTATTGATGTTAATTTTCTCCGCAACTGCCCGCTGAGCTTTGAATAAAAAAATTCTGGTTATTCCTTGCTCAATTAGTTTTTCAATTGCAAATCTGAACCTGTCTTTGTTACGAAGTAAAGGAATGCAGAAAATGTAGTTTGGAAATTTTTCTTCGAAAGAAACAGATGAATTGATTAAAGCTTTTAATTCCTTCTTTCCAATTATTTCAATTGTGCAATTATAAATTTTCCCTTTTCCATTAGTTATAAAAATTTCATCTCCGATTTTTTTTCTGAATACTTTTGTACAGTGATGAAACTCATCATTGCTCAGTATAATTGAGTCTGATGATACTTCTTCAGAATAAAAAAGCTCTATGTCAGAAAGCAACTCCAAGGTCAAAAATCCATTCTGTTTTTCCAAAGTTATCAAATGCGTATTCAATTCTAAGTAGGTTATAAGGAAGAACCAAAAATGTTAATCCAATTCCATAGCCGCTCTGAAACCGGTTGAGACTAAGTGACTTGTTTTTATATAAAGCTGTACCTGCATCACCAAAAAGTTGGGAGTAAAGAGCAACCCGGTATTTCAAAAGTTGTTTTGGAATAATAGGAATAAACTCTAAATCAATATTAAGTTCTTCGATGATCGGATAGAAAAATTCCAATGATGTAAAATAAAAATGACTGCCTTCAGACTTTCTGGTAAAGTAACCTCTGATTCTTTCATCCAAACCCAGGATTGAATAATCATAATATGGTACTTTATCTCCGCTTGTAAATCTAGCTGTTAATCTCCACTTTGAAAAAAGTTTTCCAACAACATTCCTGTACTCACGGAAATCAATTCTTGCAACCTGATAATTGATTGAATTAACGCCTAAACCTTTTAATGAATAACTCGCTTGTGTGAAAATTCCCTCGCGAGGGAATTGAACTAAATCCCTTGAATCAAATTCATAACCGAGTTGTAACTCAGGAAATCTGTCTATTCTTTCTCCTGATATGTTTATTCCGTCAAAATACTTTTCGGTTTCATAATAATTGTATGCAATTGAAGCATAAAGTTTATGAAATAACAATAACCTTTTACCAAACAATAAATATGGTCTGAAAAATTTTTGTTTGAATGGTTCACCATATAAAATTTCTGCTGAAGGACTTTTGTTGTTAACATTCGAATAGAGAAAGCCAACGCGTAAAAAGAAGTCCTCCTTACCGATTAGGTTGGGATTATAGTAATTCAACGCAAATGACGGATCATATCCAAATGAAGTGATTGCATTTATTTGCTCATTCCTTCCACGGAAATTATCTATTCTTAAAAAAATTCCGTATGAAAGTTTATTCCAGTCTCTTTCTTTAATGTTTACAAAGGGAATGGGATATATATACCATCGTTCTTCAACTTTTATTTCAAGAATGTTAGTTGAGTTTTCGACTAATGGATTAACATAAACATGTGCAAACAAACCAAGACTGTATATTCTTTCTCTGTTATAAAAAATAATTTCCGGAGTTAAAGTATCTCCAATTGAAAAAGTTAATTCACGTCTAATGATAAAATCTTCTGTCTGATCGTTTCCAATTATTCTTATTGAATCTACTACGAAAGGAAATGAAGTTTGATAAACCAGTGAATCAGGTATTTGAGCAGTAATTACTCCATTAAAGAATAGAAATGCCAAAAAATATTTTGCTATAATTTTAGTCAAATTTTTTAGTTCAGATAATCAGGAATAATTATTAATTAATTCTTTGTTTCTTCAATATATCAAAAGAAGAAATTCTTAAGTTAATATTTTAAACATAAAAATAGGCTGTTCCGAAATTAAATATAATTCCGAAGACAGCCCTTAAAGTTTAATTTGCTAAATTCTCTTCAGCATATTCTGAAACAGGAATGCAACTGCAAACAAGGTTTCTGTCACCATAAGCATTATCTACCCTCGCAACAGAAGGCCAGAACTTACTTTGTCTTGTCCACTTTAACGGATAACCTGCTTTTTCTCTATTGTAAGGATAATTCCATTTATCTGAGATAAGCATTTGCAAAGTGTGAGGAGCATTTTTCAAAACATTGTTGTTTGGATCGGCTTTGCCTTCTTCGATTTCTTTTATCTCTTCTCTGATTGAAATCATAACTTCACAAAATCTGTCGAGTTCAGCTTTTGATTCGCTTTCAGTTGGTTCGACCATCAAAGTCCCCGGAACAGGAAATGAAACAGTCGGAGCGTGATATCCATAATCCATTAATCTTTTTGCAATATCTTCAACTTCAACATGAGCAGATTGTTTGAATGAACGCATATCGAAAATCAATTCGTGTCCAACTCTTCCATTCAATCCGGAATAAAGTACAGGAAAATACTTTTCAAGTTTAGCTTTGATATAATTAGCATTAACTATTGCAGCTTTAGAAGCATTAGTCAATCCTTCGCTTCCCATCATTTTAATATAAGCATAAGATATAATCAAAATACCCGCACTTCCCCACGGAGCCGATGAAACAGAATGAATTGATTTTTCTTTGTTGATGTTCACAACTGAATGTCCTGGTAAAAATGGCACCAGATGTTTTGCAACTGCAATTGGACCCATTCCCGGACCACCACCACCATGCGGAATGCAAAATGTTTTATGAAGATTTATATGACAAACATCGGCACCAATAAATGCCGGAGTTGTTAAACCAACCTGAGCATTAAGATTAGCTCCATCCATATAAACCTGTCCACCATACTGATGAATGATTTCACAAATCTCTTTTATTGATTCTTCAAATACTCCGTGAGTAGAAGGATATGTAACCATCAAAGCAGCTAAATTATCTTTATTTGCTTCTGCTTTTTTCCTGAGATCATCAACATCTATATTTCCGTGTGCATCACAATTCACTACTACAACCTTCATTCCTGCCATTACAGCACTTGCGGGATTTGTTCCGTGTGCAGAAGAAGGAATTAAAGTTACATTGCGATATCCCTGACCAATATCTTCAAGATAAGCTCTGATGACAGACAAACCGGAATACTCACCTTGTGCACCGGAATTTGGTTGAAGTGATACAGCTTCAAAACCTGTAATCTCAGCTAAGTCTTTTTCAAGTTCGTTAAATAATTCTTTATAACCAAGTGCCTGCTCCTCAGGAATAAATGGATGAAGCTCAGAAAATTCAGGCATAGTAACGCCAAGCATTTCAGTAGCAGCATTTAGTTTCATCGTGCAGGAACCAAGCGGAATCATTGAATGAACGAGCGAAAGATCTTTATTCTCTAATCTTTTAATATATCTCATCATCTCAGTTTCAGAATGATAGGAATTAAATACAGGATGAGTGAGATAATTTGATTTTCTTTTTAATGCTGCAGGAAATGAATTATAACTTTCATAATCATTTTCATTAACATCACGAACTTCGAAATTTTTATCTGTCGCATTGGCAAACACTTCAATAAGTTCAATCACATCTTCAAAAGTTGTCGCTTCAGATATTGAGATTCCAATACTGAAATCTTTATTGTATCGAAGGTTAATTTCTTTCTTTAATGCTTCGGTGTGAATTTTATTTTGAAGACTCTTGTCTGTTAATAGAGTAATCGTATCAAAATAATTCTGATTCTTCTGTTCGAAGCCAAGTTGTTTGAGAGATTGGGATAAAAATTTTGTAAGATTATTTATTCTTGATGCTATTTTCTTTAATCTTTCCGGACCGTGATAAACTGCATACATTCCTGCCATAACTGCAAGAAGAACCTGTGCAGTACAAATATTACTTGTTGCTCTTTCTCTTTTGATATGCTGTTCTCTGGTTTGCAGAGCCATTCGCAAAGCACGATTTCCCTGAGCATCAATCGAGACGCCTATTATTCTTCCCGGAATGTTTCTCTTAAATTCATCTTTAGTTGACATAAAAGCAGCATGAGGTCCACCATAACCCATTGGTACTCCAAATCTTTGTGTTGAACCAACTGCGCAATCAGCACCAAATTCCCCCGGAGGAGTAAGTAATGTAAGACTCATTATATCAGCAGCAACTATTTTATAAATTCCAAGAGAGTCAGCTTGTTTAAAGAAATCAGAGTAATCATAAATTTCACCGCTATCCGAAGGATATTGGACTATCAGGGCAAAGTAATCATTATTAAGTTGAATCGATTTGTGATCACCAATAATTAATTCAATTCCTAACAACTTTGCTCTTGTTTTTATTACATCAATCGTCTGTGGAAAAAGCTCTTGTGAAACAAAGAATTTATGTGAGTTTAGTTTGTCTTTTTTCCTAAGGTTATGAAACATTATCATAGCTTCTGCCCCTGCTGTACCTTCATCAAGAAGTGATGCATTAGCGATTGGTAAACCTGTTAAATCAGCGACAACAGTTTGAAAGTTTAATAAAGCTTCAAGTCTTCCCTGAGCAATCTCTGCCTGATAAGGAGTGTATTGTGTGTACCAACCGGGATTTTCAAGAATATTTCTTCTTATAACGGATGGAAGAATTGTAGGATAATAACCCATTCCGATATAAGTCTTATAGATTTTATTCTTTGATGCCAGCTCTCTTAATTTTTTGATGTACTCAAATTCAGAAAGCGGTTCGCCAATGTTTAAAGGTTTGGTTAAGCGGATATTTTTAGGAACTGTTTGATCAATTAAGTCATCAACTGATTGTGCACCACATTCAATTGCCATCTGATTTAATTCATCAAACGAAGGTCCGATATGACGGGATTCAAATTTATCGGGATGTTCAAAGTGTTTCATAAAATTCTCTGTATAAAATGTTAGAAATTTTTAATAATCATTACAAAATTAAACAAATAAAAATTGAAACTGATTCAAATCTAAAGTGGGAAAATTACTGTTGTGATTTAAGTATCTTTTCCATTGCCTTCTGTGCAGCATTCTGCTCAGCTGATTTTTTATTTTTTCCTTTTCCGATTCCAACTATTTTATCACCAACACTAACCTGAACAGTAAAGGTTCTTTCGTGCTGCGGACCTTCTTCTTTTATTACTTTATAATTCGGTAATTCAAGTTTATTCGCCTGAGCATATTCAAGTAACTGACTTTTATAATTTTCATCGACCAAATGTTCACCTGCTTCAACAATAGGATCAATCAAAACTTTACGAATAAAAACACGGCAGGCATCCAAACCCTGATCGAGATAAAGCGCACCAACCAAAGCTTCAAAAGCATCCGATAAAACTGTTTTAGCTCCTCTTGAAAATGTGTTCGAAAGGTTCTGATTGATCAATAAAAATTTTACGAGACCAATTTCTTCGGCACTTTCAGCAAGTGAATTTCTGTTAACAATTTTTGCCCGAACTTTAGTTAAAAATCCTTCATCTTTATCCGGATAAAGATGGAATAAATATTCTGCAGTTATCAGGCTTAATACAGCATCGCCAAGAAATTCAAGTCGCTCATTTGAAGCATCATCTTCATCAAGTTCTTCAAGAAAAGAGCGGTGAATAAGTGCCTGAATGTAATGAGATTGATCTTTAATAGGATAGCCAATAATTTTTTCGAGGTCAGAGAATTGCTGAGCAGTGAGAAGTCTTTTGGATAATTTATTCTTTTGAGTAACCCGCCTTCTGAAAATTTTTTTAATGCGGGAGAATATTCCGTCCAAGATTATTCCTCAAATTTTTTAAAAAGCAAAGATGCATTATGTCCGCCAAAACCAAATGTGTTACTGATTGCAGCACGAACAGTCTTTTTAGTTGCCTTTAATGACGAATAATTCAAATCACATTCAGGATCAGGATTGGTCAGGTTTATTGTGGGTGGAATTAAATCATTAAAAATTGCAAGCACTGTTGCAATTGCTTCAATTCCTCCTGCAGCACCAAGTAAATGTCCTGTCATAGATTTTGTAGAATTAACCACCAACTTATAAGCGTGTTCACCAAATACTGTTTTAATTGCTTTTGTTTCATTTACATCATTGTATGGAGTAGATGTTCCGTGTGCATTGATATGATCAATATCCTCCGGACTTAAGCCAGCATCAAAAATAGCTTCTCTCATAGACCTTACAGCACCTTCTCCGCCAGGCGCCGGTGCAGTGATATGGTAAGCATCAGCAGTTAATCCGATTCCTGCAAGTTCTGCGTAAATTTTTGCACCACGACTCAAAGCGTGATTAAGTTCTTCAAGAATAAGAGTACCTGCACCTTCACCCATTACAAATCCGTTTCTGTCTTTATCAAAAGGTCTGGATGCTTCTTTATATCTGTCATTCCAGGTTGAAAGTGCTTTCATAGAATTAAATCCACCGATTGCCATTTCTGAAACTGAAGCTTCACTACCACCGGTGACCATAATCTCGGCATTTCCTCTTTGAATTAACATAAAAGCATCAGCTATAGCGTGCGATGAAGTTGCGCAGGCTGAAGTGGTGGCGTAGTTAGGTCCCTTAAAGCCATACTTAATTGAGATCTGACCTGCGGCTAAATCAGCAATCATCATCGGGATGAAGAATGGACTGATAACATTTGGATTTTTAGCTTCAAAATATTTAAAGTGTTCAGTTTTGAGTGCTTCAATTCCACCGATGCCGCTTCCAAAGATTACCCCAACCCTATTTTTGTTAATTTTATCCAGATTTAATCCCGAATCATCAATTGCTTCTTGTGCAGAAACAAGTGCGAATTGAGTGAATGGATCAAGTCTCTTTATACTTTTTTTATCAAAGTAATTTTCGGGATTAAAATTTTTTACTTCTGCGGCGAATTTTGTATCAAAATTTGAAGCATCGAAATGAGTAATGAGGTCAACACCGTTTCTTCCTTCAATTAAGCCCTGCCAATATTCTTTTACTCCAATACCAATGGGAGTAACAGCTCCCATTCCGGTTACAACAACTCTTCTCTTTTCCATAAAAGCGAGATTAGAGATTTAGTCGGGATAAAATCCCGACTAAATCCTTAACCTAATTTTGATTTAAGATAGTTGATAGCATCTCCAACAGTGCCGATTTTCTCAGCATCTTCATCAGGGATTGAAATCTGGAATGCGCTTTCAAAACCCATTACCAATTCAACGATATCTAATGAATCAGCACCCAAATCATTTGTGAATGATGCTTCAGGAGTAATCTGAGATTCTTCAACACCGAGTTTATCAATAATGATCTCTTTTACCTTTGCTTCAACATCCATTGTATTCTCCTATAATTTATTGATGATTTTTGTTAACGAATATTTGACTATTGTAAATTTAATAAAATTGATTTTCAATAAAAAAGCTACATTGTCAGTCCGCCATCAACAGCAAAGACCTGTCCGGTTATATATTCTGCATCGTCGCTGCACAAAAATGCAACCATCTTTGCAATATTTTCAGGTGTACCTATTTTACCGAGCGGAATGTTCTGAACCAGTTTTTGTTTTTGCTCATCAGTTAATTTGTCTGTCATATCCGATTTAATAAATCCTGGTGCAATTGCATTAACTGTAATTCCTCTTGAGGCAACTTCTCTTGCAACAGATTTTGTAAAGCCAATTAATCCTGCTTTAGAAGCTACATAGTTTGCTTGTCCGGGATTTCCAATTAAAGCAACAACTGATGAGATGTTTACAATTCTTCCTGACCTTTGAGAAACAAGATTTTTAAGAACTGCTTTTGTACAGTTGAAAACACTTTTAAGATTGGCATCAATTACATCGTCAAAATCTTTTTCAGACATTCTTAAAAGAAGAGTATCTCTTGTTATTCCGGCATTGTTAATAAGGAAATCAATTCCGCCAAGTTTTTCAATCGCCTCAGAAATTGCTCTTTGAGTTTCTTCAAATGAAGCAACATCTGCTTTGATGGCAAAAATCTTTGTCTGAGAATTTTCCAATTCTTTTACTAATTGCTGAGCAGCTTCATCTGATTTATTATAAATAAATGCAACATCAGATAAAACACCTTTGTAATTTGTATTAGTGGCGAGTTCCTTAACAATTGCTCTTCCGATTCCTCTTGTTCCTCCGGTTACAATAGCTTTTTTATTTTTTGTTTCCATCAGCTAAAACTCCGTTCTGAAGTTGAGATAAAACTTCTTCTTTGTAATTCAAGAGTTCCTGAAAACCCTCATCACCAAGAAAATAATGAATTTCTTCTTTACAAGCTTCAAAGATTGATGTATCAGCAACAGGAAATTTGTTACAGTATTTTAAACGATCTATATGTTCATCATCAATCGTTAATGTGTTTTGGTAAATTGTTAAAGGAAATAGAACACAATAGATTGGCTTGTATTTCCATTTATGTTCACCTTCCTGCAACGCTAATCTCTGCAGCACACACAATCCGTTTTTATCAAGGAAGGTGCATTTGTTATTAATTATTTCAGTTCCTACTGCAACACCTGATTCAAAATCTTCATCCTCTTCTGCTGGTTCGAACCATTCAGAAATATTTTTTGATTGTGTTTCATCCATTAAAGGAATGATTTTGTCTTTAATAGTCAATATGTGTTCACTTTCTTTTAAGTCTGTATAAACACCGTAATGACAACATTCACCATTACATCTGCAACCAAACTTGAATGTAAAAATATTGGGATCGATTTTAATTCCGTTTATGTACTTTTCCTTTATACTCATACAAACCTAAATATATTGGTATACATCTTCGTACTTATCTATACCAAAAACTTTAACATCAGGATTAATACGCTTCACTAATCCCTGTAAAACTTTGCCTGGCCCGATTTCGTAAAATTCTTCTATTCCATCATCAATCATATTTTTAATAGTTTCTTCCCATCTTACGGGAGAGGTTAATTGATCAAAGAGTAATTTTTTGATTTCTTCTTTCTCAGAAACAGGTTTTGCAGTAACATTAGCGTAAACAGCAAATCGTGCATTGTAAAAATTAGTTTCATCAAGAGCTTTTTGCAATCGCTCTTTTGCCGGTTCCATTAAAGGGGAATGAAACGCACCACTTACCACAAGCTCTTTAACCAATTTAGCACCATTGGCTTTGCAAAGTTCCATTGCTTTCTTCACACCATCGACTGAACCTGAAATTACAATTTGTCCGGGCGAATTAAAGTTTGCACACTGAACAATTCCGACAGCAGAAGCTTCTTTACATAAATTTTCAACCACTTCAGGTTGAAGTCCAACAACAGCAGCCATAGTTCCCTGCATAACTGTACCAGCATATTGCATTGCTAATCCTCTTTGTCTGACTAATTTCACTGCTTCGTAAAATTGAATAGCTCCTGCAGCAACTAAAGCAGAATACTCGCCAAGTGAGTGTCCTGCAGCAGCATCAGGTCTCAAAGTTCTGATTAAACTAGCCAACACGACCGAATGCAGGAAAATTGCCGGTTGAGTAAACTCAGTTTGCTTTAATTCTTCTTCAGGTCCGTTAAACATTATATAAGAAAGATTTGCACCAACTGCTTCATCAGCAGTTCGAATCATTTCTTTGGCTTCAACTGAATTATCAAACAGATCTTTAGCCATTCCAACATATTGCGATCCCTGACCGGGAAACAGAAAAGCTTTTTTTGCCATAGTTAAAAACGTTTTTTGTTAGTCAATTGCCCACACAAGATGAGAAGCTCCCCAGGTATATCCGGCACCAAAAGCAGCCAAAATAAGATTATCGCCTTTTTTTAATTTGCCGGCTCTGTAATATTCAGTCAAACATAAAGGAATAGTGGCTGCAGTTGTGTTTCCATATTTATCAATGTTAATCATAACTTTATCTTTACTAATCCCCATTCTCTCTGCGGTCGCATCAATGATTCTTAAATTTGCCTGATGAGGTACAAGATAAGCTACATCTTCGGATTTAAGTCCGCTGATTTCCATAACTTCTGCTGAAACATCTGCCATACCTTTTACTGCAACTTTGAATACTGCTTTTCCATCCTGATAGATGTAATGCCATTTTTTATCAACTGTTTCGTGAGATGCGGGATTCAAACTTCCACCACCAAGCATATACAAAGCGTCTTTTCCAGAACCATCAATTCTTAAAATTGATTTCTTTAATCCTAAGTTTAAATCTTCAGTTGGCTCGAGTAATACTGCAGAGCCAGCATCACCAAAAAGGATGCAGGTGTTTCGATCAGTATAATCGGTAATCGCACTCATTTTATCTGCACCAATAACCAAAACTTTTTTGTAACGCCCACTTTCAATCAGAGATGCACCGGTTTGTAATGCAAACAAAAATCCTGAACAGGCGGCAGATAAGTCAAATCCCCACGCATTTGGAATACCAAGTTTGTGCTGAACTAAAGTTGCGGTTGCAGGGAAAAACATATCCGGAGTAACTGTAGCAATGATAATTACTTCAATATCTTTTGGGTCAACATTATGTTTTTCAAACAAATCTTTAGCAGCCAATGTAGCTAAATCACTGGTTGCACCATTTTCAATAATTCTTCGCTCACGAATTCCGGTTCTGGTTCTTATCCACTCATCGTTTGTGTCAACGATTTTTTCAAAATATTTATTGTCAAGAACTTTTTCCGGAACATACATTCCTACCCCTGTTACAATTGCATTATATTTTCTTGTTTCACTCATTCGCTATCCATTTTTTTATTAGAATATTCACTTATTGATTTTTCAATTTTTTGCACAAGTTTTTTATCGTACATAAGCTTTGCTTTAAGCACCATATTTGTTATTGCTTTTGGTGTACTTGAGCCATGACCAATTATTGAGATTCCATTTACACCCAACAAAGGAACTCCGCCGTGTTCCTGATAGTCAAGACTTTTGAGAGCTTTTTTTAATGTGCTTTTAACCAAAACAATCTTTAAAGCATCAATCAAACTTTTTTTTGCGGTTTGCTCAAGCAAATGTTTAAGAAGTTTTGGAACAGCTTCACCAAATTTTAATAATATATTTCCGACAAATCCGTCACAAACAACAACATCAACTTTACCTGTAAGAATATCCCTGCCTTCTACATTTCCGATAAAATTATGTCTGGAATTTTTCAAAAGGTTGTAAGCTTCATTTGCAACTTCATTTCCTTTCCCCACTTCTTCACCCATACTTAGAACACCGACAGAGGGATTGGAAACTCCACCCATTTCCTTTGCGTAAATTGTTCCCATTATTGCGTACTCAAGCAAGTGAATAGGTTTTGCATCCTTTCCTGCACCAACATCATACAAATAACAAGTTCCATAAACATTAGGAATCTCAGCACCAATTGTTGGTCTGCCAACTCCTGGAATTCTTCCGATAATTAAAGTTGAAGCTGACATCATTGCACCTGTGTTGCCAGCACTTACAAAGGCATCAGCTTTTTTTTCTTTTACTAATCTGGCTCCAACAACAATTGAAGAATCAGGTTTTGATTTTATTGCTGTGGTTGGAGATTCTCCCATTTCGATTACTTGTTCAGCATTGATGATAAATCTTTCATCAAAAGAGAGATTGTTTTTTTTGAGCACTGAAATAATTTCAGATTTTTTACCGACGAGGTAAAGCTCGAAATCCTGATTTTGGCTCAATGCCTGAACAGCACCAACAACTGCATTCTGAGGGGCAAAATCGCCCCCCATTGCATCAACAACAATTTTACATTTTGTTTGTTCTGTGGAGTTATCCGGCATAATTGATATTTACTTGTTAGCTTTTAGGAACGAATACTGATCGTTCGCTATAGTAACCACAGGATGGACAAGCCCGATGAGCTAATTTCATTTCACCACAATTTGAGCATTTACTCAAAGTCGGAAGTGATGCTTTGTAATGAGTTCTTCTCTTATCTCTTCGGCTCTTAGACATTTTGCGTTTCGGATTTGGCATGGTAGCTTTTCCTTTTAGTTATTTGATATTAAAATTTCTTTGTAAATAATTTTTCCCATCTCGGATCAATATCATCTTTCTGACAGGAACATTGTTCAAAGTTCAAATCTGCTCCGCACCTCGGACAAAGTCCTTTACAATCTTCTTTACACAATTTTTTCATAGGAATTGCTAATATAGCGAATTCTCGTACATCATTATCAAAATCGAGCTTATCAGTGTCTCTGCTAATATATGTAATGTTAATGTCATCAGTATCTTCAGGTTCTTCATTCATAAGATAAATCATTTCATAATCGCTTTGAATTAATCTTTCAAATTTGATAGTACATCTGTCGCATTCAAATGAAGCATTAATTTCAGAACTAACATGAGTTATAATCTGATCGTGAAGTTTATTTAATCTGATATTTGTTTTAACCTTTCCAAAAAACGGTTCCCCAAGGTCAATATCTTCTACTGTCTCTTCAAAATCAAAAACATGTTCCCCTATGCTTAGATTTGAAATTTTTACTTTCATTGCAAAATCGCTCAAAAATTGGCTTCAAATATATTATCAGAGGTTTTGATAATCAAACATAGAAGTGTGATTAAATCTTTGCCAGAGAATTATTTAGCTCAAAAATAAATTTATCCATTTATCAAAAAAAGTTAATAATTATCAATGCAGTTAACTATTTTAGCACAAAATCTTTAAGAGTTTCGGAATTATTATGCTTGAAGTAAAGAATCTTACTAAAACTTACGGTCAAATCAGAGCAGTTGATAACCTCACATTTTCAGTAAAGCCAGGCAAAATTTTCGGTATGCTTGGTCCAAATGGCGCTGGTAAAACAACAACAATCAGGACAATTCTAAATATAATTAAACCAAACTCAGGCGAAGTTTTTCTGAATGGAAAACCAGTAACGAAAGACTTATTTAATTCGATTGGATATCTTCCCGAAGAGCGCGGTCTTTATAAAAAAAGCAAAGTAGTTGATGTAATTACTTACCTGGCTCATCTGAAAGGAATGCAAAGCTCCGATATTAAAACAGAAACTGATAAATGGTTGAAGAAGCTGGAAATTCCGCAATACAGAGAAAGAAAAGTTGAAGAGCTTTCAAAAGGTAATCAGCAAAAGATTCAGTTTATAACGGCGGTAATACATAATCCTGAATTACTTATTCTTGATGAACCATTCTCAGGATTTGATCCAATTAATCAACAGCTTATTAAAGATGTTATTTTGGATTTACTTGATAATGGGAAAATTATTATTCTCTCAACTCACCAGATGGATACAGCAGAAAAACTATGCAGTGAAATTTTATTGATAAATGAAGGCAAAGAAGTTCTTAGCGGAAGTCTCTCAGAGATAAAACAAAAATTCGGTGGAAATCATGTCAGATTCTCTTACGAAGGTGATGTGAAATTCCTTAGCGAAATGGATGAAGTAATAAGCTTCGAGTTATATAGCAACAATGCTGAAGTACACATTAAAGATGAAATTAAACCGGAACATTTCCTCAAAAAAATAATCGATAAAGTTACGATTAAACAATATTCAATAGTTGAACCAACACTTAATAAAATTTTTATTGATACAATAAAAAATAAGAATTAGTCTTATGAAAAAAGCAATAACAGTAGCCAAATGGGAATTTCTTGAAAAAATTAAATCAAAAGCGTTTATTATCTCATTATTCCTTACTCCTGCGATAATTATACTATTTTCTGTGCTGCCGACACTTTTAGCTACAAAAGATAGTGATTCAACAAAAGCAATTGGTATTCTTGATCTCACTCAGGAATATTTTTATGATTTGAAAAATGAAATTGAGACCTACAAACTGAACAATAACTTACCTGCTTATGCAATTCTGAATAATTATAAATCAAACACAGATGCTGATTCACTTGTTAAAATATCCGACGCAATGGTAATTGAAAATAAGTTAGATGGTTATCTTCTCATTCAAAAAGGAATAAATGATTCTCTCAAGATAGAATTTCGGTCTAAAAGCATTGGAAATTTTCAGGATGTTGCAAGATTTGAAGAAGCATTTAACAATCTGAGAATTAAAAGAAAACTGTTATCAGAAAATTTTGATCCGGAAATAATTGAAGTAATTAAACAGAGAACGAATGTAAATCAGATTAAGATTGAAAAACCAGGTGAAGAAGGTAAAGGCGGATTTGAAATGGTATTCTTCTCCTCGATAATTTTTATACTTCTTCTGATGATGATGATAATTTATTCAGGACAAATGCTTGTAAGAAGTATGCTCGAAGAAAAATCAAACCGACTTATTGAAATATTGATTTCGAGTTGTACGCCACAGGATTTACTCTTTGGAAAAGTTTTTGGACTTAGTGCACTCGGACTCACGCAGGTTGCTGTCTGGTTAATCATAGGAATTTCCCTAATTGGTGCGGCAATAGTACCTATGACTTCATTCGATAATATTCATTTGATATTATTATACTTTATTCTTGGATTTGTTTTTTACACCACACTGTTTGTTGGAATTGGCTCAGTAGCAAGCACTGAACAGGAAGCTCAGCAAATAACAAGTTATCTGAGTTTGTTGCTTGTACTTCCAAGTGTATTTATAATCAGCACATTACAGAATCCTGATAGTAGTCTTGTAAAAGTTCTCTCTTATATTCCTTTCACACTTCCATCGGTTATGATATTAAGAGTAAATGTATCACCTATTCCACTTTGGGAGATTCTTTCAACAATTCTGATTATGATTTTCTCAATTCTGATTGTTATCAGAATTTCTGGAAAAATTTTCAGATTTGGTGTTTTATATTATGGAAAAATGCCAAGTATGAAAGAAATTAAAGTCTGGCTTAAAGAATAATTTTTTTTGAATGTGATTGAGCATTTTAATAATTTGAAACAGATAATTTTCCAACATACGGTATCTTGAAATGCTCATTATTTTTTCTGCGCTTGCCGCTATTATTCCTATGACAATTTATCTGATACTTATCTGGCGATTTGATAAGTATGACCGCGAACCATTTGGAATTGTCCTGGCGAATTATCTTTGGGGAGCGATTGGTGCTATCTTTCTTGCTTTAGTCGGAAGTTTTTTTCTTACAACTATAATTTCTTTTTTTGTAAAAGATGACAGAAGTTTAGGTTTAGTTGGAGCCGTTGCTGTGGCTCCTTTTGTTGAAGAAATTACAAAAGGAATTTTTCTTCTTATAACAGTAAGCAACAGGAAATTTGATAACATCACTGATGGAATTGTTTATGGTGGTGCAATCGGGCTTGGATTTGGAATGACTGAAAATTTTCTTTACTTCGTTGGGAATGCTAATAACCTTGGAAGCTGGATTGCAATTATTATTATACGAACTCTTTTTTCAGCGGTAATGCATTGCGTATCTACTGCAACACTTGGTGCTTTTCTCGGCTATTCAAAATTTATGAGTAAAGGTAAAAGAATTTTATTTGCTTTGATTGGACTAACAATTGCAATGCTAATTCACGCAGGATGGAATTCATCGGTAAGTTTTCAATCAACTGCTCCATTAGGATTTCTGTTTCTTTTCATCACTGTGTTAATTTTTATAACAGTATTTACTGTTTCAGTCGCACGAGAGAGAAAAATAATTTTTAATGAACTCTCTGAAGAAGCAGCTAACGGAATAATTCCTTCAACTCATTTATCTATTTTGAGTTCATCAGTAAGAGAACAGCAAGGATGGGTTCCTGAAAGCATAAGAAAGGATTATATTAAATCTGCAACTACTCTTGCTTTCAGAAAAATGCAGGCAAGAAATTCAAATGGAGCGAGTAAAATTTATTATGAAAATGATATAGATAATTACAGAAAATTTATTTCATTTTTATTAAGTGGGATAAAAGCATAAAATGGCTGATAATTCAATTTCATTAGTGGTTATTTCAGACAAAGTTATTTTTAATGAAAACAGTCTTAAAACTTTTGAAACATTATCTATCGAGGATACAAAACTTTTATTCGGTACTTTATTTCTTAATCTTATTGAAAATCTCAACCGCAGCCAGAATGATACTGATCTGACAATTTATGCTGAGAAGAACGATAATGATTTAATCCAAACAGAATTATCAACCATCAGTGCGGATAAATTCAAATTGTTTTTTTATGATTCTGAACCTGATTTGACATTTCTTTCTACCAAAATAAAACCTCAGAAGCATTCGATTATAATTTATGCAGATGTGATGGGAGTAAGTTTATCTTCAGTTAATGAGATACTGAACTTGTTAAGCACTGATGAAAATACAATCGTTATTGGAACATCAGGAAATTCATCCATTTGTTTAATTGGTTTTAATCATTATACAGAAAATTTACTTAAAGCAATTCAGTATTCGGAAAGAGATTATTCGAAATTGCTGGCTTTGCTTAGAACAGAAGAACATTTCATTCATACTCTGAACGGATTTGTAAGAGTTTATGATACTCAATCTTTTAAAGAACTTTATGATGATCTTTCTCAGAAAAAAAGCATCGAATACTGCTCGCAGGAAATGCACGAAAAATTTACCCATCTTTTTGTTGAATATAAGGACTTACTTAAATGAGCAAAATCGGAATATTTGGTGGTACATTTGATCCAATACATCACGGTCATTTAATAACTGCGCAATCCGTAAGAGAAATCAGAGAGCTTGATAAAATCATTTTTATTCCGACTTACATTTCACCACACAAAACGAATGTCAAAACCTCATCACCTGAAGACCGATTGAATATGATAAAACTTTCGATTGAAGGAGTAGATTTTTTCGAAGTATCTGATTTTGAAATTAAGAAGCACGATGTTTCCTACACAGTTGACACTTTAAGAGAATTCAAAAAGTTTTACGATGAAATTGAATTGATAATTGGTTATGATAACATCTTTAAATTTTATACCTGGAAAGAACCTGATGAAATAATGAATCTTGCCAAAGTGATTGTGCTGAAAAGAAAATCTTCTCAGCCAGTTGAATTTATTGATAAATATGTTGAACAAGCTACTTTCGTGCAAACAAGAGGAATTGAAATTAGTGCAACTGACATACGACATCGTGTTCATCAGGGATTACCAATTCATTATCTTGTACCAAAGGAAGTTGAAAAATATATACTTGAACATAAACTATATACGGAGGAAATTTGAAAATTCTTGTAACCGGTGGAGCCGGCTTTATTGCTTCACACATTACTGATGCTTTTGTTAACGAAGGTCATCATGTTGTTGTGCTTGATGATTTATCATCAGGATTTGAAAAGAATATTAATCCAAAAGCAAAATTTGTAAAAGGAAATATCTGTGATAAAGAATTAGTCGAGAAACTATTTAGTGAGGAACAGTTTGATGTAATCAATCATCATGCAGCTCAGATGGATGTAAGACGCTCAGTGAAAGACCCGGCATTCGATGCTAACACAAACATTATGGGCACAATAAATCTTCTTCAGAATGCAATCAAATTCAAAGTAAAGAAATTTATGTTTGCTTCAACCGGTGGTGCTGTTTATGGTGAGCAATCATACTTCCCTGCTGATGAAAATCATCCAACACAACCACGATCACCTTATGGAATTTCAAAACTTGCAGTTGAGAAATATTTGTACTTCTACAATGCTGAGTACGGATTGAACTACACCATACTTCGTTATGCTAACATTTATGGTCCAAGACAAAATCCTTTTGGTGAAGCCGGAGTTGTTGCAATTTTCTCAACAAAATTATTAAAGGGTGAACAGCCAATAATAAACGGAAGCGGCGAACAAACAAGAGATTATGTTTTTGTCGGTGATGTTGTCAAAGCAAATCTTCTTACACTTAACGATTCAGCAAACGATATTTATAATGTTGGAACAGGCATCGAAACAAATGTTAATCAACTCTTTCACAAACTGAATAACATCATTGGTGCAAACAAAGAAGAAAAGCATGGTCCTGCTGCACCGGGCGAACAAATGAGAAGTGTTATCACTTCAGAAAAACTTTTTAAGAAGTTTGGTTGGAAACCTTCAACAACTTTGGATGAAGGGTTAAAACTGACAGTTGATTTTTTCAGAAACAATCTGCCTTAAAATGATTGATAAAAATTTAGTTGAACAATTATTAAACAGTAATAGACGCGCAGTTGCAAGAGCAATTTCTTTTATTGAATCTGATAACAATTTAACATCAGAATATTTAAAAGAACTTTACAACAAAGTTGGCAATGCTTACAGAATAGGAATTACGGGTCCGCCGGGCGCTGGTAAAAGTACAATCACAAATCAGCTTACAAAGTTTTACAGAAAACAAAATAAGAAAGTTGGAATTATTGCTGTTGATCCTACTTCACCTTTTACCGGTGGCGCTTTACTTGGCGACAGAGTAAGAATGACTGATGTTGGAATGGATCAGGGAGTTTTTATCAGAAGTATGGCAACCCGAGGTAGTTTAGGTGGACTTTCAAAAAAAGCAATTGATGCTGCTGATATTCTTGATGCTGCAGGATTTGATATCGTTATTCTTGAAACAGTTGGAGTAGGTCAATCTGAACTCGATATTGCTCAGGCGGCTGATACAACCATTGTGGTTCTCGTTCCCGAAAGCGGAGATTCTGTTCAGGCAATGAAAGCTGGTTTAATGGAAATTGCAGATTTGTTTGTATTAAATAAGTGTGATCGACCTGGTTCGCAACAAGCTTATACTGCATTACAAACAATTCTGATGATTAAAGAACACGATGAAAATACCTGGCTGCCTAAAATCATTAAAGCTGTTGCATCAGAAAATAAAGGCATTGAAGAGATTGCAGAGGAAGTTGAAAAACATAAATCTTTTCTGATTGAAAAAAATCTTTTTCAGAATAAAAGACAAAACCAGGCACGAATAAGAATTAAAGAAATTGTTGAGAATAAATTGAAAGAAAAATTGTGGAGTGAAGACAGAGAAAATTTATTAAATTCGTCCCTGCAAAAAGTTGTGCTAGGTAATTCATCACCATATCATATTGCAGAAGAAATACTAAATCAGTTTGTAAATAAATCTTAGTGCCTTGCTGACTTCGTGACTCTATTTTTTGCCACAAAGACTCAAAGGCACAAAGAAAGTCAGAAAAATTAGAAAAATTATTCTTTGTCAAAAAGATAAGGGACAACTTATGTCAACACAACCATTCTTACTTGAGCTTACTGAAAATCAATTAATGATTCGTGATACAATCAGAGATTTTGCTGAAAAAAACATTCGACCCGTGATAATGGAATATGATGAGTCACAAAAGTTTCCAATGGAAATAATGCAGCAACTTGGCGAGCTTGGATTTATGGGCATTCTCGTTCCTGAAGAATATGGCGGAGCCGGACTTGGTTACATTGAATATGCATTGATAATAGAAGAACTCGCAAAAGTTGATCCTTCTGTTGCTTTATCTGTTGCTGCACATAACGGACTTTGCACAAATCATATCAATCTTTTCGGCAACGAAGAACAAAAAAGAAAATATCTTCCGGATTTAGCAAGTGGGAAAAAAATTGGTGCCTGGGGTTTAACAGAAGCTGCTTCAGGAAGTGATGCTGCAGGATTAAAAAGTTTCGCAGTAAAAGATAGTGATTATTGGATATTGAATGGCAGTAAGCAATTCACAACTCACGGAACTGTTGGTGAAACATATGTTGTAATGGCAATTACAAATAAAGATGCTGGCAAGAAAGGAATATCAGCTTTCATTCTTGAAAAAGGTTTTGAAGGATTAATCATTGGCAAGAAAGAAAATAAACTTGGAATGCGTGCAAGCGATACAACTCAACTCGCATTTGAAAACTGTAAAGTGCCTAAAGAAAATTTACTCGGTCAGGAAGGAATGGGTTTTATCAATTCAATGCAGGTACTTGAAGGTGGCAGAATTTCAATTGCAGCTTTAAGTGTTGGACTTGCACAAGGTTGTCTTGATGCTTGTCTTAAATACACCAACGAGAGAAAACAGTTTGGAAAATTTTTATCGGAGTTTCAGGCAACACAATTTAAACTTGCAGAGATGCACACAAATATTGAAGCAGCAAGAATGCTTACATATCGTGCAGCATGGATGAAGGATAACGGAATTCCGAATACAAAAGAAGCAGCAGAAGCAAAACTGTTTGCAAGTGAAATTGCTGAGAAAGCAGCAAGCGAAGCTGTTCAGATGTTTGGTGGTTATGGTTACATAAAAGAATATCCTGTTGAAAAATATTATCGTGATGTGAAACTTCTCACAATTGGAGAAGGTACATCTGAAATTCAGAGAATAGTAATTGCAAAAGATTTACTTAAAGATTAATTCTCAGTGCAACTCCGTGTTTTCTCCGTGTAACTCTGTGTAATAAATAATTTAATTTCACGGAGAACCACTAAGAAGGCACAGGGAACCACCGAGGAATTTAAAGGAAAGTAAAAACATTATGAAAATAATTGGAACACCGATTAAAGAAAACGAATTATTTCTAAAGAGAGATGATTATCAGAAAGAGCTTCTCAGAAAAATTGATGGGATTAAAGAAAAAGTGCGTGAAGGTGGTGGAAAGAAAGCAATCGAGAAGCACAAAGCAAAAGGTAAACTAACTGCAAGAGAAAGAATAGAAAAGCTTGTAGATAATCCAAAAGAATTCTACGAACTTAGTACTCTTGCTGCTTATGGAATGTATGAAGAATTCGGCGGAGCACCTTCATCCGGAACAATTTATGGAATCGGAAAAATTCACAACAGACTTTGTGTAATTGTTGCAAACGATGCAACAGTTAAAGCCGGTGCCTGGTTTCCGATTACAGCAAAGAAAAATCTCCGTGCTCAGGAAATTGCAATGGAAAACCGGTTGCCGATTATTTATCTGGTTGATAGTGCTGGCGTATTTCTTCCATTGCAGGATGAAATCTTTCCTGACAAAGAACACTTCGGAAGAATTTTTCGTAACAATGCAAAAATGTCTTCAATGGGAATTCCGCAGATTGCAGCGATAATGGGACCTTGTGTTGCTGGTGGTGCTTACCTGCCAATTATGTCTGATGAAGCATTGATTGTTGAAGGTGAAGGGTCAGTTTTTCTTGCCGGCTCACATTTGGTTAAAGCGGCAATTGGTGAAGTAATTGATAATGAATCACTAGGCGGTGCGAGAGTTCAGTCGAATATTTCGGGTGTAACCGATTATATAATGAAAAATGACGAAGAGTGCATTCAACAAATCAGAAATTTAGTTTCCAAGTTAGGCGAATTTCCAAAAGCAGGATTTAACAGAATTGAATCGAAGCCACCAAAATTTGAACAAAAAGAAATATATTCCCTTCTTCCCGAAGATCAGATTAAACCTTACGATATGTACGAAGTTATTGCAAGAATCGTTGATAATTCTGAAATTGATGAATACAAAGCCGGTTATGGCAAAACAATCATAACAGCATATGCAAGAATTGATGGCTGGGCAGTAGGAATTGTTGCAAATCAAAGAAGTGTAGTTAAAACTGAAGCCGTCAAAGGTAGTGGTGAAATGCAAATTGGCGGAGTTATTTATTCTGATTCAGCAGACAAAGCAACAAGATTCATAATGAACTGCAATCAGAAAAAAATTCCACTACTCTTTTTTCAGGATGTTACAGGATTTATGGTTGGCAGCAAAGCTGAGCACGGAGGAATAATTAAAGACGGTGCAAAGATGGTTAATGCAGTAGCTAACTCTGTTGTTCCAAAAATTACAATCATAGTTGGAAACAGTTTTGGTGCTGGCAATTATGCAATGTGTGGAAAAGCTTATGATCCAAGATTTATCTTCGCTTATCCAAATGCAAAAATTTCTGTGATGGGTGGAAATCAGGCAAGCAGTGTTTTGCTTGACATAAAACTTAAGCAGGAAGAAAGAAGCGGACGAAAATTCAGCGAAGAAGACCAAAAAAAATTACTTAATGATATTCTCAAATCTTATGATGAAAAGAGTAATCCTGTTTATGCTTCGGCAAGATTATGGATAGATGAAATAATTGATCCTGCAAAAACCCGCGAATGGATTTCACTTTGTTTGGAAGTTGCGAATCACAATCCGGAAATACCAAAGTTCAATCCGGGAGTGATACAGGTTTAGGTTTACTTAACCGGACAATCAGATTTACAGTGTACATAACTTCAGTGCTAAGATTCACTCCTTTTTACTCTCGCAAAAAAAGGAAGTAATGTCCCCGCTATTTTATAGATTATGGAAGTTATTATTGAATTCTCAATTTTCATTTATGCTTCGAATTATAATTAAAAAATATTTTTTTTATTTACATTAGAAAATAAAACCCGCTCCAATTTGAATTTCAGGTCCGGATATTAAACCATCAGAAGAGAGCAAGGGGTCTGATGAGTACAGATTCGGGTCAGATGCAGAAAAATAAAAGTATCCGATATTAAGTTTACCTGATGCAAACAACCTAACTCTTGATATTATTATTGAAGGAGTAATTCCAATAGATGCACTTCCGTAAACGCCGGAATGTTCAAATGGAGTATCAGAGCCAATCCACCCAATTCCAAGGTGAGCTGTTAAAGAAATACCAAAACCACTTTTATCCCCAATATGGGGACCTAAAGAAAGAGATACTTCACTATTTGTTAGTTTATGTTCATTCCCATTGAATTTAATGTTTGCAGTTCTGTTATGATATTGAAATAACATCTCAAAATCACCGCTTATACTCCTTCCTTCAACACCTCCTATAACACCAAAACTTATAAACCACCCATTAAACCAATATTTATTATCATCCAGTTTGGTGTTCTTAAATGAACCAGCAGTAAATGAAGTATAATCTACACCACCATTTATTCCTAATTGAGGATAAATCAGGGTATAATTAAACAGAAAAATTAATATTACTAATCGCTTCATCATTAACTTATCATATTACTTTGAAAATTTGATTAAGAATTATCATTTAAGTTACAAGTAAACCTTAAAGCCCCTCTCTTTTGGAGAGGGGTTTGGGTTGAGGCTTACTTTGCCAATATCATTTTCTTTGTTTGAACAAATTCTCCAACCTGCAATTTGTAGAAATAAACTCCACTTGGTAGAGAGGAGGCATAACTAGTCTCAGCATTAGGAAACTCAACTTCGTAACTTCCTGCATTACGGTATTCATCAACCAGTGTGGCTACTTCATTCCCAAGTACATCATAAACCTTTAATGTTTGATGACCGCCTACTGGAGACTGCCAACTGATTTTTGTGCTTGGGTTGAATGGGTTTGGATAGTTTTGGTTTAAATTAAAGTCTGTAGGAATTTCATCCGAACTTTCAACTGATGTAACTATTTCAGATAATAATCTTCTATGAATTCTGTAACCAGAACCGGGTGTAGAAACATAGACATAACCATTGTTCACACCTATTGCAATGATTTCATAAACGCTTGATGTGAAACCATCACTAGATGTTTGCCATGTTGCACCATTATCAGTACTAAATAGAAAATTTGTTGGTGCTGGTTCAGCCTTACCAGCAAAAATCGTATTTCCATAACTTAAAAGACTTTTAAAGGGACGGTTGTCATAAATCCCAAATAAATTCCAACTATTCCCGTTATCATTTGAATAATATAACCCACTATTACTACCAACGATCAGTAAATTATTGTGAGATGTAATAGCCCATAACGCTAAAATGCTTATTCCATTGTTTTTGGGTACCCACGATAAACCATTATCATTGGAATAATAGACTCCTGCACCATAAGTCGCAGCAAAAATTTCGTTTCCGTTAACAAGTATTGATGTAACGGGTGAATTTGGAAAACCATTTGTAGACGCACTCCAACTGTCTCCTCCATTAGTCGAAATGTAGATACCATTCAAAGTTCCTGCAAATATAGTTTGACCATTAACACCCAAGGAATAAATTGTTGAAGTCGTTGATGTAATGCTTTTTGATACCCAACTTTCTCCTTCATCAGTTGAAACAAATACTCCACCATTGGTAGTCCCGACATACATTTTTCCATCTTTTGAAATTATTGAGTTAACTTGCTTGTTAGTCAAACCATTATTTTTTTGTACCCAAGTGACTGAATTTTCATGCAGATATACTCCACCAAATGCATCTGTACCGGCAAATAATTTATTATTAATAACTGCAAATCCTTTAACTGTACCGCCAAGAAAACCTTCATTGTCTCCAATCCACTGCGCATTAATAGTGGCAACTAATAAAAAAGTTAAAAAGGTAATTAAGACTTTCATTTTAGTTCCTCTTTAATTTTATTGTTAATAAATATTAGTTTATTTTTTAACTAAACATTCACCAAAAGCCCCTCACCTTTGGAGAGGGATTTGGGCTGAGACTTATTTTGCCAATATCATCTTCTTCGTTTGAATATATTCTCCAACTTGTAATTTGTAGAAATATACTCCACTCGACAGACTGAAAGTCTTTCCTACATTGAATTCAACTTCGTAACTTCCTGCATTTCGGTATTCATCAACCAGTGTGGCTACTTCATTCCCAAGTACATCATAAACCTTTAATGTTTGATGACCGCCAACTGGTGATTGCCAACTGATTTTTGTGCTTGGATTGAATGGGTTTGGATAGTTTTGTTTTAAATTAAAGTCTGTAGGAATTTCATCCGAACTTTCAACTGATGTAACTATTTCAGATAATGGTCTTCTAAAAACAGCGCCACTACTTGTACCAGCAAAAATGTTAGTTCCCAAAATAGCAAGCGCATTAACACTTAAACTCCATAGTCCTGAATTTATTTCTGTCCAGTTTGCACCGTAATCCGTTGAGAGAAAAACGCCACTCCAGTTCCCGGCAAATATATTTGTTCCATACACTGTTAATGCCCTTACATTCATATCAGTAATACCATTGCTAACATTTGTCCAGTTATTCCCATTGTCAGTTGAGACTACTATTCCCCCATTTCTAAGAGCAGCGAAAAGTTTATTATTAATTTTTACAAGTGCTTGAACCGTTCCACTTGTCAAACCGGTTGTCAGCCAATTTGCGCCGTTATCAGTTGTGTATCTAAGTCCTCCTCCTTCTGAACCAACGTATAAGATATTATCTAATGATTTAAGAAATTCGACCCGATTGTTCGCTAATCCCGTAGAAATATTACTCCAACTTGAACCATTGTCTGTTGATAAGAATACACCTCCATTATATAATCCTACAAATAAATTTTGGCCATTAGTTTCCAAAGAGGTTAAATAATTATTTGGCAATCCTGAGCTGACAGAAGTCCAATTTGAACCATTATCAGTCGACCGATATACTCCTTTCATATAAACAGCAGCGAAAAGATTTGAATCTTTTAATGCAATAGATTTTACATTCTCACTACCAATTCCATTGTTAAGTCCTAGCCAACCAGTGTTAGTTAAGGTGAAAATACCATTTTTTGCTCCGACATATAATTTGGAATTATAGTTATACATACAATTAATAGAGAAATAATTCTCAGGCTTTATATTTACCCACTGCGCATTAACTGTGGCAACTAACAAAAATGTTAAAAAGGTAATTAAGACTTTCATTTTAATTTCTCTTTTTATTGTTAATAATATGTTAGTTTGTTTTTTAACTAAATATTCTTAAAAGCACCTCTCCTTAGGAGAGGGGTTTGGGGTGAGGCCTACTTTGCCAATATCATCTTCTTCGTTTGAATATATTCTCCAACCTGCAATTTGTAGAAATAAACTCCACTCGAAAGATTACGAGTTTGTCCAGCATTAAACTCAACTTCGTAACTTCCTGCATTTCGGTATTCATTAACCAGTGTTGCTACTTCATTCCCAAGCACATCATAAACCTTTAATGTTTGATGACCGCCAACTGGTGATTGCCAACTAATTTTTGTGCTTGGGTTGAATGGGTTTGGATAGTTTTGGTTTAACTTGAACTCTGTAACAACAACAGAATTATTTTCTACATCTGTTGTTGAAAGTTGTTTTCTGAATACACCACCATTCTCTGTTCCAACAAATATGTAACCTGGTGGAGTAAAGTTTGGATAGTATACAAATGACGAAGTGATTGCACCACCGGTAATCCCGCTCAAATCAACATCATTAATCACAGAACCATCACCAATTACCACCTTGCCAACCTGATTTCCAAAGAAATAAAAACTTTGATTAAAAAAATTCATTGTAATTGTTCTGAAATCACCAGAAGGGATTAATGCTACCCAACCCGAGTTTAATCCTGTTTCTTCCGGAAATATATAGACACCATTCTGCGTTAACGCAAATTGACCGAAAAGTTTGTTGATAAATAACGCGTTTCCGGTTAGACCCTGACTTTTTGGTGAAACACTTGTAAGACTGTTTGGCGATGAGGATATGTAGGCCCCGTTCCTTGTACCAACTAATAAATATTCGTCATTCGAGTTTGGATCATTAAATATAGACAAGCCAGTAATATATTTTGAATTTGCATCAGGTAAACCTGTTATTTCTGTCCATGTTGTACTTGCAAGATTATCAGCCCAAAACAACCCACCACCAGCAGTACCTAAGATATCAACTTCAGGGATACCTGAACCTTCTTCACTCGTCCAGGCACTGAGATTATTATTTGGAATTCCTTGAATTGGTAATACCAAAATGTTTGATTCTCCAACACCGGCATAATATCCTTGTCCCAGAACTGTAAGCCCTTGATAACTGATGATATCTCCTTCAGAGTAAAGTATGTTTAAATTTGGTAGACTTGCATTTTGAGGATGAACCTGCCAATTATCTCCAAGATTTGTCGAGACGAATAATCCTTGATCTGCAGTTGTAGCAATTAAAGAGTTACCAACCGCAATTAGTCCTTTAATTTTTAAACTTCCAAGTCCATTATTGACTTGAGTCCACTGAGCTAATGCTGGAATGATAGACAATGATAAAAAAAGTAATATAATTTTTTTCATAATCCGATCCTCCTTATTGGTAGTTATTATTAAGAGTTAACTTAATTTTTATTATTTGTTTGAGTGAAATTTAATTTTTATGTGGTGTGATGGAAATAAGGCAGATGTCGTATTTTAAATATTTCATGATAATTATTTAAGATTTTAATTATGTTAATTATCATTTCAGTCTGATTAATTCCAACTACTTTAATCATCTATAGGGAGATTAATTAAATTAACCAAAGGAATAATAATTTTATACAAATTTTTATTTAAGGTTATAATGGATAGCGGTATGATTGGATCATACCGCTTACTAAGTAAGGAGAGGGATTTTTATATTTTGAACTTGTAAGCAACTGCTAGATTAATTGCATTTGTACTGCTAGCATATTGCTGGTATTTAACAGAAATGTCTACTGACCCCGAAGTACCAACTGGTAATTCATATCCTCCACCGATTGCAAAACCAAAATCTGAGTCAGAGGCACTAACTTCACTTTCGGGAAATACAGTCACTCCGCCGATAACAACAGCCGGAATTTTTACAGTTGTACTCCAAAAATTCATTCCGATCTCGGCAAAGCTGTAAAAGTTAGAACTAAAATAATACCTTGTACCTACCAACACAGGAATAATAGTCCAGTCAACGCCTACAACATCATCTTTTGCCCCAAACTTTAAATATTGTCCTGAACCTGTAATTGCCAACTGCTGATTCACACCATATGCAAAAATAGCTCCACCACCAAAACCGGTTGATGCAACATCGCCTAAACCACCTACTGGTATTGCTACATTACCTCCAATACCTATGGAAAGCTTGGATTGTGCGAATAAAAAATTTCCTAAAAGTAAAATAATAATACTTACCTGAATAATCCGTTTCATGAAACCACTCCTCTTTTTGTTAATAAAATAAGTTAATTAAAAAATGAATTTATGTTTATTATTTAATCATATTTAAATTCATGATAATTCTCTTATACATCGTTTCTACCTAAGCTAAGTAAATTAACTTAACTCATATCAAAAATAATTTTTGCAAATGATGAGGTAAATAAGGCAGATGCAGTATTTTTTAGGAAGTTATTTAATTATCTGATTTTGGATTGCTTTCTGAACTGCCTGAATTTTATTGTTGACCTGAAGTTTTCGGTAAATATTTTCGATATGTTTTCTTACTGTGAATGGTGAAATAAAAAGCTTCTCTGCAGTTTTATTATAATCATAACCTAACTTAAGATATTCAAGTATTTCAATTTCTCTTGAAGTTAAATTATAATTACTCTGTTCTGAAATCTGAATAACATTTTGAGCATTCTTTAGCATCGAAAGAGTTTTAGCTGCAATTGAAGCAGACATTGGAGCGCCACCGGAGAATACCATCTCGATTCCTTCAACTATTTTTTCCACAGGCTCATCTTTAAGTAAATATCCGCTGGCTCCTGCTTTTATTGCACTAAAAATTTTTTCATCATCATCAAAAACTGTAAGAATAATAATTTTTATTTCGGGAAGTACACTGTTAATGAGTTCAGTAGCTTTAATACCATCCATTTGAGGCATTTCGATGTCCATTAGTATTGCATCAAGATTTTTATATTGCAAAACATAATCAACTATCTCTTTCCCATTACGAGCTCTGAATAGAATATCAAACTTATCGGGAAAAAGAGATAGTTTTTCTTTAATTGATTTTGCTAAAAAATCATTGTCTTCAGCTATTGCAATTTTCATAATTTCTTTATTTAGATGATAAATAAATCTATTCTAAATTTTCTTTTAGCTCAATTAGTCAAATGCACTATTTTAACTATACAAATTGCAAATCGCATAAAATCTCTGTTCCATTTGAAGAGCTTTCGATTGAAAATTTACCACCGCTTTCCTCACATCTGAGTTTCATATTGTAAAGACCATTACCATTTGAAATCATATTTATATCAAAGCCACAACCATTATCTTTAATTCTTAGACTAAATCTGTTTTTATCTGATTTAAAAATTATTCTGACCTTATCAGCTCCTGAATGCTTAATAATATTCTGTACTGCTTCCTGAATTATTCTGAAAAGGTTTAACATTTGAGTTGAATTGAGCGGATGATTTTCATTTATATCAAATTCAGTTTCGATTTCTAAAGATGTAATTGAGTTATTAATCTTCGACACGAATTCGGTTACCTTTAATGCAAGTTCTTCAATACTTCCTTCCTGATGTTTCATTGCCCAGATTGTATTTCGTAAATCATCAAGAGCATTTCTACTGAATTCTTTTATTGGACTAAGTGCTTTAGAGAAATTAGCTTCAGGAATTTTGTAAACGATATTTTCCAATGAACTGATTATGAATGTGAGCTGAGAGCCGATGTTATCATGAAGTTCTCTTGATAATTTTAATTTCTCATCGGAGATTTTTTTCTCAAGCATTGCAGCTTGCAGTTTAGATTTATATTCTATTTCAGCTATGTCTCTTTTTTTCTTCAATTGCAAAAATTTATAAACACCAATGAAAATCATTATCAATAATATTACTGTAACTATAGCGAAAAACAGTTGCTGTTCCTTACTTCTCAATTCGTACTGACTTTCAGCAATCAATTTATTTTTCTGTTCTGTTTCATAAGCTATTTCAAGCTGTGCAATTCTTGTTTTAACATCAACATTATCAATACTATCTTTTAGCGAATAATAAAGTTGATAATTCTTTAATGCATTTTCAAAATCTCCTTTTTTCCGGAATAGTTCTGATAAATTTTGAAGACTGTACAAAACCAGATATGTATAATTTATTTTCTTAGCAGATTGAAAAACCTCTTCATACTTTTTAATTGCCTCATCAATTTTATTTTGTAAAGAAAGAAAGTCTGCATGAAGAGATAAATTTTCAATTCTGCCAAAGTCACCCTGTTCTTTGGCTCTGTATAAATCTGATTTATTAAGATATTTATATGCCTTATCAAATTGACCGAGATTTGCATAAAGAACAGCAATCTTATTTAAGCTATAAGGAATTCCAATAGAATCATTAAGCTCTTCTTTTATCTTCATTGCTTTGTTATAAAAATGAAAAGCGCTATCGTATTCCTCATTCATCTCTTTCAGAACACCATAATTATCATAAATCTTGCTGATTCTGAATGGAGGTAAATTATTTTCTTCTGCTATTGATATGGCTTTTTGCATCAACTCTATAGCTCTGTTCAGATTCTGACGTTTCAACTGATAACCCATTTCTGCATATTCCTCGCTTAACTCAAAAAACATTTGCAATTTCTGAAATAGTTCTATCGCTTCAAGATGATATTGAATTGATTCATCATAATCACCTTTCAGATAATGAACCAGTGCAAGATTACTTAATGATTTTGCTATTCCTTTTTGATATCCTGATTCGCGTGCTTTACGAAGATTATCATTAAATATGATATGATACTTTTGAAGATTTGAAACAATATCCTGATAACTAATTGAATTAATCGAATCAATCTCATTCAAATTGGTTTGAGAATTCAGGATGTTGCTAATTAAGAAAACTATAAATAAGCTATACCTTTTTATTGAATTCATAAAATAATTTACTCAAAAAAGATATTTATGCTTAGAAATGATTCCGCTTCTGGAAGCAAAAATACTATTATCAATTTAAATTTGAATATGCGTTATAAAATTTTATTATTATCGGTTTGGATAGTCATTATTTCGTCTTCAGACTTATTTTCCCAACAAAGTAAATTGTCTAAATCGGTAAATCAAATATCAGAATACATTGCCTCAGAAAAGTTTCTTAACTTAAAAAATGAAGTTGGTGATTTAACATCTGTTGATTCAATTTTCTTTTTTGCACTCAAAGTAAACAATTATGATTACAGCGAAACTTTACTTTCGCTTATGTTTGCAACTGTTCCCTATCGCGAAGTTCCTGTAAAAACGCCAATATTAAAATTTCATCTTAACTATCCTCTTATCTCAGCTGATCTGGAAACATTTAATCAAAAGAATAAAAATCTTCCACGATATTTGTTTATTGATAGTCCGCAAAATGAATACGGTGATTTGGATAAACTTGCACATTTTTTTGGAAGTGCATTCTTGTCGTACAACTCAAACATCTTTGATTTAGGTGAGCTAATTGGTTATTTTGTAGAAGTATTTGAAGAAAGTTTTAAAGTCCAGAGCGAAATTGATTTCAGAGATATAGATGTGAATTATTATGGCAGACTTTTCGGTAAGCTACTTAAAAATGACAAAACAATTTTACCATCACAAATTATCTTATTAAGATCAATAAAATTCTTTAGTATAATTCTATGAAACCTGTATTAATAATCGATGATGAAAGAGAAATTTGCGACAGCATAAGTATGATTCTTGAATATGAAGGATACGCTGTCGATTCAACCACAAGTGCTTCAGAAGGATTAAAAAAATTTTCTGAACAGGATTTTTCAGCTGTACTGCTTGATATTCAAATGCCTGAGATGAATGGATTTGAAGTTCTGAAAAAAATAAAAGAGATAAAACCTTCTGCATCAGTGATAATTATTTCTGCGCACGGAAGTGTTGAAAACGCAATTAAAGCTACAAGACTTGGTGCTTTCGATTTTCTTGAAAAACCAATTGATCGTGATAAACTACTAATCAGTGTTCGCAATGCTACGGAACAGACAACTCTTAAAGAAGAGAATGAAGAAATAAGAAAAACATTTGTTGGAGAAGGAGAAATTCTTGGCAAGAGCAAAGCAATACAAAAAATTCTTGAGTTGATTGATAAAGTTGCGCCATTGGAAACCAGAGTTTTGATTACCGGTGAAAACGGAACCGGCAAAGAATTAGTTGCTCGTGCTATCCACAAAAAGAGTGAACGAAAAGATAAACCATTTATCGAAGTTAATTGTGCGGCAATTCCAAATGAGTTAATTGAATCAGAATTATTCGGTCACGAAAAAGGTTCGTTCACCGGAGCAGTATCACAGAGAATCGGAAAGTTTGAACTTGCAAACAAAGGAATAATTTTTCTTGATGAAATTGGTGATATGAGTCTTCAGGCACAGGCGAAAGTACTGCGTGCAATTGAGGAAGGACGAATTGAGAGAGTTGGCGGCGGAAAGAAAATTGAAGTTGATGTAAGAATAATTGCGGCGACGAATAAAAATTTGCTTGAAGAAATTCATAAAGGAAATTTCAGAGAAGACCTTTATCACAGATTAAATGTAATCCCAATTCATGTTCCTCCATTAAGAGAAAGAGTTGAAGACATTCCGATTTTAGTTGAACATTTCTGTAAAGAAATTACTGTAAAACATAAAAAGCCATCAGTTCGATTTACTGATGATGCAATAAAAATTTTGCAGGCACAACCCTGGACTGGAAATGTTCGCGAACTTCGTAACATTGTCGAAAGGATTATAATCATCGTTGACAAAAGAGAAATATCTGCAAAAGATATTGATTTTCTATTTGCTGCTAATCAGGCATCGCTTGATAATCTTATTGAGACAAGCAACTCATTTCAGGAATTCAAAGAAAAAGCTGAGCGTGCATTTATACTTAAACAACTTAAAGCAAATGATTGGAACATCAGCAAAACCGCTGAAATACTTGATATTCAAAGAAGTCATCTTTATACAAAAATGCGTAAATACGGAATAGAAAAGGAGGAAGATTAATGTCAACCATCTTTTCAAAAATTATCAACCGGGAAATTCCTGCTGACATTGTTTACGAATCAGAGAATGTGCTTGCATTCAAAGATATTCGTCCACAAGCACCTGTACATATTTTGATTATACCAAAAATTGAAATCCCAAAAGTAACAGATATAAAAGGTACCGAACACGCTCAATTACTTGGGGAGATGTTTGATACTGCAAATAAAATTGCAAAGGATATGGGAATTGCTGAAGATGGTTTCAGGTTAGTCTTCAATTGCGGAAATAATGGTGGTCAGGAAGTTTATCATTTACATATGCATTTGCTTGGTGGCAGAAAGATGAATTGGCCTCCGGGATGATTATTAAAAAACTTTTAAATTTTATATGCCGACTATATTATTTATTAATGGCTGGAGATTTTTCTTTTATTCAAATGAGTTAAATGAACCAATCCATATTCATTTTCAAAAAGGTGAAAAAGAAGGAAAATATTGGCTCCTTACAAAAGAATTTGATGTTAAAGAAGCATATACATATAAGCTTAATCAAAAAGACAAAAGAGAAGTTAAAAAAATAATTTTTGAATATTTCGAATTAATTGAAAAAGAATGGAATAAATTTCATAAGAGGTAATAATGAAGAAGTATCATACTATTAAAAACATTAGGTTTGAAGAAAAAGCTTTGCTTCTGAATATTGATGGGACGAATTATAAATTCCCTTTGAAATTAATTTCTGATAAACTCTCTAATGCACAGCCTGATGAATTGAGCAACTTTATAATTTCACCCTCAGGGTATGGAATTCATTGGCCTCTCCTTGATGAGGATATTTCAATAGATGGATTATTGAAAATTAAATCAGCATCAAAGCCACTTCGAAAAAGAACTTCATTTTCAAAATAACTTAACTTTTAATTGTCCCTGCGAACTTTAACGATTCATATCCAAACTTATCACGAATTTTTGTTACTGCTTTAAACATTTTCTTTCTTTTCAATTCATAATCTTCGAATAAAAATTCCTGTTCACTTGCCGGAGAAAAATTTGTCAGGCCCACACCAATTAATCTAACCGCAACTCTTCGTGTTTTTGCTTTTCGTAGTAATTCCCAGGCGGTATCAAAAACAATTTTATCATCATCAGTAGGAGAAATTGTTTTCGAACGAATTAATGTTTGAAAATCAATATAACGCAGTTTGATTTCAATTGTTGATGCTTCCCAACCCCTTTTACGCAGTGACTGACAAACTTTTCCCGTTAAATAAAATAGTGTTTGTTTAAGTTCTTCATCACTTGTTACATCTTTACCGAAAGTAGTTTCTCTTGAAATACTTTTTCTCTCTCTTTGAATTGTCAGATATTCTGTTCCCTCACCGTGAGCTTTTCTCCATAAGTCAACTCCATACTTTCCAAAAGCAATTGAAAAATAATCAGCAGAAAGTTTTGTTATATCGGCAATTCTGTAAATTCCTCTTTCATTAAGATGTTGCTTCATTACTTTACCAACACCGGGAATTGCTTCAACTGGCATCGGAGCGAGAAATTCTTTTTCCATTCCGGGAATTATGTATGTAATCCCTTTTGGTTTCATACAATCAGAACCAATCTTAGCTACTGTTTTATTACTTCCGATTCCAATTGAACAAGGCAAATGAAGTTCATCCCAGATTTCTTTTTGAAGTTTTGATGCAAATGCAAACATAGAGCCATAAATAATTTGTGTTCCTGTCATATCAATATAAAACTCATCAATTGATGCCTGTTCAATCAATGGAGCATATCTTTCAAGAATGCTTTTAACTGCATTGGAATATCTTTCATATTCTTCGAAATGTCCGTGCAAATAAATTCCGTGTGGACAAAGTTTGTAAGCAGTTCGTATCGGCATAGCAGAGTGTAAACCAAAAGCACGTGCTTCGTATGAACAGGCAGCGACAACTCCTCTTCCGTATTTTGGATCGCCACCAACAATTACAGGTTTGCCATTTAACTTCGGATCGAGAATTCTCTCTACCGAAACAAAGAAAGCATCAAGATCGAGGTGAAGAATTAAACGCATAAGTCAATGGCACACTGATGACACAGATTAGACTGATCAACACAGATAGAACTATTTCCGCTTATCATTGGTAAATATTTTCCTTCTGATTTCGGGTTTCTTCCCAAAGTTTAATAGTAAACCAACTTCAATATCTGTAGCTTTTAAATAGTTTATGAGTTGAAGTTCATGTTCTTCGATTAGAGCTTCAGCGGCTTTTAATTCAATGATAACTTTATCATCTACTATCAAATCTGCAAAATACTCTCCAACTAATTGATTTTCATAATAAACATTTATCGGTTTTTGTCTCTCAACTCTCAATCCACTATTAGTCAATTCAATCAAAAGTGCATTTTCATAAACCTTTTCTAAAAATCCAAAGCCAAGTTTATTATAAACTTTATAGAAACAAGAAATGATTTTAGATGTCAAATCTTGAAATAAATAATCGTTCATTGCTACTCCTTTATTTATGAAATTAAATCTGTGATTATCTGTTAAATCAGTGTCATCTGTGTGCTATTGACTAAGGGTAGCTAATAGGGTTTCTAATCTTGGATAAGCTTTTATAATTGTTTCAGGCATTTCTACTTTTGTTTTTTCTTGCAGCAGATGAATCAACTCAAAGGCATTTGCAACTGCATCACCTTTCGGATGATTATTCATAATTACATTTATTTCTTTCACTTTGCTTTCAATTGATTTTATCTTTTGTACAATCTCAATTAATTCTCCTGGTGAATAAAGATAACTGTATCTTGAGCTTTGCTCTTCATAAGTTTGTTCTTTGCCAAAGTTTGATAATGATTTTTTCCATGCTTCCACATTTCTACCATGAAAACGAATGTAAGCTTTATCGTTTGAAGCTTTATCGTTTGTTACTATTGGTTCAAATGGAATCGCTTGTCCTATTTGCGGTTGATCAATTGTACAAAGTGTTAAATCATTCTGACTGAAGAATTCCAATGCGCGTTTATTTCTCCAGCTCGAATGACGAACTTCAACGAAACAACTTATATCAGAAAATATATCTTTTATCTTTTGTATGTGCTGAACTGAAGCACCATCAAATGAAAACGAGTAAGGAAACTGAATCAGTAAACCACCAAGTCGTTCTGACTTTTTCAGAATATCAAGGTTATAACGAACTGCTTTAACATTTTGTTCATCGAATTTTCTTTTATGTGTAAAATCCTGATGAAGTTTGATGTGAAATTTAAACTCATCCGAATTTTCAACCTTTTTAATCCAGCCTTCAACAATCTTCGGACTAATGTATGTGTAGTAAGTTGAGTTTACTTCAACACAATTAAAGTAGTGTGAATAAAACTGTAACCAATCAAATCCGCCTGATTGATTCTTAGGATAAAAGCTTGGCACCCAGTCTTTGTAAGACCAGCCAGCAGTTCCTATGTAATATTTAATTGACATACTTAATTTTTTGCTTTTTAGTGCTAAGTATACTAAGTTAACAATAGTGTTAATTTTCTATACTTTGGTTATGAAACAATTTTTATTAAATAATTCCAGGAAAATATTCCTTACTATAAATGATATAGCCAATCAGCTATCAATAAGTAAGGAATCTGCAAAAGTAACAGCAAACAGATATTGTAAGTCCGGCTTATTAATCAGAATTAAAAGAAATCTTTACATATCTGTATCAAAATTCAAAGAGCTTAAAGAATCAGAATTATTTCAAATAGCAAACTTTATTGAAGTTCCTTCATATATTTCTCTTAGCACAGCATTGAGCTACTACAATATTACCACACAGCAATTGCAAAATGTAATTGAATCAATTTCATTAAAGAGAACAAAAAATCAGGTAGTTAATAATATTGAATTCAGATTTTATAAAGTTAAACAATCATTCTATTCCGGATTTGTTAATTCAGATAATTTCTTCATTGCTCAACCTGAAAAAGCATTTGCTGATTCTGTGTATCTAACTTCTTTAGGAAAATACAGTACTGATTTTGAATCAATAAACTTCAAAAAGCTAAACATAGACCTGGTCAATTCATATCTGAAAAATTCCAATTCTATAACAATTAAATTTTGGGAAAAGCTATGCAAACGCTACAAAATTTAGAAGTACTTGAAATTGAAATTCTTGAATTACTTAACAGCATTAAAGTACTTGAATATCTTTATTTTGGTGGTGGCACTATGCTCCGGCTTTGTCATAATCTTAATCGCTACTCTACTGATCTCGATTTCTGGTTAGATATTTCATCGGACAGTAAACAGATATATCAATTGATTCGTAAACACCTGGCTGATAATTATAAACTTACAGATTCTATGAATAAACGAAATACTCTTTTATTTGAACTTAAATCACCATCTGTTAGTCGCTCATTAAAAATCGAAATCAGAAAAGAACAGAAAGAATTCGACTGGGAATATAAAATCGCTTTTTCAAGATTCACCACCAAACAAGTAATGGTAAAAGCTCTAACACTCGACCAAATGATGAAAAATAAATTTGAAGCATTACTTTCACGCAAGATTATACGTGACGCATTTGATATCGAGTTTCTCTTGATGAGAGGAATTGAACTTCCATCTGATAAATCTTTACTGAAAGCAGCACTTCAAATAATTAGTAATTTCAAAGAACAAGACTTTAAAGTAACATTAGGTTCCATACTCGACGAAAAAGACAGAAAGTTCTATTTGGCTAATAAATTTAACTTGCTTAAAGAAGAAATAACAAAACGAATAAATATTTCAGAATAACTTTAAACTTTTTCTATACTGCCTTTTTACTCATACTTCGGTACACTCCAACCACTATTCCTACAATCTTAAATGAAGGATATTTCTTATCAATCACAATTGGTTTATAATCAGGATTTTCAGAAACCAATTCGATTTCATTTTTCTTTTTATAAAATCTTTTTACCACCGCCGCATCATCAAGTATTGCAACAACTATTTGTCCGTTTTTGGGTTCAAGATTCGGATTAACAATCACAATATCACCGCTGAAAATGTATGCATCTTTCAAGCTATCGCCTTTTACACGAAGCAGAAAAGAATCCTTAGGCATTCTTGCAATTGTTGGAAGTTCAACTGTATCGATTGCATCGGGATAAATTGTTAACGGATTTCCTGCAGCAACTTCTCCAAGAACCGGTCTTGGTATGAAAAATTTTTCCTCAACAGTAATTTCAATTGCACGGGAAAGCTTCGGATTTTTTCTGATATATCCTTTCTTTTCTATTGCCTGAAGATGCTGTTGAACTGTTGCACGATTTTTATATCCGAAATGTGAGGCAATTTCAGCAAGTGTTGGTGGAATTCCTTTGGATATTTTCTGTTCAATCAGAAAATCCAGAATTTGCTTTTGTATTTGTGTCAGTTCTTTTTTCATAGTTAATAAATAAAATACCATACATTTGTATGGTAAACTTAAATCAGCTGGCTTTAATTGTCAAGGGCTTGTTTAGTGGGATAAAAAATCCTCTTTCCTGATATTTCAGAAAAGAGGATGTGCAAAATTTTTATGTAAGCTATGATTTAGAAAGGAAAATTTTCTGCAATGAATCGATCATTTTTTCGCGAAAGATTGGCTTGGCAATAAAATCATCAAAACCTGCAGCAATAAATTTTTCTTTATCACCAGGCAGAACATAGGCAGTAACAGCAATTATTGGAGTATTTTCGTAACCTGGCATTTTATGAATTAACTTAAGTGCATCAAGCCCATTGTATTCACCCTGAAGGTTAATATCAATAACAATGAAATCAAAATTTTGTTTATCAAGCAATGGTAAGGCATCTTCGAAACTTGGGGCAAACTGAATATCTTTCAATCCTTTTAACTGAACTTTGAAAAGTATCTGTGAGTCAACCTGGTCTTCTATGTAAAGACAATTTAATTTTGATAGATCAAGTGTTGGCGGAACGATTTCTTTTTGTTTTTCTGTTAAGGTTGTTTCAGTGGTTTCAATTCCTTCATTCACTTCTTCAAGATCTTTATCAAGTTCTTTTGATATTTCAGTAAGTTCGTCTTCCTGCTCAAGTATTGGCTTTTCAATTTTTTCAGATTCGGGAAGTTGTGAGGTTAATAATTCAGAAACAGGAGTAACTGGTTCGAACTCTTCTTCCGGTAGAATTTCTTTTGGAGCTTCTACTTCTTTTTCTGCTTCCTGTTGCACTTCAGATACAGGTTGTTCCTGGATCTCAGGACTTTCAACCTGAGTCTCTGTTGGTTGTTCAAAATGAAATACTTCCTGCTGCTCAACTGATTGTCTTTCACTAAGCTTAATTGGAAAAACAAAACCACATTCAGTTCTACCAGCGAAGTTAACTTGTTTGGTGAATTTTCCTCCCAGCAAGTCAACAAAAAATTTTGTAAGATGAGTTGTTAGTTTTGGAGCACCCAAATCTTTAGGATCACGATCTTCAGCAAATAATTTTTCGAGAGTGTTGGAAAGATATGATGAGATAGAACCATATTGATCACTTAGAGAAATCATGAATGATTCATTGTCCAGAGAAAAAGCAGAGAAATATATTTTCTTTTCGCGTGTAATCCTTGCAATCACTTTAATCAATCCACTAATCATTCTTTCAAATTTATCTTTATCTGTTTCAAAAGAGAGCGAAGATGAAATTTTTCCATAGCCAAATTCTATCTCGCTAAGTCCCACTAAATCTTTTATTTGTCTGTCAATCTTATCAATTATATCTGTAATAGATACTGATTGAATTTTAATCGGAGATTTTTCCTGAATTATTTCTGTATACTCAACCACTGAATTCATAGTATCGAGTAACTTAATGCGGTTTTGATTTATTATCTCTGCAGCTTCCTGCTGTTCGGGAGTTGGATTTGTAAGACTATCAATTATCTCCTGTGAGAAACCAAAGATTACATTCAACGGTGTAAGCAACTCGTGAAATACTCCGGACAAAAATGAGGATTCAGGAATCTCTTTACTTTTTCCTACTTGAACAGGTTTTTCAACTATAACTTCTTTGATTACTTCTTTTACAATTTCTTTAGTTTCAGATTGGGTTTCTTTTATATCAGGTAACTTTAAAATAATTGTAAACGACTCGATTTCATTATTAATATCAAGCAAAGGTGTTGCGATCAATTCACTTTCTACAATCTGATTATCAGATTTTTTAATTGATAGTCGTACTGTGATTGGTTCTATCAATGATGATTGGAAGATCGTTGTATTAACCAAACCTCGCTCATCATCCTTTGCCAGGCTAATGAATGAAGAATCAATTAAATCTTTTTCCTGATATCCAAGTCTTTCTGTGACAGCTTTATTGATGAATTTAATAAAGCCCATCGCATCAGTTCCGATTACAGGGTCTGAAGTAGAATCAAAAACCGTCTGAAAAACTTTTGTTTGTTTTTCTTTTTCAATTTTATCGGTTACATCACGAACAATTGTAAAGTGAGCATCTTTATCATTGAATTTAAATTCCGAACGACTGATTTCAACAAAAACCGTACTGCCATCTTTTCTTTTATGCCTGAACGGTCTGCTGAATTTTTTATCAAGTTCCGATTCGTTAAAAGAGTCAAGCAAGGTTTGAATATCTTCGGGTGAATAAAGGTCAGTTAAATCAAGTTGCAGAAACTCATCTCTTGAATAACCATAGAGCTCCAGTGCAGCTTCATTTACTTCAAGAAATTTAAGATTCTCTTTATCATAAATAAATATTGGTTCCGGATTTTTTTGGATTAATATGTCAAACATTCTTCCTCTATGCTTGATTAAATGTTCAAGATCATCAACTTTTTCAACAGGATAAAATAACAGAATCAGATTTTCAATTTTCCCCTGCGAATCAAAATGCTTTTTAACTTTCAGAAAATATTTTGCAAAACCAGAATCAACAGGATTAAAGCTCTCGTCAATCTGAATTTGTTCATCATTCAGTTCGCTTTCTAAAAAAGAACTAAGATTCTCTGTAAGTAAATAAGGAAAAAATTGTTGAATGTGCTGATTCAACAAATCTTCTGATTTCTCTGCCACCAATTTAATAAATTCTTCATTAGCATGCTGAATTAATCCATCTTTCGAAATTATTAGAATCGGCAAAGGTACTTCTGAAAAAATCTTGCCAAAAATCTTCTGATTTTCTTTAGCTAAAATATTAGCTTGTGAAATAATTGCAGCAGAGTAGTAGAATTTACCCTGCTTGTCTGTTACTGGTAGTAACACCAAAGCTTTTCCATTGGCTTTTTCAGAAGTGAACTTAAGTCCTTCTAAAACGATTGGTCTCCTTGTTAATTTCAGATACTCAGTCGAAGAGCGAATAAGATTTGATTGATAAGGAAAGAGAAGCAAATCTGTGCTTCGATTCTTTAATTCATCTAAGTTTATACCGATTGCTTCATCATAATTTTTATTTGACAGGAATAGTTTACCGTTTTCATCTTTCAGCCAAATTATTTCAGGTCTTTCATCCAGAATTTTCTTTAGTCTGTTTTTAACCAGCAGAGTCAAAGGTAGTAACGAACTTATTTCTGAAAAAAACTCAATCAGTTCTTCGTCAATGTATCGTTTAACTTCATCTGTAAAAGTCAATTTAATATCACTAAAATCTTTAGTTGAAAATTCTTCTGATAAAAATGTTATCATAAAATAATCTTCATCTTCAAACTGAAGTCTGTTAATTGTTAGATCAGTTTGAAGTTCTCTATCTTCAAAATTTAATGTAGCCGAGAAAATTCTTTGTGGAATGTTTGTTTCCCTAAGCGTTAGAAATTTCTTTTTTATCTCTTCTAAAATATTTAAGCTAAATAGTCTTTGAGCGTCGTAAATTTTATTTCGACTTATTAACTCATCAAATAATCGATTAGATAGGATTGTCTTTAAATCAAAAGATAGAATAATTGCAGGATTTGGAATTGATTCAATTACAGGATGAAGAAGTTCTGAAATGTTAGTTTGCTTTTTGTCCAAGACTGTTTCTGCGCCAAAAAATTTTTGTTACTCGTAACTAAAATAATTATTAAAACTATATTATTACAGAAAGCTATCAAACCCCAGTTAGATATTTGTCCAATTGTCAGAATATTGACAGATTAACTAAAAGGAGAATGAGCAGTAAAATAAAATAGATTATTTGTTCAAATTTAATTCTCATTTTACTATCTAAATATTGTCGTCAATTAGTATGTTAACACGAATATCTGACTTTGGAGCAATTGAATTTAATCTAACTCTGTAATAACCGGTTAAAGAATCTTTTTGAATAAACCGGCTTTGACCATTTACCTTAAAATCATAAATCATTTTGTCGTGAAGCTCTTTGTAATCTATGATGAGATCCAAGTCTCTGATTTCTGACTCCGTTGTATTTTTTATTTCAATTACAAATTCACCACTGCGTTGAAAAGTATTAACAGTTAATTCAGAAATTAGAAAATCATTAATAAGTTTATCGCGATTAAAATAGTTTTGTTCTGTATGCAATATTGAGATTTTGCTCAGGAAATTGTCAAGTTGCATTTCTTCACAACTGAGCTTCTCTGGATATTCTACAATAACAATTTTATTTCTAGTACAGGAAGAAGTAACAATTGATGAATATGAAACTGAAAGCACATTGTAGATAGGATTGAAATAAAATTTATCATCGTTTCTGATTAAAATGGTTTCTATTCCTGCAAACGAAAGTCTTTTAATATCCCGTTCATCTAAACAGTTATTTTCAAGAATTAAAAAATCAATTTTGTTTTTTACCAAATTTATATTTTTAATCAGCGTATCAATATTGTTTGTACAATTGAATTTCAATGCTAAATAAGCTTTATCATCGTACTCATTGTAAATTGCATTTAATTTCTCAGGACTATCGGATGCAATCACTACTTTTAAATTCTTCTCGAATATTTTACTTATTGTTGCTGAATTGAGGAAAGAACCTTTTGTTAAATCAAGCAGAAATAAATAATAATTTTCATTATCATTTGTCTCTGTTAGCCATATTCCGGAATCTTTTTGTATCCAGCTAAAAAGACTTAGTAATAAATTCTCAAAAGCTTTTACTGATTTTTTGTCACTAATGATTTTACTGAAAGAAAACCCGAAATGGGCAAATCTTCCTGAAGACTTAAATCCATAAAATGAAGTGGTCAATTGATTATTATCATCATAACATCCAAATGAAAAAACAGTATTGTTATTAACTTCATATAAATTCTTTACGGAAGCTGATGAAATTAAAAGTTCAAAATCATTTGCAGGTCTTAATAAATTTGTGTTTATGTGAAAATGCTGAAAAAAATTCTGATTATTTGATTCTGAATTTTGCTGCGATTTAACACCATAGAGTATATTGCAGATATCGAGTCGACTATCATCCTCAGAATAATTGAAATTTCCAAACGATATAATTCCTATTCCATTCTTTAATGCTTCTTCAATCGAATAGTAATTATCTTCAGAGAGATTCACTGAAGTTGGGAAAATCAGACCATTAAATTTTTGCAATATTTTGTCTGTTAACTCATCTGAATAAATAACCGAATAATTGATTTTGTTCTGCGTAAGAAATATTTCAAATGCAGTAATATCATTGATTAATTCTGTTTCTAAAGTTTTGTTTGTTTCTCTTATATCGGCTGGTAAAACTATTGCAATTCTGTTTTGTGAGAATAAAACAGTTGTAAAAGAAAGTGCAATCAAAATTATTTTCGATATAAATTTCATCATTTTCTAAAATCAGCTTGTAACTCTATCGTAATCAATGAAATAAATTCTTGACTCTCCAGCATCCAGTTTATCAATATATAAATACAACATCTGTGAGCCATCGTTATGCTTTATAGATGCCGGACGAGTTCCAATTATTTCTGAATCAAGTGTTAAGTTTTTTACTTTTTCGTTTAAGTCAATATCTATCACAAGATTATTTATCATTTCATTGCCAGGGTTTGAAACTTTAATTGCCACACGACTATTCCCTCTTTTCTCGGTTTTTATTTCCACATAATCTTTTTTCTCATACCAGCTTTGTATATCGGATGCTGAAGCAATCCAGAAATTTTTTGATTTCAACTCAGCAATTAAATCTGAAACAACCTGTACAAATTCATTCTTCAGTTGATAATCTGTGTGAAGCTTCAATACATACAAACCACCTTCGAATAAAATTCTATCGATATCTTCCTGATAAGTATAAAATTGAAACTCCGGTTGCGTTAATCCAAGATCTCTGATGACTTCGTAGTCATCTCTTGCAGTTTTGGTTATAGTAAGAATTCTGTTTTTTCCTCTGATTATTGTTTTGGGAACTGACCTATCTGTAAGAGAATCGGTAATTAAATATTTCAATTCATTCTTTATTCCGGCTGTAATAGTGTTTTGATCAAATAATCCATAAAGTGGGATTAAACCTTTAACTTTTCTACCAGAAATATTTTCTAAAGTAGTTTTTGATTCAGCAATTTTTTTTATCTGAAGTTCTAATGAATCCAGTTTGTTTATCTGATCATTTACTGAGGTTACATAACCGATGTCTGTTATAGAAGCAATCTCACCATACTCAGAAAGTTTTTTTATGAGTTCAGGATTACTTTTTGCTAATTCTGCATTTGCAAAAAAAGTAACAGGTATGTTTTCTCTTCTGATTACTGGCAAAACATTGTCAATGTTTTTTGAATCATCAGAAATTATGAATGAAACTATCGCAGCAGAATTATATCCTGTAGGCCAATCTTTAACATATCCTATCGGAGAGTAAGTAAGCCAATTGACAGAATTATTAAATAGTTTTTCGAAATAAACATAGTCATCCTGAGAACCAATCACAGAATTTATTTCAAAGCCCATCCAAACGAATCTACCTTTTCCATAATTGCCATAAACGATTCCAGCAGTTTTTTTAATTTCTTCTCTAACGAGTCCATATTCTGCTTTGTAGTTATACCAAAAACTTACTTGAGTAGTACGAGGATCAAGAACCTCGACTGCCATTGGTCTATCCCAGGTTGCAACTTTTAATGGAAATCCGGTTGGAACATTTGCAGTCAGTGGTAAGCCACCACGAAGTGTATGAATTTTATAAATTTCATTTACACTAATTTCTTTTGTGAAGTTAATTCCAAAAACTTCGTTCAGAAATTGCCAACCTTTCCATTTACCATCATTAGAGTAGGAGGCAATTCCTCCAGTTGCAAAAATACTTCCTCCTGATTCAAGATATTTTTTTAGTTTGATTATTTCCTTTTCACTCAAGGCTTTTATTCCTGGAAGAACAATAAGTTTATAATCTGAAAGATCATCCGATTCAATTTTCTTATCATCAACAACTTCATAATTAACATTAAGATTTGAGAGAAATTTTTTCCAGGTTGAAATGTTATCAACTAACCAGGTGCTTCCCTTTGGCAAAACATTTTGTGTGTATTCGGAGTAAAGAATTGCGGTGTCATTCTTCTTTCCAGTAAACAAACTTTTGATTGTTTGTTCTGTTGGGATTAAATCATAAACACTAAATTTTCCGAAGACTCCGCGAAGTACAAAAAGGTATATCAGAATAGAGGAAAGCAGAATTATGATTCCGCTTAATAGTAAGAACAGAAAATTAATTCTTATTCCATATTTGCGATTAGTTACTTCCACTTTACGGCTCCTGAGCTTCTATCCTCTTGTGGAGTAATATATCCCTCAGAAGTGTATTTCATAAATTTGGTTTCATCGGTTAATTTTTTCTTGGGAGGTTCTTCTACTTTAACTGATGAAGGAGAATATTCTTTTGGTGGTGGTGTAAATGCTGCCGGTGATGGCTGAGGAGTTCTTTTCACTTCTTCCGGAGTATAAGTAACACGTTGTTCTGCAAAAACTGGTTGAGGCATCGGAGTAACATAAGGGCTTTGAGTTTCTGTGGGCATAATAACTTCTGCCTGATATTTTGTTGGCTGAGTTTCAATCTGCCTTTGATATTTTCTTTCTCGAACTTTGTACAAAATATAAGCCCCGATTGCAAGCAAAAAGGTACTGATTGTTGCAACAAGAATAATCGTAGAAAGTATCGGGATAAGTTCCATTATATTACCTTAATCTAATTACCGGAAATAGGAGCAACTATTGTATTTGTTTGTCTTTCTAATTTTCCCCAGGTCATACGAATACCGAGGAATTCTTCAATTGTCGACATCGTTTTACATATATCTATAATCAGAATGAAAACCATTCTGTAAAGCACTGCGTACCAGATTAATCTGAATTCTTCTTTTTCTACTGCAATACAATAAAGAGCAGTAATCATATCAAGTAGAGCAAGTCCGGCCCACCAGAAAAACAGTAAATTCGAAAATCCAAAGACAAGTGCTGCAGTTATAAAAAAAGCATTTGCAGCAATATTCATAACCGGCCAAACAAGAGCTTCATAAAACATTGTCCATAAAACAAATGAATATCCAAAGTTTAATGTCGGATTAAATAAAAATCTTTTATGTTTTCGAACAGATTGAAGTATGCCTCTTGTCCATCTGTATCTTTGTTTCAACAACTGCTGAAGTGTTGCTGGAGCTTGGGTGAATGATACTGCCAAAGGTTCATAATAGATTTTCCAACCTTTGGATAAAAGTTTAAGAGTAATATCAGCATCTTCAGCAAAAGTATCGCTTGAATAAAATCCTGCTTCTTCAAGTGCTTTTCTTCTGAATACTCCAATTGGACCCGGAATAATGTTCACCAATCTCAAAAAACTCTGGGCACTTCTTGCCATATTTAATCCTTCAATGTATTCAAGTGCCTGAAGATCTGTCAGAAACTTTTTACGATTAAGCACTTTAACATTTCCGGCAACTGCACCAATTTTTTCATCGGCAAAATGTCTTACCGCAGCTTTAAGTGTATCAGGCAGCAATTGTGAATCACCATCCATACACAGAACAAAATCAGCTTTTGAAAAAGCAATTCCTGTATTAAGCGCTGTCGCTTTACCTGCATTCTCTTTATTTATCAAAGTTATTTTAACATTAGAGAATTTCCCTTTCCTTAATCCGACAAGACTTTCGCAAATTGATTTTGTGTTATCGGTAGAGCCATCATTAACTATGATAATTTCATAATTTGAATAATTAAGATTTAAAAGTGAGTTTATTGAATCACGAATAACTTTTTCTTCGTTATAAACCGGAACTATAACTGAAACAAAAGGACTAAAGTCAGTATCTTCTTCAGAAAAAGTATATTCATTTACATAGAGATAAGCCATAATGAGAATGGCAAAATATCTCACAAGAAGAATGAAAAGGAAAATTACCAGTGCAACAATAACTGAGTATTCAATCAGAGCGCTAACCGAAAGAACTGTAAGTGGTAATGTCAGATAAATAATTACAAGAAGAATTAAGGAAAACAAACCACTAAACACTATTCTTCGTAAATATTTTCGCTCTAAATTTTCTCCCTTCTGTTCATTCTCCGGTTGATTAAATATGTAGTAAGCCCTCTTAACCGTAATATAACTCGTTTTAGATTGGAAAAAATTATTACACTTAGGGCAACAATAATGCCATAAAGTGCGAATTTTAACAGTTTTTTAAGGTTAGAATTTTTTCTCTCTGAACCATTATAGGAAATAATTACTTGCTTGTATCATAACTAAACAAGCATTTTCAGAAGGAAAAAATTAAGGATGACAAAACAGAAAATGATCCGTAACCGCCTGTTTCTTTCCGATATGTTTTACCTCCGGCGAGATAAATATTAAAGGATAAATTCTGAATAAAGTGATAGTTGAAATCAGTAAAAGCTTCAGATAAAACATAATTATTTTCAGGAATGATTCCAGCTTTACCACCAATGTTTAAATAAGCTTTTGATGAATTGAATATTTTCCATTCAAGCCATAATGAATGAGAAATAAAATCTTCCGGTGACCAATAGAAGTTAGAAAAATCTTTATAAGTGTAATAAAAGAATTCATAACCAACAGTAAATCGTGGAAGAATTTTATTACCAAATCTGAAGACTAATTGATGTCCCTGATTTTTATCCTCCGGCAGGATTAAATGATATCGTGAAGAAATAATAAAATTCATTCCCGGATAAATTGATAAATCTAATCCTGTGAAATTCAGATAAAATCTTTTATCAACCAATGCAGGTGAATATAATTCAAGAGCAGCATCAGTTCTTTTATAAAAACCTCTGAATGAAAAATTATCAGGATTATTTAGTGTTAAGTTGAATTCACCAAAAAATTGTTTCTCTTTAGAATTAAAAAATATTTGGCCAAAGGATGCTTCTGTATTAATCATCTCAGAAATTCTGAGATTAAGCATTCCTTTGACCAGATATAAGGTCCTTTCCTCACTAAGTGAAGAAAGACCACCTCTGTGGATTGCCCCTCCAAATACAAAATTATCAGTTAATGCTGTTCTAATCAGGAAAGATTGTCCGGAATAAGTAAAATCCTGATTATCATTAAAATAGTTTGCGGAGGGAACGATTTGAAATGAAAAATTAAAACCTGAGCTTGATGGCTTATCTCCAAGCCAGACTAATCTTTGGTTAAGTATATATGATTCAGGAGATTGATTAAGTAGTTCGTAATAAATTGATTTTGCTTTTTCTTTTTCACCACTGAATAAATAGGAATCGGCGAGGAATAATTTTGTCTCAACATCATCAGGATATTTTAATGAGAGGCGCTTGAATTCCCGATTAGCCAAGAGATAATTTTTATTCCAGAAAATATTTTTAGCCCTACGTTTATCCATTTCGTAATCGTATTTACTTATAAGAATTTGTTCATAAATCTCATTCGATTTTTCAAATTCTGAATTTGCTGCATATACATCAGCAAGCTCTAATTTCGCCTGAAGATTTTCCGGTTGAGCATTCAGATACTCAATGTATTTTCTGATTGCAGACGGATAGTTTTTATTTAAAGCAAATTCTCTTGCTTGCTCAAGTGTTTTAAAATCTTTTGAAAGTCTATATAATTTTTCCGTTTCTTTTATTTTTTTATTAATATTTTCAATCTCGGTAAAAGTGAAAAGCTGATTCTTATCGTTTAGGATTTTTTCTGCCTCATTATAGTTGTTGAGTTTCAATTTTGTTTCAATTAAACCAGAAACTGCTTCTTTATGATCGGGAAACTCTGATAAATATTTTTCAAAAAGATATTCCGCTTTTTGCAAATTGATATCAAGCCATAAATAAATTTTAGCTAGCATCAATTCTGCATCAGGATTTTTATATTTTCTTTGCATCAAAACTTCTAATTCATTCTTACTCTCACATAGGTTTGAGCTCCACAGCTGATATTTAGCTAATGTGAACCTAACATCATCGTCATCATTTAATTGCAAAAACTGACTCAAATACTCAACTGCTTCATCGAGTTTATTTCTGTAGCTGAGTAATTCTGCTAACTTTAAAACCGCATTCTTGTCGTAAGGATTGTTAAATAAAGTGTTTTTTATTTCATCAATTTGCCGATCAATCAAATCATTTCTTTTTGAGATGACATTTGATTGAAGATCTTTAAATCTACTGTCATTAGAATATTTCTCTTTCAATAGTCCTAACTGCTGGTAAGCTTCTTCAATTCTATTATACTTTATGAACTCTTCAATCAGTTTAAATCTCAATTCATCGTTGTCAGGATTTTTTGTCAGCAACTTTAAATAATTATCTATCAGATAAACTTTTTCTTTTTTGCCTTTGCCAAATTTGTAAGTTGTATCGTTCACAGTATATAAAATTTTCTTCCCTCTTACTAAATCCAAACCATCCAAAGCTTCTTTGAAGAAAGGACGAATTTGCAATGCCTGTGTGAAAGCATTTTCTGCTGCTTTAGATTTTCCAAGCCAATAAAGAAAATATCCGTATCTTGACCAAAGGCGATGATCATCAGAATATTTCTCAACATATTCTTTTAAGTAAGGTTCACCTTTTGTGATATGATTATTCTTTGCAAGAATTTCTGTATAACGAAGAATTTCATCCGCTGATGCTTTTTCCTTTTCCAGATAGATATCATACCAGATTTCAGCTTCATTCCATTCACCTAAATTTTTATAACACTTTCCGATTTCCAGATAATTTTTTGGAGCTGCAGGATTTATTGCTATTTCCCTTTTGTAACCTTCAATCTGATTATACAACAATCTATACCAATCATTCTCAGCTCGTTTAAGATTTTCGGAAATTTCTTTGTCATCAGGTGCAATTCTTATTGCGGTTCGATAGTCATAAACCGCCTGTTCATAATTACCACGTTTCTCGTGACAAATTCCTCTAAGGTTAAAACCCTCAGCTGATTGTGGGTTAGCTGCAACGAATCTGTTCAATAATTCAATCGCCTCACCAAAACGTCCGGAGCTGATTAAAGATTTGGAATCACTAAGCAATTTGAATTGATCTGTCTGACTAAAGGAAACAAAAGACAGACTGCAAAAGAGGAATATTGAAATAAAAATTTTCATTTCACGAAGAAAGAGAATTTATCGAATCCTTTACTTCGAAATGCATCTTAGCAAGCATCTGATCAGCGTTATCAAATGAATCAGACACTTTAAGGTAGTAAAAGAAAATATCTGAAGCTATTTGTTCTCTTTCTGCAGGATCGTCAGTAGGTAGGTTAAGTTTTATTTTGTTAATGAAATCTGAAATTGATTTCGGATCTTCTTTTACCAGAAGAACACAAATCTTTTCATCAACCTGACAGATTTTATCTTTCTTCTCTGATGAAATTCTGATGATATGCTTGAGTTGATTAATTGTTAATGAGGAATTTCTATTTTCCTTTGATGCGAGTCTGAAAGAAACCAGTGTAAAAACCTGACCAGTAGTCTTAAACATCGCAATCTGGTTGTTGAGGATTAGCTTAAAATCTTCCAAAGAATAAAAATTTGGTATAGTAATTTCTTCTCCCGAAGTCTTAATCTCAGATAGTGGAATATAATTTCCAATTTTATCTGGAATTCTTTCAGTTTCTTTTGTTTTGGGAGTTTTGAAATCCGTTGTGATTCCTTTGTAAGGTTCAATTGAGTAATGAGCTTTAAATCTTCCTTCCGTATGTCCAATGTTTGGTTGAATATCAATTATTCCACTTTTGGTCGAACCATTTGAATCTGCTTTTTTAGAAAGCTGAATAACACCAGTAGCATAAGTATTAAGAATGTTAAAAATCATCTGAGTAGAAGCTGAGGCAGGTTCCCTGATGGCAAGTAAACTTGTAACACCAAGATCTTCAATTTGCTCAAATGTGTTCGAAAAAATTTCCCTTAGTTTAATTGGGTCTTCGAATTCAACATAAGGAGTGATTTCATCAAAAACTAATCTTGTTGGATTATACTGATTTACAACTGTAATTATATCGCTAAGGTATTCTCCCAAATAATCATCTCTGCTTCCAAACTGAGCTGGCTCTGGTGGTGGAGCAACTCTTACGACAATTATTAAATTTTGATTCATATAATATTCAAGGTCAACATCAATTGATGCTGCCTGAATCATTAAATCCTTTGGTCTGGTGTTGGTAAAGAACAGACATACTTCTTTTTGTTTTGCAGTCTCAACTGCAAATTGAATACTCAAAAGAGTTTTGCCTGTTTTTCTTTCACCGACTAATAAATAAGTGCCGCCTCTGTAAAGCCCTCCCCAAGCACTATCAATTATGGAAATTCCAGAAGGAAATAGTTGCACAGCTTTTTTCATTTTAATCTTAAAATTTTTATAATTTACCCAAAAATTATACCGCCAACCTGCTCTATTGCGTTCAATAATGTGAACTAATAAACGATATTTGAACTAATAAGAGACAAGCTTAAAATTGTTGTATTATAATGCAACAAGCAGAAAATTGTTATTTTGAGTAATAACCGCAGATAAATAATGCTGTTGCATTGGAAGAAATTGTGGGTTCGTTTGTGATGTAATTTTCAAATTCGTCAGAATATATTGCAGAAAAATTAAAATCAGTTAATTCGTTTTTTGAAGGGAATAAATTGAATTTTTTTAAGAGTGAATCAGGCGCGGGTCCTGAAACCATTGCTCCGGGAAGATATCCTTTATTGAAATATGCAATATGATGATGAATTCTTTTCGGAAAATTCTTTCCAATGTTGTATATAAAACTCATTCCCCACGCATTCCTTCCTAAAATAAAATCCCGATTTATGACTGCAAGACTGTCAAACTCATCAGAGCCGGTAAGTTTCTTGAATAAAATAGAACTCAATACAACTCCCACAAAGGAGTGAGTAGTTCCCCAATTATAAGGATGCGCTTCACCAAATAAATTTGAATTTGAATAGCTACTGTAGAATTGTAAAATAGATTTTAATCTTGAAGTGAAGTTAGAGTCATACTCCGCAAGTTTATAAAAAACCAAAGCATTAAAATCTCCCCAGCTCCACCAATTATTTTCTTTTATTTGACTTCCATAATCAAGTGCAGTTTCAAGATATTTATTTTCTTTTGATGATTCAAAAATTTCTATTGCTGCTAATGCAAGTTTTGATTGGAACTCGTTCTGTTTATAATATTTCTCATCATCATTATAATCTTCAATTTTTTCTCTGAGTTCAAAAATTTTTTTCGATACATTTAAACATTTTTTAGAAAATTCATAATCGTAAAATCTCTCTTTCCAAATTCTTGAGGCAATTGCCAGAGCAGCACTGTAAAGTCCAATTTGACTTCGATTCATTTTTACAAAAGCCGGACGATCATATGTAAAAGCATCTTCATCCGGTAGTCGCCAACCGGCTGTGTGGTCTCTGTCATCCTGAACTTGAGAAATGAAAGCATCATCAGCAAAGTTACAACGAAGCAAAAAATCCAAACCAACTCTTGCTTCCTGAAGTATATCAGGTACAGAATCATTATCTAAATCAAAGGAAAATTTTTCCGGAGCGAATTCATAACTGAAAAGAAGCATATAGGTAGTGAAGGAAGTTGTATATAAAAATTTTATATAATCGCCTGCATCATGCCAGCCACCGGTCAAATCGATTCCTGTTGAATCAGTATAGCCAATAACTTTGGAAGCATCCTGAAGGTGACATACATTATGTAATAAAGGATTAGTTGGTCCGCATCTTTGAACCCGAAAAAATTTGCTCAACGAATCTCTAACTGCATTAAACACATTTTCATCAATCCTGAAAGCATAAGATTTTACTTTTTGAAACTCAATGAAGTACTCGCCTGATTTATTCAAATCTGAAAAATTAATCAAAGCCGAGTAGTTAAAATTTGAGTTTAGTTTGAATGGAAGCTGTTGAATTGAATCAACAAAAATTGTTTCGTCTTCGGAGTTCTTTATCTTAAAAATTTTTTCTTCGAATGGTTTTCTGGAAATGATCACTGCAGTTTTATAATCAGCCGGTAAAAAACCAATCTGATTTAATCTTAAAAATAATGTTTCATTCGATTGAGGATTGCAGGAATGAAAAAGCAGACTTAAAACAATGATGAAATAAAATCGTATAATTCTCATCGTTTAAGTCTGCTTTGAAAAATTTAGTTGGCTTTTTGCTCTTCCTTTTTTAATCTGAAGTTAGTTCCAATGATAATATCCCATAAAGGTGTGCTTACACCAAATCCTTTGTTCGGATCTAAATAATGATGACGCATATGATGGTTTTTAATTTCGAGCCAGAATTTACTATGCATATTGAAATGATGAATTGCGTAGTGTGTTATATCATAAAACAAATAACCAACAAGAAATCCTGCAAAGAAAGGATAGACATAAATGGAGCCAATCAGGTACTTGAACAAGAAGAAAAACAAAACTGCAAGAGGAATTGAAACAGATGGAGGCATCACCAGTCTTTTTGAATCACTTGGATAATCGTGATGAACTCCGTGAAAAATAAAGTGAAGTTTTTCTCCCAATTGACTTTTCGGTTTGAAGTGAAATACAAATCTGTGTAACAAGTATTCTGTAACTGTCCATACAAATACCCCAAACACAAAAAGACCAAGTATTGTTAGAAATGAAAGAGAATATTCAGCAACTGCCAGATAAAGAACATAAACAACAACCGGCACATAAATAATTAATGGAACTGAAGGATGAACTCGTGATAAAGCTTCGAGAAAATCATTGTTAAACATTCTAACTGTTTCATCTTTATTGGATACAAAATTTTTGGGCATAGTTATCTCCTTTTATTTTTTATCTGGAATAAATTTAATAAATAATTGATGAATAAGAAACAAAAATTTGTGAGCTATGCCTTTATAAAAATTTGATTATAAAAATTTTCTTTTATTTGAAAAATTAAATGAAAGTAATGATATTCAACACGCAAATTTTTTATTCTTCAAAAACCGGAGGTTAAATGGCAAATTCTGGTGAAAGAGAACAATGGGGAACAAGAATCGGACTAATACTGGCAGTCGCCGGAAATGCAGTCGGTCTGGGAAACTTTTTAAGATTTCCTGTGCAGGCAGCACAAAACGGCGGTGGGGCATTTATGATTCCCTATTTCATCTTTTTTATTTTGCTTGGAATTCCTTTGATGTGGATTGAATGGGGTATCGGAAGACACGGTGGAAAATACAGACACGGTAGTGCACCTGGAATGTTCGATGTGTTATGGAAACATAAACTTGCTAAATATCTTGGTTCTTTCGGATTATTCATATCACTTACTATTCTTATTTACTACACTTATATAGAATCCTGGACGCTTGGTTTCAGTATCTTCTCCATACTGGGATTTTTTTCCAATGAAACTGTTCAAACAATGCCTAACTTTCTTTCAAGTTATCAAGGTGTAACAGAATCCAGCACATTCTCTTCAATTTGGACAGCGTACTTATTAATGTTATTCACATTCTGCCTTAATTTTTATATTCTCTACAGAGGAATAGCTCAGGGTATAGAAAAATTAGCTAAGATAGCAATGCCGTTACTTTTCATCTTTGCGATAATACTCGTTGTCCGTGTTATTACATTAGGAACTCCTGATCCGTCATTACCTGATAATTCCGTTGAGAATGGATTCGCATTTATTTGGAATCCGGATTTTAATCAATTAGGAAATCCGATTATATGGTTAGCAGCTGCAGGACAAATATTCTTCACATTATCAGTTGGAATGGGAACAATACACGCTTATGCAAGCTACCTTAAGCCGAAAGATGATATTGCACTTTCAGCTTTAACAACAGCTTCTACAAATGAATTTGCAGAAGTAGTTTTAGGAGCTTCTATTGCAATTCCTGTTGCTGTTGCATTCTTCGGATTAGATATGACTAAAGCTATTGCACAAGGTGGTGCTTTTAACTTAGGATTTGTTGCAATGCCAGCAATTTTCGGAAGTGCTCACTTACCTCTTGGTGAGATTTTTGGTTTCCTTTGGTTCTTACTTTTATTTTTTGCAGGAATAACTTCCTCAGTTGCGATGGGTCAGCCGATAGTAGCATTTCTTGAAGATGAATTTGGAATGGATAGAAGAAAAGCAGTTTTAACTCTTGCAGCAGTAGTTTTAATCTCTGTTCAATTTGTTGTATTCTTTTTGAAGTACGGATTTTTAGATGAAATGGATTATTGGGCAGGAACTTTTGGTTTAGTTGTTTTTGCTTTAATGGAAACAATTTTATTTATGTGGGTTTTCGGTGCTGATAAAGCCTGGAAAGAAATGAATGATGGTGGCGATATCAAAATACCAAGAATATTTTATTACATAATGAAATATATAACTCCTCTGATCCTTGCAGGAATTATGGTTTGGTGGTTTGTACAGAATGCTCTTCCAACTTTATTACTTAAAAATGTTGCACCTGAAAATGTGCCTTACATCTGGGGTTCAAGAGTGTTAATGTTAATTCTTCTTGGTGGAATTATGTGGTTAGTTAAAAAAGCCTGGAACAACAGAAAGGAGATTTTCTAATGGGAATGACAACTGAAGGATGGATATTTCTAACTTTGGCCTGGGGAGTAATTTTAACTTTAATTTCCTATTGTTTTTATAAAGTATTAAAAGGTAATAACTCCAAATAAAATAAAAGCCCCGAAAGAAAAATTTCAATCGGGGCTTATCTAAACTTCTGGAATCTAAACAATTACAAATTTGGCAACATTGTTTCACCGTTTAATTCATTCTCAGCATCTCTTGAAGGAACTGGTGGATTATATGCCCAATTACTGTCCTGAGATGCTAATTCAATCTTTCCTTCACGAATAAATTTATACAGTAAATCATTTTCAATCAGATAGTAAAACTGATTTCTAAATTCATCAATAGAAATACCTGCTGTTGCAGCAAGCTTAGCTAATTCATGTGGGTCATCAAAATCTGCCTGATTTAATCTGAGCATATATCTTCTTGCAATGTAGAATGATTCTGATGAAGGATCAACCATCCTGACTTTTGTGCGTCCGGTTTTAGGATCGAGAATTTCATTAAAGTATAAAGGAACAAATCTTCCATTCTGAATTGAAACCATTGCACCGCTTCCACCACTAAGAATAAACTGAGAAGCAGCAAATCCAAGATCTCTCGTATATTCCATATCAAATGGAATTGGATCGGCGCAGCGTAATTCATAACCAATGTTCTTTGCAACGATTGTAGCTTTCAATCCGAATTGTTTTAATCGTTCCTGAACTTTTGCTTTAAGTATTTCACCGAAATTAATTTCAGCAATTCTGATATTGTCGTGTGCATCTCTTTCAACAGTTACCAAATCTTCAAGGTCAGCAGGGTTTAAATGTTCAACCAATCCTTCTGCAATAATTGCAACACCATCCGGTCTGCCGTAACTTAGTCTTTTTATAATCGCACCAACAAGAATGTCAACTATATGATTAAGTTTTATTTCTTTACCTGTAAATTCTTCGGGAATTAGTGTTAGTGTAGCACCTGTTGCTTTACCAATTCCCAATGCAAGATGTCCGGCTTTTCTTCCCATCGAAATAACGAAATACCAACGCGAGGTTGTTTGAGCATCAACCATAAGATTTTTTACAATATCAACTCCGATATGTCTTGCAGTCTGAAAACCAAAAGTAGGAATTCCGTGAGGAAGATCGAGATCGTTATCAATTGTTTTTGGAACATGCACAACTTTAATTCTTCCTGCAGCCATTTCATTAACTTTCAATGCACTATAAGCAGTATCATCACCGCCAATTGTAATAAGTTTATCAACATTAAGTCTAAGCAAAGAGGTGACAGTGTTCTCCAGATGTTTTTTATCTTTAGTCGGATTTGCTCTGGAAATTCCAATATAAGACCCACCTCTGAAGTGAATACGACTTACATTGTGAATGGTTAATTCTTTTACTCTTGTTATATCGCCTTCCATTATCCACTGGAAGCCATCTTTAATTCCGAGCACTTCAATACCTTCAACTGCTGCACGAATTGTTGCTGCACCGATAACACTATTTATTCCTGGTGCAGGACCACCGCCAACAAGTATTGCTAATTTTTTTGGTGCAATTGTCATAGTTACAACTCCATTAAATCAGTTTTATTTCATTAAAATCTATTAAAGAACTTTTAGCTTAGCAAACTTAAGCATTAATTGCTTAACATTGTTCCCTTCAAAATGTACAATAGCTTTTGTCATATCTCCACTTCCTACTACATCTATAACGCGACCAAGCCCGAATTTGTCGTGCATAACTCTGCTTCCCGGCTTTAGTGTTGCACCTTCCTGATTGAAGTTTTCATAATCAACATTCTGGAAATACTCGTAGTAGAGTTCTTTTTTAGTTTTACGATTTCCCTTTCTACCCAAACCACCATTTACTTCTTTATATGTTGAAGGGTCAAGTTCATCAATAAATCTTGAGCGACTTTGATAAGCAACTTCTCCAAATCTGTATCTTGATCTCGCGTGAGTGATATAAGCTTTTTTCTGGGCTCTTGTTAATGCCACATAAAATAATCTTCTTTCCTCCTCAACGGATGTATCCTGACTGAACTTAGGAGCAATTGGGAAAATGTCTTCTTCACATCCGGTAACGAAAACGATTGGCCACTCAAGTCCTTTTGCACTGTGGAAAGTAAGCATTGCAACTGCATTTTTATCTGAAGAATAATTATCTATATCGGATATGAGAGAAACCTCCTCAAGAAATTGCTCGAGCATAACATCTTTGTTCTGTTCAGAATATTCAGAAATCCACGCAATCAATTGATTGACATTTTCCATTCTCTGCAATGATTCAGGAGTATTATCTTCTTTAAACATTTTGATAATGCCAAGTTCATCAATCAAAGCTCTTGTTAGTTCTCCGATAGATAATTTATCTTTTAATCCGATGTATTTATCAAGTAAAATTTTGAAGTTCTTAACATTCTTCTGAATTCTCTCTTTGATGTCAATTACTTCAAACACTCTTGCCATTGTTTGAAACAGAGTAAGATTATGCTTTTTAGCAAAAGCAAGCATTCTCACAATTGTTGTGTTTCCAATTCCTCTTTGCGGAAAGTTCATAATTCTAAGCAAACTTTCCTGATCATTTGGATTTGCAATTACCCTCAGATATGCAATTACATCTTTAACTTCTTTTCTTTTGTAGAATTCTACCCCACCAATAATTATATAAGGAATTTTTTCCCTACGGAAAATATCTTCCATTGCACGGGATTGAGCATTAGTGCGGTAGAGAATTGCAAAATCATTAAATGTAAGTTTCTTTTTGGAGGTTTCCTGCTTGATATATTTTGCAATCTGAGCAGCTTCATCTTTTTCATCAGCACATTTTAACAATACAATTGGTTCACCTTCTTCATTATCAGTCCATAAAGTTTTTTCCAATTGATTTGGATTATTCTTTATTACAGAGTCTGCTGCTTTGAGAATTGTCTTAGTTGAACGATAATTCTGTTCAAGTTTAAAGATTTTAACTTTTGAAAAATCTTTCTGAAATTCCTGCATATTACTTACCTGAGCACCACGCCAGCTATAAATACTTTGTGCATCATCACCAACAACTGAAATCAATCCATTTTTTGGAACAAGAGTTCTCAGCAATTCATATTGAGCTTTGTTTGTATCCTGAAATTCATCAACCAAAACATATTCGAACATAGAACGATATTTTTTCAAAATAGATGGTTTATCATTAAACAGATAAATTGGCTTTAAAAGTAAATCATCAAAATCCATTGCATTGAATGAATAAAGTCTCTTTTCATATTCTTCAAACACATCTGCAACTTTTTCATCGAAGAAAGATTTTACATAACTTTTTCTGAACTCTTCCGGAGTTACCATATGATTCTTTACAAAGCTTATTCTATGTCTTATAGCACCCGGTTGAATTTTATCCTGATCAATATTCAAATCTTCCATAATGTTCTGAACAAGCGAAAGCGAATCTATGGTATCATAAATAGAGAAATTACTATCGTAATTGATATGCTTTGATTCAATTCTCAGAATCTTTGCGAAGATAGAATGGAATGTTCCCATCCAGAGAGAATCCGCTTTTTTAGGTACAAGCTCTTTAATTCTCTCTTTCATTTCATTTGCAGCTTTATTTGTAAAGGTAAGCGCTAAAATACTTTCCGGTTTGAAGTTCTTTTTTAGTAAATAAGCAATTTTATAAGTAAGCACCCTTGTCTTTCCTGAACCAGCACCAGCAATAATTATCTGCGGACCATCAATATATTCTACTGCTGCGAGTTGGGCGGGATTTAATTCTTCTTTGAATGAACTCATATTTTATCCTGTCTTCCGTATAATTTTTATTAAAAACAGGTGCAAATATAAGGAATTATACCTCGATTATAAAGGAAGAAATTGAATGATGTAAGTTGAATTCTTTGGGTTGTAAAAGAAATAAAAAATACCCCGCTCAATATTCAGCTTAAGCGGGGAATTTTACAAATTATTTCTCTTTATAAAGCATTTTTGAGAAAATATCATAGAACCAGGCAATAAGTACACCTAAAACAAAGCCAACGACTAATCCCCAAATGAAACCTACAATTCCACCTACCCAGCTGTAAGAGTAACCATAAAAAACTGAGCTGAACTTTGACATAATTTCTCCGGGAGAATTTCTCCAGAGCAGAAACCAAGTCAAAAATAGAAATGAAAGCCCCATTACAACCCCAATTGACAATCCGAAAGCACGCTTTCTGAGAGTCATATTGCCTCCTGTAGTTAGTTAATATTGTTGGGTTAATTAGCCAAATCAGAAATTCCAGAACAGATTATTTGAATGGGAGAAGAGAATCAGATTCTCATACTCGTACGAGTAGAAAAAAAATTAAATTTCTGTTTGTTATGTAAATGATATTTTATTTCATCAGTACAAATTTTTTAACAGAAGATAATTCCCCATACTTCAGATGATAGAAATATACTCCGCTCGTTATTCCATATTTATTTGCATCAAATTCGATTTCATAATTCCCTGCTTCCTTGTTTTCATTTATCAATGTTGCTACTTCTTTTCCAAGTACATCGTATATCTTTAATTCTACTTTTGATGTTTGACCTTTAACATCTGCTGGCAAACTGAATTTTATCTTTGTTACAGGATTAAATGGATTTGGATAATTCTGTTCTAACACAAATCTATCTGGCAATCCTATTATTACTTCAATCTCACTTGAATATTTATAACTTCCATCAAAATCAATTTGTTTTAATCTGTAGAGATATTTACCTGATCTGATATTCTTGTCAACATAACTATAACTCTGTGATTGAGTTGTTGTTCCAACTCCATTTACGAAACCTATTGTTCTCCAATTGCTGTTCTTGTTTTCTTCAATGGATGTGCGCTGAATTTCAAATCCTTTATTGTTCGTCTCGGTAGCAGTTGACCATTTTAATTCAACATTGTTACCTTCAATAGAAAAATTAAATGAAGTCAGTTCAACTGGGATAATAGATGATTGATTCAGAAAAACTACTGCTGGGGTTCTTGCAGTGCCAACGGCAAGATCTAGAAAACCATCGCCGTTAACATCACCAAATGAAATTGATGTAGCAGATGAACCTGCGATATAAAGCCAGGTTGGTTCAGTATCTAAAATTCCGTTTCTGTTTTTAAAGATCTCTACCCTCTTTGAGCCGAAATGCACTACTGCTAACTCGGGATATCCATCATTATCCAAATCGCCAGTTATTAATTCCTGCGCAGAAGGATTTACAGAGTTTGATGTCCAAACAGGTCCAGTTAATGTTCCATTATTATTTTTATAAATGACTGTCTGAACACTGCTTCCTGAAATTGCTAAATCAAGATATCCATCTTTATCAAAATCTGCCCAAGCGATTCCTTTTTGACTTTGAGTATTTCCAACGGTCCAATTCGGAAGTGAATTTAGAATCCCATTATTGTTAAAATAAACGCCGCTTTCATAATTCACCCACTTTGAAGCAGCAAGATCACCTTTTGCGATGTATCTGTAACTGATTTTAATTGTAAATCCTGATTGTGGAACTGTTCCTAATGAAATCCAAGCACTAACAGGGTCATAACAATAAGAATGATACGGAATGTCATCAACAAGTACAGTGTCAATAGAATAAATCGGATAGAGATTTAATGGAAATACATGACGGATTCCATCACCAAAAAATTCAACAAATGAATATTTTAATTGAGCATTATCAAGATCACCAAATGCAACTGAATTTGTAATCATTTCATCTGCTGAAAGCCAGTTTGGTACTGTTGTAAAAGTTCCTCCGTTATTATAAAAAACACAAATTGGTTTGGTTGGAATTACTGTATTTCCCTGATTCCCGAATGCAAGATCTAAATCGCCATCATCATCAATGTCACAAAGTGCAGCTCCAACAGTCCAGTTATTATCCTGCGACAACCAACCAGGTACATTATTTAATCCATTAGCTCCATTAAAATAAATTACTGAAGGTACAAAACTCTGATCTCCATTTGCAGCTATTAATTCGGGTTTACCATCGTTATTCAGATCAGCAAATTTAACATCAGTTGTTGAGCGCATATCTGATGAAATCCACGCAGGTGTGTTTGTCAGTACACCGTTGTCATTTCTATAGATAAGAACTTCATACTCAGGAATTGGTGGATAAGACTGACTGAAATAACATCCCGTAGCTAAATCTAAATCACCATCATCATCATAATCACCCCAAGCCATACCACCGATTTGTCTCTCTAATGTTGAAGTCCAATCAGGTGTTGTTCCAAATGGAATATCGAGCGAGTTTTTAATCACTTCGCCAAATTTATTTTCCTCATTAAGCAGATAGGAAATTTTATATTGATTATCAGGAGATATATCGGTTACTTCTTTCCTGTTAGTCTGAGATAAAAGTAACGAACAAAAAACGATAGTCAATAAGATTGTTTTATAACTAAACATGTTTTTCTTTACCTATAAAGTTTATTTCAACAAAACTAGTTTCTTTACTGAAGACAATTCTCCATACTTCAGCTGATAGAAATATACTCCGCTCGTTATTCCATATTTATTTGCATCAAATTCGATTTCATAATTCCCTGCTTCCTTGTTTTCATTTATCAATGTTGCTACTTCTTTTCCAAGTACATCGTATATCTTTAATTCTACTTTTGATATTTGACCTTTAACATCTGCTGGCAAACTGAATTTTATCTTTGTTACAGGATTAAATGGATTTGGATAATTCTGTTCTAACACAAATCTATCCGGTAATCCTATTATTACTTCAATCTCATTTGAATATTTATAACTTCCATCTAAATCAATTTGTTTTAATCTGTAGAGATATTTACCTGAACTGATATTCCTATCAACATAACTATAATTTTGGGATTGAGTTGTTGTTCCAACTCCATTCACGAAACCTATTGTTTTCCAATTGCTGTTCTTGTCTTCTTCAATAGATGTACGCTGAATTTCAAATCCTTTATTGTTTGTCTCGGTAGCAGTTGACCATATTAAGTTCACATCATTACCATTTACAGTTGCGTAAAAAGTAGTCATCTCAACAGGAATAATATCTGTTCCACCTGAAAAGCAGATCACTCTTCCATCTCTTGAGCAAGCAACAAATTCAACGCTAAGGTTACCATCAATATCATCCAAATCAACTACATGCTCGGCAGCAGTTGAATTTCCTCCGCCACCAAATGCATACTGAAATTTTATTTGACCAGTGATACCATCATATATGTGAACTAAATTATTCAATGAAGCGGAACCAAATTCAGGATATCCATCCCCAGTCAGATCACTAAGAACATCTTTTCCAAGGATATTTCCACCAGTATTATTCTGCCAGATAACATTTCCATTCTGACCTTCAAGTAAAAAGATATTTGGATTTATTCCACTAACAAGTACATCGGGATAACCTGAATTATTCATATCAGGAGTAACTCTAAGGTCTTCGATAAAGACATTTCCAATATTTGCCTGCCAGAGTTGCTGTCCGGTGTTTCCATCAACTACATAAACTCTACCTGTTGTAGTACCGATTACAACATCAGAACCAGGTAAACCACCAATATCAGAAATTTCTTTAACTGTCCAAGGAGTTCCAGTTGTAGGAAATACCCATCTTATGCCCCCTGTTTGATTGAATCCTATCACTTCATTTAAAGTTCCTACTCTTGAACCAGCTGCACCACCAGCATCAGTTGAAGTAACCATATATTTCAACTTTTGCTCAGATGCCTGATTGATTCTCCAGATTTCCTGACCATTTGCTCCGTTAAGAAGATAAATCGAAAATCTTCCTTCGCCGGTTGATTCATTACCACTGGCAGTGCAAAGAACATCAGGAATACCATCACCGGTAAAATCTCTTTTTACATCTAAACCCATAATGTCACCATCGCTGGTTGTTGAAGCATTTCCAAATTCCCACAGCACTTCTCCGGTTAATCCATTAAGAGCATAAACGAATTCATTTCCACCACCAGTGCCAATGACAACATCTTCGTGACCATCATTATTCAAATCAGATGCAATTTGCAAACACTGTTCGTAATCAACCGAACCAGTATTAATACTTCCAAAGTAGGTTGAATACATCCAGAGTATATCACCATTTCCGCTACTGTTTCCATTAAAAGCAAGAGTCCAGTAATTTTCAGTTGCAACAACTATATCTTTAATCCCATCTCCATTTATATCCTGAATTTTCTTTATTGAGCGCGGTGTATAATCCTGCAAACTTGTTCCTGGGTTTGGGGGAATTTGTCCCTGCCAGAAAATATTTCCGAGTGTTGGATCAGCTGCCACACCTGTTCCTGAGCAACTTACATAAAGAACATTTCCATTTGAAGCATTTGAATAAACGATAACTGAATCAGTGAATAATCTTAATGCATCAGGATTGAACCAAACATTGAAACTGAAAGAAGAAAGTGGAAGAACATTTACTGGTGTGAAAAGATTTTCAAAATAAAACTTATCAGATTTTAATTTTATTGAATCAATTGTCAGAATGCTTGAGCCACGATTTTCAATTTTCAGAGTTAGATATGAAGTTGAATTAACTCTTTTATTTCCATAAACCAATGCTGGTGGAACAAACACAATGTAAGGCGCAGTGTAAACTCCCGTTCCGGTTAACAAAGTTCTGGAGTAAGCAAAGTTTGGGTCGTTATGAAAGAACATTACTGAATCATTGTATGTCTGATTTGCAGTTGGAGTGAATGAAACCGGAATTGAAATCGTAACCCCTGGTTGAATTATAACCGGGAAAGAAGTTCCCAATGAAAAAACTGAATTACTCACTTTAGCTGAATCAATTACCAGATTTGCAGAACCATAATTCCTGATAAGTATCGAAGATGTTGAAGTCGAATCAATCATTACATTTCCAAAATTGATAGTTGTGGTATAGAGATTAATTGAGGGAGTGCCGGAACCGGTTAAGTCATACTTAAATAATTGTCTTCCTGATGAAGCACCAACTGGTTCAGCAAGCAACCAGAAATAATTTCCGTCCCAGGCAAGTCCTCTTGGATTTTGTCTAACACCTGGTTGTTCAGGAACATGAAAAGAGAACAAAGTGTCCTTTGTAGCAAGACTAACAGCATAAATTCTTTCATCGTTATTCTGAAATCCATCCATAACGAAAAATAGCGTATCACCTTTAACGGTAATACCCGTTGGTTGTAGTCCAAATTGTTGAATTTGAATCGTATCAACGATTGCTCTGGCGGCTACATTAACTTTATACAAAGCAACTCTTGTATCAGGTGAATAAACAGAAATCCATAATCCAGTTCCATCCCACGCAGCACCGCCAAGTATCATTGAAGTATTTCCACCGAAAATTTCAGGGGTTGTAATTGAATCGAGCACCACACCTGTTGTGCTGACTTTGAACAAATCGCATCTGGCAACTTTTCTCTCAACATACCAGAAATCAGTTCCATCGAAAGCCAAACCTTGCGAGGCTCTTATGCCGGGATATTGAATTAAAAGATTATCAACCTGAACTCCCTGATCATTCACAGCGTTCAGAACTCCGGAACCAACAGTTGAATTATCCGAAGAAATCCAATATTTACCATTCACATAAACCAACCCATAACCGTAATTGTAGAATGTGCTACTGGGTAAATTGACAGTTTGAATTAATGTTTGTGAAAAAATGCAGGTTGAGAGAAGAGCAAAGAGTATAAATAATTTCTTCATCTCTAAACTCCTTTCAAATAAGTGAAAGAAAATTTTAATTTCTCGGATGAGCTTTAACCCATTCTTTGATATATTCAGCAATCGCAGTAGTAGAAGAACCTGGAGTAAATAATTCACCAACGCCCATCTGTTTTAATTTCTGTATATCTTCTTCGGGAATTATTCCGCCACCTGTAACTAAAACATCAGTTACACCGCGCTCTTTTAATAAGTTAACAATTTTCGGGAAGATAGTCATATGAGCGCCGGAAAGAATACTTATTCCAATTACATCAACATCTTCCTGAATTGCAGCTTCAACAATCATTTCCGGAGTTTGTCTCAGACCAGTATAAATAACTTCCATTCCGGCATCACGCAATGCTGCGGCAATAACTTTTGCACCTCTGTCATGGCCATCAAGACCAGCTTTGGCTACTAATACTCTTATTCTTCTATCCATTTATTAAGCCCTCATATTTTGAAATGAATGACTTAATTTGTTCAGCAAAATTCTTTATTTCATTCTCATCATATTCTTTTGTTCTTGGTTTCATCAGAAAATCATTTTCGAATCTTGGTATAATATGGTAATGAAAATGGTAAACTGTTTGTCCTGCTGAAGCTCCGTTATTCGAAATGATATTAAATCCATCGGCTTTCAATGACCTTTTTACTGCGCCGGCAAGATATTGTGTAAGTCTAGTAATATCTGAAAGTTCTTTTTCAGGAACAGTAAGAAAATTATCGAAATGTTCTTTTGTAATAACTAATGTGTGCCCATAATTGATAGGATTGATATCAAGGAAAGCAAGAAATTTTTCATTCTCAAATAGAATTTCTGCCGGAGATTTTTTCTGAGCTATTTCGCAGAAGATGCAATCCATTTAGTCACCTTTTATTTTTAATACAAACTTAAAATAAATTAATAACTTTTTCCTCTTAAATCAGATATTCTTTTTCTCTTCCAAAAACACCGAAAATACCACCTGTATGAACAAATATGTATTTCATTCCAAGATTTTTAGTGAGATAATTTTCATAATATGCAACGAATGCTTTACCAGTGTAAGCCGGATCGAAAAGAATTGCCGTTTCTTTAGCAAAATTTCTAATAAGTTTAATTTTATCGCTGGAAATATTTTTATAACCTTCTTCGGAATATCCGTCAAGTATAATCAGATTTTCCGATTTTATTTTTGCGTTTAAATCAAATTCCAGATTAATTGCTTCAGCGAGCATTAAAATCTTTTTCGTAATTACATCTTTAGGATAAAGAACATTAACTGCAACGATTTTCAAATCAAGATTAAGATAAGAAACAGCTGCAAGCATTCCGGCACTTGTGCCACCTGTTCCTGCTGCTGTAACAATTCCCTTTACTCTGTTCAAGTCCGTTTGCTTCATTAATTCTATAATGAACGAGAAATAACCAAAAATTCCGGTTGCAGTTGAACCTCCTTCGGGAATTACATAAGCATTAATATTTTTTCTTGAAAGTTTTTCCCTCTGATATTGCATTATATCATTTACTTTCTCATAATCATTTTTATTCAGAAATAATATTTCAGCTCCGTACATTTTGTTCAGGAACAAATTACCACTTGGAATTTTTCTTTCGTTCCCCCAAAGAAATAATTTCACCGGAATGCCGAATTTCTTTGCTGCAATTGTTGTTGCTCGGGCGTGATTCGATTGCTCTCCTCCACAGGTGAAAATTATATCAGCTTTATTTCTGATTGCATCTGCTAAAATGTATTCTAGCTTTCTGACTTTATTACCGGAAAGTTCACAACCGGTGAGATCGTCCCGTTTAATTAAAAACTTTTTGTCCTGATATTTAATTATCTCTAAAGGAGTTGGAGTTAAAGCGAGATTAACTTTTTTTGGTGTTTTCATTTTTAAGTTTTTTCTTTTTGAGTTTTGAATATAATCGTCTTGCTATTTTCAGATCATCAGGAGTATCAACCGAAAATGTATCAAACTCTGTTACCACAACTTTTATTTTAAATCCGTGTTCAAGCATTCTCAGTTGCTCAAGTTTTTCCCATCGTTCCAGATCTGTTTGTTCTAAAGAAGTAAATCTGAAAAGTGATTCTCTTCTGAACGCATATAATCCAATGTGTTTGTAAATGTCTGCCATCTCAAGTATTTCTGATTCATCTTTTGCATCTCTTACATAAGGAATTGTTGAGCGGGAGAAATACAAAGCAAAATTTTCATAATCGAATACAACTTTCGGTATTGATGGTGAATTAAGTTCGTCAACTGAGATAATTTTTTTTGCGAGAGTTGAAACATTTATGCTTTCATCGAACAGAAGAGGTTCAATTGCCTGGTCAATCATAATTCCTTTAATAAAAGGTTCATCGCCCTGAATGTTAACAATAATATCAGCTCTCGGAAATTCCTTTGCAACAATCGCAATTCTATCTGAGCCAGTTTGAACATCGCGTGGTGTCATCATAACTGCTGCACCAAATGATTTACAGACATCAGCAACTTTATCATCATCAACTGCAATTATTATTTTATTCAGCAACTTTGATTTTGATGCACTTTCATAAGTATGCTGAATCATAGGTTTTCCACCAATGTTAGCAAGTGGTTTTCCCATTAGTCTGGTAGATGCAAATCTTGCCGGAATAACACCAAGAATGTATGGAGATTTTTTATCGGAGACTATCATTATTATTACTTATTCTTGTCCTGAATTACTTTTGGCACTTTGAAATAATTTTCATCTGCAAGCGGAGCATTTTTAAGTGCCTCATTAGTACTTATCGAAGATTTCAACTCATCATTTCTAAAAACATTTGTTGATTCGATTGGATGAGAAAGTGGTTCAACATTGTCAGTATTAAGTTCATTTAGTTTTTCCATATACTTCAGAATGTCATTCATTTGATGAGTGAAGTTTTCTAATTCCTCTTCGCTAAATTTTAGTTTAGCAAGCTCAGCAATCTTTTCAACTTCTTTTTTGGTTACTGACATCTAATACTCCTTTTTATTTGCGATGATAATTTGTCTGACTCTTTCCATCAGTTCAACCTCATCCTGTTTTGATTTAATGTGGTCTGTATTTATTGGTTTATCAATATGCAAATAGATTGTTCCTCTTTTCAATTTAAATGTTCCTTTGGGAAGTATTTTTTCAGTTCCATTTATGGTAACCGGAACAATCGGATAACCAACTTTAGCGGCTAAGTGAAATGCACCTCTCTTAAATTGTTGCACTTCGCCAGTCTTGCTTCTTGTGCCTTCGGGGAAAACAAGTACAGAAATTTTTTTCTTCTTCATTAATTTCTTTGCCTCTTCAATGCTCTTCGCAGCACTCTCAAGACTCTTTCTGTCAACCATAATATATGGACCTAATCTTAATTGCCAGCCAAATAATGGAATTCTTGCAAGCTCCTTTTTGAAAATCATTGCAAGTCGATTTGGTACTCCCCATTGTAAAGCTGTAATATCCAGTTGGCTGGAGTGATTGGATGCAAAAACATAAACTGCTTTTGAATCAATGTTTTCAAGACCATCAATTTTAATTCTGATTCCACTAATAAGAAGTATTCCACCAGAGAATACTTTTGATAACCAATGATATAAAGTAAATGTTCTGTCAATGAAAATAAATATTAAGGCAAAAACAGAACAGATTATAGTGTGAATGACAATAAAAAATAATTTTACTACAGTTATCAAATCATCTGCTCCTGTAAATGTGACCCTTCAGCAATTCCAGTCTTATTTGCAAAGTTTTCTATCGCAGCTATTCTTTTCCTGATTGAAGGATGACTGTAAAAGAACCATTCAACAAACGGATGTGGTTCTCTATCACCAAGATTCTGATCAGTAAGTTTATTAAGTGTTTGAATAAAACTAAATGGCTTCCTTGTAGTTTCAATTGCATATTGATCAGCTTCATATTCGAATTTTCTTGAAAGCATATTCCCAATTGGTGTTTGAATCAAACCAATCAGCATTGCCCATAAAGTTAATAATGGTAATGCAGCAATTTCCGTTATAGATGAAAATCCAAACCAGTTAAGAGTTGATTTATATAGAATTGAAATCACAAAAAAGATAAGAAAGCTATTTAGCGTTCCATAAATAATATTTTTTATGATGTGTTTTTTCTTGTAATGACCAAGTTCGTGAGCAATAACGGTTTCGATTTCATCCTTTGTGCATGATGAAAGTAAAGTATCTCCGAGAATTATTCTTTTTGTTTTTCCAAGTCCTGTAAAAGCAGCGTTTGCTTTCTTTGTGTTTTTACTCATATCAAAAGAATAAACATCCTGAACTTTTAATCCTGCCTGAATAGCTAAAGATTTTATTCTTTCTTTTAATTCTTCATCTTCGATTGGTTTTACTTTATAAAAAATCGGGAATATAACTATCGGGAATAATTGAGATAAGATCACAGAAATAAAAAACATTGCTATAGCAAAAACTAACCACCAGTTATCTCCAAACTCTTTGAGTATAAAATAAAACAAAAGCAGAATCGGAATTCCTATTACACCTGAGACAACTGTTGACTTCGTTCCCTCTATAAAATATTTAAGTAAAGTTTGGTTAGATAAATTATACTTATGCTCAAGAATAAATGACGAATAAAAATTCATTGGAAAGAAGATTATCGAAACTGCCAAACCGGTTATAATTGTGAAAAGAACTAAAACAAGATAATCGTATTGAGTGAAGGTGTAGAGCCATTCTGATAAAACTTTACTGTAGCCGGAGCTAAGAAACAGAAAAGTTAAAATAAACAGTAATACTGTTTCTGAAATGCTTATCGCAAGCTTTATATTATTATACTTCTTGGAATTCATATTAGAAAAATATGCACATACTTGTTACTTATCAATTTCAGAAAAAGTATAAATCTTATTTCAATGACGCGCCCGTTTTATTAAGTTAAGGATGCAAAAATCAAGGAGTACTGAAATGAAAAAATTAATTCTGATTGTTCTTTTCTCAGTTTCATTTATCTCAATAACTTCAGCACAGATAACCGCTCAAATTGGTGGTGGCTTATCGTATAATCTGCCACAAGGAGATGCCGGCGGTACAACGGATGAATTTTACAAAGGTACCAAGTATGGTTTGTCAAATGGTTTTTCATTCTTTGCCAAAGCAAGGGCTGGTTTATTAGGCACATCATTCTTTGCAGAAATTGATTATGCAAAACTAAGTGGTGACGGAAATGCAGATGAAAACAGAGGGACAGTAGAAGTATCTTTGCAGAATTTCTCAGTAAAACTTGGACCGGAGATTATGATTGACATTCCACTTTCACCTGTCTCTCCATATTTAGCACCTTATCTAATGATTAACCAATTCAGCGGTGAGGTTAAATTTCAGGGTGTGTCCAGAGTTCCAAGCGGAACTTATGATTTGAAATCAGCCACACGGATTGGTGCTGGTGGAGCTGTTGGTGTTCTGTTTAAATTAAATCCTGCTTTAAAATTAGATATAAGTATCCACTATCAATTACTCAATTTATTCGGTAAAGAATTTAATTCAGTAGATCCTGCATCAGTAAGAAGGTTGGATTCATACATTTCATTAAACGATGATAAAGATCCACTTTATTCATCCACAAGTGATGAGCATATAATCGCTGACAAACGCTCAATTAACAATATGCAATTTAAACTTGGATTGATGATAGGATTATAAAAAAAATCCCCTCCGTTTCCGGAGGGGCTTGTGGAGGCTTTTCCAAGCCGCTTGACCGAACGGCTTGAATCGTATTGTTATACTAACCACCAACAATCACAGAGGAGGCTATGAAAAAACTTCTAAAGTAATTTTTCTCAATTTCACCGATGGAGCTTTAACAGGTATCGGTGTAAATTTTTTTAATGAAAGCTGAATCAGATTATCAAGTGACTGATTCGGTATTGAAACATAAATAACTCCATGTGCATCAAGATCATATTCCAACTCATAAATTGCCATTCCGTCAGGTTTTCCGAAAACTCTCCAATGTTTAAAGAATTCTTTAATAAAAGATTCCCGGCTTCTGCCGTTAGTCATATATGACGGAAAACTTATTTTGTACCAGATCATCTTTGTTTCCCAGTTCTGAGCATTGGGAGCGCCGTTAACTTAAAAGAATTATGAGGGTGGAAAGCAGTATGAGGGAATATAGCACGGAAAGAAAGGTCATAATTCGATCAAGTACGGCGACTCCACAATTTTTCATTTTCAATATTCCTAAAAATTTACTTCTCTAATTTTAATTTTTCCCACAACATTTATTATAGGATAATCAATTATTTTTTTGTAGTAATTTTACTACAACCTAAAGTATATCTTGACTTCCAAAAGTGTAAAAAATTTTTGTAGCTGAATTACTACACGAAATACCTCTTTACTCTTATTTTTTATTACTACCAAATGAAGCAAGTTTACCAAAGAATAATATGGATGCTTGCTATTAATGAAAGAGAATTCAGGTAATCTTAATCTTGAACTGTTACAATCCATTAACGATGCTGTTTACATTCTGGATAAAAATGGAAATATCGTTCAGGCAAATGATACTTTCTGCAAAATGTTGGGCTACAGTATTTCTGAATTACTGCAGCTCAATGCAAAAGATTACAACGCAAGTTGGAATCAGGAAAAAATCTTATCAACAATAAATGAGCTCAGGGGTAAAACAGAAATTTTTGAATTACTTCACCGCAGAAAAGACGGGACAACTTTCGATGCAGAAGTAAGTGCCAAAGGTATCAGTATAAATAATGAAGATTATTTACTCTGCATAACAAGAGACATTACCTCCAGAAAAAAAGCTCAAACCGCAATCAAAGAATCCGAAAAAAAATTCAGAGCGCTTTTCGAAAATGCTTATGTACCAATTCTTCTTCTCGACATAAAATCTTTCCGGATATTTGATTGTAATCCGGCTACCGAAAAACTGTTTGGAAAACCTCAAACACAGATTTTGCATTCGCTCTTGCAGGATTTCTCACCTGAGTTTCAGTGTAATGGAGAAAATTCGGGTGAGTTGATAAACTTTTACATCAATCAAGCACTTAAGGGAGGTAAAACAGAATTTGAGTTTTGCTTTGATAAGGATGGTAAGCAGGTTCTGACAAATATTAATCTTTACAAAGTTGATATTAACGGTAACAGTCTCATACAGGTTATCATTAACGACACAACTGAGAAAAGAAAATCTGAAGAGCAATTAAAACTTCTTTCATTATCAATCAACCAAAGCAACTCGGGAATTGTTCTTACTGATTTGAATGGAAACATAGAATATGTTAATGATACTTTTTGCAAGCTAACCGGCTATTCGAAAGAAGAAGTGATTGGGAAAAATCCAAGGATTCTTAAATCGGGTTATACATCTCAGGAAACTTACAAACAGCTTTGGGAAAGCATTACCGCTGGTAAGCAGTGGACCGGTGAATTTCTGAATAAGAGAAAAGATGGAACTTTATTTTGGGAATCAGCAAGAATTTCTCCTGTAAAAGATGAACAAGGTAGAATCACCAATTTCATCGGGATTAAAGATGATATTACTCAGCTAAAAAAACTTCTTGATGAATTAAAAATTGCCAAAGCAAAAGCTGAAGAAAACAGCAGACTGAAAACAAATTTTCTTGCTAATATGAGTCACGAATTAAGAACTCCGCTTGTTGGAATTCTTGGTTGCGCAAGTATGATTGCTGAAGATACGAAGGAACCTCTAACACAGGAACTTGCTAACATCATTAACAAAAGCGGACAAAGATTGCACGAAACATTAAACGCAATTCTGGATTTAACCAGACTGGAGACTGAATCGTTACCAGTTGATTTAACGCAGGTTGATATTTTACCACTCATAAAAAATACCTATGAGCTTTTCATTAACGAGGCAAAGCTCAAAGGTTTAAATCTCTATCTCGATGTTGATGAAGAAGAAATAATCGCTTTTGCTGATTTGAACCTCTTAAAATCTGTATTATCTCATTTAATAAGCAATGCAATCAAGTACACAGAAATTGGTGGAGTTTCCATCAGAGCATTTACAAATGAAAATAAAATCATAATAAAAGTAGTTGATACCGGAATCGGAATTCCGGATTCCTATCGTGATATAATTTTTGAGCCGTTCAGACAAGTTAGTGAAGGATACAACCGACAATTTGAAGGAAGTGGACTTGGTTTGACTCTTACAAAAAAATATGTCAAGTTGATGAATGGAAGGATTTGGTTCAACAGCAAACTTGGAGAAGGCTCGGCTTTCTTTGTTGAATTAAATGCTGCTGAAAAACATTCAGAACCAATTGCTGACGAAGTTAATGAAAAACCTAAGATAACTGATTTCAGATCTAAGCAAGTATTGCTTGTGGAAGATGATCCAATCAACATTCAAACGATTACTGCCTTTATCGGAAATTTAGTACATCTTACTTCAGTAAATAATGCTAATGATGCAATCGAAATAGCCAGGACCAAAAACTTTGATTTAATTTTGATGGACATTGGCTTGAGTGGAGATAAAAATGGTCTCGATGTAGTAAGAGAAATCAGAATGATGCCCCAGTATCATTCAACGCCAATTGCTGCAGTTACAGCTTATGCAATGGATAGTGATCGTGATAAAATGCTTTCATCTGGTTGCACTCACTATCTGGCAAAGCCATTTCCAAGAAAGCAATTGATTGATTTGCTTGAAGAAATTTTCTCAGAATAATTTTTCAAGTTTTAATTACTTAATTCTCTTCTCACTTTGATTAAATGAGAATTCATTAATAAAAAAAGCGAAGCAAAAATTTTTTAATCAATTATAATTTGCTTCGCTTAATCTGAAAAAATTTAACCGAAATTAAGAATTGAGAATCAGATTCTCTTTTGGAAGTTTACTTATCCTTTTTTTCCATTTCAATTTTGTTTTCAGCTTTCAAATCTGTTTTGCAGCAATCGCTTTTATTTGAAGACACTTCTTTGGTTGAGCAATCCTTGTCTTTATCAGATGTCTTACCAATCATTTCTTTCCCTGAAGAGCAGCATCCATCTTTTTTTACCTCTTCATTCACAACTTTTTTAACTTCGACTGTCTTTCCGTCTTTCATTATGGTTTCTTTAACCTGAACAGTCTTTCCGTCTTTGTTATTTGATTTTTCGATAGAGACTTCTTTCTTAGAATGATCACCGGAACTGCAACAGGACTTTTCCTGAGCAAAAGTTCCAACTGAAATAAAAAAGATAAGCGCTAACACTGATAAGAAGAGTTTCATAGAACCTCCTGATTTTATTGTTATTAAATGATACCTATTGATTCTTTTTCAACCCAACCAATTTGTCCGTCTTCTAATCTGATCTTAATCCATTTGTCAACTTTATCTTCAACTTTCACTTTTAATCCTTCGTGAATGACAAATGCATCTTTTCCCTGCGGGTCAGGACTTGTTTTGGCTGTTAAACTTGTATTAAGAACAATTCCATATTTTAATTTAGATTCCTGATTTAACTTAACTATCAGCAAACTCGCAGAAACCAGGAAGAAAATAAGTAAGACTACAAATGAATAAAATGCTGCCTTCTGTTGTGCAATATTCTTAGCAAAGAAATAAAATCCAAGAGCAAAAAGAAATAGTAAGAATAAAGCATAACTCATCATTGTCCAGCCATCTGCTGATAAACCAGATAATATCGATTCCCAAATTCTGAAAAGAAAAAAAGAAGGAAGAGCTTCGATTTTATCTTTCACATTCATCTGTGCTAACTGAAGATTGTGTTTAACATCTTCATCATCAGGTGAAAGCTTGGCTGCTTTTTCATAGTACATAATCGCATAGCCAATCTTTCCGATACGATAATATGCGTTTCCAAGATTGTAGAAAAGTGAAGTGCCTTCATAACCTTGCTGGGTTAATTCCTCATAAGTTCTTATTGCTTCTTCAAACTGCCCATTGACATAAAACTGATTTGCCTTTTTCATCAGTTCCTCAACAGAGGATTGAGCAAAACCAGAATTGAATAAAATTATTGTAAGAATAATCTGAATGATTCTATTCATCTTACTTATCCAATCCTTTCTCAATATCAATTACGATATTCAGAAGTTCATCATAAAATTCTTTCATTGCTGTTGAAGCTCCGGCATTTGGTGCAAATCTTATAAACTCACATTTTTCGCCTGCAGCTTTCATCCTATCTGCAAGTTGAGTATCAATTCCTTTTTCAATCAGAAGCGAATGAGCTTTATCAAGTGTAAATTCAGATTTAGGAATGTGAAGTTTGTCTTCAAGATAACCAAAAAATGCCTGAGCAATTTCAGAATAATATGCTTCACTATTCCCTGCTTCGAGAAACTTAAGTGCTTTTTTGAATTTTGATTTTGCAATTTTTTCTGCACGCTGATATTTCAATAGCTGAATGTTTCCTGAAAGTTTATCCTGTTTTCTTTTCCAACCAATAAGTCCGATAAATGCAATTAGTGGCAAACCTGTCGCAATCCAGAATACAGGTTTTGAAATCAATAATTCTTCTCTACGCTTAATGTCCTGAAAATTTGTTTTGATAAATCTTATATCAGTTCCGAGTTGCTTTATACCTTCTTTCTGAGCAATGTAATAACTTCCTGCGCTATCACCTTGTTCAATCGTGATATAAAATGGATTTGATTTTAATTCAATATATCTCTTTACATCAGGATCAAAATAAGAAAATAGAATTGGTTTAATTTCCCTTGTGCCGGATATTCTCGGTATCAAAAGATATTCTACAGTTTTAACACCACCAATTTTATTTAAACGATTTATCTGATCGTTTGTCTTCGGTTCATATTTTTCAAATCCGGCCGGAAGTTCAAAATCAGGTGGTTGTAACAAACTTAAATTTCCAACACCAGAAATATTAAGTTTTAAAGTAATTGGTTCGTTTGTTTTTGTTTTTGATTTATCGATGGTTGCAGAAAAATCAAACTTACCAACTGCGCCTTTGAATGAAGCTGGCTTATTTTCCTCAGGTAAAGGTAAAACATCTATCTTTACGATATTCGATTTAGCATTATATTGATAAATATCTCCTCTTCTGAAAGGGTCATCAAAAAAACTGTCCCAAATATTGTTTGGATTTCTTTTCTTGGGTATTTCAATTGGAACAGTAAGTTCAAATGGTGTTACTTCAAGTTTTCCTACTTGAGTGGGAAACAGTGCTGCTTTTTTCAGAACAGCAACACTATATCTTTTTCCGTCAATAACTTCTGTAGTAAAACTTAATGTTCTGGAAGTTTCCAGTTCTTCAGCCCAAAAGCCATTGTATTGCGGAAGCTTACTGATAGACATCAGAGCCGCAATATTCAGTCTCGTGTAAAGTTTATAAGTAACTGTTAATTGCTCACCGATATACGCTCTGTTTTTATCAACACTCGCTTTGATAAACAAATTTTTTGCAATTTCACTTTCAGAAACTCCTGCGACTTCTTCTTCTTTTGGTTTTGGACTACCTTTAACAACTGTAATTTTAAGTGGTTCAGTCTTTAAAACCTGACCTTTGAATTCAATGCTTGCACTTCCAATTGTAAAAACCCCAACCGAATTTGGGAGTAAAATATAAGAGAAAGTTCGGGAAGCACTTACTGCTCCGTTTATAATTTGCATACTTGTCGATTGATTAGGTCCGCCAAGTATTCTGAAATTCTGGAATGAAGGTGGAGTAAAATTTCTGATGGAATTAATATCGCTTCCTTCAAAAGTGAAAGAAACTTCAAACCGCTCATTCTCTGCAACCGGATTTTTATCTACTGATGCAGTAAACGATTGAGCGAAAGTGAATTGAAAACCCAGTAGTAAAAAAATGAAAAAGAAATTTTTCTTCATCACCAATCCTTCTCCGGTTTAACAACTTTACCTTTAACTCTTCTTAAATTTTTCTGTAAATCTTTTTCATTATTCTTTAATGCTTCAAGTATTCTTTCTGCCTGCTCTTTGGAAATTTTTGAATCAGGTTGCTGTTGCTGTTTGGTGTTATCCTGTTTTGCTTCCTGATCCTTTGGTTGTTGATTTTGCTGCTGCTGATTCTGGTTCTGTTGATTCTTATCCTGATTTTGATTCTGATTCTGATTCTGTTGCTGTTGATTCTGATTTTGCTGATTGTTCTGATTCTGTTGTTGCTGTTGCTGATTCTTATTTTTATTCTTCAGAAGCTCTAAAGCAAAAGATAAATTGTATTTTGTATCAGAGTCATCAGGATTTAATTTCAAAGCATTTTTATAAGCTTCAATACTTTCTTCAATCTTATTTGATTTAAGTAACGAGTTTCCGATGTTATGGTAAACTTTAGCTTTAGTCAAATCATCATTTGTTTTTCCCAATGCATTCTGATATGATTTAATTGCTTCATCATATTTTTCCTGTTTGTAATAGGCATCTCCCAAATTAAAATTAGTAATAAAGTCATCTTTATTTTTTTCAAGAACCTTTCTGAAATTTACTTCTGCATCCGCATATTTTTTTTGTTCGTACAGGTCAACACCATCGTTGTTCAATTTTCTAATAGATTGTGGAAGCACATTACTAGTAGTAAACATCAGAGCAAAGAAAAATATGTACATTAATTTGTTAATCATTCTTCAAGACCTAATTTTTTGTTTAGACGAACAAAGAAAGGAGATTTCCTTTCAGAAATAAAAAATTCCAGTAGCAAAAGAATAACAGCAGGTATTACAAGATAATAATAGCGACTTTCGTAATCGGTAACTTTTTTTGTTCCATACTCGGATTTTTCTAATTGCGACAAATCAGAATAAATTTTATCAAGATAATCTTCATAATTGTTTCCACGGTAATAAACACCGTCTCCTTTACTTGCAATTTCTTTCAGTATTTGTTCATTAAGTTTCGTTAAAACTGTATTCCCGGAGTTATCAGTTTTGAAGCCACGCAAATTTCCTCTTTCATCGTAAATCGGAATCGGAACTCCTTCTGGAGAACCTAAACCAATTGTGTAAATCTTTATTCCCTTCTCAACTGCATTCTCAACAGCAGATTCAATGTCGCCCTCGTGGTCTTCTCCATCTGTAATAATTATTATTGCTTTCTGAGTGGAAGCAGTGTCGAACGACTGAGTAGCCATGTTTATAGCAGAGGCAATTGCTGTTCCCTGTTGAGGAACTGAACTGAAATCAACAGCGTTAAGAAATAAATTAGCGGCTGAATAATCAGTAGTAAGTGGAAATTGTATATAAGCCTGACCGGCAAAAATAATCAGACCAATCCGATCACCTCTTAATTTCTGAATCAGATTTGAAATCTGATATTTAGCTTTATCAAGTCTGTTCGGTTTTATATCCTCAGCACTCATGCTAAGAGAAACATCAAGACAAATAAAAACATCAATACCGGTTTGTTTAACTTCCTGAAGTTTGGTTCCAACTTGCGGATTTGCTGCAGCAAGAATTAAAAGTGAAAGTGCAATAAGAATTAAAACAGTTTTAATTTTAGTTTTTGCATTACTATGATTTGGAATAATAGAACTATGAAGATTCTCATCTGCAAAGGTATTGAGAGCTTTTTTCTTCTGTTTGTTTAGCCAAATAAGTAAAATAATCCCTAATGGGATTAACCATAACAAATTCAGGTATTCCGGATTTTCGAATCTGAACATATTACGGCAACTTCCTTAAAAATGTTCTTGATAATCCTGCTTCAACCAATAAAAAAATAAATGCAGCTGCAAGCCAATTGAAATATAATTCCTGAGCAGATCTGTATGATGTTACCTCAATTTTTGATTTTTCCATTTTATCAATTCTCTCATAAATCTCTTTCAATGCTCTGTTGTTTGTAGCTCTGAAATATTGTCCACCAGTTCTTTCTGCAATTTGTTTTAATAATGCTTCGTCAATTTCAACGGGCATCATCTGATATCGAATTCCAAAAGGAGTTTGAACAGGATATGGAGCTTCGCCTCTTGTCCCAACTCCTATTGCATAAATTCTTATTCCGAATGTTCTTGCAATTTCTGCTGCAGAAAGTGGATCTACTTCACCGGCATTGTTTACACCGTCTGTTAAAAGAATTATGACTTTACTTTTTGCATCACTGTCTTTCAATCTGTTAACACCATTGGCAATAGCATTCCCGATTGCAGTTCCATCTTCAAGCATTCCGCTTCTTATATCTTTTAATAAATTTCTCAGCACGCTGTAATCAATTGTCAAAGGACATTGAGTAAATGCATCCCGTGAAAAGATAACTAAACCAATCCTGTCTGAAACTCTTCCCTGAATAAACTCATCAACAACTTGCTTGGCTGCTTCAAGTCGGTTTGGCTTGAAATCCTCAGCAAGCATACTTCCGGAAATATCGAGAACCATTGCGATATCAATTCCTTCAGTGTTGATATTTGTACCGGAAGAAAAATTCTGTGGTCGTGCAAGTGCAATAATCAATAATGCTAATACAATCAATCTCAAAATAATCGGGAGATGAATTAACTTAGTTCTTAAAGAAGAAATCTGTGCAGGAAAAAGTTTGAATGATGAATAAATAATCGTTGAACGATTTTTCTTCCCTCTGAAAAAATACCATATTCCAATCAATGGAACGAGCAAAAGAAAATATAAAACCCAGGGATATGCAAACACAACATTATGAAACATTACCGGCAACTCCTTGTTGTTCTAATTTTTTCTGTGCAGTTCTGTTTACAATTTCAATTGCTTGTTTCATCATTTCAGCATTCACACCATCCATTGGTACAAACCTGGCGAACTTAACCAAATCAGCATTTGTAAGGAATGATTCAGTTAATTCTAAAATTTGTTTTGCATCCGGAATTCTTTTAAGCAGAGTTAATTGTTCAGATGTTGGTAATTCAAGTGCAGGTAAACCAAATCGTTTTTCAAAATATTCTCGAATAATTTCTGTAATTCTTGAATGATACTCTTTAATATAACCTTTCTGCCAGAGTTGCTCTCTGTCAAGTTGATCAAGTCTCATTAATGCTTCTTCGTGAGGCGGTAAAACGATTACAGGTTTACTAATCTCTTCAACTTTCTTTTTATGGAAATATTTTTTGTAAAGGAAATATGCAATCACCAGTAAAGCTATTCCTGCCAAAATCCAGAGAATTAAAGTAAGCCAATCAAAAGGAATTCTCACAGGTGGTTTAACATCTTTAATATCTTCTTCTACTTTTACACTTAATTTATGGATCCTCAATGTTAGTGAATCAGATTGTATAGCATTTAATGATGTATCAGCTTTAGTTCGATAAAAAATTCTGATTTGCGGAATGGTAACTTCGGCGGAATCGAAATAACTTAAAACATATTTATATCTAATTTCATTTCTGTTTTCAACTTTTTTCTTTTCAACAGGAAGTTCTTTAATGATTTCAAATGTTTTCAGACTGTCTCTGAAGAAAGGTGTAACTATTCCAACATTATCAGCATGATTGATAAGAAGAGTAAAATTTATATGATCACCGATAAGATAATCTGATGAATCAGTGAATGCCTTAACGGAGATTTCCTGTGCATAAACAGGAACTATAATCAAAACGGATAAAATAAATTTCAGCAGAAACTTTACCATCTTCTTTCCCTGAGTTTGAAAAACTGAACAAGCGGCTTAATGTAATTTTCTCCTGTCCTGATATTCACTGAATCAATTTTGTTTGAACGGAAAATAAATTTTCTTCTTTCAGAAAGTTGCTTTGTGTAAGTGATAAAATTCTGTTGGAAAAATCTACTGTTTGTATCTATCCAGCTTTCCTGCTGCGTTTCAGGATCAACAAATTTAACCAATCCGATTTTCGGAATTTCTTTTTCTCTTTTGTCTTCGAGTACCAATCCAATCAAGTCATGTTTCTTACTTACAATGCGAAGAATCTTTTCAAATCCTTCATCAATAAAATCAGAGAGTAAAAATACTATTGCTCGTTTTTTCACTGCACGGTTGAGATATTCCAGAGCAACTTTTAGATTAGTTTGATTTCCTTCAGGTTTGAATGAAAGCACTTCACGAACAATTCTCAGAACATGTTTTCTTCCTTTGCGTGGAGGAACGAACTTTTCAATTTTATCTGTAAAAAGAAGTAATCCAACTTTGTCGTTGTTCTTTAATGCAGAAAAAGAAAGAATTGCACTAACTTCAGCAGCAATACGCTGTTTGGTTTTTTCTTTCGAACCAAATGCAAGAGAACCGCTTAAGTCAACCATCATAATTACAGTTAATTCTCTCTCTTCTTCAAAAATCTTTACATAAGGATGACCAAATCTTGCAGTAACATTCCAGTCAATGTTTCTTATATCATCACCAAACTGATATTCACGAACTTCAGAAAATTCCATTCCTCTTCCTTTAAAAACAGAATGGTATTCTCCTGAAAAGACCTGATTAACAAGTCCTTTAGTTCTGATTTCAATTTCGCGAACCTGCTTGAGTAATTCTTTATCAATCATTATTAAGGAACTTCAATACGGTTAAGAATTTCCTGAATGATATTTTCACTTGTAAGTTCTTCAGCTTCGGCTTCATAAGTAACAGCAATTCTGTGCCGCAATACATCAAAACAAATTGCTCTTACATCTTCAGGAATAACATAACCTCTGCGCTTAATAAATGCCATTGCTTTTGCACCGAGAGCTAAATTGATTGTTGCACGAGGTGAAGCTCCATAGCTTATCAAATCCGCAAGATTATTTAAACCAAATTGTTTTGGATTTCTTGTAGCAAATACAATATCAAGAATGTATTTCTCAATCTTTTCATCAATATAAACTTCGTGAATAAGATTTCTTGCACGAAGAATATCATCAGGTGAAATAACCTGATTAACTGATAAACCATCGCCGCTAATATTCTGGCGCATAATTTTAAGTTCTTCTTCTCTGGAAGGATAATCAATCTTTACTTTTAACATAAAACGATCAACCTGTGCTTCGGGGAGAGGGTATGTTCCTTCCTGCTCGATTGGATTTTGTGTAGCAAGTACAAGAAAAGGTTCATCAAGTTTGAATGTATGCTCACCAATGGTAACCTGTCTTTCCTGCATCGCTTCGAGTAAAGCTGATTGAACTTTGGCAGGCGCACGATTTATTTCATCAGCAAGAATGAAATTTGAAAAGATAGGACCTTTACGAATTAAAAAATTTCCGTCGCGTTGATTATAAATTTGTGTTCCGATTAAATCTGCAGGAAGTAAATCCGGAGTAAATTGAATTCGCTGGAATTTAGCTTTCATTGCTGAAGCAAGTGTTTTTATAGCAAGAGTTTTTGCTAATCCCGGCACGCCCTCAAGAAGAATATGACCATTGCCTAATAGTCCAACGATCAGTCTCTCAACCATTGCTCTCTGTCCGACAATTACCTTTCCGATTTCGTTAAAGAGAACATCAACAAAAGCGCTTTCCCTTTTAATTTTTTCGTTAAGTGCTACGATATCCAATTTGAACCTCGCAAATTATTTGGAAATATGAATGAATTTGGACGGCGCAAACTTATAAAGGTTGCGGAGTTTAAGCAACTCAGTAATAAGCGGTAAAAATAAAAAAGGCGAGCATATATACTCGCCTTCAATCTATTAAATCTGACAGAGATTACTTTATCAGCATCATCTTCTTGGTTTGAATAAATTGACCAATTTTTAATTGATAGTAATATACTCCACTTGCCAACTGCCTATTACCAATTGCCGAATGGAATTCAACTTCATTTCTTCCTGCATCTCTGTATTCATTTACAAGCGTAGTAACTTCATTTCCAAGAACATCATAAACTTTCAATGTTTGCCATCCGCTTACCGGAGATTGCCATACAATTTTCGTTGTTGGATTGAATGGATTGGGATAGTTTTGATATAATAAAAAATTATTGGAAAGAATATTATCATCAGAAACTGAGGTAAGACTTTCCTGATCAAAATATAAATCTTTAGTGTAACCACTTTCAACCCCGGCATAAATCAGCGAAGAGTATTGTGATAAGCCAGACCTGTAAATAGCAACCTTAGGAGAGCTAATAATTGAGGATCGGTAACTATTAGGTTTATAAAGTCTCGTACCCAATGAACCCAATACACCTCTTCTTACGACTATTGTATCACCATAACCAAACTGATAAGCTGCTATAAAATAGCCATTATTGGATTTGTTACTGTCCGAATTTACAGAAACACAAGTGATATTATCTTCACTTGATAAACCAAGCGACCCATCAAGATACCAATTGGTTCCTCCGTTAGTGCTATAATGATAAATAGCGGTTCCATTTTTAATAGCTGCCACTATAATTCTTTTAGGTAGACTTGAGGCGTCTTGTAAGATACTAATATCAGGCTTTTGATATTCTATAGAATCTACATTTGATAATTAATATCTGAAGAATGCAGAAGATGGAGTCCAGGGTGTCGAGATAATTCTTACTTTTGATTTCAAGCTAGTATTAGCAAACCTTCTCTCAACTGCAATATATATTGAATCCACACCAAATGAAGATTTTTTAAATGCAGACACAGGGTACCAATCACCATAATTAAAATAACTATCATTAATTTGACTGGTAACGAAAGTCTGTCCCCAATCTGTTGACCTAGCAAAATGAAGTTGAATCATTGCTGAGTAATCGTTTTTTATACTCTCCGCAGGTAACTCCTATAAATGTTCCTAAAGAATAATACTGACCATCGGTAACTACAGAGGGATATAAAAGTTTATTCCCTGCAGAAGGGGTGAGAACCAAACTACTATACCAACTTGTATTATTCCTTAAAAAAGATGCAAATCTAATTGTGGCATCATTAAAATTTGGATTTTCGGAGGCAGATACAAAAAGCAAAATCTTTGTTGAATCAAAATTGGTATTAGACATCAATTCGACAGCCATTGATATATGCGCAAAATAAAGAGTTTGACTTTGCATACCTCCTATAAAATTCCAGGTTGCACCACCATTACTCGATGAATATACAACGGCTCTCCCAAGAAAATTTCCTTCTGCTGCTTGAATTAATGCAACATATAAATTACCATCTTCAGCAAGTTTAATATCTATTCTTTTGTTTCCAGATCCTAATTGAGAAATATACCCATCAAAAATTTTAATATCACCATTTATCCATTCAGTGGAATTTGGCATTGGCGGAGCGACCGTAATTGGTTCAATATCACCATTGTTTTCCATAATCTTAATTTGATCTTTATACAACTCATCCATTTGCAATCTTATTTGTCTTTCTAAAACTCGATCGCCACTTTCAATTGCGGCTTTCAATTTCTTATCAAGTTCAAAATGCTTTGTCAAATCAACTGCTTTAACATATGGCGTTTTGCCTTCAGAGCAATTTGAGTAATCAGGTTCATATAGTACTCCACCGTCCTGAGCTGATAAAATTATTTGGAAAAAGAACAGAAAGAAGATTAAAAATGATTTCATAATGTAACCTCCTGTGATGTTAGTGATTTAATAACATTTTATTGGGAAACAAAATTTTTACATTTTGCATACCAAAATTAAATAATTTAATTTGCCACAAACAACTATTTAGAATATTCAATAAGATATTTTTACAAGTAAGTTTTTCCATAAAAGGAATTAAAAGAATATGATAAATCAACTCAAAGCCGTAATTTTTGATATTGATGGAACATTAACATTCACCAATCAACTTATCTTTGATTCATTCAACTACATTGCTGAAAAATACCTTAACAAAAAATTTTCTGATGAAGAAATTATTGCTCTGTTCGGACCGACCGAAGATGTGATACTCAAGCAGATGTTTCCGGATAAGTTCGAAGAAGTAAGAAATGATTACTACGAATACTATCATCAAAATCATCGAATTGCTCAACTTTATGATGGTATAAAAGAATTACTCATCGATCTTAAAAAGGCAGGAATGATCTTAGGAATTTTTACCGGCAAAGGCAGAACATCATCTTTAATTACTTTAAATTTTCTTGGAATCAGGGATTTATTCGATATGATTGTTACTGGAGACGATGTAAAAAATCATAAACCATCTCCTGAAGGGATAATTAAATTCATCAAAACATTTAATCTCAAACCTGAAGAAGTTCTGATGATTGGGGATGCACCTTCCGACATTAAAGCAGCCAGAGAAGCTGGTGTAAATATCGCTTCGGTTGTGTGGGATAGTTACTCTGCAGACGAAGTCAAAAAATTAAATAAAGAAACCGTTTTCGAAACTGTTGAGCAACTAAGGAAATTTATTTTTGAAAAAGGGAATGGCAATTAACCATTCCCTTGTAATTTGATTAAAGATTGAAAGGATAAACGAAATAAATCCTTGGTTCAATTCTTTTCTGAGGTTTATATCCGGTTATATTATCATTTGAATCGCGTTCGGGTGTAAAAGTCCAGTTATAGACAATTGAAACAATTAGATATGGCAGAGGTTTATATCCAAACTCCGTAAAAAGATATGAACGATCATCAAGCTTGAAAAGATCTTTTTCATCCTGAATATTAACTTTATCATAACCAGCTCGCAAAACAATTGAACCATCTTTTGGAGATACATCTGTTCTTAAATTAAGTATTCCACTTTTAGGTTCTTTATCCAATCTCTGATAAGCACCATAAATATCAAAAAGACCTAACACTCTTACCAACAAATCTCCATAAAATCCATTCAAATCATTTCCAACATTTTGTAAAGCAAGTGCTTTGCTTGAAAAATTATTATTTACAGTATCGAGCTTGAATCTTTCAATTTCATAAAATGAATTGAAGTATGATGGGATGTATTTATCCTGATTAAATCTTCTTTCAAGTTTTGCAGAAAGTTCAACCAAACCCAGACCATTAAGATCAAGCTTTACACCGCTTGCCATACCGCTTCCAAAATTTGATATTTTGTTATAGTCGAAATAAAGCAACAAAGTTGTAAATCCACTTTTAACAACTGGTAATCCTATATCAAAACCAAAAATTGATAATGCGCCTTTGTCTTCAGTTTTAACGAACTCACCTTTTTGTGAATCATAATTTCCGGCAAGCACAGTGGCATTTTTATCAAAGTCAGTTGCGTAAGTTGCACCTAATTCCAGATTACCAATAATGGGAATGTTTCCTGCTTCAGTAAATTTTAATGGCCGGACATAACCTCTTATTCCGAATAATCCTGCTTGTGCAAAATTTCCATAAATGGACTCAAATCCCAGGTTACCAAAATCAACATCAGCAACTAAACCAATTCTTCTTGCATCGAAAGTTGGACTGTTATTATAATAGTTAATAATTGTTCCGTGTCCTAATGTATAATAATCCAATGCACCAAGCTTAATGAAGACCGGATCATTTTTATAACCATAGCGAACATATCTGATTATGCTTAGGTAATCTGTAAACTCATTAAAGTTTTCATTTCTAAGTTTTCCCTGTGAGTCAAAATCAAGGTTCAAATCAAGCCCGACTCCAAAATTTGAAAATGAAACTTCAGGACGAAAACTGATTCTGTAGTGTGGTTGACCATCAATCCAAATTAAACCAGCACCACCGGTAAAAAATCCTTCGTCAGGTTTTGGTTCTTTATAAATCTGACCAAGCAGACTTTGAACATAAAGTATTATTAAAAACAGAATTGTAGTTATTTTCATAAATACCTCTTAATGATATTTTTTAATTTATTTTCTTAACCAGTTTTCAGGATTAACACTTTGTCTTCCATTCCAGATCTGAAAGTGAAGTACATTTCCTTCAAGCGATTCACCGACTTTCCCTATAAGTCCGCCTGTTTTTAATTTATCACCTTCACTAACATATACTTCAGCAAGATGACCATAAACAGTTTTGTAACCGCCTTTGTGTGATACAATTAAAACTGTTCCATAACCAGGCAACCATTCAACAGCACTTACAACACCATCAGCTACAACTTTTACAGATAATTCGCCTCGTGCTAAAATATCTATTCCATAACTAACTGTAACTGTGTTGAGCTTAGGATTTCGCTGTTCGCCAAAACGAGTAATAATTTTTCCTTTAGAAACAGGCCAAATCATACTCCCTTTCATCTCCGAAAAAGATGTGAAGTTTTTTGTTGACAAATCTATATCATATTCAGCTTCGTTATTTATAACTTTCTTGTCCGTAACATTTTTATCCGTAGAGGCAATCATCTCTTTTTTCTTTTCTGATTCTTCAATCAATTTTGAGATGAGATTTTTTATCTGAATTTCTGCTTTTTTTCTGTCATTAAGTTTTTTTGAGATGTTGCTTTTGTCTTTTCGCAGAACTGAGAGAAGTTTTTTCTCTTCATCAAGTCTTTTATTTAATTGAGTAATCTCCGATTCCTTAGCTTCTTTTAATTTTCTTCTTTCCTCAAGTTCTTTACTCAAAACTAACTTTGCATCTGATAGTTTAATTTTACTCTCCTGCAATCTTTCAATATCAGATTTTCTTCTGTTAGAAAACTCGCGAAGATATTTTATTCTTAAAACTGCCTGATTAAAACTTTGTGCATCAATTACTGATTCCAGTTCAGAAGTTTTTCCATACTTATAAATCGCCACAACATAACGTGAATAATTATTTTTAATTGATTCAATTTCAGATTCAATCCGCGATATTTCTTTTTTGATACTTTCTATCTGGGATTGCTTTATGCTTTCTTCTTTTTGAAGAGAAGAAATAACTTTTGAAATCAGATGTGTTTGCCGGCTAAGATTATTATAAGATTCGTAAGTCAGTTTTTCCTTTTTTGATTTTGCATTAAGTTCATTCTGCAATTGCTGTAATTCTGATTTTATCTTCTCCAATTCCAGTTTCTTCTTTTCAATCTGAGCATCCTGTGCAAGAAGAAGAAAAGAGAAAAGTAATAGCGTTGTATGTAGTATCTTTTTTACCACTTGACTATTGTAGCATCGTCAGGAATCTTAAAATCAATTGCAATATCTTTTTTATTAACTGAAATTTTTCTGTACTCAACATCTATTTTCTGATTATCAGCACGATTAAGCACAGAAATTTTATAAGGAATAGCAACATTCTCAATCAATTGAAAATCAGAATACTTCCCTTCCAGGTCTATCAGACCATCATCTGATTTAAGAATGTATTCCGTGATGCCTAATCTTCTGATGTCAATTTTGTAAACTGATGTCAATGCATCATCAGGATTAATGTATGTGAGGATATATTTATCGTAAATGACTTCAAACTTATCCGGTGATTTATAAAGATTTGAACTAAGATTTACAGAACCGGTAAAAGCATCAACTATATCACTGAAAGATAAATTTATTCTGAAAATGTTTTGTAATACATCAGAATCTGCTTCGCCTGTATAAGCTGTGTTTTGAAGTGCATCATAAAAAATGAAACCTGAATTCGTGACTATTGCCTGCGCTAACTCGATTCCAAATGGTCCGAAGAATGTGATGTAAACTGAGTCAGGTTTTATCATCACAACTCTGAAGGTAGCCGAGTTTTGTAATGTGCTTGAATTAACTGTAATTGTTCCCTGACCTTCAAAATTTCTTATTCTTCTTCTGTTTGCTTCTAATCTGTTTATCAACCTGTCCGAAGATAGAATTTCTACTTCATCAGTTGGCTGTGATGGAACACAGCCGGTTAAAGTTAGTTCAATTAAAGTTACAACAAATAAAAAGCTAAATAATATTTTTTTCAAAGTTCACCTTTATTGATTTTATCTTCAATTTCTTTTTTTGACGGATCAAGCTGAAAAGCTTCTTTCCAAAGCTCAATAGCTTTTTCTTTATTGCCTAATTTAAACTCAACATCTCCGAGATGATCGATTATAACGGCACTTTTTGTCCCCTGTTCAATAGCTTTGGAAATATATTTTTTTGCCTCTTCATATTTTCCTAATTGATATAGAATCCAACCTTTTGTATCAAGGTAAGCGGTATTCAACGAATCTTTTTCAAGTGCGAGAGTAACCATATTCAAAGCTCTTTCAAGTTGAATGGCTCTGGTTGAAAGTGAATAAGCATAATTATTGTTAATCAAAGGATCATCAGGTTTAAGTTGCAGTGCACGTTCATATAAACTGTCACTCAATTCAAATTTCTTTTGTGCATTGTAAATCAATGCAAGTGTACCAATAACATTAACATCATTTGGATCAATGGTAAGTGCCTGATTCAAATAATAAATTGCCTGATCATCTTTCTTAAGTTGATTCAATGTATATGCATAAGCAGAAAGTGTATTCAGATCATTTGGATTAAGAGAGACAGCTTTTTTAAGATAAGTCTCAGCTTCATCATTTTTAGATTGCTGTGACAAAGAAATTCCAAGTATAAAATTTATTGCATAGTTATCGGGAAATGATTGAATTGCCTGAAGTAAAATTTTTTCTGCCTCCTCATACTTTTTATTATCAAAATATAAGGCGCCGAGTCTTATCCACGCATCAACATTCCAGTTTGCATTTTCGGTTACATATTTAAAGTATTCAATTGCAATTGAATCGTTATTCTCTTCGATTGCAATTGCACCTAAAACAATTTTTACAGCCCAGTAAGAAGTATCTCTATCAAGTCTGGAGAAAATTTGCTTTGCCAAAGGTTTCAGCGAGGAGTCGGTAATCGATTTTTCGAAAAACAAATAACCAACTTCAAGTTTTGCATCGAGATTTATTTTTTCATCATCAAAAACAAAATTTAGAGTTCGATATGCTTCCTGCCATTTATTGTCCGACAAAAGTATCTGAGATTTTCTTTGAATCAGCTCAAGGTCAGCAGGATAAAGTTGAATCAACTCATCTAAAATTTCTATTGCCTCAGAATTTCTTTTTGCTAAAAGAAGATTTTCTACCAAAGATTTTTTTAATTGAATATTCGAAGGATCAATTTCCAGAAGCTGTTTAATTGCTTTGATAACACCTTCGGTATTATTCAATTTATTGTTCAATTCAACTAAACGAAACAAAACATTCCACTCAGGTCCTATTAAGTCAATTATCTTTTCATACATTTCAATTGCTTTAATTGGTCTGTCATCCTGATAAAGTCTGGCAAGTTTGTAATAAAAATTTTGATTAGTTGGGAAAAGTTGAATTGCTCTTTCCAGAACAATAATTGCAGAATCCTTTTGCTTACCGATGTTATAAATATCAGAAAGTAAATCAAAGTAATCTGATTGAGTTGAATCAAGAGCAACTGCCTTCTTGGAAGCATCCAAAGCGAGGTTCAATTTATTATTGAATAAAGCAGCTTTGGCATAAGTATATAGAAGTCCGGCAGAGGTGTCAAATTGCAATGCGGTTTCAAACTTTTTCATTGCAAGAGAATAATTACCCTGCTGAAAATTCACATTTCCATCAATGAAATTTTCAAGGGCAATCTTCTTCCTCTGCTCAGGTGATAAATCTAATTCTGACTTTTTAATTTCTTCTATTGGTTTTAATTCTTTGGATGAGGAACAACTCAACAAAGAAAAGATTAGAAGAATTGCCAATAAATATTTAACTATAAAACTCATTTTCACAGGCGAAAATATATCATTGCCATAAAGCAATAACAAGTTAATGAATGCTTCCTTATTGTTCTTATCTTTGCTGAGAAAATAAAATAATTTTTGTATGAATACATATGACTTTGCAATTGCATTCACCTGGGAATATGATTTCGATTTTGTAGATGCGATTGAAAAAATTCTTCAGGCTGAAGGTTTATCAACTTACAGAGTTACAGATTACAATATCAAAGAAGTTACAGAAGATGTCAGATTAAAAAAGCTTTCATTCAGAACATATCTGGATAGAGCATCTGATGTTGATGATGACTATCTTGAACTTGCAAAAATTCTGACCAGAAGGAAAATAAGAATATTTAATCCTTATGATAAAGTTCAGCACGCAATTGATAAAGCTTCTATGCATCTGGAATTCATTACAGCGGGATTGAATGTTCCTTATTCAATTATAATTCCACCTCACAAGCATAATAATGATTTAAAAATTTCGGTTGATGATCTCGCTGTGCTTGGCAGGCCGTTTATAATCAAACCATGTAATACAACTGGTGGTGGAATCGGAGTCGTTACCGGAGCAGAAACATTAAAAGAAGTATTGGACGAAAGAAGCACTTTCGATAATGACAAGTATATTCTTCAACAAAAAATTTACCCAAAAACTCTTGACGGAAAGAGAGCATGGTTCAGGTGTTTCTGGGCTTTTGGAAAAGTAATCTGCTGCTGGTGGGATGATCAAACTCATATCTATGAAATTATAACACAGGATGAGTTTGAAATTTTTAATCTTAAAAAGTTAAATGAGATTACCCGAAAGATTGCCAGACTAACAACACTTGATTTTTTTTCAACTGAAATTGCAATTACTGAAGAGAATAAATTTGTCGTTATTGATTATGTGAATGATCAGTGTGATATGAGATTTAAATCGAAACATCAGGATGGAATTCCGGATGAAGTTGTTTATGATATTATCGAACAACTTAAAAAAGCTGTTATTAAAGAAGTAAAGAAAAAATGAGACGAAAAGACCTGATAATGATTTTAGTTTCTGCATTAATAATTTTATTAATTCTTGGTTATTACTTTCTTTATAATATTTATGAAATTAAAGTCGAGGTTAATCCCTCACAACTTTATGCAGATGTAAATTCAAAGGTTGAAATAAAGGTTATTCCAATTAATGCACTTGGTTCGAAAGCAATTTTTCGATATACAGAAAGTGAATTTGAAATAATTGAAGGTAAAGAATTGGTTGAAGTGGAAACAATTGACAAAAAGAATTCTCTTATGAAAATAAAATCAAAAGGAATTGAAGGTAAAGTTGGTATAAAGATTATTAATAAACACTCTTTATTCCCACAATATGTTGAAATTCTGATTTTACCTCTTCGAGTCTGAAAAAGAAAATTTAAATGGTTATTTTAAAGTCAAAGAAAATTTGAAGTGAGGATTTATGAAAGTGAAAATTTTATCAACGATTTTATTTCTGATTATTGCATTTAATCAAAATTACTCTCAAGGAACTGCTGGTGAATCAGCAAAGTTTGAATACAGATATCTGATAGATATGCCAACCGCTGGAATACTTGAAAAAGGTATGGTAGGTGTTACTACAGATGTACTTCCAGCTGGTGTTGTAGTTGCAAAGATGGAGGTTGGGGTCTTTCAAAATGTTAGTTTTGGAATTTCTTATGGTGCTGCAAATCTGATTGGTTCAGGAAAACCAAATTGGTATGAATTGCCTGGAGTAAACATTAGATTCAGAATGATTAATGAATCGTTAATTCTCCCAGCTTTAGTAATTGGATTTGATTCACAGGGCAAAGGTGAAGAATTTGAAAGTCCAAAGAGATTTGCAATAAAATCTCCCGGATTTTTTGCTGCTGCAAGCAAAAACTTTGCATTACTTGGATATCTGAGTTTGCACGGTGCAATTAACTACTCTCTTGAAAAAAATGATGGCGATAACTTTCTTAATCTTTGGGTAGGTGCGGAAAAAACTTTAGGACAAAATTTCTCAGTAATTGCTGAATACGATTTCGCACTGAATGATAATGCGGCTTCATCATTTGGTGAAGGCAAAGGATATCTTAATCTTGGATTAAGATGGGCAATTGGTTCTGGGTTCACACTTGGTTTTGATTTGAGAGATTTATTGCAAAACAAAAGATGGAATCCAAACGCAGCAGACCGCGCACTAAGAATTGAATACATTCAAAGTATATTTTAATGTTTGTTGCTAATTCTGGACATAATAGTTCAGAATTAGCTACATTATTTGAACACATCTATCTTAGAAACTAAAGTTTAGCACTTACTTTTCTCCTTTCTTAAGGCAAGATATTTGCCAATATTTCTACAGTTATTTACGGAGGTTGAGATGAAAAATTTATTTTTATTACCTTTGATTGCAATTCTGTTTACAGGATGCTATACTCAGATTGCGCTTGATAAAGATAAAAGATCAAACGATTCAGATTATTACTATTCGCAATCTGAAGATCAAAATGATGATGATTATACCTATGAGGAAACTTATTCCGATACTCTTTATGACAATGAAGGAAATGAATATCACTATCACTTTTATGGATATCCGATTTATAGAAAATATTATTGGGGTTATTACCCTTCTCTTCATATATCCATTGGTATAGGAAACCCTTGGTGGTATTATGATCCATGGTATTGGGATCCTTGGTTCTGCGACCCATGGTATCCAACCGTGATTTATTATTCAACTTATTGGTATCCGGGCTATTATTATTGGTATCCTCGATATTACGGTAGCTACTGGACTTATTATCCTTCAATTTATAAATACCGATCAAATGATGGATACAGAATAAGAAACTCAAGCGGTTTCAGAAATAATCTTGTTACACGAAATGACGGCAATCGTGGTACAGACCAGATACTTCGTGATCAATTAAGAGTTAGAGAGAGAAATCTTCTAACAACAAGAAATGAAAATCTTAGAGAGCGAAATGAGTTAAGAAATCGTGATAGACAAACTGATGTTCGCAATAGAAACAATGATCAGCTTTTACGATCGAGAGAAAATATTGATGAGAACAGGAACAGAATTGAAGTACAAAAAAGAAAAGATGTACGCGAAACCGATAGAAACAGAATCGAAATTCGAAATCGTGAACAAACTGACGGCAATAATAACGACATCAGAAAACAAAATGAAATTAGAAAAAGACAGGAAGAAAGAAAACCGCCACAGATAAAAAGAAATGAAAACACTGAGTCAAGAACTCCAAGATATAACAATGATAGTAACAGAAACAGAACTCCGGAGAGGACCTATTCAACGCCCAGGAATAACAATACTCCAAGGTCTTATAGTCCTCCGACAAATAATACATCCAGACAGAATTCAACTCCACCACCAAGAAATAACGGTGGAAACAGAGGAAACTCCGGGTCAGACAGGAGCAGAAGATGAAAAAAATAATTTTAGGGTCAGCGGTTTTATTGTTCTTACTTCAGGGATGTTACACAGTAATTTTAACTCCCGAAGACAGAACGCCAGTTTATGACAACTATTATGGCTTCTATCTCAGTGAATATTTTGGTTCTTATGGAAGTTATTATGAGGTTCCATGGTGGATAACAACTCCAATTGTTACAATAAGTAATGGATCAACGAAAAACAGAAGTACTGATACTCAATCAATTAGAAATAATGATGGATTCAGATATGAATCCGGTTCTCGTGATGGTATAATTACAACCCCACCACCAAGCAGGGACAATAGTTCATCTACAACAACTCAAAAATCAGGAACTTCTTCGGGAAATGAAGTAAGAAGTAATACAAATTCTGGTAATAGTTCGGGAAATTCAAATTCCGGTTCAATCAGAAATGAAAACGGAAACAGAAATTCAGGAAACAGCAGGAGATAAAAATGTTATACAGAAATATTCAGTTAACATTAGTAGTAATTATTTTCAGCACTTTAACTTTTTCTCAAAACTATAATGATGCTTTGAGAGTAAGTGTGCCTGGATTAGGTGCAAGTGCAAGAGCATTAGGAATGGGAAACAGTTACATATCATTAAGTGATGATGGTTCAGCTTCATTCTTTAATCCGGCAGGATTAGGTTTGGTTAAAAAACTTGAGTTTATGGGCGGAATAGATATTACTTCATTTAATAATTCAACAAAATTCTTTAATCAAACTACGGAAAGTAATTCCAGCCAAACGAAGTTAGATAATATCAGTTTAACTTTCCCAATTCCAACTTTAAGAGGAAGTCTTGTATTTGGATTGTCCTACAATACCACAAAGGATTTTGTCGGAAGTCTTGAATTCAATGGATTTAATAACGGCAGTAATTCAAAAATCCAAAGCTTGCTTGATACTGATATTCCATACGATTTATATCTGACTGATGATAATGGTAATACTATCATCAATGGAAGATTAAATCAAAGTGGAAATATGCTTAACTCAGGTTCACTTAATCAATGGACATTAACAGGAGCTATTGAAGCTTACAGAAATTTGTTCATCGGTGCAAATGTATCTGTTGTAAGTGGTAGCTTCACCTCTGATTTTGATTACTACGAAGACGATACACAAAATATTTATCAGGGTGAAACTGCACCGGGTTACCCTTCAACTACTGATTTCCGAACTTTCTATTTAAAGAATTTATTGAAATGGGATATTGAAGGTTGGAATGCAAAAGTCGGGTTTCTTTATCAGTTTGAAAAAATAGCAAGACTTGGATTAACAATTCAATTTCCTAAAGTCTATAAGATCAATGAAGATTTTAATGTTGAAGGCAGGAGTGAATTTGCAAATGCTTCTGTTACTTTGGACCCTGAAAAATATAGTGACAAAGTTAAATATGATATCACTTCTCCCTATGAAATATCGGGCGGTGCTTCCGTAAATCTAAAAGGATTAATAGTTAGTGCACAAGCAACTTACATTGATTATAAGGAAATGGAATTTTCAAACGGAGAAGGCATATCTTCAACATACTTTTCGGATCAGAATAAACGAATTAAAAATTTAATGAGACCAGTTGTTAATTATAATCTTGGTGCTGAATATACCTTCCCTGAAATAGGTTTCAGATTAAGAGGTGGATTTATTCTTCAACCTTCGGCTTTCAAAAATGATCCATCTGACTTTGATAAAAAATATCTTACTGCCGGCGTTGGATTTCTTTCTGATGGAGTTATAGGAATTGATATAGCTTATGCTTATGGTTGGTGGAAAGATGTTGGAGATAATTATGATTCAAATGTCTCAAGAACTTTTCAGGATATAACATATCATAAAGTTATGTTAACAACTTCATACAGGTTTTAATTAACTAATTTGCTAAAAAACAAAAAACCTCACTTTTGAAGTGAGGTTTTTTTGTGGGCAGAGACGGAATCGAACCGCCGACACAAGGATTTTCAGTCCTTTGCTCTACCGACTGAGCTATCTGCCCTTAAAAATTTTGGCGCACAAAAATATAGATTTTTCATTTAATCACAAAAATTATTCAACTGTAACACTTTTAGCTAAATTTCTCGGCTGATCAACATTTAATCCCTTTTTAACTGCAATATGATAAGCCAATAGCTGAAGTGGAATAACGGTCAGAATAGGTCTAAGCATTTCAATTGTATCAGGAATTTTGATTGCGTAATCAACCAAATGATCAATCTCATCATCATTTTCACTTGCAATAGCAATTATCTTTCCTCCGCGAGCTTTTACTTCCTGAATATTACTTTTAATTTTCTCATAGGTCGAATCCTTTGGTGCAATGAATACAACAGGCATATTCTCGTCAATTAATGCTATCGGACCGTGTTTCATTTCTGCTGCAGGATAACCTTCAGCATGAATGTAAGATATTTCTTTTAGCTTAAGCGCACCTTCAAGTGCTACCGGAAAATTATAACCTCTGCCGAGGTAAAGAAAATTCTTTGCATCTTTAAATTGCTCAGCGATAATTTCAATCTCAGAGTTTAGCTTCAATATTTTTTCAACTTTATCGGGAATTGATAATAGTTCTGAAGCTATAAGTTTTCCATCCTCTCTGCTTAGATTCTTTTTTCTTCCAACTAAAAGAGTAATCAGAGCTAAAACTACTAATTGAGAGGTGAATGCTTTTGTTGATGCAACTCCAATTTCAGGCCCGGCATGAGTATAAACTCCTGCATCACTTTCACGTGCGATTGAACTTCCAACTGCATTACAAATTCCCAATGCTAGCGCACCACGCAATTTAGCTTCTCGCAATGCAGCTAATGTATCAGCGGTTTCACCACTCTGAGAAATAAAAAATACTGTATCTTCGTTACCAACAATTGGATTTCGGTATCTGAATTCTGATGCGTACTCAACTTCAGTAGGAATTCTTGTAAAATGTTCAAACATATATTCGCCAACCAACCCTGCATGCCAGCTTGTTCCACAAGCAGAGATTAAAATTCTTTTTGAATTCGCTAATCTATCTGCAACATCAGTAAGTCCACCCAATTTCGCATTACCTTCATCCAATAAAATTCTTCCGCGCATTGAATTACGGATTGACTCAGGCTGCTCCATAATTTCTTTTAGCATAAAATGCGGATAACCACCTTTATCAATTTCCTCAAGAGACATTGTTATTTCGTGGACTTCTTTCCTGATATCTTCATCATAAATTGTTTTTGCACAAAAATCATTTTTGGTTATTACTGCAACCTCACCATCTTCGAGATAAACAACCTGTTTTGTGTAAGCAATTACTGCTGATACATCTGATGCAACAAAATTTTCTTCATCTCCAAGTCCTACAACTAAAGGAGATCCCTTGCGAGCTGCTACAATTTTATCCGGTTCTTTTGTATAAATTATTGCAAGACCGTAGGTGCCTTCAACTTCCTGTAAAGCAAGCTGCACTGATTTAACTAAATTATTTCCTTTCTTAAGAAATGAATCAATCAGATGTGGTAGAACTTCGGAGTCAGTTTCACTTTTGAATTTATAACCATTATTTATCAAACTTTTTTTAAGAGTCTGATAATTCTCGATTATACCATTATGAATAAGAAATAATGAACCATCTGAATTTGAATGAGGATGTGCATTTGTCTCATTTGGAATTCCATGTGTTGCCCATCTTGTGTGACCTACTCCGATGGATGATTGAAGATTTAGCTGCTCAACTTTTTCCTGTAATAGAGATACCTTGCCTTTATTCTTTATGATTATTGAGTCATTGCCATTTAGAATTCCTATTCCTGCAGAATCATATCCTCTATATTCAAGTCGTTTCAGACCTTCAATTAAAATGGGCACACAATTTCGTTTGCCGATATATCCGACAATCCCACACATAATTTTTATTCCCTTTTTGTGCTAATGGTTACTTAACTTTAGCAAGCTTTTGAGTTACTGTTTTTATTTCATCAGCCTGCTTAGAGATTATTTTAAAGAAATAAAGTCCGTTGGCAATTTCATCACCATCTTCATCTCTGCCATCCCAATATATTTTATTAAATCCGATTTGCAAAGATGAGGGTGGAATATTTAATTCACGAATTAAACGGCCGGCAATGGTAAAGATCTTAATTCTAAATTCTTCCGGTGGATTAATACCTCTCAGTTCAAATGTAAAGTAGGTATCATCCTTAAAAGGGTTGGGATAATTATAAACCTGCCTTAAATCCGGATCGTTGTAAACATAGAAAATTTTTCTGTAAGAAGTTGTATCGAAGAAATTATTAGAAGCATCTTTTGCCAATACTTCAAGCACATGTCTTCCGTCATTAAGTTTTGGGGTCCAGATTATTTCTGCTTTTGAATTTGGATAAGGAGAATATGAGAAATTAAGATCCAGATTAGAAAACCTAACCGGAATATTATTATGAACTATTGTGAAATTTGCTGTATCCAATGGCAATGGACTATTATCCTCAAGTGTCATATAAACAACAGGCTCGGAAGAAATAATATCTCCATCCAATATATCTCTGCCATCAAATGTTATATTAAATCTTGGAGCGATGGAATCACGGGATATATAAAATTTATTTTCAATAATATTATTAAAGTAGTATAATTCCTTTTCAGACATCTCAACCTCACCTCTCACAGAAATGGTAGTTACAGGTGCGGTATATAAAAGATTAGTAGTGGGGATAATTCTTGAGTAAACATAGGAAGAATCCTCAGGCAATGAACTAATTGAATGAGAAAATACAATCGAATCCTCATCGTTAAATTTGAAGAGAATTTTTATAGAGTCAGCTTTAGTATAACCTACATTTTTTATCTTTAGGTCTAATTGCACATCGAATCCTTGCATTACAGAATCCGGAGTAAAAATCAAATAGTTAGGGTGAATATGTACTTCAGGTAATGGAGAATATTTTATCATAAGATTTTTGAATTTAAGTGGCGAGGAGGCACCGAAAGAAGAATCTTTTAACTCAAAAACTGCTTTAATAAACTCATATTGGTTGCTCAAGCTAGAGATATTATAATCAGGGGAGAAATTAACGATAATCGTGTCCCAATTGTTGTTAGTACTATTTTTACCAAGTAATAAGTTATTAAAAGTTCCTAATGAGCCTTGTGAATCTAAATCATATGATATTGATTCCCATTTCTTTGCAGGACCAATAGTAGGAGATTCAATTTTTCCAAATGCATTCTTATAACTTCCAGCAAATTCAAAGAATGCAGGTTGATAAGGAAAAATCGGTGGCTTATAAGTACTTATATAAACCAAATTATTTTCTCTGTCATGTGCAAATGCATAAAAAATATTTGGTCTATTTGACACAATCCATTCTTCTTCAAAGAATCCATCAAGTTTATATCTTCGAATATAATGATTATAGAAACTTTCTATTGTTATAACATAACCATCTGAAACAAAGAAATTTGAAAATGTCGGTTGTGAAGCACCGATAAATTCAACATCATCGCCAACCTTAATCCAGTTATTCATAGGATCAAATGTACGAAGTATATATTTATTTCTTTTATTTCCATATCCTGCAGTTAAATTATAAACATATCTGCCATCAGTTGAAACATGAATTCCACCATTGGATAGAATTCCATCCTCAGACGGTAAAAGTTTATCTGGTATATTTACTCGAATGGTATCAGCATTTAGTGGATTTAATCTCAACAATGTCGAATCATCACCTGTCGCTATATAAATATAACCGTCTAAGTAAAACATCTGATTCTTTATAGTAACAGAAATATCTCCAATCGTTCCATAGTTAAACCCTCGGGTTGTTCCACCTCGACCAGTCCCAATTTTATATATTTTTGAAGGACGATCAAAATTTCTGTCAATAATATTTCCGAAATAAATATAGTTCCCATCAGTTGTCGCAGCCGTAAGATAAGTTGAGTCTTCAGGGATAGATAAAAGAATCGAATCACGCATAGTATTATCCGATGGTCTTGGAGGTAATAGTTGAGTATTAAGGATTAGTCCTTCATCCTCATTTGAATAAAGGACATTAGTATTCACAAAGTCAGTGAGCTGCTTCCGACTAGCATAGAATCCCAAACCTTCTCTATTATTTATTGAGAAACTTTTGATTGGGGAAGAATTTGTGTCGGTATTTGAGTAAATGAATGCAGTCCAATAGTAAATACCTGGTTGAAGTTGAGGTGTTTGCCAAGTTACAATTCCCTCTTGAGCAACAAGATCCCCGGATGCAATCTTAAAATTTGAGTTTAAGCTTTTACTTGTATCAAGAATTATTTGATATCTTAATTCCTGATTAATGTAATCACCTATATCAACTATTTTAAATTCAACCGTATTAGAAGTAGTAAAATAATAGTCAATTGGTTTCAATATATTTGGTTGTTCTAAGCTAAAAACAGGAAAAGTTTTTGAAGCAAAATTATCAGAATGATCATCTTCGGGAATTGAGAAATTTTCGTTAATTCTTACAATAAGAGGAACTAAACCTTGCTGCTGCGGTATCCAATTAAAATAAACTGTATCTATGTAATCGAAAGAGGGTCTCATCTGACTACCGATCAATGTTGAATCAGAAATAATATTTTGATATAATTCAACTAATACTGAATCATTCGTAAATGCTGTTCCAAGATTTTTATAGCCAATAGTTACTAATACGGTATCATTGATTAAGGGATTAACTGGAGATATTGAGATATCTCTGGTCTCTATTGAAAAATCAGCTTTCTCAGGTAATGCTAATTTTATTGCTGGATCCCCCAATAGATTCAGCATTGGTAACATTTGACCATAAGCTGGATTTGATTTTGCAATTTGAATAGCATCACCAATTTTATATTTTCTATTTAAGAAAATCTCCCTAAACATTTCTTGATTGAAGATCGCAGTAATAGGCCAATAAGTTAATCCAGTGCTTCCCAGAAAAGCTATACTTCCGCCATAAGGAAGCGAGTTGAATATCTCACCAAAAACCTCTTGATTGTCAAAATGATTTGTATAACAGGTTACGCTAATAACAAAAGGAAGTTTGTCGCCGTTGGTCAAGGCATATATATCATCATCAGTAAAAACAAAATCCCACTGATAACCTCCACCGTGACCATAATAGTTAGCGATAATTGTACCCTCATTGATTTCTCTTCTAATTTCCGGACCACTTCCATAAAACGGTATATATTCAGGTTTATTAGGGTAACGAAAAACTTTTGTTGTTAAACTTCCATGTGGTTTAACATAAAAATTTTCCAAATCCATACTGCGATCATTAAATCTTAAAGTATTCTCATCGTTTTCATCCAAGCCACCAGAAAATAAACCTATTGTTTTTCTCCATAATTTTGATTGATCGGCAGGATAATTAATTATTTTGTCTATTAATATATTTGCTTCTTCCATTGACTCACAAGATATTCGACCGATAGCTAAATCGGGTATTAAATCATTGCCAACAATTGTAACTAGCTCATTATCACTTGCAACCTGGCCAAACCTGACAGCATGAAATGTCATTGATGGAATAAAATTTTGACGACTATTCTCTAATAAACCACGATAATCATGGCTCATATCACCTAATAATGCAATGTAGGTTGGAGATGGAGATTCCCAATTATTGAATGCATATTTAATAAATTCCTTAACCGCTTTGGGATCCATTAAACCAAAATTAAATTCATCATATATGTCCTGTATTTCTGCGATTGCTATTCTGGGTTCATCAAAACCAAATAAATTACTCATTCGGAAATTCTTTAATCTTTCTGCAGCAGTGGTGAAAAACTCGTGAGTTATTATTATATAGTCAGCACCGTTAGAAATATTTCTGAGATCAGAAGATTTATCCCTCTTAATGGAATCAACTGTTAAGTAATAATTCGGCTCAACACAGAAATACTCTGTCTGTTGGTAAACCGTATCACGAAAATATACACCTTGATCAGAATCACCTCGAATCCACGGATTATAAATTAAATCACCTCTGCTAGGAATATATATTTTCATTTCATTGTAAGGATATCTGAAGAGGAAGTAATTATTGGCTCCATATCTGTTAGGCGGACTGATGAAACTAAAATATGGCTTCAACAACATATTATGTAATCGCCAATAATCTAACTCAAACCAATTTAACCTGACTATATCAAGGTTTGAATTACAATTGACAGTATCCAGTCCAACAATTATATAATTACTATCTGGAGAGCAATAAACACTATCACCACCCAAACCCCAGAAAAAGCTACCTTCAATCATAGCAGAATTTTGGCCAGACCAAGTGACTGTGGGACCGATCTTAGTGAAATTCCATTTAACCCAAGCATTATGTGCAGTTGGGCATGGACTGAAACTCACGCCATGTAATGCTACCCTTAACTTAGCATCATTCCTTGTAGGATCCCTCACATAAGCAATACTATCCTTAATAAAATAATCAAAAAAGTTTATCGGTCTTCCATCTCTTACCTCAATAGTTTCCCAATTCCAAAAATCTCTCTGATCATTTGATGCATAACCAAAATTGTCATAGATATGATCTTCTTCCCAATGTATTGTGTTAATTGAGGAAGTTATTAAAAAATAAGTATTATCGGGGTATCCATCTTTGTATCGATAATTATAGACTGAGTCAGCTTGATAGGAGAACCAATAAACATTTGTGAGGTTATAAATATTCAGTCCAGAGAAAGGACTTGGCTTAACAGGATAACCAACAAACTGGAAGTAATCACCTTCATTAAATAAACCATTACTATCAGAATCAACAATATCCAATGGAATTTTTTCACCATAATTATAAATTTCAAATTTTCCATCTCTTATAGACCCATTTGGCTCAATGCCAGCATTAACAAGCTCTTCAAAGGTAATACGATAGACGCCCTTTTTGTTTAGATATATTTTGTAGTAGTCTTTGTTAGGATCGTACCAGTAATTTGAAGTTGGGGTATTTGAATTATCAGCAACCCGTGCCATAAAATTTATAGCAATATCCTTATTAATCAAGCTAGATTGTATAAACTCATCTGTAGATTTATCAGCTTGGAAAATAAAATTTGCTTGTAAGTTTTTATCTTCCTGAAAATCAATTCTAACTTTAAATTTTTTATGAAAAATCAATTTCCGTTCAACAGGATTATATTGAAAAGGTGAAATGGTTAGTGTGGTAAATTTTATGTAACGATAATAGGCCGGTTCTGAATTTATAACTGGAGATGAAGGGAAAAAAGAATTTAAACCATAAATATCTTCATTAAAATTAAGCTCAGAAATTTTTTGATTTGCAGAGTCTCTAACAGGTAAAATAAATTTATTAGGATATTCTTCTATTTGGGTATTTGAAATTGAAATTGATGGAATAGAGTTTGGCGGCAAAGCAATTTTTAACAACTTTGTTGGTAAGTTTGGTTCACCTGGAATTCTAAATGGTATTTCAGATGATAATACTGAAGTGAATTTTATGTTATCAATTTGAAAATCTTTGACTTCGTAATGATTATCAAAATCAAATTCTATTTCCAGGTAATTTAAATTTGACTCCAATATCTGATAATATAAATTTTGTTTTTGAGAATATGATGTACTAATAAGTAAAAGTAAGAATATTGTGACAAAATAGAGGAAGGATTTTTTCTTGATCATAATTATCACTTTTTTTGCTTCTAAATAAATTTCTTTAATTAAATTAAACAAGGTCAAAATAATATCACAACTTGATTTTTTATATTTATATTAAAACAATGATAGGTAAACAAAACATTGGAATGACTATTTTCTTATTAAAGTTAGTTTGTAGATATTGAATTAAATAATTCAAGCATTAAAGGAATAGTATATACATAAGAAGTCCATAATTGTCTGCCGTCTGAATAAGCAGAGAATAAAGAATAAACCCAAAGTAAAACACTGAATAAAAATCCTGTGACCAAAGGAAATAACAATTCTCTTGAAATATTTTTCTTCTTATCTGAAAGTATTAAGTATAGAGAAAGCACTCCTGGAATGCCTAATGTTAGGATAAATGATAAATAAGTTTTCGCTCTTGATATGTTATAAATAAAGATTTCAATAGATGGATTCCATATATAATTTTCTTTTTGAGGAACTAAGGACCTGATTGCAATTACGGTTGTTAGATATAAAAAGACCGGAAGTATAATCTTTAAATATTTATTGTTCTTTTTTTCATTCATCAAAAAATAAACTACCGCAAGTGGTAAAATTATTATGATTGTCTCTTTGATTAGGATCCCGAAAAAGAATGAAATAATGAATTTCAAGTACTTATTAAGAAATAAATAATAATTCGTAATTGCAAGAATGCCAATCAATGATGCATCAATATACCCGCTAGTGGTATAATAAAATACCGGAAATGAAACAATAAATATTATCAGACCGATTGTTATGAATTTCTCTGCAATTTTAATCTCTGACAAAAATTTAATTAAGTAGATTAAACCTAAACTTAGAAACAGAAGATTTATCAAATTGATTGAAGTTAATGCATCAAAAGGTAAGAATGAAGCTAAATATGGAACCAGTGGACGATATGAGAATGGACCTTCTAATTCAGTAGCTAATTGCGTATTCCCTCTGAAATACTCTACATACTTTTCATATTGTTCAACATCAAATGGCTTGGTTCCCACAAAACTATTTAAAGGTGAAGGAAGTGGTCTCCAATTAAAACGAGGGAAAGTAATGAGATACAGAAGAATGAGTAGTGAAAGAAGTTTATAAATTTTCATCAATCAGATGTTACCTTCATTAGTAAAAACCACAGCAAAAGTTTTAAATATTATTTTCATATCACTCCAGAAATTTTCTTTTTCATAATATTCAATTTCCATTTTGGTTCTCTGATCGGGAGTCAGCTTCTGTCTTCCATTTATTTGAGATATTCCGGTTATTCCAGGCTTATAGTCAAATACTTTTCTTTGATAATCATCATATGTATTCGTTATACTGATTATCTCTGGTCTTGGACCAATTATACTCATCTCACCCTTAAGTACATTGATAAATTGTGGAACTTCATCAAAGCTTGTTCTTCTAAGGATTTTACCAACTCTTGTTATTCTTGGATCATTTTCCTGAGTAAGCTCCGGACCAAAAGCTAAAGCATTGTCAATCATGCCTCTGAACTTAATCATTCTGAAAGGTTTGCCTTTATAACCGGTTCTCTCATGTATAAAAAAAACCGGACCTTTAGAATCCAGTTTAATAGCGATCATTGCGATTAAAAAAAAAGGAAGTGAAATTATTAGGACGATGATGCTAATCAGAATATCAGTAAATCTCTTGAGAAAACTTCCCTGCTTGCCCATTTGAGTGGGATTATTTTCTATACTTTTTCAGAATATCAGTAAATACATTAATTACTTTATCCACATTCTTATCAGTCATACCCGGATAGATTGGTAGCGATATCAATCTTGGGAAAACTGATGAAGCAACGGGATAATTTTTATCATCAAGTTTGAAGGTCTCACTATAAAATAAATGTTGATGCACAGGCATAAAATGTACACCCACACCAACATTATTCTGTTTTAGTTCTTCAATTATTTGTGCTCTTCCTACTTTAAGCATATCTAAATTCAATCTTACCGGAAATAGATGCCAGGAAGATTCTCTATCTGTTTTAATTGTATGAAGAGTAATAGTATCCAGATCTTTAAATGCTTCTGTATATCTTGCGGCAATTTGTTTTCGGGAATTCCACATATCATCAACTTTTTTCAACTGTGGAAGTCCTAAAGATGCTTGCAAATCAGTGAAATTATATTTGAATCCCGGAGCAACAACTTCATAATACCAGGAACCAGACTCTGAATAGCGTTTCCAGGCATCTCTGTTAATTCCGTGTAAGCGCATAATAGCACAGCGTTCAGCAATTTCTTCATCATTTGTGCAAATCATTCCACCTTCGCCAGTTGAAAGAGTTTTGGTTGCATAAAAACTGAAACAAGTAACATCAGCAATTGTACCGATCTTTCTTCCTTTATAATATGCAGGTAATGAATGAGCAGCATCTTCAAGAACTTTAAGATTATGAAGCTTAGCAAATTCCATTATCTCATCCATATCACAAGGTTGCCCACCATAATGCACGGGAATTATTGCTTTGGTTTTGGGTGAAAGTGCTTTTTCAATTTCTTTCAGTGAAATGTTAAGAGTGTCTTCTTCAACATCTACTATAACAGGTTTTGCACCAAAGTAGCAAACAATTTCTGCAGTTGCAGGAAAAGTCATGGTAGGGACAATTACTTCATCATCTCTCTGGATTCCAAAAGCTTCTAATGCAAGATGACCTGCTGCGGTCCAAGAGCTTACAGCAATTGATCTTTTACTACCGATGTATTTATTAAATTCTTCCTCAAATTTAATTGTCTTTGGTCCCATACTTAACCAACCGGACCGAAGAGTATCAACCATTTCATTAATTTCATCTTCAGTAATGAAAGGTCTGTGGAAAAGAAGATAATCTTTATTCATATTAAGAAATATTTAAATCCTGTGATTGTAAGTGATTCTAAACAATCGGAAAAATTTGCTCTATAATCTAATTATTTATAAGAATTTTCAAAAACTTAATTTAAAGATTTTGCCTATTCCCAAAATTGAGCCAAGACCGTAGGCAAAATGGATAATTGGATAAATAATAAAAACTAAAATTTTCTGTTTAAAGCTTCCCCTATTTCGGAGTGTGAAAATAAGATTTATTAAAAAATATAGCAATAGAGGAAGTATGAAGAATTCATTTAGGATTATTAAAATTGGTAGAAGAATTAAATAGGTCGTAAAAAGAGCAGGTATCAGGTGTCTGAGCTTTATTTCACTTTTAATTTTTTTTAGTACCAAAGGTTTATATAATCCATATTGGAAATATTGTTTAAATAATCCCCAAAAAGATTTTCTGGGATAATAGTAAGATACAATTTCAGAGGATAGATAAATTTTCTTTCCAAAACTTTTTGCTCTGTAGTGAAATTCATCATCCTGATTCCTAACCAATTTTTCATCGAAGTATCCAATTTCTTCAAATAATCTTCTTCGCCAGGCACCCAAATAAACATGGTCACTTTCACCATTGTAATCAATTTTATGAATTTTACTATCACCAATTCCGAATAAAGATGTTGTGGCATAAGCAACTGCAAGTTGAAAATCGCTTTCCCCGACTTTTCTCATTGGTCCACCGACAATATCTGCATTGGTTTTTTCAAAAGTTTCAAGAATTTTTTCCAGATAATTTTTCTCATAAAGAGTATGAGCATCGAGTCTTATGATTGGATCACCTTTGGAATTTCTAATAGCGAGATTTAATGCGTAAGGTACATATTTATTCTTGTTATGAAGCAGTTTTATATTGTTATAATTTTTAATCCAATTGACTATAATATCCAAAGTTCTATCAGTTGAACCACCATCAACAATAATCAGCTCTTTATCATCCGGTTTAGCCCCGATGAAAAACTTTAAAACATTTTCGATATACTCTTCCTCATTATAAACCGGACAAACTACTGTAATCATATCTTCTTCAAATTCTTTATGAAATAAATTGATTTCGATGTTTGGAATTCTTCTACAAAACGAAGTTGATGGTAAAAATCAATTGCGTTTGAATTATGTTTTCTGACCGAAAGCCCATATAAATAAATTCCATTTTGAATTAAGTCTTGCTCAAATTGTTTTATTATTTTTTTACCAACTCCTTTAATATGTTCATTGTGCTTAGCTGCAATTAGAAATAGACGCATTTTTGCAGTTGATTTATTACTGGATAAAAATATTTTCCTGAACAAATCCTGAAATTTTTCTTTTAAAAATTTAGGATGTTTGATTAATAAGAATAGTAATGTTATGAAGTTTTTATTGCTGAAATTGGATAAAACCTCATCTAGTCTAACACCACCAATTAAATAACCATAATATTTATCATCTGCTACTGCGACATATTTAAATTGACTGTACTTTAACAGTAAGTTAAAATATCCCAGTAACAACTCCTCAGTAAAAATTGAAGTAAAATGATCTTTATCAAAAAGAAGCTTATGAAGTTGAGCAATCTTTTTGATTGATTCGTCGCTAACAGTAAGTATTTCTATTCTAATTTCTTTATCGCTCATTCTAATTGAAATATTTTTCTAACCATTTTTCTGCAATAAATATTCTGGAGATATCAGTTGAATGAATAATTTTATCTCCATTTAAAAAATTATTATAATATTCTAAAAATTTATTTGAATCTATCAAACCGAATTGACTCAAAAAATTTTTCCCACTGAATATTGATTGGATAGAGTCTCGTAAATCTTCTTTTAACCATTTCGATTCCGGAAGAACGAATCCTTTTTTATCTCGTCTCCATCGAATTTGTTTTGGTAATTCAGGGAATGATTTTCTTAAGATGTACTTACTCCAACCATTTCTCATTTTTTTATCAGGTTGAATATTAACAAGAAAATCCACAAGTCTGTGATCTAAAAATGGTAATCTGATTTCTTTCGAAAATGCCATTGAGTTTCTGTCTTCATATCGATTTAAAAAAGGAACTGAATAATAATCGATATCATTAATTTGTGAAGTTCTTAGATCATTAAATTCCCACACATTTATGAGATTATGTTTTTGTAAGAGAAAATTCTTTTTACTTAATAATTTTTGTGGCATATATCTTTTTGCTGCATTCAAACGAAACTGAAAAATTGCTGTCCTGTTTAACACAGATGCAAATAATTCTTTAGTTAAAAGAGAAAATTCTTTTTCCCTTAAAAGTTTCTTCCAATAAAAAAAATAAAATCTCAGATAACCAAGTAAAGTCTCATCTCCACCTTGACCATTAAGGATAACTACTATATCTGAGTTTTCATTTAATGCTTTTATCAAATTAAAATGTGCAACAGGAATGAAATAGTTAAATGGTTCATCCTGATGCTCGATAACCTTGTCTATATTATTCTTTAATTGATCAGCATCAAGCAAAATTTTTTGATTGTGGATATTTAATTTTTGAGTGATTATATCTATAAACTTTTCTTCAGAAAATTCTTTTTGATTACTTATAACAGAATATGTTTTTAAGGAATTACCAGAAAAGTTTAATGCAGCAAAAGTGATTACAGAGGAATCAAGTCCTCCGCTCAGTAGTGAGCCAATTTGAACATCACTTCTTAATCTTATTCTTACTGAGTCAGTGAACAATTCTCTAAACTTTAAAAAAATACTTTCATCACTTCCCACAATTGGTTCATTAGAATAGTCCCAATATTTTTTTTCAGTAATCTCTTTTGAATTAAGATTTATTATTAGATTGGTTTTGGGTTTTAATCTGTAAATATTTTTGAATAAAGTATTATCATTAAAGTCCAACAAACCCTGCTGAAGAAATACCAGCATAATATCAAGTTCTAATTCTTTTTTATCGAGAAGTGGTAGTAATTGTTTTATCTCGCTGGCAAAAAATACTTTTTGATTATTTTGAAATAGAAAAAATGGTTTTATTGAAAATCTATCACGCGACAAAATTATCTTGTTTAATTTTATATCGTATAAAGCAAATGCCCACATCCCATTAAGTTTATCAAAACCACTTTCACCATATTCTTTATATACTTTTATAATGACTTCTGTATCTGTGCTGGTCTTGAATATATGATTTTTTAATTTAAGTTCTTCGCGAAGTTCGATGTAATTAAAAATTTCTCCGTTAAAAATTATCCAGCAATCATCACTGAATAATGGTTGTTTACCTTCATCGCTTAAATCAATAATTGAAAGTCTTCTGTGACCAAAGAAAATATCGAATTGAAAATTTTCGGTAGTATTTTTTTGAGTATCAAAAATTTTATAATCTGAAGCATCAGGTCCACGATAAGAAACCAAATCCGTCAGTTCAACGAATCTGTTATAATCTTTTTGATTAAATTTTTCGGCAAGACTAATTGCACCAAAGATTCCACACATTTATTTGTTTCTTCCCTCTAAAACTTTTTTATATTCTAAAATCATAGATTGGACATTATCGTTCCAGTTAAATTCTTCGATAACTTTCTTTCGTGCTGCTTTACCCATCTTAGTTCTTAACGATTTATCATTTATTAATTTAATTACTTTATCAGCTATGTCTTTAGGATTTCCGGACTCAACTAGAAAACCTGTAACACCATCATCAATAATTTCAGGGAATCCACCAACATTAGAAGCTACCTGAGGTTTTTCACAAGATGCTGCTTCAAGATTAGAAACACCAAAGCTTTCCCATACTGATGGAAACACTGCTATATCAATCATATTATACATTTCAGGTACTTTATTATGTGGCACAGAACCATAGAAGATTACATCATTATTAATATTGAGTTCTTTAGCTTTTCTTTGAAGTGAATTTTTTAATATTCCATCACCAACCAACAGTAATTTGATTTTTTTATCAGGCAATTTTTCTTTAATAATTTTAAAAGCTTCTAAAAGGTATTCAATTCCATATTTATAAGATAAAGATTTGACTGTTCCGAGAACTAATGTATCTTCATCAAACATTTTGTTAATTGTGATTGGTTTAAATACTTCAGTATCTACTCCAAATGGAATAATTCCAATCTCTTTGGAAGTGTAAAGATTAGTTTCATTTGCCATCACTTTGCTGGTAGAGTAAATTCTATCAGCTTTTCTAAGAACAAATTTAAGTATCCATTTATGCAAAAACGATTTTTGAGGAAAATCAAAAACATCATTCCCCCAAACTGAAACAATAAAAGGTTTGAAGCCTGTTAAAGCACCCAGCAATCCATAACTTGAGGCATAGTGAGCGTGCATGATATCTGGTTTAATTTTTTTGACAAGTGTATGAATTGTAGGGACAGACTTCAGATAAATACTTTTTCTAAATGCTCCATCAGTCTGAGACTTTGTTGAATTTGGAATTTTTACATTTGTAATATTTACTTTATGATGATAACCTTCCGGAATATTTTCGCCCAATCCAAATAAATAAACATCAATATCATATTTAATTAAACTATTAGCCCACTTTAGAGTATGAGAGGCTTCGATATTTGATAGAAGAAGAATTTTCAAGACAGAATAAACTCTTTAGATTTTTTTAGGAATTGATTATTATAAATAAGTATCGCAACAATAATCCAAAATGGCAAGTCTATAGCAACCCAGCCGAAAGTAATTATACTAATACCTTCAAAGAAAGCTCTTATAAACATACTAACACCAACTGTTGTTAGTGCAAGGTTTAATAAGTATGATTCATTACTATAAAGTTTTGAAAGTTTTAAATTCTCTTTCGCAATTGAAAAAAATGTAAAAGGTAAATAAAGTGATAAAAATAAACCAAAGATTCCTAAATCACTCATAAAAACCAGATAATAATTATGTGAATTATTAAAGCCGCCGGTAATAACATTTACATCATAGAAAAGGTAACCAATAAAACTATCCTGAAGAACTGGTGAATAATTGAACATTTGAAGTCCCCATAATCCGGGACCAACTCCTAAAAACCAGTTATCTTTAAACATTTCAATCGACAATTCCCATAGTAAATCTCGTTGACTAAATCCCTGTTCTATTCTTAAAGCAGAGAGAATCATTTCAGATGTCGGTAATATCAACAAAACTAATACTACAATAAGAACTGAGAATACAATCCACAAAGCTGCTCTTTTGTTTATAATGTATGAAAAAAATAATAATCCAATAATAATTGAAAGCCCAGCTGATCTTGATATTGTAGCCAAAACTCCAAGACTTAGAACAGTTAATCCAAGCAAGATCAAAATTTTTAAGATTCTAGAATTTTTAATAAATAAATAAAAAATAAATAAAGGAAAAACAACAACTATATAACCAGACAGTGCATTAACATTACTTAATAAACCTCCAGTGCGGAATGATGCAGAGCCCTTCATTAGCAGATCAATTAGATTAGTATCCTTTAAATTAAAAATACTTGATAGACTCATAATTAAACCAGATATCATAAGTACTATGATCATCGGGGAAGTATTTTTCTTCAAATAAAGATAAACGTAAAAGGAAAATACTATGAAAAAGAAATAAAGCTCTTTGAATATGATTTCAATTCCCTTTATAGGGATCTGAGAAAATATTGATGAAAGAAAAACTATCGAAAAAAAATATAGTATAAATTTTTTTATTCTTTTATCAATTGAAGAATAAATATCTCTAACTATTTCTTTGTGCAGAAATAAAAAAATTAAAAGCGAAGCAGATCCAAGCAAATGAACAAAAACTCTTAATAGCGGGTTTATCTCACCGACTACAACCAAATACATCAGTAAAATGAAAAGTAGGTAATGATCTGATTTTAGAAAAATAAAATATAAGGTAAGAATAGTAATAGGTATAAGTAATATTTGAAATTCGGGTAGTAAACTTATCCACACTAAAAATATTAGAAGCAAACTTGCCACAAACAGTAATAGATTTGAAGTACTTTTATTAATAGAATGAACCGTTATCATTATTAACTTAGACTTTTAATAATTTGTATAGATTTTTCATACACCTCATCAACAGTTAGATTGTTCAAACATTCAAAAGCCGGACAACCATCTTTCCCACCATCGGTAAAACATAATCGCTCATTATCTGAGGGTGAACATGGTATTTTCTTTTGGATAAAAAAATGTTTGTCACCTTTGGGTAAATGAAAATTCGGATTCGTTGGCCCATAGATACTGAAAGTGTACTTACCAAGTAATGCAGCAATCTGAACGGGACCGGAATCGTTGCCAATTAATAATTTGCAATTTTTAATTTCGGAGATCAATTCAACTACTGAATTTGTTCTTACAAAATTTATTCTTTTACTGTAAAGATAGTTTATTATTTCTTCACTAATTTTTCTATTATCAAAAATAAAACACACATTAAAACTATTATTTAATCTCTCTGCCAATTCAATGAATTTAACTAACGACCACTCTTTAGATATCCAACCAGCAAAAGGTGCAATCAGGATTCTGTCAGAATCAGATGTAGTAGAGCTAATCCCATTAAACTCTGTTATCGGAATAATATCTTTAATTGCATTTGTATAAATTTCCCTTGAATGATTTCCTAATTGAAACTCTTTAAAGTTATTATAAATTCCTCTAAAGATTCTTCTATTAAATCCACATATATAATTAGCTCTCGAGTTAAAAATTAAACTCGCTGATGTCATAACACCTGTTAAGTCAATAATTATTTTGGGTTTCAAAGCTCTTAATAATTTTCTTGCTCTTCTATCTAAGTATCTATCACCAAAGTGAAAGTAATTTTTAGGAATTGAAATAAGATAATCTCGCTTGTGAATCAATTCATAAATTGGGACAGAGTCGATATTACAAATTATAAAAACTTCATCTCCATAAAATTTTTTTATTGAATTAATTGCATCAAAAGTGAATATTGTATCACCAAGTTTATGAATTGAAATCACACAGATATTTTTTCTTTCCAGTGGAATAAATTTTATAAAAAGTCTGATGGTCTTTAGAACTAAATTGAAACAAACAAATAAAATTTCTTGTAAAATTTTTCTGCTAGTCAAACACTCATAATATTTTATTTGCGTGCTCATTTACTAACTGTATTTGCATAAATGATTTTTTTAGCAAGTGCTCTGAGCTTGTTCCATTTCTTTTCTGTATATGATTTCCATCTTTCAGAATATGCATCAAATAAGTTTTCTCCGGTTAGATGAAATAAAACTTTTAGCTGCTCGTACATAATTGAAATATATGTATAAGAAGCGACATATGCTTTCGGATAATCATATAGAAAATATCTTGCCCAATAACCTGTATCGTAATAAGGTAATAATTTTTTAAGTGATTCAATTCCTCTTTCAAGTAACTCTTTTGAATTTTCAGAATTACGTATAAGTATTAAATCATACAAACCAAAAAGTGAAAACATAAATCCATTTAAAACTCCCACTGTTCTAATTTGTGAAGGATACTCTTCATAAATCGGGATTGAGTTGAAATAATTTAACAGCCCACCATTTTTAACTTCCACAAAAAAAGGTTTGATTGCATCTTCAGCAAGATTTAAATATGTTTCATCTTTGGTAAGAAGATAAGCTCGTGTTAATACAGATACAGCCTCTCCCTGAGCTAATGCTGAGTACCAGGGTTTTTTTATTCCATACAAGGGAATATCATAATAAATATACCATATTTTGCCACAGTGAATTTCAGTAAAATTATTTATTAACCAATCAGCTTGTTTTAGAAATCTTAACTTTAATTCCTCATCCGAGAAATTTTTTTGATATAAGTGTTCAAATATTCCAAGTGCATACTGACAGATTACAATTGGGTGATGAAAATAAGGTTCATCATTTATTCTCCATAATGGGATGTCATTATCATCAAATTTCTCCGGATAAGCGAGCTTCGATTCAAAATTCAAATAATACCTGCCTAACGAATCAGGTTTTTGATCAATTGTGCATCTTGTGATTGTATGCCAGTAGCTGGCTTTATCCGGTTTTATAAAAACTAAAGCTTTATTTAAATAGTGTAATAAATTCAAATTTCTCTTTTAGAAAATTTTTTTGGTAAAAATCTTAGAAGCTCTTTTTGAATTTCAAGTTGATATATATCATCAACGACCTGATTATTAATATAATAGATCAAAAGGAATAAAGTTATTTTAATTAAATCAAACAAAATTGTGTCGATAGTAACAAGAGTAAATAATATCTTAACAATCAAAAATGAAAATAGCCCATTGAGTAAATAAGAAGTAAATTTTATAAGAAAAGTTCTAAATCCTATTAATTTAAGCATCGAATGAATTATTATTAAACTTAATATAAAAAAGAAAATGTAGCTTAAAGAAGTTGATATAGCCAATCCGTTTTGTTTAAATGAATCAACTAAAATAAAATTCAATGCTATCTTTAAGGCAATTCCAAGAACTGTTATAACGAATAATGTCTTAACTTTCCCAAAGACATAAAATATTTTATTCAGAATTCCATAAAGACTATAAAAGACTAAACTCAAAGAAAAATAAAATAAGACATCAGATGTTAATTGCGTGCTGGTAAATGTGAAATTTCCTCTCTCATAAAAAATTCTTACAACCTCTTTTCCCCAAAAGATAAAAATTAGGTTTATTGGAATAAATAAAAGTGAAATGCTAACCAGTGCTGTAGTTATTTTCTCTTTCAGTTCAGACTTGGAATTTGAAGCAGCAAGTTGTGAAAACTTTGGCAAAGCAGCAGTGGATATTGAAATTGTAATTATGGAAATTGGTAACAGAAAAATTGTTAGAGAATAATTAATAGCCGCGATTCCACCCTCATCAACTCTTGAAAGAAAATATCTATCAGATAAAATATAGAATTGACCCATGACCTCAATCAGTAGTATCCACAATATAGATGGATCAATTGATTTAAATTTTACTGAAGCTTTAGTCAATTTTATTCGGAACAAATTGAAAATTCGTGATACTTTAATCAAAATTATTGTCTGAAATACTACTCCAAGAAAATATGCAGTTGCGATATAAATAATATTTGTTTCCTTGAATATCAAAAGAGCAAGAATTGTAAAAATATTAAGACTAAGTGCAGCAATTGCTGGTGATTTAAAGTTAAACTGGGTTTGTAAATAAGCGATTAAGAAACCAGAGACAATGCTTAAAGGAACTGTTAAACTAAATATGACAAACAATATTTCAGTTTTATCTGAGACAAGTTCACTACCTAAATATATTTTTAGAATTGGAGTTCTGAATAAAATAAGGATCGAAGCTGTGAAGAGTGCAATTGATAAGGAATTCAAAAAAGTTTTTTTTGAAAAATCTGCTAAATATTCATGACCTAGAATTTCTCTCTTGGGATAAGCCGGAACAAAATAATTCTGATATATGTAGAGTGCAATTGAGTTAAGAGTTATTGGTAAGACAGACGCAACAAGATAGAATTCATATTCTCGTGAAATGCCAAAATAATTAGCGAATAAAACCTCTCTGAAAAAGCCGGTAGCTTTACCTAGTAAACCAAAAATTGTCAAAATGATTGTGGCACTTCCAATTGAAGAAGTTTTATTCATAAAATAAAATCAAATTATTTTTTGACGATACAATGGAAATTATACATCCAAACATCCTGATCGCAAACAGTCTTAATCATTTTAAAGAAGCTCAGAAACGACTCAACTAATTTCCGTAAGAAAAATATATCTCTATCAATTGTATTTATGCTTGCAGGAGTGAAGTAATTAGACTTTATTTCATTAAATATTTTTGCAGGAAGCAATTGAGGAATCTCATTTTGCACTAATGAAATATCAATTCCTTTTATGTTATTAAATCCTTTGGACTTTAGATAATCAAGCAAATAACCGGGTCCACAACCGAGCTCGAGTATATTATAATTGTAAGCCAGTGATTTAATGAAAGGCAAAATCTTAATGTTATAATGTTTAAATAAGCTCCTCAAATCGTTAATTCTATTACTTGAAATTTTTGATTTGAACTTAGTGTGATAATCCTGGTAAAGCAGATTCCTATGATTACTCATTTGGAGTTTTCACTCTAATAATTTTTGAATCTTTATATAAATAGAAAGAGCTGAGACCTAAAAAAACAAATATCCCTCCAATAAAAGAAGAAAAAAATAATCGAGGAGATGATTGAGAATCAGGTAAGGTTGGTTCATCAAGGACATCAACTGAAGGTGTATCTCTTTTTTCCTGAATTTTTTCTTTATAGTAAAGCTGCTGCAACATCACATAAATTTCATTTTGAATCCTTACTTCACGGAAAAGTGATGATAATTGCTGTCCTAATTCAGGAGCATTTTTGAAGCTTAATAAATAATCAATTCTATCAGTGTCGAAATTATTGTATTGTCTTTTTAGTTCTTCTAATTGCTTTTGTAAGGTATGATAGTATTTATTTTCCTCAGTTACATCATTTTTCAACAAACTCATCTCAATTTCTATTCTGGTAATTTCTGATTTTAATTTAGCAGCTGCTTCAAGTGAGCTTTTCATTTGGTCAGAAAGTGAAATAGTCTTATACTTTTGCTGGAATTTCACCAACTCAGTTTCAAGTGAATCGAGTTGAACTTTAGTTTCCTTTAGTTGTTCCTCCAAGTAGATTCTTGTATTTTTTGATTTAGTTGACAACTTACTATTATTGAAATAGTTTAACCCATCTATAAAAGTCTTGGCAATTTCTTTAGCTAGTGTTTTTAATGAATCTCTATTCGCCGTAATCTGAGGGAAAATATCTGAGGTGACATCAACAGAAAGTTTTACAATTCCTTCCTTATTTAAATCAAACGAAATCATTTTTTGCAATTTCGAGATTGCCTTTTCTTTTGAGTCAACATCAAACTTTTCTTCGAGATTTAATTTATTGATAACAAATTCAGATAAAGTTCTGCTTTTCATTATTTGAATATACATCTCTGAACTTGCTATCGTCATCATTCCGGAAGAAATACCGCCTAAATCATTAGAACCTATACTTAATAAACTTCCAAGACCAAAATCTTTTTTTCTCTCGGGAGGAAGAATAGTTACACTACTCGTATATGTCACCGGATAAACAAACAATAATATCAGGAACAGAATAACTGTTGATAAAATAGTAACGCTTATGATCCGTTTCCAGTTTATCAGGATTGTATGTAGTATTGAATGAAAATCCATTTTTACCTCGTTGCTACAATTACTGCTACTGTTGCTGCAACAACGGCTGCTATTTGACCAAGAACCTGCAGACTCGTTGTAAATACTTCCCAGAATTTCGGTCCCGGCGGATCTTCAGGAACCCAAATTGTATCGCCAGGTTTTAGTTCATCAACATCCTCTGCATCCACCCATTCACCTGTGTTGGCTCGTATAACTCTTACATCACCTTCTTTTGCTCGCCAACTAAAACCACCTGCGATATTAATGTAATCATCAATAGTTAATCCTGTTTTGTAAGTAATGTTTCCGGGATTGACAACCTGTCCTATAATTGAAATATATTCTTTCTTTTCCGGAATTGTGATTATATCTCCAATTTTTAATACAACATCTTCATTAGAATCTTTTTGTAGAAAAAGTTTTTCAAAATCAATAACAACTCTTCCTCTTTTCTGTCGAGAACGTGCTTTGAGATAATCATATTCATCATCAGTCATATCAGCTCTTGGGATAAGTCGCAATCGTTCAAGTTCAGGATCATAAGTTGAGTCAGCTTTTGTTCTGTAAAGAACAGCATCTTTTAAAGAAGCATTTTTTTTGAAACCGCCGGCTTCGTTTATAACCTGTGAAAGAGTTGTTTCATCTTTTTTAATTTTATAAACACCAGGATATTTGATTTCACCTTTCACCTCTACATAATGAACATCAAAGTAATCCGGAATTTCCCTGACAATGATAAAATCTCCTTTATTTACTTTTGGTTTTTCCGACTTAATCTTTTCATAACTGAAATAAATACTATACTGAGACTTTCCATCATCTGTAAAGCGAACAATTTCAATTGAATCAGTTCTTGCTTTGTATAAAATTCCACCAGCGACATTCAATACTTCATCAATTGATTCACCTTCTTTATACTCATAATTACCTGGATATTTAATGTGCCCGAAAAGTGAAACAAACCTTTCTGCTTTATCAACAAGCACGATATCTCCATCATTCAAGAAAGGATTTTGACTGTAATCACCAAGTCTGAGGAATTTTAATAAATCAACTTTCTTTTGTTCGCCGTTTTTGGAATTTATCCTGATATTTCTGATGTCTGAAGAGTTAGTAAGTCCGGATGACAATACGAACAAATCTAATAGTCGTGATGACGAACTTAATACATAAGTCGATGGATTGATTACATTACCAACCAAAGAAACTTTTAACTTTCTGAAATTCTGAAGTGAAATGTGAATATCAACATCTTTAAAGCTCTTCATCAATCTGGTTTGTATAGCCACTTTTGCTTCTGATAAAGTTTTATTCCGAAGATCTATTGCTCCGATTCTTGGAATGTAGATAAATCCTTCCGGATCAATGCCCGGGGTAAATATTTTTTCATCCAAACCGCTGATCGAGATAAAGAGAATATCGCCGGGACCAACTTTATATTCATTCGGATCAATTGCTCCTTCGGATGAAGTCGTTAAAAACTGAGTTATCAATGTTGAGTCTTTCAATCCAAGCAATGCTCTCTCCTGATAATCAGGAAAAACCTGAGCAATTGAAGTAAAATTGATTAATAATAAAATGAGAAAAAGTAATTGCGCCTTCAATTTTATACCAAATTGTGATTGTTGTGATACAAACTAAATTCTATACTTATAAAATAATAAAACTTATTAAACTCTTAACGAAATTTTTCTTAGTGCAACAGTGGTTACAATTGAACCAATAAAAGGTCCAATTAGTAAAATCAAAACTATGAATAATCTAAAATCGAATCCTGTCACTTTCAACAACAAATTATAATCTAAATTGAAGTACGATATAACTGAAAAAGAAACGAGCATACTAATTGCACCTGATAATAATCCTATCAGAATGATATTGAAAATTATGGGCAATTTTATCGTGCTTAGTTTAGCACCAACCAGCTTCATAGTTTCAAGCTCTTCATATTTTGAATTCATAATCAGTTTAACAGTGCTGTAAACAAGATAAATTGATACAAGAAGCATAAATCCAGTGAATATGAAAATGTATAGTTTAACTTTTTCCGAAAATGCAATTACCTTTTGAAGAAATTCCATTTTAGATACCACTTCGGTTACAATTTCTTCCCTTTGAATAGCACTCATAATTTTTTTCAGCGAGTCCTTATTTGTGTATTCATTTTTCAAATAAAGAGTGTAAGAAGCTGGTAATGGATTATAATCAAGAATTTTCCTGAAATCTTCACCGGTTTCTTTCAGAAAAATTTCTGCTGCTCTTTCTTTCGAGATGAATTCAATTTTGGAAGTAAAAGGTTGATTCTTCAGTTGCTCTGCAAAGTTATTTAATGATTCATCGCTAACATTGTCTTTAATAAAAATGTTTAAAGAGATATTTTGTTGAACATATTCCTGTAAAAATTTTGATGCTCTGATTAAATAAAAAGATAATACAATCAGTAACACACAAAGGGTTAAAGAAATAAGATTTAAGAAAAAATTTAATTTGGATCTAAGGATTAGTTTAAAAGATTCTTTTATGACAAAACTCATTTCTTTCTTTCTTAAAAATTAGACTCATCAAGCCAACGGGAAATCTGCCATTTTTCATTTTCTGGATTTTTCTTCAATGCAAGATTTACTCTTCCATCAACACGAATAACATCTGTTGGATTAAAAATTATCGTCAGATTAAAGCTTCTTACAACATTTGCAGTAAGAGAATCCTGTGTAAGTAAAATTATATTATTCCAAACCAAATCTAATCTTTGGACATTCTGAAAAAGTCCTAAAGTTGTTCTCATCTCGTCATCTCTTCCCCAGGATACATCAAACCCCTGATCATAGTCTCTGTAAGTGAAAACAAAATCCTGAGTTAAAAGCTGACCGTAAATTGTGGTATCCTTGAAAGTATAAGCATATTGAAAATTCTGAAAGACTCCGTTAATATCTTTTTGATCCGATATTGGTGGTTTATCATCTCCAATATTTTCATCATAAGACGGTGCAAATGGATTTGTACATCCAATAAAAAATATCAGCGATATGTAAATTAAATTCTTAATAGAAAATTCCTTTCATTTCACTCCAGCTTGGCAAACTGCTGCTTCTTGTATCTTTCCAGTAATAAATTGACCAATCCGAACGATTATCTCTAATCATATTAAACTGCAGATTTCCGGAATAATTTTTGGGTTCGGATGAATTGTGTGGAATATTAATAAAATAATTTGCAGAATAAACCAGCGTATCACCTGAAAGACTGCTATAACTTTCATCGCTGAATGTAAGAGTTATTGGAAAGTCTTTTGGAACTTTTGCAACAACACTGTTAAAATATCTCCGTTCATCATCAAGTCCCCAATCCTGTGCAAGAAAAGCATAAGTGGAAACTGCTTCGCTCGAAGGGATAAATGTAAAAGGTTTGCTCACGAATAAAGTATCAACAAAACAAGCAATATAGTTTTGAGTATTTTTATCGTTAAAAGAATTTTTGAGATTCTCGATTACAATTGAGGGTTCTTTTGGCGGTAAAAAGTTAGCTCTGTTCTCATCCGGGTTTTCAGGTTCTCTTGTAGTAAAAAGATCACAGCCTGATACTATCAACAGAAAGATTAAGGATATTTTAATTATTTTTTTTTGCATATTGCTATAAAGCGCGGAGATGAAATTTCATCAAATTCATTTCCTAAAAAATCTCCAAACAAATTAATAATTTCAAATCCAAATTCCTTCAACTTAAGAGTAAGTAAATTACTTTCGTATAACTTCACTGATTCAAAATAAACTTTTGAATTTCCGTTGCGAATAATAGTAATTTTTTTATTCACTCTCTGATCAACAATTTTTCTTTCCTGCTTAATAATATAATTTTCATTGGATTCTTCAGAATATTCAACCAGATTTTTTTCAAGGTGGTTTTTATTGAAATAATCCAGAACAAAATAGCCATTTGAATTTAATAAAGAGTAAGCTTTTTGAAATAGGAGAAAATTTTCATCATCGGTTTCAAAGTATCCAAAACTTGTAAAAAGGTTAAGGACAAGATCAAACTTTTTAGAAGCAGTAAACTGCCTTAAATCAGACTGAATAAATTCTATATCAAGATTTTCTTTTTCAGCATTAAATCTTGCTTCATTCAGAAGTCTTGCACTCAAGTCAACACCTGTAACTTTATAACCAACTTTAGCAAGTAAAATCGAATGTCTGCCAGCACCACAAGCTAAATCCAAAACAGATGCGTTTGGAGGTAATTTAATTTTAGAAAGCAAAAATCGGATATGACATTCAGCATCGTTTTCATTCCGATGCTTATAAACATTTAGATACTCATCTGTATTAAACCACTCAACGAACCAATCTTTTTTCATAAATCAATTCTATTCAGCATTGCCTTTCCAATTGTAGCTTCATCAGCAAATTCTAAATCACCTCCGATTGGAATACCTCTTGCAATTCTTGTTACTTTAACTCCAAGTGGTTTAATCAATTTAGCAAGATACAACGAAGTAGTTTCACCTTCTGTATCGGGATTAAGTGCGAGGATTACTTCCTTTATTTCTTCATCGTGAAATCTGTTAATTAATTCTTTTATTCTCAGGTTCTCAGCACCAATTCCCATTAATGGCGATAGAACTCCACCCAAAACGTGATACAATCCATTAAACTCGTGAGATTTTTCAATTGCAATAACATCACTAGCCTCTTCAACAACACAAATTGTTGACTGATCCCGTTTAGGGTTTTTACAAATATCACAAAGTTCATCTTCTGAAAGATTATAGCACTTTTTACAGAGCGTTAATTTTTCTTTGAGGTCAATTATCGCTTTGGCTAACTTTTCAGCAGATTCTTTATCGTTTTTAATTATGTGAAGTGCTAATCTCTGGGCAGTTTTCTTCCCAATTCCCGGAAGTTTACTTAATTCATCTATTGCTATCAGTAATGTTTCTGCTATTTGCACTGTTAGAATCCTGGAATATTCATACCTGGAGGCAACATTCCTTTTGTAACTTTAGCAAGTTCTTCTTCCGCCATTTTACCTGCAGAAGTTAATGCTTTATTTACTGCTGCAACAACCAGATCTTCAAGAATCTCTTTTTCTTCCTGATTGATAACCTGAGGATCAATTTCTATAGAAACAATCTCTTTTGCTCCGTTTGCAGTCGCTTTTATAATTCCACCGCCAGCTTCTTCAGTAACTGTCATATTGACAAGCTGCGCCTGAACTTTCTGCATTTCTTCCTGCATTTTCTGTACTTGCTTTAACATTCCCTGCAAATTTTTCATTCTTTTAACTCCAAATTGATTTTAATTAGGAAAAAATTACTTCTACAAATATATGATAAAGGTTTGACTTTATTTATTTCTTAATACAAATTTGAAACATAGATAACAAAAAGAAAAAGGTCTTTTATGTTAGAGACAATTTTACATTCTCAACCAATTGATGAAAAGTACATTCAAGTTGAATATACTGACACAGTTTTATTGGAGAAAAAGAAAATAAAAGTTAAAGACATTGGAATAAAAACCTGCGAACTGAGTCATTTCTTTTTTGAATATGCAACCGGATTTCAAATACCGACTGCTTATGTTAAAAAAGATGATAAAACAATTCTGAAGTTTGTTAATCACAAACCTTTTTCTTTTACCGTAAAAATCTTAAATCGTGCTGACAAAAGAATTGCAAAAATTTTCGGACTAAAAGAACACAGCGAACTAAAACTACCCGTTTTTGAATTTCATTATGGAGAAGGTAAAGACACATTGATAAGTGAAAGTCATTTAATTTCTTTTGATCTTTGTAATCAGGAAGATATGAAAGTAATTTTAAGAATAAGTTCGAAGGTTAACGCAGTGTTAAAATCTTTTTTCGATAGAAGAAATGAAATCTTATCTCAACTTTCCTGCACTTTTGGTAAATTTGAAGAGAAGATTTGTTTAAGTGGTGATTTCTCACCTTTCGGTTTGAAAGTTTATCCAAAAGAAGAAAATAAGAAATGGTTCGACCCTGAAAAGATGAACACACCAGCAGAAATTAAAAAGTATACTGATTTTCTACATAATATCGTGAGTCCTAAATAATGTTCACAAAATATGGTTACACAACAATCGGCACTGTTGCAATAATTTCTTTCATACTAATTGTAATCGGGATTTTTATAAATAATGGTTACATCAGATATCCTCTTTTTATTCTCGCATTACTTTTAATTGCTTTCACTTTAAATTTTTTCAGAGATCCTGAAAGAATAGTTCCCTCAAAAGAAAATATTGTTGTATCTCCTGCCGATGGAAAAGTACTTTTTGTAAAAGAAGTAATTGATGAAAAATTTCTCAAAGGAAAAGCAAAGCAGATTTCTGTTTTTATGTCACCGTTAAATGTTCATGTTAATCGAATTCCTATCTCAGGTAAAGTTGATTATTTAAAACATTACGAAGGAGAATTTATTGCTGCATTTGAAGACAAAGCTTCAGAAAGAAATGAAAGAACAGAGATTGGAATTACATCTCTAAAAGGTAAAGTACTGTTCACTCAGATTGCGGGATTTGTAGCACGAAGAATAGTTTGTGATTTGAAATCCGGAGATGAAGTTAAAATCGGAGAGCGATTTGGAATGATTAAATTTGGCAGTCGTGTCGATATTCTCGTTCCAATTGATTGGCAGGAAAAAGTTAAAAAAGATGATAAAGTTTTTGCAGGCGAAACAGTTCTTTTCGAAATTCCATAATAAAGATGAGCAAACTTAAAATCACACCTTCAGTTATTCCTAATCTCTTTACTGCTCTGAATATGTTCAGTGGATTTTTGTCCATCATTTATTCAAGCAATGAAAATTTTGTTTATGCCGGCTGGTTGATAATTGTTGCTGCAATCTTCGATACACTTGATGGTTTAATGGCACGACTTACAAAATCTAGTAGTGAGCTTGGAGTTGAGCTCGACTCACTTTCTGATGTTGTTTCTTTCGGTGCTGCACCATCATTTCTGCTTTACAAAACTTATTTCTATAATTTTGAAACGGCAGGAATAATTTTAAGCTCATTGCCTCTTATTGCCGGCGGATTTCGTCTTGCAAGATTTAATGTTCAGTTGGTTGGCTTTGATAAAAAATATTTTACCGGCTTGCCCATTCCATCCGCAGCAATCATATTTGCTACAATGATTCTAAGTTTTTACAACAACGGGTTTGAAAAAATTTTTGACTACATAATTATTCCCGGAGTTATCATCATCTCTTATCTGATGGTAAGCAAAGTAAGATATGAAACATTTCCGAAATTCAGTTCAGAAAACATCAAAGCAAAACCTTTTCATTTCATTTTTATGTTTCTTTCATTTGTAGCGATAATCATTTTCTATGTAAAAGGACTTTTCTTTAGTTTTGTAGCGATGATTTTACTCGGTCTAATAAGACATTATTATCTAAAGATTACAAATAAAACCATCAGAGGTTAAAGTTGTTCAAAGCGAAAGTAATTATTAAACGAAGACCTTCTATTCTTGATCCTCAGGGAAAAGCAGTTGAAAAAGGCGCTCAGCATCTTGGATTAACGAACATCAGAAACACCAGAATTGGTAAATACATTGAATTTGATGTTCTGAGCGATAATCGTCAGGAAGCAGAGAAAGAAGTTAATGATTATTGTAATAAGCTTCTTGCAAATCCAATTATGGAAGATTATGAATTCACACTTGAAGAAGTGAAGTGATATGAAACCAAAGTTCGGCGTTGTAGTTTTTCCTGGTTCCAACTGTGATCACGATGCTTATTATGTTATTAAAAAAATTCTTGATCACGATGTAACTTTTTTGTGGCACAAAGAAAATAATCTTGATGATACAAATGTTATAATTCTTCCCGGTGGATTCTCTTACGGTGATTATTTAAGAACAGGTGCTATAGCAAGATTTTCTCCTATAATGAATTCCGTAATTGATTTTGCAAACAAAGGTGGAATTGTAATTGGAATTTGTAATGGTTTCCAGATTTTACTTGAAGCCGGATTATTACCCGGCGTTATGCTACGAAATATTTCACTGCAATTTGTTTGTAAAGATGTTTATCTTTCGACTGAAAACAGAAGCACACTTTTTACAAGTGAAATACCTTCTGAAAAAAAAGCTATTAAAATTCCAATAGCACACGGTGAAGGTAATTACTTTGCTAGCGAAGATGTTCTTAAAGAACTTGAAGATAATAATCAGATAGTTTTCAGATATTCAGATTCAAATGGAATTGTTTCAGAAGAATTAAATCCAAATGGCTCTTTGTTAAACATTGCTGGTATAATTAACAAAAAAGGTAATGTTCTTGGAATGATGCCTCATCCTGAAAGAGCTTGTGATTCTGTTCTTGGTAAAACTGATGGACAACTTATATTTAAGTCAATAATAAATTATTTAACAAATTAAAACGAAGGAGCTGATATGTTTGGAAATTTAGGCGCCGGTGAAATAATCCTGATAATACTTGTAATTCTTCTTCTGTTTGGAGCAAAGAAAATTCCTGAACTTGCTCAGGGTTTGGGTAAAGGAATGAAAGAATTTAAGAAAGCCGTTCGTGATGTTGAAGACGAAATCAAAAAAACAGATGAAGAAGTAAAGAAAGAAGAAAAAAAATCTTAATGATTTTCTTTCCTGAAAAAATTTAACCGTTTCTTTTCCAGAAACGGTTTTTTATTATTCATAAGAGCGTATAATGGAATATAAAAACATCACAGAAAAAATTTCTTTAATTAAAGATGGCAAAATTTCTCTCGTTCAGAATGTAAAAGATTTTTTAATCAGAATTGAAGCAAGAAAAAATCTTAATGCATTTAATTTTATTTTCGCTGAAGAAGCAATTGCTAAAGCAGAAGAAGTTGAAAATAAAATTAAATCAGGCAAACACGGTAAACTTGCCGGAGCAGTAATCGCAATCAAAGATGTTCTTGCTTATAAAGATCATCCTCTCACCTGCTCTTCAAAAATCTTATCTGATTTTATTTCAATATACACAGCAACAGCAGTAAAGAAATTAATTGATGAAGATGCTATTATCATCGGCAAAACAAATTGTGATGAATTTGCAATGGGTTCATCAAATGAGAATTCGGCATTTGGTGCAGTCTTAAATCCAATTGATGAAACCAGAGTTCCCGGTGGTTCAAGCGGAGGTTCTGCAGTAGCTGTTGATGCTGATTTATGCGATGCATCACTTGGAACTGATACCGGTGGTTCAATTCGTCAGCCTGCTGCTTTCTGCGGAATATTTGGAATGAAACCAACTTACGGAAGAGTTTCAAGATTTGGTTTAACTGCATTTGCATCTTCTTTTGATACGATTGGACCATTTGCAAAAAGTATTGAAGATGTGGCGCTGATTCTGAATGTAATTTCTGGTAAAGATGATAATGACTCAACTTCAGTTGATTCAAACAAAATTGATTATCCGATAAAAGAGCTCACTGAACAAAAAATAAAAATTGGTATACCAAAAGAATATTTTGGTGAAGGATTAGATAATGAAATTAAGATGAGAATTTTTAATGTTGTAGAAATATTAAAAAGTAACGGGATTGAATTTGAATCTGTTTCTCTTCCGATGACAGAATACAATATCGCAACTTATTACATTCTCACAACTGCGGAAGCATCTTCAAACCTGGCGAGATATGATGGTGCCCGGTATGGCTACCGTTCCAAACAATCAGGAACACTGGAAGAAATGTATGTTAATTCCCGGTCAGAAGGATTTGGCAATGAAGTAAAACGAAGAATAATGTTAGGCACTTATGTTTTATCATCCGGGTATTATGATGCTTACTATCGAAAAGCTCAGAAAGTTAGACGATTGATTAAAGAAGATTTTGATAAAGTGTTTGCGCAGGTTGATTTGCTCATAACCCCAACTACACCTTCAGTTGCATTTAAGCTTGGTGAAAAATCAAGTGATCCATTACAAATGTATCTGAGCGATATATACACAACTTCAGCTAATCTTGCCGGAATTCCAGGATTAAATATCCCAATAGGATTTAATAAAGAAAGATTACCTATTGGAATGCAAATCCTTTCAAGACACTTTGATGAGAATAAAATATTTCAAATAGCTTCGTTAACTAAAAATTTACTCGGCAGATAAATGCCTCAAACAAAAATCCGAAGTTGGTTAAAAAGCGATTTCAAAACTGTAAGAAAAATTTTAACCGAAACCTGGTTAGATACATATTCATTCATTCCTGAAGAAGATATCCTGTTTCACTTAGATAAATTTTATAGTGAAGAAAAACTAAACGTTCTCTTTATCGATCCATATACACAATGTTTCATTACTGAATCAGATGGACATTCATCCGGTTGGATGAAGTTATACGACAACAAATCACAAAAGAGATTTTATGTATCCTCACTTTATGTTCTCCCTCAATTTCAAGGTACTGGTATTGGTAAAATTTTGATGAATAAAGCTGAAGAAATTGCAAGGCAGAAAGGTTACGACCGGATTTGGCTTGGTGTTATGAAAGATAATATCAAAGCACTGGAATGGTACAAAAAAATCGGATTTAATTTCGTTGAAGAAGAACCATTTCAGATGGGAAAAACAGTAGTGATGCATCTTATAGGATACAAACTAATATAACTTTCCTGTTCATACTTCAACTTAAATTCTTTATTTTTGATGCACATTTTTAATAGAAAAGGGATAAATCAATGAGTATTCTCGTTTCAAATAAAACAAGATTAGTCGTTCAGGGAATTACAGGCAGCGAAGGTTCTTTTCATACCGGACAAATGGTTGAATACGGAACCAAAGTAGTTGCAGGTGTAACTCCCGGAAAAGGCGGAACAAAATTCGAAGGTATTCCAATTTATAACACTGTTGAAGAAGCAGTTAAAGAACAAAAGGCAAATACATCTGTAATTTTCGTTCCACCGGCATTTGCTGCAGATGCAATCCTTGAGGCAGCCAATGCAGGCATTAAAGTAATTATATGCATCACTGAAGGAATTCCAACCAACGATATGTTGAAAGTTTATAATGCAATTAAAAATAAAGATGTTGTTTTAATCGGTCCGAATTGTCCCGGAGTAATTTCACCCGGACAAGCTAAAGTTGGAATTATGCCAGGATTCATTCATAAAAAAGGAAACATTGGTGTTGTATCAAGAAGTGGAACATTGACTTATGAAGCAGTAAAACAATTAACTGATGTTGGGCTTGGACAATCAACTTGCGTCGGAATTGGTGGTGATCCGATTATAGGTTCAAAGTTTACAGATATAATAAAAATGTTTAATGAAGATCCTGACACAGAAGGCATCGTAATGATTGGTGAGATTGGCGGAAGTGCTGAAGAAGAAGCTGCAGAGTTTATAAAGAAAAATGTGAAGAAACCTGTTGTTGGATTTATTGCCGGAAGAACTGCTCCTCCGGGAAGAAGAATGGGTCACGCAGGTGCAATAATCTCTGGTGGAAAAGGTACTGCAGCAGAAAAAATGGCAGCGATGAAAAAAGCCGGAATTCATGTTGTTGAAAGTCCTGCCGAAATTGGAATTACAATGTTCAAAGCAATAGAGAAGTTGAGAAAAGCAAAAGCAGTTTCAAAGGTAGATTCTAAAAAGGCAAAACCGACAAAAACAAAAACTACTGATAAAAAAAGTAAGTCATCAAAAAAAGAAAAATCATCAAAGAAAAAGTCACATAAAAAGAAAAGATAGGAGAATAAATTGGGTAACAAAACATTAGCAATTATTAAACCTGACGCTGTAAGCGATGGTTATATTGGCGAAATTATTTCAATGATCACAAAAGCTGGTTTCAAAGTAAAAGCTCTGAAGATGGTTCATTTAACAGTAAATCAGGCAAAGAGCTTTTATGAAGTTCACAAAGAAAGACCTTTCTACAATGATTTGGTAGAATATATGACTTCAGGTCCGTGTGTTCCGATTGCATTGGAAAAAGAAAATGCTGTTGAAGATTACAGAAAACTGATCGGCGCAACCGATCCGGCTCAAGCAGAAGAAGGAACTGTCAGAAAACTTTATGCAAGAAATAAACAGTTTAATGCTGTTCACGGCTCTGATTCTGATGAAAATGCCGAAAAGGAAATCGCTTTCTTTTTCTCCAGGCAGGAGTTGTTAGAAAATTATCCAAACTAAAAAATGAAATGAGGAATCAAATGAAAAAATATTTTTTAATCGTAACAATTTTAACTGCTGTTATTATTTCAGCCTGCGGAGAAAAGAAAGGCGATGCTCCGGAAAGTGCTCAGTTGGATAGTACAGCTTATGTATATGATTCTACGGGAATTAAAGCTCAGCCAATTGATGATAAGTCTAATTTTCAGTTAGCTTATAATTTTAACAAAGGCGAAACTGTTCGATACAGACTTTCCACTATTTCTGAAAACATGCAAACTTTAACAACCGATACTTCAATCACAATGAAACTTCATCAGGAAGTTGTTTATGTTTTTGATTTTACACCAAAGGAAATTGATAAGGACGGAGTCACAGAAGCTGATATTAAAATTTTAGGTGTGAAATTAAGTGCAAATGTAAACGGAGAGAAAGTAAATTTTGAAGCCGGTAAAAATGTTGATTCTGCAGATCAAAAAAGATTTGCGGAATTTCTTGCTCTTTGGAATAATCCTTTCTCTGTAAGATTTAACAAAGCTGGTGAAGTGCTTGAAGTATTCAGAGCTGATAAGATTGCAAATAAATTTTTCAGTTTGCGTGGTGCTGACTCTCTTGATGCTCAAACAAAGAATATGGTAAAAGATGATATGGTTAGCAATGTATTAAAGCCCATTGTACTTCAGTTAATTAGAAAAATGCCGGAGAAACAGCTTGCAAAGGATTCAACCTGGACAATCCCACAACCACCAATTCCAATGATGGTATTTCAGATTAATTTCACAAACAAGTATAAAATAAATTCCATTGAAAAACTGGAAGAAGACAGACTTGCAGTAATTGATGCCGGAATGGATTATAATGTTACCGGCGATACAAAATATGAAGAGCGTGGAGTTGTCTATAATTTCAAAAAACCTGTTTCAACAGGTGAAGGTACAATTTACTTTAATATTGATAAAGGAAGAATTCAGAAATCGAAAACAAAGTCTTATACTGAAATGTTCTTTACTTTCGATGCAAACACACCGCAAGGTAAACAGAAAGGAAGCAGAAAAGAAACTGTTGCCAACACCAGCATTCTTGAAATGCTTTAATTCATTTCTATTTTAATGGGAGAGTTAATCCTCTCCCAAAAATTTTATTTCACTTCCTGAACAACTACTTTAATTCCTTCAACACGAATAACTTTAACTGGTTTACCGGGTTCAATGTATTCATTATCAGCTACAACATCGTATTTTTTCCCATCAATTTCAGCAATGCCGGCTGGTCTTAACACAGTAAGTGCTTTTCCTGATTTGCCGATAAGAGAAGTATCAGAAGGATATGAAACAAATCCCTGATCAGTTTTTTCAGATTCTGAAAGGACTAATTTGCTGAAAGCAGTAGTCTTGGGTAAAAACTTTGCGAGAAGAAAAACCAGAATTATTGCTGCAATCAATGCAACAGTCAGTTGAATTATTGCAACTGAAATAGATTCAAAAGTAATGAATGGCTCGCTGCCTATCAGTGATAAAAATATTGAAGCGAATATCAAAACAATTCCTGATATTCCCGCCACACCAAATCCGGGAATTACAAAAATCTCTACAAGAAGTAAAACTACTCCTGCAACAAACATCAGAATCTCAACGATTGATGCAAGTTGAAGAATGTAAGATGAACCAAAGAAAAGTGCTAAAGCAATTAACCCTGCTGTACCAGGTAAACCCCAGCCGGGAGTTTTTATCTCAGCAAGTAATCCAAAAAAGCCAATCATAATAAGGATTGAAGCAATGATAGGATTATTTAAAAATCTTACAATATCTTCAGCCCAATTAGATCTGACATCAACAATTTTAGCATCCTTCATCCCAATGTATGATAAAACATCATCGAGTCTGGTGAGAATTGTGTCAGCCATTTTATATTTTACAGCTTCTTCAGAAGTTAAAGTAACGAGTTGAGTACTATCGCATAAACCCGGAATGACAATTCTTTCATCAACCATTGCCTGGGCAATATCAGTTGGTCTTCCATTTTTTTCAGCAGTAGACCTCATCTCAGAACGCATATAAGACTGATACTTTTCACCAACTTTCTGACCTGTTTGATCAACTACAGTAGCAGCACCCATATTACTTCCGGGTGCCATTACAATAACATTACAGGAAAGTGTAATCAGTGCGCCGGCAGAGATTGCTCTGTTATTTACAAAAGCAACTGTCTTAACTTTGCTTGAAAGTATTGCATCTTTAATCTGAGTTGCAGCATCAACTCTTCCACCGAAGGTATTGATCTTAAAAATTATTGCATCAGCATTATTTTTTTCTGCTTCATTAATAACACGAGTAACATAAGGAGCTAATCCAAGATCGATATCGCCTTCAATGAAACCAAGATAAACTGTTTTTTGCTGTGCTGTGACTTCAATTATTGTAATAACTAAAAGTATGGAAAGAATTTTTAGTGCTTTCATATAAAAACCAAAGTTAGTTTCTGATTCTAAAATAGTGTTAAGATAGGAATTAAGAAACTGATGGAGGAGAACACTAATTGTTAAATAGAAAAGAAACAGATTATTAAAATTCTAAAGCTATTTAAGAATTATATGCCCCAGCTTATCTCTTTTTGTTTTCAGATATTTTTCGTTGTTCTTATTTGGTGGAATTTCAATAGGAACTCTTTCAACTATTTCGAGTCCGTAACCTTTTAAGCCGATTACTTTTTTAGGATTGTTGGTTAAAAGTTTGATTTTCCTGATTCCAAGATCAAGTAATATCTGAGCACCGATACCATAATCTCTCAGGTCTGGTTTAAAGCCAAGTTTTTCATTTGCTTCAACGGTGTCGAGTCCTTCATCCTGAAGTCTGTATGCTTTGATTTTGTTCTCAAGTCCGATTCCTCTTCCCTCTTGTCGCATATAAACAAGTGCGCCAGAGCCATTCGCCTCAATTAAATCTAAAGCATAATTAAGTTGGTCGTGACAATCGCAACGAAGTGAATGAAATACATCACCGGTTAAACATTCTGAATGCATTCGAACAAGAAAAGGTTCCTCAGGACTTGGATTACCTTTTACAATTGCGACCTGTTTTTTCCTATCAAGCAAATTTCTGTAAAGATGAAGTCTGAATTCGCCGTGTGCTGTTGGGAAATTAATATCAGTTATTTTCTCAATAAGCTTTTCAGTTCTTACACGATATTGAATTAAGTCCTGTACTGTTAATATTTTGAGATTAAATTTTTTGGCAACTTCAATCAATTCAGGAACACGAGCCATTTCACCATCTTCACGAAGAATTTCACAGAGAACACCTGCAGGTTTCAGGTTAGCCAGGCGACACAAATCAACAGCAGCTTCAGTATGTCCGGCTCTACGAAGAACACCTTCATCAAATGCTCTTAATGGGAAAATATGCCCGGGACGAGCGAAGTCCTCGGGCTTCGAATCATCATCAACTAATTTTTTAATTGTCAATGCCCTGTCAGCAGCAGATATACCGGTTGTTGTTCCTTCTATTGCGTCAACAGTAACTGTAAACTGAGTGCCGTGAAGAGCAGAATTGGAATCAACCATCAATGGAAGATTTAATTCATCAAGTCTCTTTTTACTTAAAGCAACACACAGCATTCCTCTTCCATGAGTAACCATAAAGTTAACGATATCAGGAGTAACATATTCTGCAGCACAGATAAAGTCTCCTTCGTTCTCACGATCTTCATCATCAACTACTATTATTACTTTGCCATTTTTAATTTCTTCAATGGCTTCTTCGACAGAGCAAAAAGGGTTCATAATTTATGATGTTTTTTTCTCAACAATGTTAATTGCGCTTCTATCAACTTTTATTTTTACATTATCAGCAATCTGAAGCAGAACGGTTTTGTCATCCAATCCTGCAATAGTGCCGTGAATACCACCTGAAGTGACAACCTTATCACCCTTTTCCAAAGCATTAAGCATTTTTTCTCTTTCCTTTGCTCGCTTCTGCTGAGGTCTGATAATCATGAAATAGAAAATCAAAAAGATTGCACCAAACATTATAAGAGTGCTGATAAGATTTGCACTTCCGCCACCACCGTTTTGTGGAGCCATAGCAATCATAACTTCTAACATATTTTTTTCCTTTGTTTTAGTTTTTAACAGATATTTTTTCTACAATCTGAATTTTCCAATAGTTAAAAGAACCTTCAATAATTTTTTCTCTTGCCTTTCTGACAAGTTCAAGATAAAAATAAAGATTATGTATCGAAGCCAATTCAAGCGCAAGAATTTCTTCTGCAACAAATAAATGTCTTAAATACGCTCTGGTAAAATTTCTGCAAGTGTAACAATTGCAATTCTCATCAAGCGGCTTAAAGTCATCTTTATATTTTGCATTTCGCATTGAAAGAGTTCCATTCCAGGTAAACACATTTGCATTCCTTGCATTCCTTGTTGGCATCACACAATCGAACATATCAACACCACGAGCAATTGACTCAAGAATATTTTCAGGTCTTCCAACTCCCATCAGATACCTTGGTTGCTCAACCGGCATAAGTTCAGTAGTAAAATCAACAAGTTCATACATTTGTTCTGTTGGTTCTCCAACAGCTAAACCACCAATTGCATAACTATCAAATTCAAGTGCAAGCAAATCCTCGACTGATTGTTTTCTTAAATCCTTGTAAACACTTCCTTGAATTATTCCGAATAAAAATTGTTTGTGACCATATCTTGGCTCAGAATTATCAAAAGCATTTTTATTCAGAACAGCCCAATTACTTGTCAACTGAACAGATTTTTTTGCATATTCATACTCGCACGGATAAGGAGCACATTCATCCAGAACCATCATTATATCTGAACCAATACTTCTTTGAATCTGAATTACTTTTTCAGGTGTAAAAAAATGTTTTGAGCCATCAAGATGCGACCTGAATTCAACTCCATTTTCTTTTAGCTTTCGTAATTCAGTCAAACTAAAAACCTGATAACCACCGCTATCTGTAAGTATTGGCTTTTGCCAATTCATAAACCTATGCAAGCCACCTGCAGCTTCAAGAATTTCGGTACCTGGTCTTAAGTAAAGATGATAAGTGTTTGAAAGAACAATCTGAGCTTTTATTTCCTGCTCGAGATAATATTGATTTACAGCTTTAACAGTACCTTGAGTGCCTACTGGCATAAAAATCGGCGTTTCAACAACACCGTGATCAGTTTCAAACCATCCGGCACGAGCTTTAGAATTTTTATCTTGTGCAACTAAATTAAGTTTAAGCAATAATCAATCTTCTTCTTGAATTTTGTATTACAAATTTAACTTAAAAATGGATGTTCCCCAATGTAAGATTTGACAGTTGTGATTGAGTTTATATGCGTTTAAGAAATCTCATTCTAAAAATTTTGATTTCTCTTCTGCGGTTGGAATTCTGCAAGAATCTTTTCTGCCAAAAATTTTATATCTATTCTTTGCAATCAAATCATAAAATAAATCCCTGAGGAATTTCGGAAGTATTTTACCAAGGACTAATGCTTTGGGAAATCCTCTTAAGCATCTTGCAATACTGATTACAGCATCTGATTTTGTGAGATAAGTATCGCCATCAACAAGAATGAAAGTATCAAATTCATCCGTTGGCAGATTGAATCTTTTCAGCAATTCCTGTCCTGCTTTCGATTGAAGTGAAGAGAAAAGGAAAAGATTTTTGTTATCACGATCAATTATAAAATTCACCCAATAATTACAAAAGTTACAAACACCATCAAATAGAACAATCTTTTTATTCATTTCTTACAATAAGCTTGATTAATTCAATTTTAGTTTGAGTTGCTTTAACAATGATAATATCATAATTATCAATCAGGAACGACTCGCCTTGTTTCGGTATTCTTCCAAGCCGATTTTCAATATATCCGGCAACTGTTTCGTAATCTCCTTCAGGAATTCCTATTTTATATTTTTCATTCAGATGATCAATTTCAACTTTACCACTAATTAAATAAGTATCTCTTGAAATTCTTCGGCAGATGTGTTCTTCAACATCATATTCATCTTTTATTTCACCGAAAAGTTCTTCAATAATATCTTCCATCGTTACAATTCCCGCTGTGCCACCAAATTCATCAACCACAACAGCAATGGAAATTTTACTTTCCAGTAACTCATTCAAAACTTCGAGACTTCTCTTGGTTTCAGGATAAAATTTAATTTCACGCAGAACTTCAGTTATAGTTTTGGGATTGGCGAATAAATCTTTGGCGAGAATAACACCTTTGATGTTATCCAGGTTTTCTTCATAAACAATTAACTTAGAATAACCTGAATCAATAAAAGTTTTATGAACATCCTCTATTGATGAATGAATTTCGACACCAACAATTTCAGTTCTGGGACGCATTGCTTCATAAACTTTTTGTTCGCCAAGGTCAATTACTTTTTCGATTATATTTTTTTCCTGAGGCAAAACTTTTCCAGCTTTATGTCCTTCATCTAAAAGAGCTTTAATATCTTCTTTATCAAACAACTGAGAAATATTTTCAGCTTTCTGGGAACTAACATTGGAAGTAAGTTTATCAGAAATAAATGTCAATGCTTTTATGAAAGGGAATAAAATTGTTGTAATTATCCTGAGAATCGATGATGAAACAATGATAAATAAATCAGCGGTTTCGTGAGCGAAATATTTTGGAATTAATTCACCAAAAAATAAAAGTAAGAAAGTAGTTATTGATAAGATTTGTATTTCGGTTAAGTTAAATAAAGATGCTAAAATGACCGCACTTAATGATGCAAAAGCAATATTAACAATATTATTTCCAAGAAGGATTGTAGAGAAAAATGTATTCGGATTGTTCAGATAGTAAGCAACATTTCTTGCAACTAAATCTTTCTTTCTGGTTTTGACTTCAAGCTTGAGTTTGTTGGCAGCAATGTAAGCTATTTCTGTAGAGGAAAAATAAGCACTAAGTATAAGCAGCACTATTAGTAATAAAATTTCAGTAACCATCAGTAAGCTCTGGTAAGAGTAATTTCTTTCAAATCTTCTTCAACTTTATCACCATTGAACTCAAAAACAAAATGAAAGTCAACAGATTCTGCTTTCATCATTGTTTCAGTTACTTTAATTCCCTGTTCAGAATAAAAATTAAATCTTATTACTTTCATTGAATCAGTTACAACTTCATCATAAAACTGAAGTAATGGTTGTGATTTGTGTATCAGTTCATCTTTGTAATAAACTTCTACAGATGAAAATTTCATCCTGTCTGCAAGTTGTTTTTCAATTTCAAAAGTACCGGAATAATGAAAAGAAGGTTCTCCGCCAGGCATTAAGTTTAACCAGCAATTAGTTTCAAGAATTGTAATTGATTTATCATTTTCTAATCGGGCAGTACTGCAGCAAGCATTCATAAACAAGATTGTAATAGCAATCAAATAAATAATTGATTTCATATAATTTTATAGATGATTAAAACTGTTACAATTGCATAACTGATAACGGTAAGAATCATCGGAATATCAGTCATCATAACCTGAGTTGTGTTTTCTCCCTGATTGCTCTGATATTCGAGATACATATATCTGAAAATTCCAAAGACGACAAAAGGTGTTGTATAAATAAGATTTTCTGTATTGAATACCGAAACAGTTCTCTGAGAAACTGTGTAAAGTGCATAACAAATAATCACGCCCGAAGCAGCAACAGTTGCCATCTGATTTGTGAAATTAGTTGAATACTCAGCAAGCACTTTGCGTGTTGATTTGTTGTTATCTGCAACCTGAACAAGCTCGGAGTGTCTTTTCATAACACCAAGAAAAAGTGAAATAAACATTGTGGTAAGAATTAACCAGCTTGAAACAGGAACATCAATTACTGCTGCACCAGCAAGCACTCTGATTGAAAATCCTGCTGCAATGCTGAATATATCAAGTATAACTATGTGTTTCAGATAGAATGAATATAAAATGTTGAGAATCAGAAAAGCATAAAGGAATGAAACGAATTGATAATTGAAAATAAAATAGGATGACAAAACAACAATCAATAAAACAACAGAAAGTATAATTGCAGACGATTTACTGATTTTACCTGATGCAAGCGGACGATTTTTCTTTTTTGGATGGGCACGATCAGCTTCAATATCGATAATATCATTAACAACATAAACGAAGCTGGATGCAAGACTAAAAACAATAAATGCTTTAAATGAAAGAAGAAGATAATCTTTGTCAAAAAGATGTAACGAAAATAAAAGTGGAACAAATACAAAAAAGTTTTTAATCCACTGTGGAACACGAATTAGTTTGAGATAATCTTTAATCATCAGAATACTGAAACCTCCTCGTATGTTCCAAAGACTTCTTTGAGTTCGCCCACCATTTCACCAAGTGTTACATAATTTTGTGCTGCTTTTACAAGCACAGGCATCAGATTTTTACCATCGATAGCTGCCTGTTTAATTTCCTTAAGAGATTCTTCAACTGCCTGCTGATTGCGGCTCTGACGAAGATCTGCTAATCTTTGCTTTTGCTGGATTTCAACTTCGGGTGGAATTGTGAGAATTGGAATGTCTATTTTCTCATCAGGTTCAACGAATTCATTCACACCAACTATGATTTTTTCTTTTCTTTCGACTTCTTTCTGATAACGATATGCTGCATCAGCAATTTCTTTCTGAAAATAACCGGCTTCAATTGCAGGAATTACTCCTCCCATTGCATCAATCTGTTCAAAAATTTCATTTGCTTCTTTTTCCATCTGATCAGTTAATGCCTCAACAAAATAACTTCCTCCAAGAGGATCAACTGTATTAATCACACCTGTTTCATAAGCAATAAGTTGCTGAGTTCTTAGGGCAATCTTAACAGCTTTTTCACTTGGAAGAGCAAGTGTTTCATCCATCGAATTTGTATGCAATGATTGAGTGCCACCAAGTACTCCGGCAAGTGCCTGAATTGCGGTTCTGACAATATTATTTTCCGGTTGCTGAGCAGTTAATGTACATCCTGCAGTTTGAGTATGAAATCGTAACCACCAGCTTCTTGGATTTTTGGCTCCGTATCTTTCTCTCATTCGTTTAGCATAAATTTTTCGTGCTGCACGGAACTTTGCAATCTCTTCAAAGAAATCAAGATGAGAATTGAAGAAGAAAGAAATTCTTGGTGCAAAGGAATCCACATCCATTCCTCTTTCGATACAAGCTTCAATGTAAGCAAATCCATCCGCGAGTGTATAAGCAAGTTCCTGCACGGCAGTTGAACCTGCTTCGCGAATATGATAACCACTAACAGAAACCGGATTCCACTGAGGAACTTCGTTTGTGCAGTATTCAATCATATCAACAATTATTCGCATTGAAGGAGTTGGAGGGAAAATGTATTCTTTCTGTGCAATGTATTCTTTTAGAATATCATTTTGTAATGTTCCTCTAAGCTGTTTGAAATCTACTCCTTGTTTTTGTGCTACTGCAAGATAGAATGCAAAAATCATTGCAGCCGGAGAATTTATTGTCATCGAAGTAGAAACTTTATCAAGCGGAATTTTATCAAACAACACTTCCATATCTTTTAATGATGAAACCGACACACCACAAATTCCTACTTCACCTTCACTTAAAGGTGCATCTGCATCCCAACCCATCAATGTCGGAAGATCAAAAGCAACAGATAAACCTGTTTGTCCGTTATTAAGCAGATAATGAAACCTTTGATTAGTATCTTCCGGAGTTCCGAATCCAGCGAACTGACGCATTGTCCAGATTTTTCCACGATAGCCATTTGCGTGGATGCCTCTGGTGTAAGGATATTCACCCGGAAAACCGATTTCAGATAAATAGTTGATATGCTCAACATCATCAGGACCGTAAAGCACATTAATATCTCTGCCGCTTACAGTCGTAAATTTCATTCCTGTTGTTTTCGCAGCTTTGGCTTTTTCTTCATAAGCTTTACGCTGAGCAAGATATTCTTTATCTGCCATAGTTTAACCTTTAATTGTTATCGGATTAGTGTTTCAAAATTAGGTTCTTCCAAATCGTCTGTCAAATTCTTCAAGAGAAATTTTTATTACAATTGGTCTTCCGTGAGGACAAACATAAGGCATTGAAGTAGCAAACAGCTGATCAATCAATAGTCTCATTTCACTTTCTGATAATTTATCTCCGGCTTTTATTGCCGTTTTACAGGAATAAGATTTCGCAATGTTATCTTTTTCCTCAAGTTTTTTTTCAAGCTGATTTGTCTTAAACTCTTCGATAAATTCTTTAAGTATTCTTTCTTCCGAACCGCTTTTGATATCTTCAGGAACGCCTTCGATTGTAATGTAATATCTGGAAGAAAATTTTAATTGAAATCCAAGTCTGTGAAGATGTGAATTAAGTTCTTTAAGAATTTCATAACTCGCAGGATCGAACTGAATTGTAATAGGAAATAATAATTGTTGTGAAAAAGGAATATCCGTTTCTAATCTTGATAAAGCTTTCTCATACAATATTCTTTCGTGAGCAACATGCTGATCAATAATCATTAAGCCGGATTTAATCTGAGATAAAATGTATTTGTTATGAAGCTGAATAATGAAACTTGGTTCTTCATCATCAGCAGTTGTCTTTTTCTCCAATTTATATTCCTGCTGCGATTCAGATTCAATAAATTCAGGGATGAAATTACTTTGCTCTTTCCTGATAACATTTGTTGCAAGATTACCAAATACAAGTTCAATATCTTCGTCAGAAATTCTCTCACGCTTTGAATCAATTGATTTCGAAAAAACCGGTCTGTCAGAGAAATCATTTTTCGCAACAGGAGTAAAAGCATTAAATGAAAGTTTCTCTTCTGAATTTTCATTCCCTGAAAAAGTCATTGATGGAACAAGATCGTGGCTGCCGATTGATTTCCTTATAACAGCAAGTACAAAATTGTAAACATCTTTTTCGTCATCAAATTTTACTTCAAGCTTTGATGGGTGAATATTCACATCAACTTTAGAAGGATCAATTTCCATGAACAGCACAAAGAAAGGATAATCACCTTTTTCAAGAATGTTTTCGAATGCTGTAAATACAGCATGATTGATATGTTTATTAACTACAAATCTTTTGTTAAGATAAAGATATTGCTCACCTTTACTTTTACGAAATATTGACGGCTTACCGATGTATCCGTGCAATGAAAGATATTCCGTTTTTTCTTCAACCGGAATTAAAGCATCAAGCATATTATCTGCAAATATCTGTGCAATTCTTTCTTCAACTGTTCCGGATTTATAATCATTCACAAGTGTGTCATTGTTATAAAATTTAAAATTTATTTCGGGATGAGCAAGTGCAATCCGATTGAATGTATCAATTACATGTTTAAGTTCTGTTGCATCTGATTTAAGAAATTTTCTTCTTGCTGGAGTATTGTAAAAAAGATTTTTCACCGAAACACAAGTTCCTTTGTTTACAGAAACTTTTTCTTTAATGATCTCACCTTCTTTTTCAATCCGGATAAGAGTACCAATTTCCTGCTGGGCAGTTTGAGTTCTGATTTCAATTTGTGATACAGCAGCAATGGAGCTCAAAGCTTCACCGCGAAATCCAAGTGTTCTGATTGCCTCGAGATCGGAAAGAGTTGAAATTTTACTTGTAGCATGTTTCTGAATACAAAGGATTGCATCTTCTTCCGTCATTCCAATACCATCATCACAAACCTGAATTAAAGACTTACCGGCTTGTTTAATTATCAGCTCAATGTTTTTTGCTTCGGCATCGATTGAGTTTTCAAGTAATTCTTTAACTACAGATTCAGGTCGTTGAACAACTTCGCCTGCTGCAATTTTGTTTGCAAGATTTTCGGGTAATATTTTAATTCTACCTGACATTAAATCCTTTTATACAAATAAACTTCAAATAATTCTTTATCCATAATTTTTTCTTTCTTCCAGTTAGATTCATCAAACTCAGGAAAATAAACATCACCTTCTGCAGTAAACTTCATTCTGGAGATTATCATTTCATCAACAATGGGAATTGCAATTTTATATATTTCAGCACCACCGATAATAAAAATTTTTTCGAACTTCTTTTCTCTGCAAAAATTAATTGCTTCATCAAGTGAAGAGAATATCAGTACATCATCGAATTGTGTTTTGTATTCCGGATTTCTTGTAATAACAATATTTAATCTTTCCTTCAGTGGATTACCAAGCGTTTCAAAAGTTTTTCTTCCCATTAATACCGGGAAACCTTTCGTAGTATTTTTGAAATGTTTGAATTCTTCGCTTACATGCCAGGACATTTCTCCGGATGATTTACCAATAACTCCATTCTGCGCAATTGCAACAATTAAACTGATAATCAAACCGCAACCTCAAATTTAATTTTAGGATGATGCTGATATCCGATCAGTTCAAAATCTTCGAATTGAAGTTCATCAATTGGCTTTTTGGCAATTTTAAGTTGTGGTAATGGAAATGGCTCACGGGTTAATTGTAATTTTAATCCTTCAAGATGATCGTATTTCTCAGTCGGACTTCCTTTATCTGCAACATAGATATGTGCATCGATAATTGTATGAGCAAAATAACCAAGTTCAAGATTTGTTTCTTGTGCAATAATTTGAGTAAGTATTGAGTATGCAGCAAGATTAAAAGGAATTCCAAGAGCAATATCGCCGCTTCGTTGTGTGAGATGACAATTAAGTTTTCCGTTACTTACATTAAATGCAAATGTGTAATGACAAGGTGGTAATTTACTAATCACAGCATTAGCAGGATGCCAGGCAGTAATGACAAGTCTTCTTGAGTTAGGATTACTTTTAATTTCATTTATTACCCAACCAACCTGATCAAAAACCAATGAACCATTTGATTCTCTTTTTACGAAAGGATGATTTTCTTCCACAAAAATTTCTCCGTCTAAAGCTGCTGATTTATCGGGTACAGGAAATCGTCTCCAAAATCTTCCATAAGCTGTTTGAAGTCGTCCATTTTCATCAGCCCAGGCATCCCAGATTTTTGTATGTTGTTTCAGATTTCTGATATGTTCTTCACCTGATAAATACCAAAGTACTTCGTAAAGCAACGACTTCCATTCCATCTTTTTTGTTGTAAGAAGAGGAAATCCTTTCGAAAGATCAACTCTGTAAAAAGCACCAAAATAAGAGATTGTGTCCACTCCAGTTCGGGATGATTTGCGGACACCTTCATTCATTACAAGTTTTACCAAATCGTGATATTGTTTCATTTATTACCTGATAATTTCTGAAAATTTTGTGTTGGAATTTAAAGAAAAAGGAAGGATAGAAAAACATTAAATTTTGAGCAAAAATCAGAACATTCTGTAAAGGTAGCTCAACTCCGGAGAGTTAGACTGCAATTATTTTGGAAAATCACTTCACCACAACCATTTTCTTTCATCAACAAAATCACCGGCTGAAAGACGGTAGATATAAACTCCGTTTGCAAGTGAACTGGCATCAAATTCTGTCTCATAATTTCCAGGTTCTTTGTAATTATCTTCAAGCGTAAACAATTCTCTTCCAAGTACATCATATATTTTTAGTTGAACCAATTGTCTCTCTTTTATTGAATATTTGATTTGTGTTGTGGGATTGAATGGATTAGGGTAATTCTGCTCGAGCTTATACTCAGTTACTGTTGCCGGGTATCCTGATGCTGATTTATCAATAGCAATACCATCAACCATATAATAACTTCCACTAAACTCCATATTTCTAATTGAATAGTAATGTTCATAGAAAAGACCTTTTATTCCATGTGCAAGAGCAAGCATTGTCTCAGCACTTATTTCTTATGGTGTCGGTGTTCTATAACCATAGGATAATTTACTCTGTTTATCTCTCCAGCCAAAGGTCTGAAGAGTAACAAAGAAATCGTTTTGTTGAAGATGTGCTTGTTGTAAATTTCTTTGAAACCAGTAAAGTGTAAAATCATTAGCTGTGTTGTTCCCATTTTCATCAGAGACAAAAGGTGCATACCAGAAATTTATTTTCTTCGGTTTAGCTAATTGATAATACAAAGGCCAAGTTTTTGACCCATCTCTGTAATGACTCCATCCCGGATACCAGTGAACAAGAAGATTTTTATCAGTATTTAAAGAATCCATTATTTGCTGTACCCTTTTTATAGGTATGTAACCATCTATCGAATAGGGTGCATCTATTGTGACATAATATTTTAGTTTTTCATATAGATTTGGATTAGAAGAAAAACTTAAGTTATAATCCCTGATAGCATTCTTTGTTTGTGATATCCTATTAATAAAATAATATTCCCAAATTTTCTCATCATAAACTTCGATATAGTCAATGAATAACTGTCTGTTACCAAGCCATTTGACAATAAACTGAACTTCTGAGCCAATATTCAAAGATGGATTTGTATCTATTTCTGAAAAAGGTTTTGTTATTGTAGCTGGATGAATACCAGAAGAATTAGCAATTCCCTCAAAAATTATATAATCTTTATAATTATAACTTAGTGTAAAGTTCTGATATGCGGTATTTAATACATCTGTGGTAAGAGTATCAATATCAAGTATTTTAGAATATCCTGTCGAGGGCTTTGTCATTAGTACCATTATTATACATACAGGCAATGATTCACTCGAAGGAAAATCAATTTTCATCCTGAAGTTTGCCTTGTAATTAATTGGGGTGGGATTCCAGGCTGGATTAGTAAAAGTATATCTTGGATACTGCCAGTAATTAGGTCCGTAGATTACTGTATCACCTATGTTATTATCAGATGTCTTCCATCCCTTAGTACCATCTGCCTCTTGATAAAACTCACCTCCCTGATGTTTTATACCAACACTTCCATTAAATATACTGTCTCCTTCTGCTTCCCATTTCATATATTTTGCCTGAGTAAAGTAACTTATCCAATCTATATTCTCAGGTTCTTCATTACACCAATCACAATTTTCGCTTCCCGTGCCCGAGTCATTGGATGCATATATATAATTAAATCTGCTCAGTTGCTGAAAGTTATTTGTCTGACCTAATCTTGGCACTTCTCTAACAACCATCTGATGAACAGAATTAGTTCCCATCAGTTGCACTTGATCATAGTTTCCATACAATGTTAATGCTCCTTCGCCTGAATGAATAAATACACCTCTGATAAATTCTTCCTGTTGTGCATTTGAAGAATATATAATAAGCAGTAAAAACAGAAATACAAAAGTTATTTTATTAGTTTCTGATTTAGCTTTTTTCTCCATTTCATTTTTCCTCCAGTTTTTCTATGTGATTGCTGATAGTCATTTAATAAACAACATCTTCTTTGAATCAGTAAAAACAGGAATATCCCCTCTGCCTCTTACCATTATCTGGTAGATGTATATGCCGCTGGCTATGAGTGTTTGCGGAACAGTCTGGAGACTGTTCCCTACATTAAATTCTACTTCATAATACCCTCCCTGCTGATATTGGTTTACAAGTATATCTACTAACTCTCCCTTTATGTTATATACATAAAGTTTTACATATCCGTCTTCTTTCAACCGGTATCCAATCTTTGTTGTCGGATTAAATGGATTAGGATAGTTCTGATAGAGGTAGTAGTCATTTATTGTAATCGGATAATCATTGATTGAAGAAAATACTATTGCTAACTCTTCAGATGGATTTGACTGATTGCCCTGTCTGTCAACACAGGTAATCTTATAATACAACCGTTCATATTCCTGATTAAGCTTGTCAACAAAGAAAGTATCAGTGGTTGAACCAAAAAGAGTTGTTGAATCAGCAGTGAAGTCAGGATTTAATGAGCGGAAAATGTTATAATGAGAAGTATCAGCTTCAGTGTTTCTGTTCCATCGAAGCATTATTCTGCCTGTATCAACCAGAGCAGTAAGATTAACAGGAGGTTTAGGAGGCAAGTCCTGATAAATATAACGCTGTCCGAAAGGACCTCCGTAGAGTCCTATGTCGCTTCTTGTGCCGTCGAGGTCAAGAATTGTAGGGTCACCAGCATCAATAAGCGGAGAGAACTTCTGAAGACGATAGTCGAGACTATCTGAGCGTACAAACATTGGATCTCTGTAAATGTTTGTACTGTCTGCTGAGAAATTCGTATAGTTAATAACGTTGTTCCATAGATTATTGTATTGAAAATTTAGATCACTGCCTCCGCCAACTCTTTGAATTGCACTATAATTATTTTCAAAATGATTATTTTTTAATGTGGCAGAGTTTCCTGAAAACCCATGACCGTAACTAGGCCATCCTATTATTGCATTGTTTATGATTGTATCACCATAAGAAGAGATCCCCGTATTTGAACCCAACGGACCACCTCTAAACTCATAGAGGAAAAAATTATTTTTCAAAATTGAGTTGTGAGTAAAGCCGTCAAATCCATCATAGTTAGGATATAGGATTACATTATTCAGATATGTGGATTTATTATATAAACCTGAGGATAATCCTACATTTGGGTAAATAATAATATTATTCGATATTAAGGAATTTGTGAAACTACAATAAATTCCATAATCAGTATTAATGACATGATTCAATTCTATTAAGTTGTAACCTAAAGGATAAGTGTAAATATCTACTCCATATTTGGCAAATAGAATTTTATTGTTCTTGATAATATTCAAAGAACCATATACATAAATTCCTGTGCCCCAATCAATTCTTTTGCAGTATATCTTAAATCCTTCAATCAATGAATTATTATTTAATGAAACAGAATAAAAATCAGTTGTTGCCGGAAATTGTCTCGTATCAATAACACAGCTATCCATCCCTGCGCCGATTAAAGACAAACCGGGTATCATTACTATTTTTTCTTTGTAAACTCCATTTGCTACATAAATAGTATCACCGTATTCACAAATGTTTATACACTTCTGTATGCTGTCTGCAGCAGTAGCCCAGCTTGTGTATGGCGGTGTACTGCTGCCGGTTTTACTTACATAACGGATGGTTGCATTTAGCTCAGGTGAAAAGTAAAAAGTCAAAAGAGAAAAGAAAAAAAGTAAAGACAGAGATGATTGTTTTGTTTTCATAAAGATATTCCCAAAGAAGAATATTTTTTCCGATTGATGTTAAGAGTTTTTAAGAAGAGATGCAAGAATAGAAGTAGAACTATTTTCAGAAATCTTTATTTAATTGATATGATCCCCGTCAAATCCTTTTCTAAATCTTCCTTAGGAGTTTAAATTATTTTTCGGGGTTCTTCATTAATTCGATAAAAGAATCTGTTCCGGCCAATTTCTGACCTAAATCCTGAGCTACATACCAGAAGTTGGGTTGTGCTTCCCAGGCCCATTGAAGTGAGTTCTGAAGATAATCAAGTCCTTCCCAGTAAGCTTGTCCGGTATATGCAGGGTAATGATCAATCATAAGTTTTTTGGTATTGCTTACCTGAACAAACTGTTTGAGATGATGCTCGCCATTAAACTCGCCTCGCCAGTGTCGGATATATTTCAGTAATTGTGTTTTTGCCGGGTGTAACTGTGTTAACCAGAGAATCAACTATTCTCATTGGCAAATAGGTGTCTATTGAGTTTGGTTCATCGTTTACATACCAGTACTTTAATTTCGATATTGTGCCATACTGCTGTGCCATGTTTTTAATTTTATTTATTGTCGAGTCTCTACGTAGTGGATTAATAAATCCATCTCCCCACACAGTACTATCGTATACTTCCACATAATCAATATAAAGTTTTCCAATACCGCTCCATTCAAGTTTGAATTCAATTCCCGATAGCACCACATCATCTTCATATAATGTGTCTGCAGATGGAATTATATTCTCCGGCATTCTTCTGTCCCTAATAATGTATCCGTCAGGCAGTTGATATGAGATTGTAAAATTTCTGAAACTACTGTCAGCCGGAAAATCCCTTACACGAAGCAGTTTCTCATTAAGTGGAATAACAACAATGTGTGTGTCAGGAAAAACCCCATATCTGTAACTGTATGTTACTTTCATTTTGCATACCTCATCGTCCTGTGATTTCTGAGGTATGTTGCTGAATGCCATACGGTAGGATGCTATGTAGGTGATTTTAGGATTAGGGTCCCAAAATCCATAATCATATTTTTTATCCTGATGATAATGAGGACCCCAAAGAACACTATCAACTCTGTGTCCAATATCCCTTTGTGTTGCCCAACATTTAGCGCCAAGATGTGTTTCAACCTGCCCGTATAAATAAGGAGGTGTTCCATTTTTATGCGGATGCTTAAACCCGACCCTGCCAAATACAAATTCATTCCTTTCTGCTTCCCATTTACTGTAATATCCTTTTGAGTAATATCCGATGTAATCCTGTGGACTGGATTCTTTAATTCCAATAAGATTTTGATTTAATGCTGTAGTTGTGTCAGGTATAATACCGTCTATTATATAGTTGAACCCAGCACTGTCCAGATATGCTTTTGCATTCTGATAATTCCACGAAGTATTAAGATGTGAAAATACTCCGTATGTGAAATCAGGATTTTGTGGTTGTTCCTGTGAGTGTATCGCTGTGCTTATTATGATTGAACTAATCTACTATCATCCGAGAGATTTTTTATCTTTAATTTCATTTTGTTTTTCCTCCCGTTTTTCTTTGTGATTGCTGATAGTTATTTAATAAACAACATCTTCTTTGAATCAGTAAAAACAGGAATATCCCCTCTGCCTCTTACCATTATCTGGTAGATGTATATGCCGCTGGCTATGAGTGTTTGCGGAACAGTCTGGAGACCCTTTCCTACATTAAATTCTACTTCATAATACCCTCCCTGCTGATATTGGTTTACAAGTATATCTACTACCTCTCCCTTTATGTTATATACATAAAGTTTTACATATCCGTCTTCTTTCAACCGGTATCCAATCTTTGTTGTCGGATTAAATGGATTAGGATAGTTCTGATAGAGGTAGTAGTCATTTATTGTAATCGGATAATCATTGATTGAAGAAAATACTATTGCTATCTCTTCTGATGGATTTGATTGATTGCCCTGTCTGTCAACACAGGTAATCTTGTAATACAACCGTTCATATTCCTGATTAAGCTTGTCAACAAAGAAAGTATCTGTGGTTGAACCAATAAGAGTTGTTGAATCAGCCGTGAAGTCGGGATTTAATGAGCGGAAAATGTTATAATGAGAAGTATCAGCTTCAGTGTTTCTGTTCCATCGAAGCAGTATTCTGCCCGTATCAACCAGAGCAGTAAGATTAACAGGAGGTTTAGGAGGCAAATCCTGATAAATATAACGCTGTCCGAAAGGACCTCCGTAGAGTCCTATGTCGCTTCTTGTGCCGTCGAGGTCAAGGATTGTAGGGTCACCAGCATCAATAAGCGGAGAGAACTTCTGAAGATGGAAGTCAAGTTCACCCTGTGTTGTATCATCGTTTACAATCATCGGGTCAACAGTTGTGTTTGTTGAATCAGGTGTAAATCCGCTGTAACTTATCTGTGAGTTCCAGACATTGTTGTGATGGGCATTAACTTGTGTTCCTGCATTTATCCCGTATTGTGGTTTAACTATTGCATTGTTAACCAATTCTATTAAATTAGGGTAAATGCCTGTTGTTCCAATGCCAATTTTTAATTTCCCAAATACCAGATTATTATATACCTTATGAGGAACGCTTGTACAATAAATACCCGTAGCTTCACCCAGACTATCGAAAGCAATAACAACATTGTTATATACTTTTGCGGTATCTGAATAACTATTTGAAAACCCCACGGAACTTCTGCCTCTTAGAATAATAAAATTATTTCTGACCGTTGGCTTTGAACCAAATGAATTTCTTATTGCAGTTCCGTAAGTATCTATGAAGTTTGAATCTATTATAGGTTCATAAAATAGATATGGTGTGTTTAGATATATTCCATAATCGCAATCAGTTATTATATTACCTTTTACCATTGCGCTAGAATTTGAAAAATAGATTCCATCACCAGATTCTAGTATATGGTTATTTTTTATTAAAGCATTCACACCTGATATCCAGATAGCAATTCCAGCTTTAATTATTTTACAATAAGTTATAATAGAATTATTCAGTACATTAATTCCATAACCAGTTTCTTTATTATTTGAAACAACTAGAAAAAAGTCTTTAAAGAGACAATTTTCACTAACAACCACAGATGTATATAATTGTGTAGTTAAATATCTAGTGTCAATTATACAACTATCCATCCCAACGCCAATTAGAGACAAACCAGGTATCATGATGATTTGTTCCCTGTAAACACCATTTGCCACATAAATTGTATCGCCATTTTCACAAATGTTGATACACTTTTGTATGCTGTCTGCAGCAGTTGCCCAGCTTGTGTATGGCGGTGTACTGCTGCCGGTTTTACTTACATAACGGATGGTTGCATTTAGCTCAGGTGAAAAGTAAAAAGTCAGGAGTAAAAAGAAAAAAAGTATAAACAGAGTGGATTGTTTTGTTTTCATAAAGATATTCCCAAAGAAGAATATTTTTTCCGATTGATGTTAAGAGTTTTTTGGAAGAGATGCAAGAAGAGAGGAAATAAAAGTAGCCCATCCCAAAGGAATGAGCTACGGATAAAATTTAATGCTTAATTTCTTCAACTGGAATTACAGTGTGTCTCATCGAATGAACTTTATTTGCAACAGGTAAATTTATCTCTTTACTTACTCGTTGTTCAAAGTAATCACGAAATCTTTCAACCATATATTTTACTGGCCAGGCAGCAGCTTCACCTAATGCACAAATTGTATTCCCTTCAATCTGATTCGCAACGGTAATAAGTAAATCCAAATCACTAACAGAACCTTTTCCGGCAATTAATCTTTTCAAAATCTTTTCAAGCCAACCGGTTCCTTCACGACAAGGTGTACATTGCCCGCAACTTTCGTGATGATAGAAGTGAGCAATCCGAGCTAACACTTTAACCAAATCAGTGTCTTCATCCATCACCATTATTCCGCCTGTACCGATTGCAGAGCCGGCAGCTTTAAGTGATTCGGCATCCATCTTTACACCTTCAATCTGATCACCTCGAAGAGGAGGCATTGAGGAACCACCAGGAATAACACAAAGAATCTTTTTATTACCCGGAACTCCTCCTGCGTATTTATAAATTATATCAGTCAGCAAAGTACCCGAAGGTAATTCGTAAACACCTGGTTTATTAACATGACCGCTAACTCCAAAAAGAATAGTTCCGGGATGTTTCGGTTCACCAATCGAAGCAAACCATTCCCAACCTTTGTTTATTATTGGAGGAACATTTGCGATAGTTTCCACATTATTTATCGTTGTCGGGCATCCCCATAAACCATTTTGTGCAGGAAAGGGAGGTTTAACTCTTGGATATCCTCTTTTTCCTTCTATAGAATTCATTAAAGCAGATTCTTCTCCACAGATATAAGCACCTGCACCTTTGTGTATGTAAATATCGCAGGAGAAATCTGTCCCGAATTTTTCTTTCATCTTCTCACCAAGGTATCCGTTAGCATAAGCATCATCCAAAGCTTTTTGCATCAGCTTTATCCATTTATGGTATTCACCACGAATGTAGATATAGGCAACTTTAGCACCGATTGCATAGCAAGTAATAATAGTTCCTTCGATTAGCTGATGAGGATTGTACTCGAAAATTTGTCTGTCTTTGAAAGAACCAGGTTCACTCTCATCTCCGTTTACGCAAAGGTATTTAGGTTTATCAGTAGTCTTGGGCATAAAGCTCCACTTCAATCCGGTAAGAAAAGCAGCGCCACCTCTTCCACGAAGTCCAGATCTTTTTACCTGATCGATAATATCGTCAGGTGATTGTGTAAAAGCTTTTTTAGCTGCTGTGTATCCGCCGTGTTGAAGATAAACATCAAGTATATGAAAGTCTTTAATATCCGGTAAAACTATTTTTTCCATTAGTTTGTATTCTTTAATGAATCTAAAATTTCGTTAACTTTTTCTTTGGTAAGGTTTTCAAAATAGTCTTCATTTATTGCGAACATTGGAGCAGTTCCACAACTTCCCATACATTCAACTTCTTCAAGAGAGAATTTCCCATCCTGGGTTACCTGCATGTTATCAATACCAAGTTTCTCTTTAACCTGATTCCATATATCATAACCACCTCTGAGCATACATGAAACATTTGTGCAAACCTGAATATGATACTTGCCCATTGGTTTCTGATGATACATCGTATAGAATGTAACCACGCCTAAAACATCGTGCGGATGCATATCAAGAATTTTAGCAATTTCCTTCATCACTTCGCTTGTGATATAGCCATTCTGTTCCTGAGCAATATAAAGTGCAGCCATAACAGCTGATTGCTTTTTCGGATACTTTTTAATCTCAGCATTTATCCGTTCTAAATTTTCCGGTGTGAATTTGAAGTCCATATTTAAGTTTAAGTTAATGTTTAAGTTTAAGATTTGAAATTCAATCTTTTAACTTTTGGTAGTTATTAAAATCAGAGCCATAATTTTCATCATCTTCATAAACCCGTTCGGAGTTACTTCTGACTAAACCTACCAACATAGATATTATCTCAATTAAAATATCTTTACCTTCTTTATTCTTTTCAACTGTGATTCGTTTTCTTCTTAACAAAACATCGAGACAAGCCGCACTTTCTGAAGCTGAACCACGAGCAATATCATAGTATTTGTTCTTATCTTTAATAGAGTATTTTCCAGTTCCTTCCGCAATGTTTAATGGGATTGATGTGGAGCTTTTATCAATTTGTTCGTAAACATGAAGTTTATCTTTAACTCTTGATAGTATGTTTTCTACAAATTCTACAAAATCTAAAGACCTCTGATAAACAATTAATTTTTCGTGACTGAATTGTTTTTCCATTTTAATTTTTGTTACAATTTATATAAATAAGAAACTCAGATTGACCTTGTCTTTAACTTAAGCTTAAACTTAAACTTCGTCACTTATCCGCTTCACCCATTATAGGGTCAATACTTCCGATTATTGCCACCACATCCGAAATCATATGTCCTTTAACCAGATGTGGCAAAGCTTGTAAGTTATTAAATGAAGGTGAACGAATTTTACATTTCCATGGATGACCTTCACCTTTACTTACAAGGTAAAATCCAAGTTCTCCTTTTGAACCTTCAATAGCGTGATAAATTTCTCCTACTGGAGGATTGATACCAAAATTAACAATCATAAAATCATGAATAAGTTCTTCCATTCTGGTATAAATTTCCGTTTTGTGAGGAAGAACTTTTTTAGGACTGTTTGCAAGCACTTCTCCCTGAGGCATCTTTTCCAAAATTTGTCTTACAATCTTTGCACTTTCTCTCATCTCATCAACACGAACAAAATAACGAGCTAAAGAATCACCTTCGGTATAAGTCGGAATATTAAAATCAATTTCGTTGTACTTCAGATAAGGAGTTGCTCTTCGTAAATCGAATTCTATTCCTGATGCACGCAAACTTGGTCCTGTAACACCAAGATCCAAAGCAAGCTCACCTGACATCACACCTATTCCTTCAAGTCTTTCAATAAAAATTCTATTTGTGTTTAAGAGCTTTTCACACTCAGTAAGATTATCATCAAACTGATCAATAAACCATTTTACTTTTGCCAAAGCTTCAGGTGGTGCATCATTAGCTACTCCACCAATTCTGGTATAACTGTTTGTGAATCTTGCACCACAAAGAATATCCCAGATATCAAGAACTTTCTCTCGTTCACGCAAGGTCCATAAAAATACTGTCAAAGCACCAACATCCATCGCAAAGGCACCAACAGCAACAAGATGTGAAGTAATTCTTGCAAGCTCAGCAACCATCATACGAATATATTGTGCTCTTGGTGGAACTTCTATTCCAGCTAACTTTTCAACTGCTAAAACCCATGCAACATTATTAGCCATAGGGGAAATGTAATCAAGTCTGTCAGTGTGAGGGATGTACTCATAATAACTCATATTCTCAGCCATCTTCTCATATCCACGATGAAGATAACCAAGCTCAGGAACGCAACCTATAACTGTTTCGCCATCGAGTCTTAATAAAACACGCAACACACCATGAGTTGCTGGATGCTGCGGTCCCATATTAAGAATCATTTCATTTTCAAGGGCATCTTCAATCGTTATGTCAGTATCTTTTAGAAGCGCCTGAACTATTTTCGGATGGACATCATCTTTTGTTAGTTTTTCCATATCACATTATTTTTTTGGTAATGGAAGTGAACCCGGAATTCCAAGAAGAGGAAAATCTTTTCTCAATGGATGATATTCAAAGTCTTCTGGCATATACATTCTTCTTAAATCCGGATGATTATTAAATATTATTCCGTACATATCATAACATTCTCTTTCCTGCCAGTTAGCAGCCCGCCAAACAGATGAAACCGAATCAATATTGCTATCCTTTTCATCAACATCAGCTTTAAGTTTTAATCGGAATTTGTTCTTGAGTGAGAAGATATGATAAACTACAGTAAATCTGTTTTTGCGAGTTGCCCAATCAACTGCAGTAATATCTTCGCACAAAAGAAATTGTAAATCAGCATCCTCTTTAAGCAATTTACAAACAGGAAAGATAAATTTTTTATCAAGCTTTACACAGAACTCATCTTTATATTCTGAAAATTCAAGACTGGCTTCTGGAAAGTTTGATTGCAATTTCTGCTGAATAAGTTCTTTAAATTCCATATTAGTTTGATTGTATTACATTTAATTCCGGAAGTTTCAGATCCTGAAAATCTCTTGCTCTGGTTTTTCCGATTTTTTCCTGAATCATAATTAAAGCGTTTAACAGATTATCCGGTCTTGGCGGACAACCAGCAACATAAACATCAACGGGCAAAAACTGATCTATTCCCTGCACAACAGAATAAGAACGATACATTCCGCCGGTTGATGTGCAAGCGCCCATCGCAATTACCCATTTTGGATCAGGCATCTGATCATAAATTTTTCTGACAACATGAGACATCTTGTAGGTAACTGTTCCTGCAACAATCATCAAATCGCATTGACGAGGGGTGAATCTCATCACCTCTGAGCCAAATCTTGCAATATCATATTTTGGATCACCAACAGCCATCATTTCAATAGCACAGCAGGAAATACCCATAGGCATTGGCCAAACAGAATTTTTTCTTGCCCAGCCAATTATAGCATCAAGTTTGGTTACAAGAAATCCATCTTGATTTAATTTAGCTTCTAATCCCATTTGAATCCTCCTTTTTTATAAGCATACAAATAACCTAATTCAAGAACTACTAAGAATATAAACATCGAAACGAAAATTGAAATTCCCAATTCACCAAATAATTTTTTGAACTGAACAGCCCATGGGTAAATAAAAATCACTTCCAGATCAAAAATTATGAAAAGCATAGCAACCAGATAATATTTTACTGATACTCTTTCATTTGTAGTTCCAATTGGCTGCATTCCACTTTCGTATGTGGAAACTTTGCTTTTATTAGGTCTTTGAGGTCCAAAAATTTTGGATGTAAATACAGTTACTACTGCAAAAATCAGAGCAACAGTAATTACGAGAAAAATTGGTATATATTGTTCCAGCATTGTTTTTATTTATTAAAATTTGCTGGCAAAGTTATCCAAAAATTGAATGATTGTCAATTTAAAGTATAATTCCTTACAGTGCTTTTTCTTACTTAGTATTCTAATTTCTCATCAGATTAAGAATAGAAATTTTAATTTCAGATTCCATAAATTTGAATAAAGAATGTGTAAAATAATTTGTGCCTGGAATTGCCTAAATATTTCAAATTGAAATTCGTTACAGCCATACTGATACTTTTAAGTTTTGGCATAATTGCGCAAACCAGGATTGATAGTCTTGAGTTTATCAGACCATTCCCAAAAACCAACTTACTTTCTTCGAAACTTGATAAGCAATTAAATACTTATTACCTGAATTCCGGTATTAATTTTTTCAATCGTTTCTCAGGTTATTCATTTGGCATTTCTGAGGATTATAAATCCAGTTTCATTAAAGGGATTGAAAAAACTGTTCGTGATGAACATCATTTTGCACTAAACCTGAATTACCATTTTTCAGATAAAATAGATTTTGGTTTGATAGGAAATAACACTATTCTTTCTGATAGTCGTACACTGGAAATTAATCAATCTTCCATTTCGAATATAATTTTATTCTCGAGGATAAAATCTCTGAAGGACTTTTCATTTGCACCATTTTCAGGTTATTCCAATAACAGACAAATTGGTGAAAACGATTATGGATTTGTTTATGGTTTTGAAGCAGGTGGAGACAAAATCAATATTTCAGATTTTCAATTCGATGCAGAACTGAAATTTAAAAATGAAGATATCTCTCCACGAAAAAATTATTCCAGGTATCTTAATCTTAATATGTTAAACTACTTTGAAAGAAATGTTTATAATAATTTTAACATAAAGTATTACCAATCACGAAAAGATTTTTATATAAATGCAGATTCAGTTACATCGCAGCAGTTCAGCATTAAAAATAATATTCAGAACAGAATTGAATCTGGTTATCAACTGCAAAACAGATTTTTCTTTGATGAATTCCTTGATATTCTAACACTTGATGCAACAGGAAAAGTTACACTAAGAAATATTGAACGCGGTTTGAAGTACAAATCAACTGAAGTGCAATCTTCTTCTATCTTCGATTCTCAAATCGATGAATTAAAACTTGAACTTGATGCGATATTAGGATATCGGTCCAGAAGTTTTAATTCAACTATAAGATTCACAATGAACGAGAAAGATGAAAAACATAAAGCAATAAGATTTCAGGGAATAAACGAAGCTTTTTTTAATCAAAGAGAAGAATCAGAACAGCAAAAAAATAATACCAGCAGTTACGCAACACTTTCATTTGACGGAGGTTTGAATCTAAGCGAAGATGATAAATTCACTTTAAGTGTCTATCAGAGCAAACTTAAATACGATACTCCAAGTGCGTTAAACGATGATGACCGTGATGAAATACTTTCAATAGCCAGATTAGGTTACTATAAAAAACTCAATCCATTTTTCACAGCATTCATAAATGCAGAAGGTTCTTACTCACATACTGTTTATATCTTTGCTTCAAGAAGTTCTAACAACAACATCAACAGAATCATTAAATTAAAAACCGGTGGCGAGTATATTGGTTCAAACTTCAGTTCATTTAATAGTTTTGATGTTTCTGCAAATTACACAGTATATGATTTTGAGGATTTAACATCACCATTAAAAAGTTTTTCATTCAGACAATTCACTGCAATTGATTCCACGACAATAAGAATAACATCAAGTACATCCATATTTATCTTTGGATACATTAAGATATCAGAGCAAGGAATTTTGAACTGGAATTCGTTTTCTGAGAAACCAACGAGAGCATTAAGAGAAATTTATTTAGAACCACGATTAATTTTATATCGTGCAAGTTCTTTATTTTCAGTTGGGATAAGATATTTTTCATTAAGCACTTTTAATTATAAAGGAAAGGACCTCGATTTAGATTCGGAATATCGAAGTATCGGACCAACAACAATAATTCAGTCGAGGTTATTCAAAAAACTTTTAATTTCAATTACTGGATTTTATGAGTTCATATCGCTTACAAACTCTGAAAGCAAACAACAGGCAAATTTGAATTTGGGTATTAGTTGGAATTTCTGAAACAATAGTTTAATTTTTCACAAAAATTTAAGATAGATTTGCCACAGACACATTATCATTTAGAAATAGAAAGCGATCCAAGAAATCTTATTACCGTAGAAGAGTTTGTAAATTACTTTGCATTAGATCTGGGACTTGATGAAGAAAAGCTCAATGGTCTTTTGCTTTCAGTAACCGAAGCTACAACAAACGCCATCAAACACGGTAATAAAAATGACATCAACAAAATGGTTAACATTGATGTTGATGTTGTAAATGATTACTTGATAATTTCGGTAAAAGATCAGGGTGCCGGATTCAATCCTGCTGATGTACCTGACCCAACTCATCCCGAAAATTTACTTAAAGACTCCGGAAGAGGACTCTATCTTATGAGAGTTTATATGGACGAAGTTGATTTTAAGAATACTCCTCAGGGGACAGAAACAATTCTTAAATTAAAAATAAAATAGTTTATTCTTCCTCATCTTTTGCAACTGCTTAAAAGCTTATCTAATTTTGATTGTAGTAAAAATAAATTTTAGGAGAAAATATTATGTCCAGAAAAAAAATTGCTTTAATCGGTGGTGGACAAATTGGTGGTGTTTTAGCACAACTAATTGCCCAAAGACAACTCGGTGATATCGTAATGTATGATATAGTTGAGGATTTGCCACAAGGTAAATGCCTTGATATTGCCGAAGCTTCAAGAATTGATGGATTTGATGTAGTTGTAAAAGGTACCAATGATTATAAAGATATTGAAGGGTCAGATTTAGTAATCGTCACTGCAGGTTTACCAAGAAAACCAGGGATGAGCAGAGATGATCTTCTCACAACCAATGCTAAGATTATGAAGACCGTTGCTGAAAATGTAAAGCAATATGCACCAAATGCAATTTCTATTATAATTTCAAATCCATTGGATGCGATGGTAACTCTGTACAAAAAGATTACAGGATTTCCTGAGAGCAGGGTTATGGGTCAGGCAGGTGTTTTGGACTCTTCACGATTTGCAACCTTCATCGCCTGGGAATTAGGAGTTTCAGTCAAAGATGTAAATGCATTAGTATTAGGTGGACACGGAGATACTATGGTCCCGATTGTTCGTTATGCAAATGTAAACGGAATTCCGGCAATGGAATTACTCGAGAAAAAATACGGAGATAAAAACAAAGCAAAAGAAGTTATGACTGCAATGGTTGAAAGAACAAAACAAGCTGGTGGTGAGGTCGTTAAATTACTCAAAACAGGTTCAGCTTTTTATTCACCCGCATCTGCAGCAATAGCAATGGCTGAATCCATTATTTATGATGAAAAGAGAGTTCTTCCGGTCTGTGCTTACCTAAATGGTGAGTATGGAGTTAAAGGATATTATGTTGGTGTTCCTGCAGTTCTTGGAGAAAATGGTGTAGAAAAAGTTATTGAATTTGATTTGGATACAGAAGAAAAAGCATTACTCGATAATTCAGTTAATGCAGTTAAATCTCTTGTAGCAGATATGGAAAGATTAGGATTCTGATATTGATTTTACTAAATAAAAAAGCCCTCAAAAACTGAGGGCTTTTTTAATACTAAAACTAACGATTTAATTCATCGGATAAACACTGACATACTGTCTGTTGCCGCGTTTTACTTCAAACTTCACAACACCATCAATTAAAGCGAATAATGTATCATCACTACCCTTTCCGACATTTTCACCGGGATGGAATTTTGTTCCTCTTTGTCTGACTAAAATATTTCCGGCTAAGACCTGCTGTCCGCCGAATCTTTTAACACCCAAACGTTGTGCATTACTATCACGACCGTTTCTGGATGAACCTTGACCTTTTTTATGAGCCATTGATAATCTCCTTTAACCTATCTTTAAAACTTCTATTCTTGTTAAGTGTTGTCTGTGCCCGTGAGTTTTTTTGTAACTGATTCTTCTTTTTTTCTTGAACACAATTACTTTATCATCTTTAAGATGTTCTAATACTTTTGCAGTTACTTTTGCACCTTCAACAACTGGATTACCTATTTTTGTTGTTTTACCATCAGTTAATAGTAAAACTCTATCGAAAACAACCTCTGAATTTTCAGAGTCTTTTAATCGTGGTACATAATACTTTGTATTTTCTGTAACTTTAAACTGTTGACCAGCTATATCAACTACTGCGTACATTTTTCATCCTATTTTTCTTTTTTAGAGGTGTAAAAGTAATAAAAATGAAGTATTTAGGCAAATTTATTTAGGGTGTTTGTTCTACAATTTTATAAACAGATATTGAATCAATTTTTCCAATAAATTTAAGTCCATTTGGAGATTGAGCATTATTTGAATAATCAAAAATGTAATTAATTCCCATTTTTTTTGCTTTTTCTAATAACTCTGGTTTATTTAGAGGTAGTTTCTCGGTGCCGTAAAACTTTGAATTAAGAAAATAACTTAGGGCTAGCCCATGATCCCAATAATTTGTTGAGGCGATATTCCCACTAATTTCTAAATTATTTTTTAATGACTTTGCTTGATAATATGCTTTCGTATTCGGTAATTGCTGAGTAATTCCATAAATAAAAAAAGGAATGAATGAGATAATAATTAAAAAACTAATTACAGCAGACTTCAAAGAATTTGTAAAGATTTTTTCATAAAATGAGTTAAGGATAAAAACACCTATTATTGTAATTAAAACGCAGCTTGGCCAGATATACCTGTTTTCAACATAAATTGTAGTATAACCCAGGCCATAAATTATTCCAGCAAATAGAATTTTTACTAAAATCTTATTCTCAATCTCTTTTTTCCTGATGAAAATTATTAAAGAGGATAACAAAGGTGAAAAAGCTAAAATAAAAATAATTAGTTTAAGGACATTTTTCGCGGTATTAGTTAGAAAGTACTTAATATTAGAGAAAGATAAAGGGTTCCATTCTGGATAAGCTTCTAAATCTGGGTCATCCCATGCACTTATAGAATATTGATCAGATGGTTCCGCAAAACCTGATTCAATAGGAGGATGTTTAAAGTTTAGTTCCGGATTAACAATCCTGATATTTATAGCTCCAGAAGTTGAAACAGTAAAAGCTCCATATTTATTACTCAATAGAAAAATCCAGGGCGATATAAAAATCGATAGTACGACTAAACTTAAAAAGTAATTTAATAGAATATTTCTGCTGATCCGTTTGCTTGAATAGTGCTCCATCAAAACCAGGATTGTTTGATAAACAATAAAAAAAATCAAACCATAACTTTTAGTAAGGAACATTATAGCTCCTAAAATTGAAGATATTATGACTTGATTTTTTTTCTCCCAATAATTTTTATCTGAAACTACATAGACATAAGCTAAAGTGATAATTAAAAGAAGGTAATCAGGTGTTAATCTGTAAAAAGAAAAAAATAATGCTGGTAATACGAAGAAATATATTCCCAGAGATCTTATGTTTTTGTTTAATTCAAATCTGATTAAATATTTATCAACAAGGAAAAATAATGCGACTGAAAAAATTCCGAATAATATTCTAGCGAAAATGTGAGGTTCAATTTTGATTAAGAAAGCAGGAATTATCAACCACGAGAACAATGGTCCCCAATAAGCATTAATCGCTTCAGAAAAATTGCCATCAAAATATTTTTTAGAAATTGAAAAGTAGCTTATGCTATCAGCATTTATTCCGTGAATTAAAAACAGTGAACTAACAATCCACAAGATTAAATAAATTGAGGAAGCAACAACTATATGCTTTTTTTCTTGCAAAACGTTTTGCATTAAACGCGTTTGATTAAATGAGAAAAAATAATTGAACTAACTAATTGAATTCCAAATGTACCTATAGAAACAAAGAAAATTGTATCTTTAGAAAAATCAATATTCGAAAAACCATTTCTTGCCCAAAGAATAAATAATATCAAAATAAATCCTAGTGAAATAATTAAAGTTAAAACAGAAAACCAGAACAATTTATCTTCTGATAAATTTATAAGATAATTATAAACTTTAGGTAAGTTTTTCTTTTTTGTTGATAAACCTAAACCAATTGAAAAAATAGATAATCCAATAACTCCAAGAAAGAGTAAGATAAGCATTGAATGAATTCCAAGAATATTAAAAATTCCGATTTTGACAGGACCAACTAGCCATCCCAGAATTATTCCGATAAATGAGAAAAGAAAAAGAAAAGTACCAGCCTGATAAAAAAATTTTGGTGATTCAACCAGAATCTGGAGTAAATGTCTCATTCCATCTCGCCATGTTTTAAGATGAGGGACTCTTCCCTCTTTATCAGGATACAATGTAATATCTATGTGAGATATTTTGGCATTACAACTCAGCGCTTTAACTAACATTTCAGAGGCAAATTCCATACCTGTTCCAACAATATCCCAATTTAAATAAGCTTTTCTATTGAAGCATCTGAAACCAGAATTACAATCTTTAATTTTATTGTCAGACTTTGTGTATAAAAAATTTATGATTGCATTCAGGATAGGTGTTCCTAAATATCTATGCAAAAATGGCATTGATTGTTTTTTGAGATTTTTATTCAGTCTGTTACCAATTACTAAATCATATCCTTTGATTGCTTCAAAGAATAATTTTGGCGCTTCTAAAAAATCATATGTGTCATCAGCATCAGCAAAAATTATGTAATCAGAATCGGTTGATTTTATACCGAAATCCAAAGCAGCGCCATAACCTCTTGTTTCGCAGTGAACAACTTCAGCACCAAAACTTTTTGCAATTTCAATAGAATTATCAGTGCTGCCATTATCGGAAACAATTATTCTTACCGAAAAATCCTTCAGATCATTTTGTTTGATTGATAATATTTTTTCTAAAACAATTGGAAGAGTTTTCTCTTCATTTAAACAAGGAACAATAATAGATAATGATGGATTTTTCATAAAAATTATTTTTTTAGTTTAAAGCTGAATTCGCTTCCAATTCCAACAGTGCTTTTTACTTCCACTTTCGAGTTGTGTGCTTCAATAATATGTTTAACAATTGATAATCCCAGTCCGGTACCTCCAACAGCTCGTGAACGGGCTTTATCAACCCTATAGAATCTTTCAAAAATCCGTGTTAATTGATCCTCGGGAATACCAATGCCTGTATCTCTAACTTTAATCGTTACAAATTTTTTATCTTCCTCAACTAAAATTTCAACTCCACCTTTCTCTGTATATTTTATTGCGTTCTGAATAAGATTTATAAGAACCTGTTTCAATCTTTCTTTATCACCAAAAACCTGAAGACCATTTCTTATTGGATTACAAACGAGATTGATATTTTTTTCATCAGCAAGATACTTCATTTCTTCAACTACGGACAGAATGTAAGGTCCAAGGTCGAAGTACCTGAAGCTCATCTGCATTTCACCACTTTCAATCATGGAAATATTAATCAAATCATTAAGAAGATTACTGAGGTTATTAGTATGATGAGCAGCTTTCTCAAGAAAAGATTTATTAACATTAGAATCGTTGATGGCACCATTTAGTAATGTTTCAATATAACCTTGAATTGCGAAAATTGGAGTTCTAAGTTCGTGCGAGACATTTGCGATGAATTCTGATCTAACTCTTTGAAGCTTTCTCATATATTCAATATCATTCTTGGATTTAATAAACATCTCTTTAATTGCCTGTTCGAGTGAAGAAAGATTTTCAGATAAGATTATTTCATCAGCATTTTGGTAAAAGTTATTTCTGATATTATTGATAATCCCTTCAATTTCACAAAGCTCTTTTCTTCTTTTGCTGCTCAAATAAACTACAGCCAGCAGATTCAAGGCCAGGACAATTGAGATGATTAAAACAAGGTTGTTGAAATTTCCCTGAAGAATTAAAATAGCAGCTACCAATATAGATGAGAAGGCAAAGAGTTCTTTGAAATAATGCTTTGAAAACCTGATATCTTTCTTTAGCTCATTCCACACTTTTAACTTTATACCCCACGCCCTTAATTGTTTCGATCATATCTGCATAATTTCCGAGTTTCTCTCTGATTTTACGTACATGAACATCAATCGTTCTATCAACTACATATACATCATTTCCCCAAATTTCTTTCAGCAAAATTTCTCTGTTAAAAACTCTTTCTGGACTGCTCAAAAGAAAAAACAAAATTTCAAATTCTTTACGAGGGAAATATATTTTTTCACCATCAACAAGAACTGTAAATGTTTTTCTGTCAATCTCAATCGGACCAAAATTAATTTTCTCCGGTAATTTTTCTTTTTTCGGAGAAATCAACTCGGATTTTTTCAGATTGGCTTTTACTCGTGCAATTAATTTTTTGGGAGAAATAGGTTTTTGAATGTAATCACTTGCACCAAGCTCAAGTCCTTTTATTTCGTGAGCTTCACCAGCTTTTGCAGTAAGAAAGATGACAGGTATATCTTTATATCGTTTATCAGAACGGATTCTTTCCATTACCTCAAAGCCATCAAGCTTCGGCATCATAATATCCAACACAATAAGATCAGGATTCTCCGCAATTTTTTCCAAAGCTTGCTGACCATCAGTACCTGTTATTACCTGATATCCTTCGTTCTCAAGATTGTATTTAAGAAATTCGAGAATATCAGGTTCATCGTCAATGAGAAGTATTTTAGACATGTTAAAGCTTTATTTCCTGGTCTTTATTAGCTGATTGATACATTGCTTCTATTATTTTCATTCTCTCTAATGCTTCATCACCGGGTGATAAAACCGGATTCAAACCTTTTACTGCACCTACGAAACTTTTAAGTTCATTCATATATGATTTTTTAAAGAGCGTTGTAGAATTATCAACCTGCGCGGGAGTAAGATCGAGAATTTCATCGTTTATTCTTTTATAAACATGTAATGGATTTAATGTAAAGCTTCCTTTTGTTCCGAACACGCTCAGGAAAAAATGATCTTTATCAGTTGGCATCGACCAGCTAACTTCCAAATTGATAAGCGAATCATTTTTGAATTTGATAAAACTGATTGCAGTATCTTCAACATTTTTTGTGTTATGCTGATATGTTTTACAGGATACAGAATTTATTTCCGGATAATTCATAAGCCAAAGCGCAAGATCAAGCAAGTGAATTCCCAAATCAATTATAACTCCTCCACCAGCTTCTTCTTTTTTCGTGAACCATTTCTCTTCAGAACTCTGTCTTCTCACCCAGCCACATTTTGCATAAAATGGTTCGCCAATTTCTCCTGAGCTAACAATACTTCTTAATAACATAGTATCAGGTCTGTATCTGAGATTCATACCGACCATTAATTTCTTTTTATTCTTTCTTGCGACATCAACAACTGCTTTTGCTTCTGAAAAAGTTCTTGCCAAAGGTTTCTCAACAAGAACATCTTTATCAGCATTGAGACAATCAATTGCAATCTCTTTATGAGTATTAGTCGGAGTGGCAATTATCACTGCATCAAGTTCAGTCTTTTCAAGCATTTCTTTGTAATCAGAAAAACGCTGAGATATACCGAACTTATCTGCAATTGTATTCAATCGGTTTTTTTTAATTTCAGAAACTGCAACAACTTCTGCATTGTCTAACTTAGCCAAATTAGGAAGATGCACTAACTGAGCAATACTTCCTAATCCAATAACTCCGATTTTTATTTTCGGCATTATACTGAAACCTCTTCTTTAGATTTTTTTATTTCAATAAAATGAATAACCTGATTTACAATTCCATCGGGATCAATTCCAAGCAATTTATGGAGTTCTTCTTGCGTACCGTGGTCAACGAATTTATCGGGCAAACCTATTCGCAGGATATCGTTCTTATAATTTTTATCTGAGAAGTATTCAACAATACCGCTTCCAAATCCACCAATAATTGAATTTTCTTCCAATGTAACAATCTTCCTGAATTTCGATGCAACATCATCAAGCAAATCTGTGTCTAGCGGTTTTGCAAATCTCATATTTATTACTTCAGCGTGTACTCCCTGACTTTCAAGTTTCTCTGCTGCTATTAAAGCATAATTAACCATCGAACCGAATGCAAGTAAAGCAACATCTTCACCTGATTTTAATATTTCTGCTTTGCCAATTTCAATTTTTTCAAAACCTGGTTTTACTTCAACACCAAGCGCAGAACCTCTAGGATAACGCAATGCGATTGGACCGTCTTTGTATTCAACAGCAGTGTATAACATATTTCTTAGTTCAGCTTCATCCTTCGGTGCCATAATGACCATACCTGGAATAAACCGTAGATATGATACATCAAATGCACCGTGGTGAGTTGGTCCATCAGCTCCAACAAGTCCTGCTCTGTCCATCACGAAAACAACATGAAGCTTCTGAAGTGCAACATCGTGAATAATTTGATCGAAAGCTCTTTGCAGAAAAGTAGAATAAATTGCTACTACCGGAATTATTCCCTGAGTTGCCAATCCTGCAGCAAAAGTAACAGCGTGTTCTTCAGCAATTCCTACATCAAAATAATTTTTTGGACATTCTTTCTGCAAAATATCCAAACCTGTACCGTCAGGCATTGCGCCTGTTATTCCAACAACCTTAGGGTTTTGTTTTACGATTTCAACAAGAGCGTTTCCAAAAATTGTTGTGTATGCAGGTGGTGCGCCTTCTTTTTTATATGCCTTTCCGGTTAGTTTATCGAATGGAGTTGAGGCATGTAATCTCTGAACATGTCCTTCGGCTGGCTTATAACCTTTCCCTTTTTCAGTTATTGCGTGAATAAGAATCGGACCTTTAAGAGTTTTAACATGTTCAAAAATTCTGATTAGTTGATGAAGGTTATGTCCATTTACCGGTCCAAAATATCTGAAGCCAAGAGCTTCGAAAAGCATTCCGGGAGTTACAACAGCTTTTATACCGCTTTCAAGTCTTGCAGCTATTTTCCTTAGTCTGTCGCCAAATGCATCTAACTTTCCTGTTAAATCCCAAATTTGTGCTTTGAATTTGTTGTAATCCGGATGTGAAATCATTTCTGTAAAGTAATTCGAAATTTGCCATACATTCGGAGCAATAGACATTCTGTTATCATTCAAAACAACAATTAAATCTGATTTAAGAACTCCGGAATTATTCATTGCTTCATAAGCCATTCCACCAGTCATTGCACCGTCACCAATAATTGCAATTACTTTTCTATTTGGTTCATTATTCAAATCTCTTCCGACTGCCATTCCAAGCGCAGCAGAAATACTTGTTGTAGCATGACCAGCACCAAATGCATCATATTCGCTTTCAGTTCTTTTAAGAAAACCACTTATTCCACCAAACTTTCTGATTCTTTTCAGTGCTTCTTTTCTGCCTGTTAAAATTTTGTGCGGATATGCCTGATGACCTGTATCCCAAACAACTAGATCATAAGGAGTATTAAAAACTTTATGAACTGCTACAGTTAATTCAACCGTTCCAAGACCACCACCAAAATGTCCACCGATTTCCGAAATAGTATCAACAAGATATTCGCGAATATCCTTACATAACTGTTTTAATTCAGCAACATCCATCTGTTTTATATCAGAGGGATAGTTGACTTTTGAAAGAACCGGATACTTTTGTTCGTTGGTAGTTTTGTTTTCTCCGTTGTTATTCATCATCACCTTCGTAGTTTGATTTATTACTAACTTCTTTTTTTAGTTTGGTTATTTTTAATTCCGCATTTTCGAGAATAGCTAAGCACTCTTTTGAAAGTTTTATCCCTTCTTCAAAAAGACTTATTGATTCTTCAAGTTTCACATCACCGCTTTCAAGTAATTCAGAAATTTGTTCGAGACGTTTCAATTTCTCTTCGAAAGATTTTGAGGTTTTTCCTTTAGTCATTTCTTTTCCAGCTTAATTTCACCGTCATAAAATTTTATTGAAACAGATTTCCCGGGATTGTAAAATTGTTTTCGTGTAACAAAATTATCATCTTGTTTGATAAGTGTGAAACCTTTCTTTAATGTTTTTTCAATATCGTATGAATTTATAATTGAAAAATATTTCTGAGTTTCTTTCTCTGCCAATAAAATTTTCTTATCAATTTGTTGAGAAATTTTATAAAACAAGTTATCAATCTTTTGATAAAAATTCCTGACCTTTTCTAATGGATATCTGAACATATATGAATCGAGAACATCATTTATTCTTTGTCTGTAATCATAAACGGATTGTTCAATTAATTCCTCCATATGTTCAACAGCATAGTTAATAGCATTTATTAATTCGTTTTTATCGGGAGTAGCTATTTCCATTGCGACTGATGGAGTTGGTGCTCGCAAATCTGCTACAAAATCAGCAATAGTAAAATCAATTTCGTGTCCTATACCGGTTATAACAGGAATTTTCGAATTATAAATAGCCCTTGCAACAATCTCTTCATTAAATGCCCAAAGGTCCTCTATTGAACCTCCGCCTCTTGCAACAATTATAACATCAATATCTTTTAAATTGTTCAATTTATGTAAACTGTCAACTATATCTTCAGCAGCACCGCTTCCCTGAACTTTTGTTGGGGCAATAATTAACTCAACTAATGGAAATCTTCTTTCAGCAACTGAAATCATATCACGGATTGCAGCACCGTCAATTGCTGTTACAATTCCAATCTTATTTGGGAAGAATGGAATTTTTCGTTTTCCTCTCTTCATCAAACAAACCTTCGGCTTTTAATTTCTGTTTTAATCTTTCGAATGCTGCCTGAAGTTCACCTTCACCGGCTGGTTTCATACTCCGAACATCAATCTGATAATTTCCTCTTGGCGGATAAACAGTAATTCTTCCCGTAACGACTACTTTCATTCCATCCTGTGGAGTGAAGAAAACATAATTATTTAATCCACGCCACATAGTGCAATTGATTACAGCATTTTCATCTTTAAGATTGAAAGTACCAGTGACCGGAAATATGAGATTTGAAATTAGATATTTCCCCTTCAACTGAAATATTTTCAAATGCTGACTCGAGAACAAACTTGATTGATTGAGTCAGTTCACTAACAGTAAATATTTGTTTCTCTTCATTCAATATTAAAGTAGAATTATTTTGATGGTTTTAAAGAAAATTACTTTTGAATTTCAATATTGTTCTCAAGTTTACTATAATCTAATTCGGAACCAAGCAAACTGTGAGGAATCAGAAATACAACAAACATTAAAACTGAAGCTGCAATTATCCATCTCTGTAGTTTTGATGAGCGCTTCATCATCACAAATGCTATAATCCATCCAATAAGAGCAATTAAAGTTTTATTGTCTGTTAAATCATATCCGAATGGAAAACCAGTCCAGAAAGCACCGAATGCAAAATACTGAACTAATGGACCAAAGATAAATCCACCCAAAATTAAAAATATCATAGTAAGGTAAACGAGAAGATTATATTTGGGTTCTTTGTTAAAAAATTCCAATCCTGCTCTCGTTGAAAATAACATCGCAAGAAAAATGAAAATAACATGTGGAATCAAAATATAACTTGGTACAATGCCTTTAAATCTTATTACGACAGGTTTATCCTGAGGAATAAGAACCTGATATTCATCATCAGTTAAAATGATTCTGTACTCAAGTTTTCCAGCCGGAGGTTGAGGTGGTAAAGCTCCAACCAGTTCACCATCTTTAAATTTCATTCTCTGAATTCGCCAAGTATCATTTGTCTTATATCTTTTCCATTCGAGAACGCCGGTTACATTTTCATCTCTGACTTTGATTCTTACCACATGATGATCATCGCCAGAATGTGAACGATCAAGTGAATAATTTATTGTAAAATCTTTAAGAACTATTTTACCTTTGATTGGATAAGTCGGACCTGTTAATCGTTGGAAAAATGCTGTACCAATTGTTAAAATTAAAGCAATTAACCAAAGTATTACTGATTTTTTCATTTTCAGATAATAAAATTTTTTGTGGTGTGAAATTTATGAATGTTTAAGCTAAAACTTAACTGCAAAACCTAAGGTCGGAAGAATCGGGAACATATTATTTTGTTCACGAGCAAGTTGCAGGTCTTCTGTAATGTACCAATCATATCCGACAACATTTTTTCTGTTGTAAACATTAACAACATCAAGATAAAAATTCCAATCAAGATTCCAGAAGTTTGCAAGAAAATTAAGACGGATATCAAGTCTATGATAAGCTGGTTTTCTCGCGTTTAATTTTTGATTTCCGAAATCAATATCATAAATAACCTGACCTTCTGCATTTGGATTTCCAAATGGTTTTCGGGTGGCAATTACCGGAGTATCAAAAACTCCGTCACCGTTTGTATCACTATAAATAACTCTTGGCTTTATACCTAATGGAATACTTATAGGAAAGCCGGAACCATATTGCCAGCGAACTCCGACATTAAACCAACTATTAAATTCATAATTAAGAACTACATTGACAGTATGCCTTTGATCAAAACGGAAAGGAAGAGTTTCTCCAGATTCATAACGATCAGCATATGCCAGAGAATAAGAAATCCAACCTGAAAATCTCGAACCTCTTTCAATATTTCTTTTTGCAAGAAAGAATTCAAAGCCATAAGCTTCTCCATCAGAATTGTTAATTGGAATTTGAGTAACCGAATCACCAATAACAGGTACTGGTCTTGTCCAGCTGGCTGAAAGTTTTGGATCTTTTCCCGGAATTGGTTCCGTAATGAATCTTGTCCCAGGAATAATTTTTTGCACTATAAGATTATCAAAATTTTTGTAGTAAGATTCAAATCTCAAACTCCATTCATTAGTCAGCCATCTTTCAATTCCAACTACATAATGAGTTGCTTTTTCTGCTTCGAGTGACTTTGTAAATCTTTCGTCCAGATCGAACAGGACATTTTGATCACGAAGTTTTTCATATCCGGGAGATTGATAATAAATTCCCCAAACAGCTCTTAAAGTTGTGATTTCATCTATTGCATAAGACATCGAAAGTCTTGGAGCAACATATTGCTTATCCAATAGATCATAATAATCAAATCTGAGACTTGGATTGAAATAAAATCTGTTTGTCACTTTAAAGTTATTCTGAACATATGCTCTGTATCTGTTATAATTTTTCACATCTTTTATATCACTCAATGCAGCTCTGAATTGCGGGTTCGCTCTGAAAATAGCTTCAAGCTGAGGATCAAGTTCAAAGTTAAAATCAATTGTTGTTTCCATTCTATCAAAACCAACTCCGGCTTCAAAAGTGTTTTCACCCCAAAGGTAGGTGAATTTATCATCGAAAGAGATTTTCCGATAGTCAAATGTTCCATTGAATTTAAAACCAAGAAGATATGGTTTTAATGTATCAGGAATTGCATCTTCGAAAGTTGATCTGTTCAGTGATGGATCAAGAATTTGAGAATCGAAATCCGTATCGCCATTATTTTTATACCAGGATACAATTACTTTGTTTAATAATTTTCTGGAAGGTGCAAAATGCCAGGCAGCAGCCAGAACATCATTTCTTGTAATATTAAAAACTCCAACACTATCCGGAGTGTTTCTATCTTTTCCACTAATTACATTTACTCCATCGCGCGAAAGTATTCCATTTAAGAGTATTTTACTTCCGTTAAAAGGACCAAAAACAAGCTTTGCCTGAAAGTCATAAAAATTTGGGAAGGAAGTGTTATCATCAACTAATCCGGCACTTTTAACAAAAGGTTCAATGATCAAATCATAATATGTTCTTCTGGAATTTATTAGCCAGCTTCCTTTTATGTTAAAAGGATTTCTTCCTTCCAAAACAATATTCGCATCAACAATTGAAGCATTGATATTTCCTTTAAACGCTTTGGATGCATCGCCCTCTCTGTTGGTAACATCGAGAACCGCAGATAATCTGTCACCATACTTAGCCGGAAATCCACCTGAAATAAGATTTACATCTGAAACTGCATCAGGATTGAACATACTTATCACACCATACAAGCGATATGGATTAAAGACTTCAATATCATCCATAATGATTAGGTTCTGATCCGGACCACTGCCACGAACAATTAGCTGAGAAGAAAAATCATTTGGGGCAACTACACCGGGAAGAGATTGTAATGTTCTGAAAACATCTTCAACTCCACCAGCAAGGATTTTCGCACTTCTGGGATTTAAATCTATGAGACTTGTTCTAGTGTCTTTTTGCTCCTGTTGTCTTAAAGCAGTTACAACAATAGTTTGAACTTCAATCACTTTTTCCTTTAAAGTAATATTCAGTTCAACTGTTTTGTCAGGAAGAATTTCAACATCAATTTCCTGAGTTTCGTAACCAACTGCACTAAATCTTATTTCAAGTTCTTTGGCAGGAAGATTTTTAAGATGATATTCTCCATCAGTATTTGTTGCATCACCAATACCAAGCTCAGGCACAAATACATTAACAGATGGAATTGGATTTCTTCCATCAGTAACTTTTCCTTTGAGATTGCCTGATTGAGGAAGTATTAATGTTGAATAAATTAAGATTATTAAAATTATAAATCGCATAGAATTTCTTTTTTCATACAAACAAAGAATTTTGGAAAATCATTCCAAAATCCATTTATAAATAAATAGAAAAGAATCCCGAGTAAAGTCCCAAATTTATCTCGTGAAAGTGCGATTTATTCCCGGATGGTTGAAAATTGTATCTGTAACGAGTGAAGATTGTGAAAGTATCAAAAAGTCTGAAAAGTCCTATTGTAAATTCAGCTGCAATGCCATTGTTTCCGGCAAAGTTTGTGTAACCTCCAATTCCCGGAGCAACATATTCTATTACTGGTAACTCAAATAATCTTTTATAACTCGTTCTGAAAAATTTTTTGTCCTCTGCTTTGAAGATGTATGTTAATTCAATTGCAAAATATGATGCGGGATATCGAAAGCTTTTTGATCTGAATGACAGGAATGGAATTTCTTTTGTCAAACTAAAATATGATTGACCATTTTGTATTACATAGTTTGGTGTCGGAAGAAGAAAAACAAATCCACCGAATAAACACAAAGTAAGTAAACTTGAACCTCCGGTTATAACAGGTTCATATGGTAGATCGAAATCAAAAGTTTCTGAAGTAACCCGATTGCCAAGAGAATCCTCCACCTGAATAACAAACTGCACTTGTTTATCGATAAAAAATAGTTTTGTTATATCAATCTGAATATTATGCATCTCTTCAAAATCTTTGCTCACTACAAATTCATATTTCTTATCTAAAATTACTTTTGACTTAGCAGGAATATCAGTGTAAAATGATAAAATAAACGGGTGAGGTGTATCGGGTTTGCAATATGCATCGATGAGAAATATTTCAATCCCTTGCTGAGTTGTGTCTTCATTCTGAGCATAATTGAAATGACAAAGAAATACCGTAAATAAAAGTATCAATAATTTATTCATAAAATTCTGCTTTTGTTTAAAGCAAACATAATCAAAGGTTTATAAATCATCGTTGATTAATTTCTCAATAGGAAATACTATTTATTTTTCCAGAGCCTGCTTAACATCTGCTATTAAATCTTCAATGTCCTCAATTCCAACTGAGAATCTGACTAAGGAATCAGTCAATCCCATTTTATCTCTTTCCTCTTTTGGAACCGATGCGTGAGTCATTGATGCAGGATGACAGATAAGACTTTCTACTCCGCCAAGACTTTCAGCGAGAGTAAAAATCTTAACATTATTCAGAACTTTTTTAGCAGTTTCAATATCGCCAAAGTCAGCGGACACCATTCCGCCAAATCCTCTCATTTGTTGCTTTGCAAGTCCGTGTTGCGGATGTGATTTTAGTCCTGGATAGATAACTTTTTTAGCAAGTCCTGATTGTTCAAGAAAGTTCGCTAATTCAATTGCATTTGCTTCGTGTTGTTTCATTCTTACAGCAAGCGTTTTCGTAGAGCGAAGAACAAGCCAGCAATCAAATGGCGATGGAACTCCACCAGCCGCATTCTGAATGTATCTTAATCTTTCGTGAAGCTTTTCATCGCTTGTGACTAAAATGCCCCCAATGATATCGCTATGACCATTTAAATATTTTGTTGTTGAATGAAGTACAATATCAATTCCAAATGTTAATGGATTCTGAAAATAAGGACTCATAAAAGTATTATCACAGACAGAAATCAGATTATTCCGTCTGGCAATTTCTGTAACTCCTCTAAGGTCAGTAATGTTTAGCATTGGATTAGTCGGAGTTTCTACATAAAGCATTTTTGTATTTGGCTTAATCGCCTGCTCAATGTTTTTCAAATCAGTTGTATCAACCCAGGAAAAATCCAATCCGTAATTTTTCATATTCAGTTCATACAGACGATAAGTACCACCGTAAACATTGTTTGAAATAACGATATGATCGCCTGCTTTTACTAAACTCATAAGTGCATGCGTTGCTGCAAGTCCTGATGCGAATGCAATTCCATACTTACCTTTTTCAAGCGCTGCAATATTTTTTTCTAATGCTTGTCTTGTCGGATTATGAGTTCTGCCATATTCAAATCCTGTACTTTTACCAAGCTCATATTGAGCATAAGTAGATGTTTGAAAAATCGGAGTTATAACAGCTCCTGTTATAGGTTCAGGAATTTGTCCTTCGTGAATTGCGTCCGTTGAAAAGCCCATTTGTTTAATCTTTCCTTTAATTGTTAAATATCATCAGTTAGAGTATTGAATATCGAATTATGAATGTCGAATATCGAATGTCGAATTTTTCTCTAATTATTTTTATCCTTTTTTGTATTCTTATTTGCTGTATCGATACTTTTAACAAAAATTGAAATAAGTTCATTGCATTCAGTAATTCCTTTATCAACTAATTCTATATCATCTATCAAAGGTATTCTTTTTATAATTTTCAAAGCCACTCTTGTTTCTCTTAACTCCTTCAACAAAATTTTAAACTTATGAATAAAATCACTTAATGATTCGGCACTTTGAGCTTCGCCATAATTTAATGAAGGCGAAGTCCCTGAACGAACTATTTGTCCTGCAATGTGATTTCCTGCTCGTGAATTTTTTAAATTTTCGGCAATTTTAATTATTAACACTGCGAATTCTATTAATCTATCTTCCAGATCATATTTTTTATTTGTGTTTTTGTTCATAGCTCATTCATTAAACTAATTCAATATTCGAAATTCAATATTCGTCATTCGATATTTAAGAGAATAATTAATTTGAAGACTTCTTTGTTCAATATATGATATACAAAGAAAATTTTTTTACACACTCAGATTAATCAAATCATATCTTGTAATTATATCCGTAATCAATCCAAAGTCGCTGACAAGGATTGCAGGATTTTCTTTCAGATATTTTTTTACTTCAGCAATTTCTGTTTTTGCATCAAGAACAGGAAGAGATTCTTCCATAAGGTCTTTAACCTTTGCATTGTATAAAGTTGGGTCTTCGACAAGCTTTGCGAGAAGTTTATTTTCTCTGATACAACCAATTGATTGTCGTCCTCTCAGCACGGGTATATTTGAATAACCTGTTCTGCTGATTAGCTCAAGTACATCCTTAATTGAATCGGTATCTTTAACAGAAACAATTTCTTCAAAACCTCTTTGTTTCTTGATGTCAGATAAATCTCTTAAAATTCTTATTTCGGGATCAAGCATTCTATTCTGTCTTAACCATTCTTCATTGTGCATTTTGGATAAATATCTTTCACCTGTATCACACACGATAAAAACAATTACATCATTCTCAGAGCATTCTTTTGCTACCTGTAAAGCCACATGAACAATTGTACCTGTGCTTCCACCACAGAATATTCCTTCTTCAAGAGTTAGTTTTCTTGCAGCAGCAAAAGATTCTTTATCGCTAATGTTGTAGATTTTATCTATATATTGAAAATGAACATTCGCAGGCAAACAATCCTGACCAATACCTTCAACCAGATACGGAGTTCCTTTAATCAATTCACCGGTTTCTTTATAATGTTTGAATATTGAGCCAAGCGGATCAGCTGCAATAACCTGAATGTTTGGATTTTTTTCTTTCAGAAATCTTCCTGTGCCACTGATTGTCCCACCAGTGCCAATACTTGAAACAAAATGAGTAATCTTTCCATCAGTTTGTCGCCAGATTTCAGGACCGGTTGTGCGATAATGCATTTCGGGATTAGATGGATTTGAATACTGATAAGCAAAGAATGAATTCGGAATTTCTTTGTGTAAGCGTTTTGCTACATTCACATAATACTCAGGGTCATCAGGATCAACAAATCTTGATACTACAATAACTTCGGCGCCTAAAGCTTTCAGATAATTAATTTTTTCCTGACTAACTTTATCAGTAACAACGAAAATACATTTGTAACCTTTTACCGCAGCAGTAAGTGCAAGACCAATTCCGGTATTACCACTTGTTGCTTCTATAATTGTTCCGCCCGGTTTTAATTCACCTCTTCTTTCAGCATCTTCAATCATTGCAAGTCCGATTCGGTCTTTAACGCTTCCACCAGGATTAGCTGACTCGAGTTTAGCGAATATTTTTGGCTTAAGACCTTTGTTGATCTTATTAAGTTTTATGAGAGGTGTATTACCAATCTGTTCGAGTATATTGTTTTTATATTCCACTTAGATTCTCATTTAAAAAATTTGTGAGGCAATTTTACACAATCCTTATTTATGATAAAAGTTAAAATAATGTTCAGTTGTTACATTTTTATAGAATTAAAGATGCATCGTTGTGACAAAAAAATAATATGAATATTTTTACTTCAGTTAAATTCCATTTTAATAATGGAGTTGAATATGAAACTCAAAACTATCCTGATTAGTTTCCTTCTTTTTTTTCTTCCCTGCTGTAAAAAATCAGATAATAATCAGACAATAACGGAAAATAAGTCTGTGCAAAAATATTTCTGCTACATCAACAGGTTGTACGAAACAGATTCTGCCAATTTTATAGAAGTAGACCTGGTGAATTTACTCACAGGTGATTCAGCAATTTCTGCATCAAAAAATTTTGGTGATGCGGAATTTGAAATTAATGATAATGGCGATACAATCTGGTTCCTTCCTAATGACTATTATATGATGAATGTCCGTATTGACTCATTAAAGTTTCAGCTTGATAAAAACTGCAAAATGGATGTTTGGATTTCCGATCAATCAACTAATTATCAGGTTACTCAAAAAAGTTTATCTGCTCCTGAAATCTTTAAAAAGTATATTGACTCAACCAAAGTATTTGAAATCTATTTGTCAGAAAACTATGTAACTACTATAAAAGAATTCTGGACTCCATAATTCATTTATATTGTAGAAAAAATTGCCTGATAGAAAAATTTTCCAATTTTTTATTCTATTCACTTAAGGGCTAATCTTAATAGTCCCCCAAAAATTCAAAAAATTGATTGATTTTCAATTTTTTTATATTTTTTTTGAGAAAATTGACAATTGTTGTTGTGGAACAATGATTGTTTAGTACTAAATCAATTAGCTAATCCGGATAAAATTTTTGCTAAAAAATAGTTGTTCAAATTACAGGAGGTTTCTTCATGAACAATTTTAATTCGTTCTTTAATCGATTACACAAATATCAAAAATATCTGCTTATAACAATTCTGATGCTCTTTTCTGTTCAGGAAATTTCAGCTCAGTCAGTAATTGTGAATCTGCAAGCTCCTCCACCTTATCAGATGAGAATTGAAGATATGTGGAATCTTGTGATCGTTAACAGAGAAATCGAAAGACAGGTTTATCTGCACGGAACAGCAATTGAATTAACTACAGGACTTATAGTTGATGTGAGTACTTCTGTTTTTAATCTGCCAACAGGAAGTAAAAGAGTTCGTGCTGCTGATGTCGGAACAATTACAATCAATCAGAAAAACAGTAATTATCAATCTGTAATTAACCGTTTATCGGCTTTACCAAATGGTTCATATGAAATTTGTATTGAAGTTATTGATGCAAATTCCAATTCCGTATTGGGAGTTTCTTGTATAACTCAGGAAGTGCTAAATCTTTCTCAGGTTACTTTAATGTATCCGGAAGATCAGGCAATTCTGAATAATGATGAATCAGAGACTGAAACTACCCGTTTAATTTCGAAAGATAAGCTTAAGGGGGAGACTGAAGATGAAACTACAGGTATAATTTCGAAAGATAAACTTAAAGGGGAGACTGAAGATGAAACTACAGGTATAATTTCGAAAGATAAACTTAAAGGGGAGACTGAAGATGAAACTACAGGTATAATTTCGAAAGATAAACTTAAGGGGGAGACTGAAGATGAAACTACAGGTATAATTTCGAAAGATAAACTTAAGGGGGAGACTGAAGATGAAACTACAGGTATAACACAACAGGAAAATGATAATAACTTAAATGCAGGAGAAAATTTAAGGGGAATTGAAAAGAAAGATATCTGGAGAGGAATGTTTAATGCTAAACTCGGGACACAGAATTCTAAATCGAGATTAAAAAGCAGTTCGATGGTTTTCAGTTGGTTACCACCAACTCCTGTTCCTCAGAATACCTTAATTTCATACAGAATAAAGATTGTTGAAATGTATGACAATCAATCGCCATACGATGCAATGCAATCAAATCCATTTTTCTTTTCTGCATCAGGAATAATCAGTACGAGTTTTCAGTATCCTGTTGCTGCCAGAGAATTTAATCCTGATAGATCCTATGCATGGCAAGTTGAAGCTTATTCGCAAGGTTCACTGTTAGCATCAAGTGAGATTTACACATTTTCATTCAAACCAAATAATCAGATCAAAAGATCAATCAATGATGCAAAAAGAAGTATGCTCAATATTATAAGAGCATCGAATATAATAATTGATAATTTGCCTGAAGGATTAAGGTCATCATCTTCAAATATCTTTACTAATAATTCATTAAGTTTCAGAAGCGGAAACCTATCAGGAACAAATAATCTTTTCAGCATTCCGAATTTACTTGGAAGTTTACTTGGTAATTCTGAAACAAAAGCGGTTAGTTTTGGTTTTGAAGGTGAATTATCCGGCGAAACAGCCAGCAGAAGAGGAAGCGGCTCAGATAGAAAACCTTCATACGGTTATTTAAGATTTACGCCCTCAGTCAGTCTTTATGGAATTCCATTTGGATTAAATTTGCTTCTCTCATCTGAAAACTCTGCAGGAAGACAAAATATAAATTCAGTTTCATTCTTTTACAGTGTTGATGCTGCAAGAGAAGCAATCGAAAATCAAATAGAAGCAGAAGGTGAAGAGAATGTACCAGGACTGATGAAATTTTTCTCTTACTTTAATTCGTTTGGAATCGGGACGAATTATCCCTCATACACACCATTCACAATGCAGGGAGCGCCGGTATCGGGCTTAAGTTTTGAATTCAATCCCGGTTGGTTTTATCTGGCAACAGCATTGCAACAAAATCAAAAACCAATAAACAATACTGCATTCAGAAGAGATTTGTATGCAGGCAGAATAGGTGTTGGAAAGAAAGATGATTCACATCTCTTTTTGACCGGTATTTACTCAAAAGATAAAGCAGGTTCAATTTTAGTTGATTCAACAAACAGAATTTTAACTCCTAACACAAACTATGTTTTTGGTATTGATTCGAGATTAAATTTATTTGAAGATAAATTTTCATTAGAAGGAGAAATTTCCGGTGCAATGTTAACAAGAGACAACCGCGATCCGGATTTGGTTAATGAAGACATTCCCCAATTTGTAAGAAATATTTTTCAACCTAAAGTCTCAAGTCAGGTTGATTATGCTTATTCATTAAAAAGTACTTTCAACAATAGTGAATCGAATACCAAAGTAACTGCTGGTGTAAGAATGATTGGACCGGGTTACAGAACTCATGGAAATCCAACATTACGAAACGACAGATTTGAAGTTGAAGGGAAAGTCGATCAGAAATTTGTTCAAAGACAAGTATCAGTAACTGCATCTATGAAATATTATCGCGACAATCTTATCAATTCAAAACTTTATACAACTACCACACTTGCTCCGGGCATTCAGTTAGGCTTACGATTTAAAAATTATCCATCATTAAATCTAAGTTACAATCCAAACTTTCTCTCAAATGATTCAAACGATCCTTTGAAGAAAGTTGATTTTAAAAATCATTTGTTTACTGCTAATACTGGCTACAACTTCAAACTGAGTAATGATATGAATTTATCTTCAAATCTTTTTTATATGTTCAATAAATCTAAATCGCTTGATAGTTTGAGTGGTTATACATTAAACAGCTTTACATTATCTGAAAATCTCGCATTCAAATCTCCATTAGTTATTGGTTTTGGTTTCGGAATGAATTTTATGGACTTTGCCGGAATGTCAAGTACAATCACAAACATTGATGGAAATGTAGGTTATACTTTCTTCGAGCAGTGGAATAATGTTTTGGGAGTTTATTATTCCTTTGAGAAGGACAAGAATAATCGTTTAGGATTTTATCTCAACTCAACTTATGACATTTCAGAAAATATTAGTGCCGACTTGCGAATTGAAAAAAACAATTACTCTGATAAAATTCTTAGCACAAATGATTACGATGAAATTTTAGCAAGAACAACTATAAGAATTAAAATATAAAATTTGAAGGGAGGCTGACAGATGAAAAAATATTTCACAGTTTTTCTGATTTTATTTTTATTTCATTCTGTTTATTCACAAACTCAGGTTATCTCAAGATTAAAGCAACCACCACCAAATCGTTTTGGTATTTCTGACTTGTGGTCTATTGATTTAAATAACACTACGAGAAAAGAAATCAAAGGTTACATTGTCGGAACTCTTTCCGAAGACAATGACGGATTAATTGTTGAAGCCAGAACAAAAATATTTACTATCAGACCTGGCAACAACACTTATACACAAAAAGATTTTCCTAATGCAGATGTTAATTACTACAACAATCGGTACAAAGAAATTCTTTTAAGAACCGGCGGAGCTCCTGACGGTGATTACACAATTTGTATTACAGTCTATAATGAATCTGATGAAATTATTGGACAGGAAAATTGTATTTTTCATTCGGTAAGAATTGCAGTTCCAATAACTTTAATTTCCCCAGATGACGACGAAATCGTTAATACTGAGCAGCCAATTTTATTTAGCTGGAGTCCATTACCAGAAACACAAAAGTACAACATTAAAATAGTTGAAGTACTCGATGGTCAATCACCTTTTGTTGCAATTGAACAAAACAGACCACTTGTAGAAAAAAATATTTTTGGTAGTAATAGTTTTCAGCTAAGTCAGTCAGAAGTTAAGTCTTTTTTAAGAGGTAGTGAAAGGAAAGATATCAGAAGAACTTTTGCGTGGCAGGTTAAAGCCGGAGAAAGTCAAAGTGATGTGTATGTTTGGAAGTGCTGCAAGTCAGCATTGACAAACAATAATGAACTTGATTCTCTCGAGATAGTTGTCTTTAATTTGTGTGGATCAAAAAATGTTAATGTGGGTGAAAACCCAACTAAAGTTATGGATAAAGATTGTAATGGCCACGGTAATTTGGTTGAAAGTCTTTTAGAAATTTTTAATGACGAAAGCTTTGTAAGTGAATTTAAAAAAGTATTTACCAGAGAACAGCAAAACGGAATACTTTGGAGGATTATTGATCACGAGGGAATCCACGATACAATAAACTTAGACAATAAGAAAGTAAGATTCAGAGCTGGAGCTGAGTTAGCTGATAGAGTTAAAAAAGCTGTAATTGATGGCGGAAGACGAATCATTGGCGCCGGACAAGTTACAGAAATTCTTAAATTAGCAAATCAGCAATCAAACAGCAGAAATTTGTTGGTGTTTTTATTTGCTGACAACGAAGAAGTTTGGGATCTTATCTTTCCAGGAGATAATACCGGGAATCACTCTGATTCTACATCTTTAAAGATGAATGTAGGACAAGTAACCACTCTATTGCTCGGTGCTGATTTTGAAGAATCTGGTGCTGTTACTTTAGTTCTTCGGCAAAGAGGCGGTGAAAAAATTGAAAATATTATTAGTAATACATTCAAAAATAATGATTGGAATAATATTACTTACAAAAGAACCAGTGCTTCGCCCAATTTAGTTATTAAAACTAAATCTCTTCCATATAAGATCATCAAAACAGAAGCACAAAAGAAAAATTTCAGGATAACTTTATTGTATCCTGAAGGTCAAATAGCTGAATCGAATCTTGATAATTTTCAGAGTGAGCTTGAAGAGTTTGTCAGAATTTTAATTGCGGATGAAGTTGTAAAGCCTACTAAAAAATTTACAGTCACAAAGCAAACACAAGGAGCAACTTTTGGCGAACGGGTAAATGCAGGGTTAATAAATTTTATCAAAGAAGAAAATAGTGCAGAGTTGGGTGAAGAAATTCTTATTTTGTTCGGGACTCCCACTAGCAAGACCGTGCCTTGTCCTCCAGAAGGTTGTGGTTGTACGAATGATGGCGGCGTATCCTGCAGTTGCAAACATTGGCCAGGAAACACCGAGTATTGTTTATGCAAATTATGTCCAGATATAAAAGAAATTGAAATGTTAGATATTCTACCTCCTCCAAATAGCGGAAATGGAATCACAACTAAAGACATATTAATCATTTTGAAAAGTGATAAATCTACAGAAGATAAATCAGTGATTGAGATAGGGAAAGAAGGATTAAATAAAGTTAGTCAATTAAGGAAAAATAATATTGAGTCTTTAATAATTAAGCAAAAATATCAGATTGGTGTAAATGAACCAGGTGTAAACTAAAATTTATTTATATGCATTACAGAATCATATAACTAATACTGGTTTAATAAAATTAAATAGATAATCAAGATTTTTGCTAAAAATGGATAAGTAATTATTTTCAATCGCCCAACTTCTTATACGGAGGCAAAATGAAAATTAGAATACTAATTTTAATTTATTTATTTACGATCAATGTATTCTCACAGAATCAAGTCATATCAAGATTAAAGCAACCACCACCAAATCGTTTTGGTATTTCTGACTTGTGGTCTATTGATTTAAATAACACTACGAGAAAAGAAATCAAAGGTTACATTGTCGGAACTCTTTCCGAAGACAATGACGGATTAATTGTTGAAGCCAGAACAAAAATATTTACTATCAGACCTGGCAACAACACTTATACACAAAAAGATTTTCCTAATGCAGATGTTAATTACTACAACAATCGGTACAAAGAAATTCTTTTAAGAACCGGCGGAGCTCCTGACGGTGATTACACAATTTGTATTACAGTCTATAATGAATCTGATGAAATTATTGGACAGGAAAATTGTATTTATCATTCGGTAAGACAACTAAGTAACATCACATTAATCTCACCCGATGATGAATCAGTTATTTCGGAGAATGAAGTTGTTTTCAGTTGGGTGCCACTTCCATCTGCGAAGGAATACTCATTACGAATTGTTGAACTTATAGGAAATCAAAGTCCTTTAGTTGCAATGCGTGATAACAGACCATTCTTCCAGAAGGATGGAATCAAAATACCTAACTTCCAATATCCTGCAAACGAAAGAAAGTTTTCCGAAAATAAAACTTATGCCTGGCAGGTTTATCTGAAGGATAATCCGGAACAGACTGCAAGTGAAATTTGGACATTCACAGTAAGTAAAAGTAATTTGAAATTTGCTGGTGGTGACACAACCGGAGACAGCACTACAACTAATTTAAAGCAAAGTGTTGTTAGTCCTTGCAATAGCAATTTGCCGAGCTTGCAAATCACTAATAATAATCCTGATAATAAATCCGCACAGGATTATGTTAATAACTACATTAAGGTTGGTCACTTTAAAATGAAAGTACTTCAGGCAAGCGGAAACAGTGCTGGCTTGACAGGTAAAGGTTCAATTGTTGTCCCCTGGTTAAAAACTCCTATTGCAGTTGAATTTCAAAACATAAAAATTAATTCAGACACTGTAATGTTTAATGGTACTGTTTTCACTGAAAAAGATCAAACACCTGAACCATGGCCATATCAATGGGGAATTAATGTTGTTGGAAACTTTAATTGGACTGAAGAACAGGTTAAGAAACTCGATAACTGGCTACATAATGCATTCAGTGGTTGGCCTGTTGTTAATAAATTGGTTAAGGATTTTGATCTAAACCAAATGGTTCAGGATTATACCGATACTCCATTGAAACTTCCTCTTGGTTTCAACAATATTAAAGGATATACAATCGCAATTTCCGAAATGAAGTTTGAACCAACTTCAGCTAAATTAAATTGTTTAGCTGTCTTCCCTGTTGAAGACGATACACTTGCATTTAAAGGTGGTGACATTCCATTTTCACCACAAGGTCCGTCTTCATCTTCAGGTGAATTGGCTTTGATACAGGATGTTAGTATAGTGGGAAATGTTCCGAATGGTGATACTTATGAAATTGTGATTAAGAAAAAACCTTCTGGTGGAAAACAAGTTGCAGGACAGCCGAAAGGAACTTTTATTAATTGGGATTGTCAGGGATTTAACACACTCAATGTTGATCTCGATTTTCTTTTCCCAAGAAGCTGGCTAAAACCAATTCCTGATAACGGACAAAAAGCTAAAGCAAGTGCAATTACAACTATTGAACATTGGGATGATTTAATTGTTCAAACTTCTTTGAATAAATGTTCGATTGTTGGTACATCAGGTGTCGAGCTGGAAATAAATGAAATGTGGTTTGACAATTCAGTTAGCTTGAATCCACAATCTATAGTTTTTCCTGCCAACTATCCGGCAAATGCTACGCAGGGTCCGGACTTTAAAGGATTTTTTGTAAAAACTGCAAAAGTAAATTTGCCAAATAATTTTCTCAGCACTTCAAATCAACCCGTTGAAATATCTATCAACAATTTGATAATAAATAAACAAGGAATAACCGGAACGATTTCAGCGAATAATCTTCTTACATTTCCAAATGGTAAAATATCATCAATGTCTGCAAGTGTAGATTCTGTTAAATTGGTTTTATTGTGCAGTTCAGTTACCGATGCTTATGTGAGAGGAAAAATCGTTCTTCCAATTTCCCAAACTAATCAGCAAAATGCATTGCTTTATAAAATTAACTTAATGAATTCAAATTCATTGCAGGTAAGTTTGCAACCACAGAATGCAATACAGGCAAAGTTGTTTGGCAATGCTTCATTAACAATCAGTAACACATCCACATTCAATATGTGGCTGAGCAGCAATCCCAAATTTGTAATTAACTTAAACGGACAATTTAACATTGCCAATTTGGATTTGTTTAATGTAAAGAGAATAAATATTCAGACTAATTTCCAGAATCTTAATCTTGATTATGATGAAAGCAGAACACAACAACAAGGCAAACTAAAAATAAATGCAGGACAGTGGAGTTTTGCGAGTCCACAAAAATCATTTGCCAACATTCCTATTACTATCAAGAATATTAAATTTGAACAACATCAGGCACAAGGCAATGAAGTGTTGAATGGTTCATTATCATTTAAAGTTGATGTCAATCTGAATGAGAAATTTTCCGGTTCAAGCAAGCTATCTATTTTAGGCGCGGTATCGAAGGACAATAATGGAAAATTTCAACCAAACTTAAATGGCGTAGTCGTTGATACAATAAATCTAAACGTCAATCTGGCTGCGGTAAAAGTAAAAGGTCAGATCGCATTCTTCAGTGAACTTACAAACCCTACGTTTGGAAATGGATTTGGTGGAAATATTAAAGCAACTTTTAACTCCATACAGATGGAATTGTCCTCTTCTTTTAAAGTCGGTTCAACCAAGTACAACAATGGAAATAATTACTATCGCTATTGGTATGTAGAAGCAAAAGCAATTTTACCAAAACAGTATGGAATAGTTTTTCTGCCAGGTGTTGCATTTTATGGATTTGGAGCTGCAGCTTGGCAGCGAATAAATGTTTCCAACTTATCAATGCCAACTCCGTCTGAAGTTCAAAATGCCGGAAATGTTTCAAACACACCTACAAGTGGTGCGACATTCACACCTGATAATTCTATTGGTTTTGGCTTTAAGGTTATGGCTGTTATGGGCACTTACCCTGAACCAAAAACATTTAATCTTGATGCAGCTTTATCCGCACAATTTTCAAACAGTGGAGGATTAAACAAAATAAGTTTCGTCACGAACTTTTGGGCAAAAGCTGATTTGCTCAAACGGAATGAAGCACCGGTTTATGGAGATGTTACTATTGAATATACTCCGCCAGACAAACTTTTCCTGATGAATGCAAATGCTTTTATTCAATATCCAAGAAATAACCCTGTTGTCAGAACTGATGGAATTGGAAATCCAAACGATAAAGTTAGCTTGCTTCTGATGATAAACGGAAAAACAAATAAATGGTATTTCCTTGCAGGCAAACCTTCACAAACAAATAAAGTAAAAATTTTGGGAGTTACAAGTTGGGAATATCTGATGTTTGGAAATGACATTGGTCAGTTTGTTCGAACAGGGTTTCAACCACAAACCTTGAATGGATTAGCTTCTGTAGGTTTAAATCTAACTGCTCCAACAACACAAATTCCAACTCTGGCAGGAACAGGAAGAGGATTCTCATTTGGCGCTGGAGTGTTCTTCAGTGTTGATAAATCACTCGGAATGGGTTGGTTATCCTGGGCTGTTGGAGGAAGAACTCCTTATCTTAAATACGGTGGTGGTGGTGGTTTTGAAATTAATTTGTCATTACTACAATACAACGGATGTAATGGTAATCCGATTGGTTTTAATAATTGGTATGCAAACGGCAGTGCAGCTGCCTGGTTATATGGATATGCAAGAGTTGAGCTTGCACGAAAAAATAAAAGACCATGTCTTATTTGTTGTAAAGGTAAGGGGGATCCTGATCCCTGTATAGCAAATCTTGCATCGATTAAAGTTGGTTTCTGGACTCAGGCAGGTTTTATCAATCCATCGTGGGTTCAGGGACAAGCAACAGTACATGTAAATGTTTTTGGTTTGAATTGGTCCGGGAATGTTGATCTTAATTGGGGAAGTCCCTGCAATAATATTCAACAAACTTCTTACACACAAACATTTACTCAGGAATATGCAACAGATAAAATCGGTGATTTGATTCTGAATGTTGATCCTCAATCGAATGATTTAATTAATCCGGGAAAGAAAATAAATGTTTACACAGCTTATGATGAGACTCCGTTTGAAGTTCCTGAGTTACAATCAAACGGAAATATCCAGACAAAAACATTTAAAGTTACATATACTGCTGACTTAATTAAGTATGTAACAATTGGTTCCGGAAACCAGATGATTGATAATCAGGTGCAACAGAATATTACGCGCTCGGCTCAAAGAAATTATATGAATGCTTACGAATACTGGATCAATCGTGGCTCGAATCAGTATCAGGGAAATATATTCAGAAACCTGGATGATAATTCAAAATATAAATTTACCGTTAGAGCAGATTTGTGGAAGTTTAATACTTCGACTAATAGCTGGGAAAAGGCAAAAGACAAATACAACAATTTCATTTATGAAATTAAGTCAGTTACATTCAATACGGATGTTTTATTGTCTGCTCAGAATAATAATCCACCGGCTAATCCAAATAACTAAGTTGGAGAATGAAAATGAATATGAACATCAGAAGAATAATAAATCAGATTTGTAAAGTTACTTTTTCAATTCTAATACTCTTTAATATTTCTTTTGCTCAGAGTGTCGAAGAGCCAACAAAACTTAAAATCGGATTAACTGCACGTGCTTATGGTGATTCAATTTATCTTCGATGGGCAGTTACAAATCCAATTGCATGGCGTCTTGCAAAAGAAAATGGTTTTATCATTGAGAAAGCAAAAGTTCTTCCCAATGGAAATACCGATAAATACTCTAAAGTAACTGAACAACCAATAAAACCCTGGCCTTATGAAAAATGGGAAGAATATTTTGAATCTCGACCTCCAAAAGATGTTTCTTCGCTTGATAATGAAGGAATAGCTTTTACTCTTGGTATTGGTGAAAAAGATGATGAAGAAAAATTAAACTTGCCACAGGAGAATGAAGATTTTCTGAAATCGATTAAAGAAAAGAGAAGCAGTCAGGAATGGGCGTTGTTACTTTCTTTAATTGCTGCAAATAATAGTTTAACTGCAGCAGAAGGTTTGGGACTTTTTTATGTTGATCGTGATGTGAAAGAAAATGAAACTTACTCTTACAGAATTTATATCAATTATAAATCAAATCTATACTCATTCGATACAACATACTTTTCTATTAAAAATACTAAGTTCGATCCAAAGAGAGCACTTCAACAACTTCAGGCAAATGAAAATGACGGAAGTATAGAAATCATCTGGGACACTGATTTTCAGTTCAGTACATATAATGTTGAAAGGTCAGAGGATAAAAAAACTTTTAAAAGACTTAATGACTCTCCCCTGCTTACTTTAAAGAGCGCTCCGTCAGATAGTTTGAATAAAGATTCATTCATTGATACAACAATTATAAATTACAAACCTTATACATATCGTGTTTATGCAATGACTGTATTTGCTGATGAAATTCTGCTTGGAGAAATAACTGCGATGGGAAGGGATCGAACTCCACCGGAACAACCTTATGTTCCTCAGCCAGCTCATATTGATGAAAATAAAGTCAGAATCACCTGGCAAATGGCAAATCCACCTGCAAGTGATTTGGTGGGATTTTATGTTGGTCGCGATTCTCTTATTGATGGTAAATACAATTACATTCATAAAAATCCATTGTCAAAAGATACCCGGGAATTTATTGATACAACATTTTCAAAAAATAATTACAACTTCTACACTGTGTTTGCATTCGATACTGCAGGAAATTTTAACTCTTCTTATCCGGTCTATGTTGTACTCAATGATACAGTTCCACCTGCTCCGCCAAAATGGAAAGAAGCATTTATGGATTCAAACGGAGTTGTTACATTGAGATTACAACCGAATAAAGAATTTGATTTGATGGGTTACAGAATTCTCAAAGCAAATGCACCTTATCATGAATTTTCATCAATCATTGAATCTTTTGATCCTGATTCGTCTGAACTCAGATTTAAAGTTGAGTTCACCGATACGGTTGACCTTCAAACAATGACAAAGTATGTTTATTACAGAGCAACAGCACTAGATAACAGATATAATGAATCTGAACTTTCCGAAATAATTGCTGTGCCCAGACCGGATGTTGTACCTCCGATTGCGCCTGTACTAACCGATGCACTCGTTACAGAGAAGGATGTAACCTTAAAATTTATTCCAAGCGAAAGCGAAGATGTAAAAAACCATTTCGTCCTTAAGCGTGTAAATGGTGAAGAAAAATGGGACACACTTGCAGTCCTTAAACCAAAAGATTCTGTTTATGTTGATGATAAAGTATCTGCAAACATTACATATCAATACTGCCTGTTTGCTGTTGATAGCAGCAACCTGAAATCGGAGTTGTCATTTATTCTGGAGGCAAGACCATATTATCTTGGAATCTTACCTGACATTAAAAATTTTAATGTCTCTTATGATTCGGGGAAAAAATCCGCAAATCTAAGCTGGAATTACGAAGATAAGAAGGATGTATACTTTGTAATTTACCGTGCATACGAGAATCAACCTTTAACAAGATACAAAACATTAAAATCCTCTGAAGTCCGTAATTACATTGACACAGATTTCTCAAACGGCAGCGGAAAATATTTTTATGCAATAAAAGCTTATGACAATTTCAGCGGAGAATCAAAGTTGAGTGATAAAAAGGAAATTTTGTACAAATAAGAATTAGCAACTAAGGTAAGTAATTAACTTTATTTAGGATCGGAGTTCACATTAAACTCAGCTCAATGTTTTATTTCATTCCGGAAATTTGAACTCCGGTCCTTTCATTATTCAGTAAACCTGAACCCTCTTAAAAACTCTTCAATACTCATTCGCTTCTTCCCTTCCTGCCGGATTTCTAAAAATATGAAAATTAATTTCCTTCAGTAATCTTTAGTTATAGATAAGCTTTTATTAATTTAGAGTTGTAAATAAAAGCAATTGAGTAAAAACACCAATAACTTTTACCTATACTAATTGTAGAAAATTTTGAATTATGGGCTATTAAAAAGCTACCAAAAGTTGTGCATGTTTTGGAATAAAAAATTGTAATTTAAAATAAATAGAAATAATAGATGAGTAATAAGGAAATATTAGAACTAGCATCTTTTTCAGAAATCCCCGTTGATTACTCTTGGTCATTTTCAAACATGACTATCAAGGATACTTCATACATTACACACGGGTACTACACATATCCTGCTAAATTTATTCCACAACTCGCGGCACGCCTAATCCGAGAAAATTCCAAAGAGGGAGATATTGTCATTGACCCTTTTATGGGTAGTGGGACGACTATTGTTGAATCCATTTTAAATAACAGAATTAGTATTGGAACAGATATAAACGAAATCGCCTGTTTACTCACAAAAGTTAAGACAACCCCAATTAAAATTTCACAACTTTTGCAAGAGTTCACTAACCTTGATTTTGATTTAAAAAGTAGAATAAATGGAAATTTTGATTACTTCTTGAAAAATGCAGAACAACTTTTACCAAAAAATGAAAGAATTGATTATTGGTTTTTACCCCAGCAAAAAGAAAAATTGTCAATAATTTTTGCAAGGATTTTAGAAATAAAGAATAAAGATATCAGAGATTTTTTCCTAATCGCATTTGCTCAAATCCTAAAATCGTGTTCTATCTGGTTGCAGAAAAGTGTTAAGCCCACACGTGATCCAAATAAAAAAATTTACGAACCGCTTACTTTGTTTCTCAATCAATCACAAAAAATGTTGAAAAAGCATTATGAGTTTGACAAAATTTTAAATCCATTAATAAAACAGAATATTGACAAATACAGAGTTGTACAGTGCAGTGACTCAAGAAATTTACCTTGCGAAAATGAAAAAGCAACACTAATTGTTACAAGCCCACCTTATGTAACTTCTTATGAGTACGCTGATTTACATCAGTTACCTTCCTTGTGGTTTGGTTATTTAAATGAGTTGTCAGATTTCAGGAGAAAATTTATTGGTAGTGCCTATAAAGGAGATAGAGGAAAAATTGATTTGAAAAGTACACTTGCAGAAAAAATTGTTTCAGAATTAGGAGAAAATAAAAAAGGCAGAGAGGTAAAAAATTATTTTGCTGATATGCTAGAAACATTTTTAGAAATGAAAAGAGTTTTGAAAAAAGGTGGTAGATCTTGCATTGTAATTGGTAACACCGAATTTAACGGTGTAAAAATTTTAAATGCAGAAGTTTTTCAAGAACAATTCGAGAATATTGGATTCAAAACTCACGATATAATTCATAGAGAAATTCCTTCAAAAATGCTTCCATCTACGCGAGATACGTTAACGGGACAATTTGTAAAAACAACAGATAAAAATTTAAAGTTGGCTTATCCGACAGAATATATTTTAATAATGGAGAAATTATGACTATCAATGACCTTATAATACTTTACGAAAAGAAAAAAGAGAAATTCGGGAAAGATGCATATCGTCACATTTCGAATCTTTTGCGAGAAGCAAAAGCTCAACATCAGAAAGATTTTGAGGGAGATGATCACGAACAATCCTGGAGATCATTTAAAGGTAAAAATCTTGAAAAACTAATTGAATACATAATCGTAGATGAAGTCAGAAGTTTGGAACTTGAAGTAGTAAATGGAAATCTACTTGAACGAACTAACGGAAAAAATTTACCTGAAGTTTTAGGAAAAGTAAAAAGAAACTTGCTTATTGATTACGGAGAGTTTGGCTCACATCTCCCTGATGTAGATATAGTTATTTATAATCCGAAAGACAGTAAAATAATTGCAGTGCTTTCAAGTAAAGTAACTTTGAGAGAGAGAATTGCACAAACTGGTTATTGGAAAATAAAACTTGCTTCAGATAAAGTTACACAGCACATAAAAGTTTATTTTGTTACACCAGACGAAGACGGAACGCTCACAACAAAAATACCAGCAAAGAAAGGTAGAGCAATAGTTGAAACGGATTTAGATGGAAGCTATGTTTTGAGTGAGACAGATATAGAGGAAAGTAACAAGGTTAAAATGTTTGACAAATTTATTGAAGATTTAAGAAAAATAATTCAATGATCTTTAAATGAGAAAGAACAATAAAGAACTTATTCTTGAATCAACAACTCTCTGGGATTTTCCAACTCAAAATTATGGAAATAAACCACACGGTAACAATAAATACAATGGAGTAACTCCCGCATTTGTAATTTGGAATTTATTACAACGATACACAAAAGAAAATGATTTGGTAGTAGACCCAATGTGTGGAAGTGGAACGACCATAGATGTTGCAAAAGAACTTAACCGAAAAGTTATTGGATACGATTTGAATGTTGTTCGCCCAGATGTAATAAAAAACGATGCGAGACATATTCCATTGGCAGCTAATTCCGTTGATTTCGTTTTCATTGACCCACCTTATTCCGATAATATAAAGTATTCTGATGATCCAAGATGTATTGGAAAAATATCTTGCGAGAAAACAGAGTTCTTTGATGAGTTAGAAAAAGTTGCAAAAGAAATTGAACGAATACTAAAGCCAAGAAAAGTGACAGCGTGGCTCATAGGCGACCAATGGATAAAAAAGAAATTTACTCCTACAGGATTTCTTTTATATCAACGATTAGAAAAATATTTTGAGCCCGTTGATATAATTTGTGTAACTCGGCATAATCAAACTTCTAATACCAGCGTTTGGCACAACCGTGCAAGAAAGTTTAATTTTTACTTACGAGGGTTTAAATATTTAATCATAATGCAAAAAAGATAAAATTATATAAAGAAAATCGGTTCTTATTACAGGTTAAAAAGTAAAAAAATAAATAGTGAAGTTTCTTGTAATAAATTATTTTTTTCTACGCAATAGATATTATCTCTGAATTTCTCAGCTTATTTAAGTTTCAATTATCCAAACCTAAACCCTCTTAAAAACTCTTCAATGCTCATTCGCTTCTTCCCTTCCTGCTGGATTTCAAGAATTTTAATTGCATCTTTTCCGCAACCTACAATTAATTCTTTTTTTGTTTGATGAAACTCTGCTGGTGCTAACTTAATTTCTTTTACAACTTCGGTCTTGTAAACTTTAATTACTTTTTCATTGTGAACAAAGAATGCAGCAGGATATGGTGACAAACCTCTAACAAGATTGTGAATTTCTTCGGCAGGTTTGTTCCAATCAATTTTACAAATTTCTTTTGTGATTTTTGGTGCGGGTGATGCAAGCGAATCATCCTGCGGAAGCAACTGATAATTTCCACTTTCAATTAAACTGATAGTTTTCATAACAACATCGGCACCGAGTTCACTCAATCTGTCGTGCAGTGTTCCAAAATTGTCTTCGGGATAAACCGGTACTTTAACCTGAAGATAGATATTTCCGGTATCAACTTTTTCAGCCAATTTAAAGGTAGTCAATCCGGTTTCCGTTTCTCCTTTTATAATTGCCCATTGAATCGGTGCGGCACCACGATATTTCGGAAGCAATGATGCGTGAAGATTGAACGAGCCATATTTCGGAATTTCAAAAATCTCTTTCGGCAAAATCCTGAATGCAACCACAACAAATAAATCAGGTTGAAGTTCTTTCATCTGATTAACGAATTCGTCGTTACCCTTCAGTTTTTCAGGTTGAAATACGGGAATGTTATTTTCAACTGCAAATTGTTTAACCGGTGTGAATGTAACTTTCTGTCCCCTGCCGCGTTCTTTATCGGGAGTAGTTACGACGGCAATTAAATCGTGTTTGCTTTGATAAATTGCGTTAAGTGAAGGAATTGAAAAATCAGGTGTGCCCATAAAAACAATTCTCATTCGCACACCTATTTAATTAAAAGGTAATCGGAAGAATTGCTGATTGGATATTGAACTTCAAGTTTTCTTTTTCTGATTTTATCAAGATGTCTTTTATATATTTTTTTCTTTTCGTCATCAAGATAATCAATAAACAAAACTCCCTGCAGATGATCAAACTCGTGTTGAATAACACGAGCTAACAAATCATCAGCTTCAATTGTATGCTCTTTCATATTGGTATCAAGATATGAAATCTGAATACCTTTCGGTCTTATAATATCAGCACGAAGATCAGGAATACTTAAACAACCTTCTTCAAATGAAGATGTTTCATCTGACTTTGAAATTATTTTAGGATTTATCAAAGCCAGCGGTTTATATTTTTCATAACCTTCTACAGGAGAAATATCAACAACAAAAATCTGACGATTAACTCCAATCTGATTTGCAGCTAATCCGATTCCGTTTGCGTTTCGCATTGTTTCAAACATATCAGCAATGATGTTGATAATTTTATCATCAATTTCATTTACTCTTGCAGCTTTCTTTCGAAGTATTTTATCACCGCAAACTGTAATAGGAAGTATTGACATTTATTACTTAACCAATAATTTATTTTATATTCTGGTAAAAAATAAAAAAAGCTGTTTCGAATAGAAAGGGTTTTTTTAAATGTTCAATGCTCAATGAATTAAATCATTTATATTTTAATTAAGCATTTAAGACTAAGCATTTATCATTTTATCAGGAGCTTTCCATCTTTCATTAACAATTTATCATCAAGCCAAACAGTTGGTTTTTTAACAACACCATCAAGATGAATAGGAACATTTACACTTCCACCCATAGAAACATTATTTCCTAAAGCAATATGAATCGTTCCCATAACTTTTTCATCCTCAAGCAGAATTCCGCTAAGCTTTGCAGAATCATTAGTACCTATTCCGAACTCCGCAATGTTTCGTGCATCTTTCCCAACAGAATCAAGTTGTTGCTTTAGTTTTCTTGCTAAAGTTCCGCCTGATATTTTTGTAGCATAACCATTTTCAACTTCAATTCTGATATTTGCATTTTTAATTAATCCCAAACCTGCCATAGAACCATCAACTACAAAAATTCCGTTTGCAGTTCCTTCAACAGGAGCTAAAAATGTTTCACCTGTTGGAAGATTTCCGCTTTCACCTTTTGCATGAAATAATCCTTTGCTTGCATAAGCAGTTCGTCCTTCAATCGAAAATGAAATATCAGTTCCGGCTGGTGCAGTAACTCTGATAAATTTTCCCTTCTCAAGAATTTCCTTTAGCTTAATTGAGAGTGCAGCTATTTTTTTATAGTTTGCATTCATTCCGCGAATCATAACTTCTTTAGTAATTCCCGGAAATGTTGCAACTCTTACACCTTTGGCAGAAGCAGTTCTTCTTGCGTTTGTATGAGTAAGTGATTTTGCAGTCGGACAAAAGACCACATCGAACTTCTGCATTAACTCTGCAACTTCTGCAGGAGGTTCTTCGCCATTTATTTTTCCGGATTTCATCTCCACAAGCAAAGAATAATAACCCAATCTGATTGCATTCTCGTGAAGTGCTAATCCGATTTCTCTCTTTTGTTCATCTGTAATTACCAAAATTTTTTCTTCTGGTTTAGTGCCCATACAATCCCTGATTGCTATAACACAAGCACTATCAAGTTTTGTTAATTTCTTTTTCATTTTTTTCCTTTTGATTATAGCGGAAATCCAACATTTAGTTGTAGCACAGCATTAAAGCCGCCTGATTTTATAAATGGTTCGTTTGCATCGGGAGAATCAATTAAATCTTTGAACTGAAAATTTTCATCTGTACTCATTTTATCAATCTTCAAATAACTATAAGCAACAATACCTTCAATGCTGATATAGTTTTTTAACACCTCAACCACAAAACCAGAGCCGACTGAGTATCCAAGTTCTGTTTTGTCATTATTAAATTTCTGCACTGAAGTGCCGGCAAATGAATTGACTGTTTCGGTTAGACGTGCTGAGTTAATTAAAAGAGCTCCATCTAAAATTTTCCAGTGAAGTCCGTTGAAGATAGGAATACCAACATCAAGTCCAACTCCCCAGCTTTTTAATTTTAGATCATAATCATAATTAAAAACTCCGGCTCTTGAATTTAAACTCCCCTCGTGAGATTCAGCCAACTGTTGATAGTAACCTTTTGCAGTGATAAAGAATCCGCTAAACTTTGCTCTGAAAAAATTCAGACCTAATCTATAACCTTCTGCTTTACCAAATTTATCTAACTGCTTTCCTCCCGAAGCTACAGAATTTGCATTGAATTGATTAACATAAGTTTCAAGCATTCCGGGTTGATATTGTTGATAATTATAACCTCCGTAACCTCCAACCAAACCAAGACAACCAAAGCCAAATGATTGTGCATTTACATTTACGAATGTAAAAGTTAATGACACTATAACTATAATTTTTTTAAACATAGCCAACTCACAAATTTTCAGTAACAAATTAACAAATAACTTAAAGAAATATCAACCAGCGAATAAATAATCATCTGCTAAGATTTTTGCATTCCATTTTCCAAACCGTGTCCACCGGAACCAAGTTCACTTCTTCTTAAAAGGAATGCAAATAACAATCCAAGAAAACCTAATATTGAAAATATCCACATTCCAAGATTGTATCCTGCAGGATTCTCAGCACTTGCACCTGAAATATCATTTGCAAATCCAATCAAAAGATTAAATCCAAACAAACCAATATTCTGAATCATTGTCATTAATCCATAAGCTGTTCCAAGCTTTGCGTTTGGAACAATTAAAGCTACAGAGGGCCACATCACAGCAGGAACAAGCGAAAATGCTATTCCCATCATTGCCATCGGATAAATCAAATAGATTGGAATCATCGCATCAATGTCAAAAAATTTTATACTGATATGAATAAAATCACTGTCGGTCATTATATCTGGTCTTCCGACTTTATATGCCATCATAAGATAAACAGGAATAATCAACAAAGAACCGAACATCATTAGTAAAGAGCGCTTCCCGATTTTATCTGCCAGCAAACCAAATAATGGAGTGAAAACCATTGCAGCAAGAGTAAGAATACTTGAGAGATTTCCACCAACTTCTCTGCTAGTTCCGTGTGCTTCCTGAAAAAATTTAATTGCAAAAGTCTGGAATGGAAACATTGCTGAATAAAATGTAACGCAAAGCGCTGTGATGTACCAGAATGATTTTGAGAATGAAGATGATTTAAGAAATAATGCAAGCGCAGAAACAATAAAAAGAATTAAGTAGATTGACCAGTTTTCCGGCGCAATGAAAAGTAGTATGACTATTACTAATAAAATTAATCCAAGATACATCCATCTTTTGCTTTCCTGAATTCTTAGGATATCAGAAAGAAGAATTTTATCCTGCTCACCTTCGCTAGCCAACGCATAATTTTTTGAAGCATAAACATCAAGGAAGAAGTACACAATGATACTTAAGAATGCAAACACACCGGCAGCAACAGTAACCCAAAGCGGTGTTTGCCAGAATTCATACAATGATTTTCCCCAGGTTGGAGAATTAAGCGCGAGAAATGAACCAAGTCGTGCAACGGTTAAATTCAATCCGAAAGCAAATGATAATTCCTTACCTTTGAACCATCTTGCAATTACAGTAGTGATTGCAACAATCATTGATTCAGCACCTAAACCAAAAATTAATCTTCCGATTGACATCACAATAATATTTCCTGTGATTGCAGTGATAATAGAACCGAGCATAATCAGTGTTGTAAAAATCAGAACTGAAGTTCGTGTGCCGATTCGGTCTATTATCAATCCGCCAATCAATACCATTATTATGTTTGGAAAAGAGTATATCGCATTAAGCAAGCCAATATTGGAATCTGAAAATCCGAGTTGTGATTTCAGCAAATCAGCAAGCGGACTAATACTATCATAGATATAGTAATTACCAAACATTCCCAGACTTATCAGAAGTAAAACTGTCCAGCGAAGTAATGCAGTTGGTTCAGGTTTAGAAACAGAAACTTGGTTCATATACTAACCTTCAATTTTTGTCTAGTGCGAATTTAAAAATAAAAGCGAAGCAGATTTAAACTGCTTCGCCTGTTAACAACAATTTATTTTTATGATTTGACCGGAATATTTTTCAAAACATTTACAAGTTGATTCCAGAATTCAGGTACGGTAGAAATCTGTAATCTTTCATCAGGTGAATGAACACCAAACATTGTAGGTCCAAAAGAAATCATATCCATTTGCGGATATTTTTCTTTGATTATTCCGCATTCAAGTCCAGCGTGAATTGCTTTTACTTCAGGTTCTTTTCCATACATATTTGCAAATGTTGATTTAAATACCTGAAGAATTTCAGAATGAACATCAGGTTTCCAGCCAGGATATCCATCGCCATAATTTAATTCAGCACCAGCAAGTTCAAAGACCGCAGATACCATATTTGTTATGTCTTTTATTTCTGATGCAACAGAGCTTCGTTGACTAGTAACTATGTTAACAAATTTTCCGTCGGTTACAATAGTAGCAAGGTTGGTAGATGTTTCTACAAGTTCCGGAATATCAGCAGACATTTTGATTACACCGTGAGGAACAGCATAAAGAGCATTCAGAAGTTTTGCCTGAGTTTTTTCATCCATTACTTTGTCAGGCATTTGATGCTTTTCAACTGAAACTGATAAATCAGGTTCAACAGTTGCGAACTCATCTTTTACTGTCGTATTGTATTCCGCAACAAACTTTTTGAATTTCTTTTCATCAGCTTTTGGAACAAGAATAACTGCAAATGCTTCGCGAGGAATTGCATTGTGTTTATTCCCGCCTTCAATTTTAGCAATTCTTAATTTTTTATCTCGTGAATAAGTCCACAATAATCTGTTAAGAATCTTAATTGCATTTCCTCTTCCAACATGAATTTCGAGTCCTGAATGGCCACCTTTTAATCCGGCAACTTTAGCTTCAAAGGCAACATAATTACGAGGAGATTTTTCAGGTTTAAATTTGAACTTTGCCTGAGTGTTTTTTCCGCCAGCACATCCGATATATAAAGTGCCGAGTTCTTCAGAATCCATGTTAATGAGTATATCACCTTTCAACCAACCTTTTTTCAAACTTGAAGCACCGGTTAAACCGGTTTCTTCATCAAGAGTGAACAATGCTTCAATTGGTCCGTGCTGCAAATCATTCGATTCAAGAACTGCCAAAGCAGCAGCTACACCAATTCCATTATCAGCACCAAGTGTAGTTCCTTTTGCTTTTACCCAATCGCCATCAATATATGGTTGAATCGGATCGTTATCAAAATCATGTTCAACATCACGATTCTTTTCGCAAACCATATCAATATGCGATTGAAGAGTTACAGTTTTTCTGTTTTCCATTCCGGGAGTTGCAGGTTTTCTAATCAGAATATTACCAAACTTATCTTTTTCTACTTCAAGACCAAGTCTTTTACCAACAGAAACAACATATTGGGCAATCTTCTCTTCCTTTTTGGAAGGACGAGGATATTTGCAGATTTCTTCGAAGTGATTCCAAACCAGTGCGGGTTTTAGATGTCCTAATATTTCTCCCATACTTATTTCCTTTCTTTTAGTTCTTTGAAACTTATGAATTGATATTGATATAACTGAGTATAAAATTTTGTAACACGTTCAACTACAGGATTTATCTCTTCTCCGAATTCAGAAAGTAATTCATTACAAATCTGTTGAACATTTTTGTTTCCATCAGCTTTTAACCAAGCTGCTGAACCAAATTTATCAAGTTTAACTTTTATATCCGGAGATTTTAATCTTGGTACTAAATACTTAACTAAAAATTTATTTGTAAATCTGGGAACCAAAACCGAAACTTTATTTTCTTCCTCCTCAATATGATTATAACTTCTTATCGGTGTGAGTTCTAAGTAATTAACTTCAGTAAGATTTTTATTTTTTTTGAACATAATCCGAATAAATAGAAAAATACTGCAGAAGAAAATCTTAATTCTCTTCTGCAGTTTGAAAAATTAATTAAGCCATTGCACTTGGAGGTGCGGGTTCATCAGGTCTGCCTGCATTCTTTAACGGAGTTGAAATCAAGACATAACCTACCACTACAAAAACTAATAAGCTTACCAAGAATGAAGGAGCTTCGAAAATTCTTGGAGTCTGAATTTCAACAACTGCAAAGAACGCGAATAATAATCCTACCAATGCTTCACCAGCAATAAGACCGGAAGCAAGAAGAACACCATTGTTTTCAACTCTTGCTTTCTGAGCGTCATTTAATTTTCTTTTTTCTGAAATTTTATCAAGGATACCTTTAATCAAACCACCAATGAAAATTGCGAATGATGTTTCGAGTGGCAGATACATTCCTACACAAACCAACATTGGGCTTTTAACTTTCAGAAGAATAAATCCAATTGCCATTAAAATTCCAACGATAATTAATGGCCAGGCCATATCACCACCAACAATTCCTTTAGCAAGAATTGCCATTAAACTTGCCTGTGGTGCAGGATAAGCTTTACCTCCCAATCCGGTTCCACCAGTGTTAATATCTCCCTGATGAAGAATTAACAATGGGAAAAACATTACTGCTGCTGAAAGAAGAATACCGAATAAATCACCAACCTGCATCTTCCACGGAGTACCACCGAGAATATGTCCAACTTTAAGGTCTTGTAACATTTCACCTGCAACTGCAGCAGCAACACAAATAACTGCAGCAACACCAAGTACAGCAGCTATTCCCGGCATTCCTGTAACACCCAGAGCAACCATAAGAATTGCTGCTACGATGAGTGTTGATATTGTTAATCCGGAAATTGGGTTGTTACTTGAACCGATTAATCCAACAAGGTAACCCGAAACTGCAGCGAAGAAAAATCCTGCAACAATCATAACAATTGTAGCAACCAATGCTGCAACAACATCACCCGAGAAGTAATTATAAATTATAAAAGTAGCAACCGATGCAAGAATCAATCCGATGAAAACCCATTTGAAAGGCATATCTTTTTCAGTTCTGACTTCTTCGTGAGAAGAACCTGCAGCAGCTTTTTTAACATCACCAATTGCACGACTTAATCCGGCACCTAAACTTTTTCTCATTCTGTATAAAGTATAAGCAGCAGACATTAACATTCCACCAATTGCAATCGGTCTGACTATCGAACGCCACACCTGATTTGCCAATCCAATCCAGGTTTCATCAGTAACTTCGGTAACACCATTTGCCTGCAATGAAGAAAGAAGTTCCGGACCTAAGAAATATAAAAGCAAAGGAACGAATAAACCCCAGGCAAGTAATCCACCGGTAAAGTTAAGTGCAGCTAAGTTTGGTCCGATAATATAACCAACTCCCATATATGCAGGACTTACTCCAGGAGTGCTTAATAATGCTCCACCACTTGCTTCAACCGAAGCACCACCTGAGAAAGATAATTTTTGTTTTGCGAAGTAAATGAATTTTTCCCAGGAAGCAGCAAAGAACTGAACTTGTTTAAGGATTTGAATTAAAGCACCCAAACCCATTGCCCAGAATAAAAACTTTGCCCCGCTTTTGCCTGATCTTCCTGCTTTATGAATTTCTGAAGCTGCAACAGATTCAGGAAATGGAAGTTCACGATCTTCAACCATTACTCTGCGGAGTATTGTAACAAACAAAATTCCGACTACACCACCAACAAACATTATTGCAGTTGCTTCAAGATAATGACGAACAGACCAGAATTCCTGCCAGACTCCTGCAATCATAAAGGCTGGAATAGTGAAGATTGCGCCGGCAGCAACGGATTCGCCAATCGAACCAACTGTTCTTGCAAAGTTTTCTTCGAGAATTGAACCTTTAAAGATTCTTAAAACTGCCATTCCGATTACAGCAGCAGGATAAGTTGCAGCTATAGTCATACCTGCTTTTAATCCGAGATATGCATTTGCTGCTCCAAGAACAACTGACATAATTAAACCAATAACAAGTGCGCGGATAGTAAATTCGGCCATATTGGTTTCAGGTGAGACGAAAGGAACAAATCGTTTTTGCTCTGACATACTTTTTCTCCTATTACTGAGCAAATAATTTATTTTGGATTGATTTTCGTAAAAAAGAACTTGCGAAATTTAAGAAGGAATTTTCTTTTTTCTCAATAATTACAGCTTTATTTCTTGACTTTTTCAGGAAATATTTTTTATCAGAACATCATTGAGAGTTCTAATAAGGTCATCTTTCTTGAAAGGTTTGGATAGGTATCCCGTAAATCCGCTGTTTAGTATTTTTTCTCTTTCATCGTGCATAGCATAAGCTGTTACGGCAATTATGGGAATTTCTTTGTACTGCTCGAGTTTCCTGATTTCTCTTGTGGTCTCAATTCCGTTTAGTTCACCTTTAAGATTTATATCCATCAGAATTATATCATAAGAAAAACTGTTAACTAACGACAATGCTTCTGAAGAATCAAAAGCCCAGGTGATATCAAAATTTCCTTCGAGCATTATTTTAATCAGTCTTGAATTAACTTCATCATCTTCAACCAATAATACTTTGGGAAGAATTTTTTCTTCTTTCTTTTCGATATGTAATTCAATCTTTTCTTCTTTAATTGGCTGAGGTTTAACCGGTTCTTTGATTTCTGGTTTTTGTTCAACCTTAGGTTTGGAAACTTCTTTAGTTTCTCTTACTGGTAATGTTATAGTTACAGTTGTTCCTTTGCCAACTTCACTATCAATATCAAGATTGCCTTCAAGTAATTCAACAAATTTTTTGGTAAGCGTTAAACCTATTCCTGTACCTTCATACTTTCGGTTAAATCCTTCACTCTCCTGTCGGAATGGTTCGAAGATTTTGCTGAGATTATCTGCAGAAATCCCGATTCCAGTATCAGAAATTTTAATAATAATTTTTCCATCTCTGAAATCAGTTAATAATTTGATTTCGCCTTTTGAAGTATACTTAATTGCATTGCTAAGAATGTTCGAAATTATTTTGTTAAAGATTCTTGGGTCAGTGCTGAAATATATTCTTGGATGTTTATGTTCCGATGTTAATGATAATCCTTTTTCTTTTGCAAAACCTTCAAATGAAGCTTTAATATCTTCAAGCACTGTAACTAATTCTATATTCTCAAGCTCAAGTTTCTGTACCTGAGATTCCAATTTGGATAAATCAATAAGCGAATCAAGAGTATCGTGTAATCTTCTGCTGCTCTTGAAAATCATTGAAGCCATTTCACGGAGTTTTGGATCATTCAAATCCATCATGAGCATTTCTGCATATCCCAAAATTCCATTCATCGGTGTACGAAGTTCGTGGCTGATGTTTGCAAGAAAATATGTTTTAAGCCGGTTCATCTCTTCGGCATGTTCTTTTGCCTGAATTAATTCAGATTCAAGTTTCTTTCGCTCTGTAAAATCTCTTATAATGGCAATAATTATTTTTTCGCCATCCTGATTAATATGCTTTGCACTTATCTCAACCGGAATATTACTTCCATCTTTTTTACGATGAGTTGATTCAAACAGAATACCTTCATCATTAATTCTTGCTTCTTCAATTTTTTTAAGATCAAATTCACGATTGTTACTTAATTCGATAAAGTTTTTTCCAATTAATTCAGCGTGATTGTAGCCATAAATTTCAAAAGCTTTTCTGTTTGCCTCCAGAATTTTTCCATCTTTGTTTATCGTAATTATCACATCATTAGCATATTTAGTAAGCGAAGTGTAACGCTCGGAAAGTTCATCTTTTTCTTTTCTTAACTTTAATGTTCTCTGAATGTAATCCAGAGTGCTGCGTTTCCAAACAGCATAAGTGAGTGCTGCAGCAAGAATGATTAATAAAATCACAACAATGATAATTGCTGTTGCAATATTTTTAGCTGAACTTACAACAGTGCCTTCATCTACTTTTGCAGCAAGGAACCAATCTGTGCCGGGAATAGATCGAACTGACACAAACATTGATTGATTGCCGAATTGAAGCTCTCTTACTTCATCTTCCTTTAGTGCTGCATCCTGAAAAGCTTTTCTTTCTTCCTCTTTAAGTGGAATTGTTTGAATATCCTGATTGGAATCACCAATAAAATTTTTGAGAAGAAATCCTATATCCCCGTTTTTCTTGACTAGAAGAAATTCTGCTTTGTCATATTCTTTTTGCGAGTAAAATAAAATCGGATAGAAATATTCGAAGAATGAAACTTCAGCCCACAAATAACCAATTCTCGAATTGCTTCGATTAAGTGGAAGAACAATTGCCTGAAGTAAATTTCTGTTATCTCTCACATAAAGGTTACTAACGCTTGCTGAATCTTTTCCTGCAACAATTTTAATTTCTTCTCTTAAAAAACTTCGCTGAAGTTTTCTTTCCTGATCTGTTGTGAGAATAATTGTAGCGTTTGAATCAAGAAGATAAATATCACCAAATGCAAAGTTTGTTTGTAATTCCTTTATCCATCTGTTTGCTTTTTGAATTTGTGTTGTGTCAGCAGAATTAGTTATGATTTCTGAAAGTAATTGTGAGATTGCAGTATTCTTAATGAAAGATTCAATTATCTTTATTCGTTGAAACTGTTCCTTTTCTATTTGCTGAAGCTTTAATTCTTTGATTGAACTTATCTGTTGATTCCATTCGTGCTCAATATCCTTTTTTGCAGAATTGTAAAACGCATATCCTGAAATAATGATTACAATTATTACTGCAAGAAAGATGAGGAAATATTTTATGGGAAATTTTTGTTCTGACATAATAAACCTTTTTCCGACTGTGCAATAATAACAAGTTTAACTATAATCTTCCAATCAGATTTTAATTGAATAATCAGAATTTTCTTTTATCATATCAAAATGGCAAAGTGCATAATCAAATCTTACCGGATCATCTTTATCAAATTTTCTAAGATTATTGGTAATCTCCTCAGCCATTTTCCATGTAACATTTTTTCTTTCAGTTAAACCAAGCCGATGTGAAATTTTTGCAATGTGAGTATCAACAGGAATGATGAGTTTTTTCGGAGGAACAAATTCCCATAATCCAAAATCGAGATTATCTTTTCTTACCATCCATCTCAAAAACAAATTCATTCTTTTGCAGGCACTTCCTTTTTCGGGAATTGGAAACATAAATTTTATTCCCTGGCTTGCCTCACCGAAATTATTCTCATAAATGCTTAATAATGAATTTGAAAATCCCGAAACAGATTTTTTTACAGTGGAATGTTCATCAGAATAAAATTGCTTGAAATAATTTCCGAGTGAATCATAATCTTTCAGAATGAATTGCAGAAGAGAAATTAAATTCCGGACATCACTTTCAGAATAAAATCTATGCTTAACAATGAAATTATTTTTTTGTGAAAATGTTCGAACAAATCTATAAGGTTTATTATCCGATGCTCTCAGGAATTCAGACAATACTTTATTGATTTGTTTGATATTTCCATAAGCAAAAACCGAAGCAAGAAAAGCAAATACTTCAATATCTTTTTTATCTTTTAATTGATGAATTAAATGAAGCGGATCAGAAGTATTTTCAAGCTTTGAATATTCAGAGTAGATTTTTTCCAGTTTTGTTTTAAGTCTATTCATATTGTTAAATGCAAGATATAAAAATAGGTCAGGATTTACCTGACCTATTTTCTTGAATCAATATTATTTTCCTCTATCGCAATAAAATCATTTTCTTTGTTTCGACAAAGTTGCCAACCTGCAGTTTGTAAAAATAAACTCCACTTGGTAGAGAGGAGGCATGCCTCGTCCCTACATCAGGAAATTCAACTTCATATATTCCCGCATCTCGGTATTCATTCACTAATGTGACAATTTCATTTCCAAGAACATCATAAACTTTTAATGTTTGATGACCGCCTACTGGCGACTGCCAACTGATCTTTGTGCTTGGGTTGAATGGGTTTGGATAATTCTGAAATAGATTGAAATCCAGATTGGTTATATTATCATAATTTTCTTTTGAACCTGGTATTGGTCCTGAGCCAAACGGAATCATAACCATAGATCCTTTACCGATTACGAATAAATCTCCCTTTGCATTAAAAGTCATATCAGTCATTGTACTAATTGGCATACTCAGGTAATCCCTTTCCCAAGTAGCTCCACCATTAGTAGTTGAATGAAATTTATCTTTTTCATTCACAATTCCTTTAACTGAATCTAAAAAAATAAAATTGTCTAATATTAAATCTTCATAAGAGTCCAGAACTGGTCTCCAGGATTTTCCTGAGTTTGTTGTTTTAAGTAATTTATTTTTTGATAAAGCATAACCAGTTCTTTCATTAAGCATCTGAATTTTTTCCACTCTGCTTTCATAATCAATTAAGTGCCAGGAGAGTCCATAATCATAAGAATTAAGTAGAAATCCCTGCTCGGTAGAATTTGTAAAATATATTCCTACACCAAATATATTTCCCGGACTTACAATGTTAGTGCTTGTAAAGAAAACATTTGATAATAAAGGTCCTTTTATCCAAGAATTGCCACCATCAGTGGATGAAATTAAATTTTTATATGCTGCAAATGCAATGATATCTTTGTTATAAACACTCAATGCCTGTAGTCCGGTGTAGTAAACCGGTGGAGTTAACTGAATCCAGGTTGCTCCAAAGTCAGTTGACTTTATTATTTTGGTTTGTTCGATTATCATATAAATAACATTCTCTGCAATTCCCACTTTCCATATATAACCAAATTCATTGGGGAGAGATTTTTTGTGCCAGGTATATCCTCCATTTGTTGTCAACAAGTAATTCTTGCCATACCATTTACTATAAGCAACACCTAATTGACTATCAGCATTGATTGGTTTAGAATCAAAAACAACATTACTTAAAAAAATATCCCTTTCTGAGGTTATTTTCTGATAAGTATTACCTTTATCCACAGATTTGAAAATTCCCGAACTTGCAAATACGTAAATTGTTTGGTTGTCATCTGAAAATAAAGAAGAATAAAAAAAAGAATTACTATGAAAATCTGTTAATGGTTCTGAGTAACTCCAAGTATGCCCAAGGTCGGTAGTTTTCCTCTGAATAACAGTATTTTCTGTAGAAAAAATACCAGGATTGTGTCCAAGGAAAATCCATTCACTATCACTAATAGATATAATATTTTTATAAATTCCATCTCGAAATTCGACTATTGACCAAGTAACTCCCATATCAGTTGTTCTTTGAATAAAGCTAAAAACAACATTACTATCTGGTTTCGTAATATTTCCTATTGCAAAACCAATTCCCGATGAATTAATTTTTATATCTGTATATCGAACCTGATGAGAGACACTTGAATTGAGACCGGTATTAATTTTTCGCCAGTTATAACCTGCATTTGAACTATAATAAATAGAACCCTCATCTCCGCTAAAGTGAAAACTTCGCAATACCCAAACTTGATTTTCATTCAAAGCAAAGATTTTTGAAAAATAACCATACCCACCGAAAAAAGGTGGACTCGGAGTCAAAGTCCAACTGAGACCAGCATCATTAGTAATGAAAAATCCATTTGGGCCTAATTTCCAACCTCTGTTTCTTGAACCAAAGGTAACTAAATAGCTGGTCGAACCTGGAGTCGATTTAATACTCCAGTTTTTCCCTCCATCTGTGGTTCTGAATTCTCCTTTAGAGATATCAGTAATATAACCAATCATAGAATCAATAAAGGCAATCCCCTGTTCAGTAAAATCGCCGAGCGAGGAATTATTTTGTTTGGCATAAACAGGCATTATTTCAAAGCTTTCAGAGCGAGTATCAAGTTTAATAACACAATTATCCTCACACCATAAGAAAGCTTTGCCATCAACTAATACCGACGAATACACTCTTTTATTTGGTGGTTCAGGAGAAATCCAATTCCAACTGGATTGGGAATAAGTTGATGATATAAATAAAGATAGAACAAAATAAAATATTAAATTTCTCATCTTCTTATTCCTTATAAAGTATTACATCTCTTCGTAAAAGAAAATTTGAAATTAAGTCTACACTAATAATCGAGGGGAAATATCCTTCCTTAATAAAATACAAATACACTCTGTTATTAATTTGCTTTGGGAAAGGATCATCTTCGACATATGTTATGAAAACTGTATCATTAATAAAAGCTTTTTGGTAATCAAAAAAGTAGGAACCATTTCTTTCGGTTATTGCATTCGGCTGCCCAAAGATACTTACTACAAATAAATTTTTCTCTGCAACTAATTCCTGACCTAAACTTCCTTTGGCAGTGAGAGTTATGATATAATTACCATTTTCCAACTGCTGGTTACTTACAATATCACCAAGGTATTGTTGATATAATCCATAGGCATAAGTTCCATTCAAGCTATAAACAATTTGACCGGAAATTTTATTTTTAATAGTTAATGTAATATCACAATCATATGGTAATGAAAATCTTATAAATGTTGAATTCTGAACGGGATTTGGGAAATTTTGCTTCAGTTCAAAATCAAATGAACCAGGAGTAAAAAATTTGAAATTTTCTTTATTCAGGTTTGGATAGATAGGATAGTAATCATACCAGTATAAGCAGTAGATTTTTACATCTGGGATTGGTTTACCAGCGGTATCAACAACCATTCCCAAAACTCCGGAAGATTCTCTGGGTTCATTAACAATATTATCTGAACAAGAATTAATAATAAGGAATAAAAGTCCGGCTAATATTAGCTTAATTATAAATATTTTCATATTTACTTCGTTTATAATTTATTTTATCAGTATCATTTTCTTTGTTTCGACAAAGTTGCCAACCTGCAGTTTGTAAAAATAAACTCCACTTGGTAAAGACGAGGCATGCCTTGTCTCTACATTAGGAAATTCAACTTCATATCTTCCTGCATCTCTGTATTCATTCACTAATGTGACAATTTCATTTCCAAGAACATCATAAACCTTTAATGTTTGATGAGCGCCTACTGGCGACTGCCAACTGATTTTTGTGCTTGGGTTAAATGGGTTTGGATAATTCTGGTAAAGTTTAAATTCATTTACTACTAATGATTCATCATCCACACCAACTATTTGATCAATTACATCAATTGTTCTTCCGGGAATATAGAAAGGTGGAATTCCGAGCAGAGATAAATCAACTCCTTTTGATGGTTGATATGCTTTCACTAACCAATTGCCTGGTGCAATCCAGTTTGTATCTTCTATCGAAAATAACGGAATAGGAATTGGTCCTAACAAATAAGAGAACTCCCATTGCGTTGTAAACTTTTTACAATCGAATGTGCCTAAGACTGTGTTTATGGTTTGATCATTATTTCTTACGGCAGAATATTTAAATCTGATATTGTATGTTGAAATTAATGTGTCTTTTTGAAGAAGCGTATATCTTGTTCCAGTGTTAGCGGCGAATCTGTAAACAGAATACCAGTCCTGGAGTGATCTGAAAAAATTCAGAAAGTTAAAATTAGGATCTAATCCAAGTGAATCTAATTGATTCAGGAAAGTTTCAATACCCGAAACACTGAAATACTCATAACCATCTGTTCCCTGAAAGCTATAGAAAATAGAATCTGTGTATGACTGCAAAAGAATTGTTTGCAAAGGTCCTTCTTTGGAAAGAACAATATTGGCAGTTCTGCCCTGATATGATTGAACAAGAGCAAAAGAGTCCTGTCTGAAGAAAGTAAGATTTGTAAGAGGATTATTTAGTGAATCCAATGGTGTTACCTGATAATTCCACAAATAGCCGGTTGCTGATGGGAAATAATCACTCGCTTGCTGAGGAAAAACTGAAGTACTAATTAGTAAAAAAATTGTCAATAAAAATCTTTTCATAAGCTTACCTCGTGATGTTGGGATATTTTAATCGGATTAAAACCTACTTACTTAAAATTATTATAAGATTAAATTAAATCCGAATGAAAAATTTCTAATCGGTTTAAGGTTACCAACCAGCTCAACATAATTATAATTAAAAATATTTTTAGCATTAAAATAAACCGTTGCAGGCAATCCAAATGATATTAAATCATAACTTAAACTGACATCCGTCTGATAAATGGAAACCCGCAATTGACCGTCGCGAACAATTCCCAAATCAATAAGTTCATTATCAATCTCTTCAACTCTGCTTTGATATCTGAAAAAAATTCCCAATCCAAAATGCCAGTTTGTAAATTCCACAGAGCCAGTGAAACTATGCTTTGGTCTGTACTTCAATGGTTTTCCTTCTTCAACATCTTTTGAATTCAAAAAAGTGTAAGCCAAATTTGATTTAAGAATTCCTGGAATGATGTTTATAGTTGAACCGATTTCAAAACCTTGTATTCTTGCTCTCAGAAGATTGTTAAAAAATATCAAACCATCGGATGGATCAACGCTTGCTTCAATCATTTTGTAATATTCATTTTGGAATACAGCAAAATCAATTTCGAATATAGTTTGATAGGAATAGTTTACTCCAAATTCAATAGTTAAATTTCTTTCAGGTTTGATATCAGGATTTGGCTTAACTGTTATTCCACTTGTTGATGTTGAAGTAAAAGCTTCAGCAAGAGTTGGATTTCTGAAACCTGTACCGAGTGAAGATCTGAAAATAAGATTTTCATATAACTTATAGTTAAAACCAATTTTAGGTGAAAGCGAACCGGAAGATTCTAACGAATCAAGTTTACCGTAATCATATCTTAATCCCAAAGAAACAATGAGTGGGAAATCGAAATTAATGTCTGCTACAGAATATAAACCAGCACTTATTGCATCAGGATTTCCAAATAAACTTGAGTTTACTTTTGATGGAATGACTTCAGCGCCTGATGTAAGAATAATATTTTTATTTAAACCCGAAGTAACCTGAGTTTCAAATCTGTATAAATGTGAATTCGAAATATTTGATGGTACTGAGTTATCAGAAAAATTATTTCTGTAATAACTTCCTTTTATAAACAAAATCGTTTCATCACTCAGAAGATTTTTATAAACTAATCCAAGTAAGTACCTGTTTGTTTCTATACGGTTTGCAGAAACAAAATCAGAATTAATCAATGCATTTCTCGAATCTTTCCAGTAAAGAAAATTTCCCGCTCTTTTATTGAATGAGTTAGCTAAAAACATCAATGATGATTTTGGACTGAATACATATTGCATTTTCAAAAAGCCAATATACTTTTTTGAAAAATCATCCCGACGATAACTTAAATCTTCAAGTCGCGTTAAAGATAAATTTAATCCGAAATTATTAAATGAGTTTGAATGAGAAACTGTAACTCCATTAAATGGTCTGAATTCATCTGACCAATTCCATTCCTGATAGAATGGTTTATCATAAAATCCATAATAAGCATTTACCATTGTTCTTGGAAAAGCTGAAATCTCTCTTGTGATGGCACTTACAACACCACCAATAGCTGACGAACCATAAAGAGAACTGGCAGCGCCTTTTACTATTTCAACTCTTTGAATTTCAGTTGTTGGAATCATTTCCCAAACTATTTCGCCAGTGTCGCCGGTATAAAAAGGAAGTCCATCAATTGTAACTAATGCTCTTGCACCAGCACCACGACTATAACCACTCGAGCCACGAATGCTTATCTGGTCTTCAGTCATATTAACACCAGGAACAAAACGCATTGCTGATTCAAGATTGCGAAAATTTCTTTCGATAAGTTTAGTTCCGTAAATAATTTCTGTGCTTACCGGAAGCTCGGATTTTTTTTGTTCATACTTTCCGGCAGTAACAATTATCTCATCTGTTTTTATTGCTTCCGGAATAAGTATAAAATCAATATTCATATTTTTGTTGATGAAAATTTTCTGTCGCTTTTTAGCGTAACCAATTGCAGAAATTTCTAATTCGTAGTTTCCGGCAGGAACATTTTTAATTTGAAAATATCCCTTTTCGTTAGTCGCATCACCAAAAGATGTATTCAGAAGATAGACATTAACTCCGGGAATCGGAGTAAACTCCGGATCGGTTATTCGCCCGGTTAGTTCGAATGATTGTGAATAACTTATAAACGAAAAAATTATTAAGAATGTTAAAAAGATTGTGCTCATAATTTCTATTATCCGCCTGGTGGTTGTGGTGGAAGTTTATTGAAATCTACTCTTATGTTTACATTTCTTGTAATTTTATTTTCCTCAATAACAAGAACTCCGGGCTTTGTTGTATCATTGTTTGTATAATAGATACCCGAGACAAACCAGTCTTTTCTTGCAAGCGATAATTCATCAGTAGTTTGGTGTGCAACTGCAACATAAGCATATTCACCTGGTTCAAAAGGACCCGGTGAAACAGGAATAATCGCACTATCAAGTGAACTGAATTTGTAAGATTGCACTCCGAATGGAATTTCGTTGCTGAGATATTTCAGATTAGTAATTACAAAATCTGATGGTTGAAGTAAAGGATTTTTAAATACAACCAAATAAGTTCTTTTGATGCTATCAGGCCAGGGACTAACAAAGTAAATTGTTCCCTCAAATCCGGAGACTTCGGGTTGTTCAGCTAAAGGAGAAATACCGTGATCGCAGGATAAAAGAGAAAAAATTAAAATTAGTACAGCAATTGTTAAAAAATTTTTCATTTCATGTAAATCAGCTTTTTTACAATAGTTGATCTGCCGTCGTTAAGTTCATAAAAATACATTCCTGTTGGGAAACTATACTCACTAAAATTAATTTCTCTCTCGTATATACCTGGTTCTAAAATTTCATTGACAAAAGTTAAAACTTCCCTGCCAAGCATATCATACAACTTCAAAGTAATCCATCTGGTATCTGCTGTTGCGAATCTTAGTACAGTTCTGTTATTAAAAGGATTTGGATAATTCTGTTCGAGAAAAAGAAAACTAACAGTCTGAAGGTTTATTTCAACTTCATTTGAGAACTGAAATTTTCCATCATAGTCAATTTGTTTTAATCTGTAAGAATATACTCCATCCTCAAATGGTGTATCTGTAAAGTTATAATATTGTTTTTCAGAAGTTGTTCCTTTTCCATCAACAAATCCTATTGTTACATAATCAGAATTATGAAATTTTCGCTGAACCTCGAATCCCCTGTTATTTATTTCGCTTGCTGTCTGCCAGGATAAAAGAACTTTTTTATCATCGAGTTTTGAAGCGGTGAAACTTTCAAGTTCAACAGGAACGAAAACAAGTGAGTCGTTAATAATAGCAGTCCAAACACTAAGTGCAGAACCATCCAACCTCATCCAAATCGGATAAACTTTTTTATTAAATGCAGCAATGTTTGTATAATCGCCGAAGAAAATATTTGATGATGGAATAAATGAAGATTCACTTACCTTAAAGTTAGTAAATGTTTCACCTCCGTTAGTTGAGCGGGCAACATAAACATCTGTAGCATTGCCAGATGTATTTCTTCTGTCATAAAAAACAATGTAGATGGCTCCTGTTGTTTGATCAATTGTCATCCAGGTAAAAAACTGATGACGATTAGTATTATCATCATTTACCTTTAAAGGTGATGACCAGGTATTTCCACCGTCAGTTGATTTAACAAAGAAGACATCTGTATTATTTGTTCCGTTTCTCTGATCAGACCAGTTTATATAAATGTTACCACGATATTGTGATTGACTTGTGTCGCAAGCAGTAATTGGTAAGCCATTGCAACGGTAAATTCCGGATACATCAAAGTCCCAACCACCTGGGATATTGCTGACGAAGATATCAGTTCCCCAGGTTAATCCTCCGTCTGTTGATTTATCGAAAACCAAACCAAGTGGTCCTGCCCAGCTAACATAAATTTCACCGTTCGGTCCAACACAAGGGACTGCACCTTCAACAGTGTTGTCGCTGTCGATACAATCTCCGCTTCGATCGCTTATTGTTATTGCATTACTCCAGGTTAATCCTTTATCAGTTGAGCGCGAAAATTTTATTCTTGATGAATCATTTGGACTTGAACTTCCATAATCATCAAATTCTGTCCAACACACATAAACATTCCCTTTGAATTGACTGCTGTGCATATCAACTGCAATCCATTCTTTATCCTGATTTTTAGGACTCAGAAAACCTATTCCTGCACCATCATTCCAGCTTAGACCATTATCAGTTGATCGCTGAATAACAATTCTATCAATCCAGTAACCCGGGAAAGGTGGATTGGAAAGATGACCGTAATACAAATATCCAAGTTCATCATAAACAACAACGGGATCACCCCAAACTCCAAAGGATGATGATAAAAATGAAGTACTCCAGTTATAACCTCCATCAGAAGATCTGAAAAAGTGATTGATATTAGCTCCTGCTGAAAGATAATTTGGATTTACCGGATTTATTGCAATTGAAACTTCCTCTGGCTGATTGCTTGTGGGTGAATCAACACGAACATTAAGGTATTGTGCGTATGAAAGGATGGAGAAGCAACAAATGATAATCAATGTTTTCATGCTATCCCTTTATAAAGATGGGAAATTTTCACTACTATCTTAATCAAAATGATTTTTATTTCAAATTAACTTTTAAATCACAATAATGATATACTTTTTTCAGTTACGAAAAGCAGAACAATCCATTTTTTCAGTAAATCTTTTTAACCGAGTGATTTAAACACTTGAAATTATCCAAAGCACAAATTGACAATCCATTCTTTTCTATTTTTACACTAAAATTCCGGAGAAAGTATGACAGAGAAACTTTACAAAGAGCATGTTATTATTGATTACATTGCAATCACAATCGGTGCTGCAATAATGGGAATTGGGATTGGTGTTTTTCTTGTTGATGCACAGGTTGTTCCCGGTGGAGTTAGCGGACTATCAATGGCAATTCATTATCTTTCTTCAAATAAAATTCCTGTTGGTGTAATGATTTGGGTGCTTAATGTTCCACTTTATATCTGGGGAATCAAAGAGCTTGGTAAAGAATTCGGCGTAAGGACATTTTATGGTTTTACATTAAACTCATTTTTTATCGATTTCTTCAGAGGTGAGGTACCTTTTATTGGTGGTTTAGGATTACAGAATACACAAACAATCAAAGACCTTCAACAAAATGATTTTTTGTTTTTGATTCTGCTTGGTGCTGCTTTTCTTGGAATTGGATTAGGCATTATTTTCAAATTTAAAGGTACAACAGCAGGTTCTGATATTGTTGCTGCCATAATGCAAAAAAGATTTGGGATTAAACCCGGAATGGCAATAATGCTGATTGACTTTTTTGTGATTATGACCGCAGGACTTGTTCTTGAACTGAAAGGATTAGCTGTTGAAAGATCTGCAATTACTTTAACTTTCTATGCACTGTTTCTTTTATTTATTTCAAGCAGATTGGTTGATGCTATAATTGATGGGTTCGATTATGCAAGATCAGCTTATATAATTTCAGATAAGAATGAAGAAATTGCTCAAGCTATTATGAATGATTTAAGTCGTGGTGCAACGGCAATTAAAGCCCGAGGACTTTATCGGAACATTGATCGTGAAGTAATTGTAACAGTTGTTACTTTGAAAGAACTTGGCAAGCTCCTTTCAATAATAAAAAAGATTGACCCGAAAGCATTCGTTACAATTCATAATGTGCACGAAGTAATGGGTGAGGGTTTCAGAAGAAGAATTTAATTTCAATCAGAAATAATTAATCCGGAAGACGAATTTTGAATGCATACGGCAAAGAACAAAAGCTCCTAATCATTTTTTTCGTTACAGGAATATTTTTCTTTTTGCTCAGTTCATTTGGAGTATTTGATGGAATCTCTGCTGAAGTTTCATTACTATTGTACAATTGGCTTGGTTACACAAACAAATGGAGTCATTCATATGGACCAGAATGGTTTGTGAATCTGAATGGAAATGTTTCTTCATTCGGAAGTAAAGAAATAGTTTTTATTATCAGCACAATTTTCTTTTTCTATCTCTTAGTTTCAGATAGGAAAAATGATGCAGTAAAGTTTGCTTTCACTGTAATTATTTCTTTGATGTTTATCGTGCTAGTGAAGTATATAAATTCAGAAAGAGAAACAGTTACATTCAAAGAACTTTACACGGAAACACTTGCAAATTTTCCTAGCGGACATACTTTTATTTCAACCGTTCTTTATCCATCAATTGCATATTTTCTTTCATTGCCAGCTAATTCAATCAAATTGAAAAGTTTTTATTTCACCAGCGCAATTGCAATTGTAATTATTGTAGGAATTTCCAGAGTAACCGGAAGTGGTCATACAGTTACCGATGTTATTGCAGGTTGGTCTTTAGGTTTAAGCTGGTTTGCTTTAATCAAATTTATCTTGTTCAAAAATTCAAATCCCGAATAAGATTTTCATTCACTCAATCAACCATTCATTTCAACTTTCTTAAGTTAGGCATTTATTCATTCATCCATTCAATTTCACCCT